>JBILDO010000117.1:0-6569 GCA_044352585.1 Verrucomicrobiales bacterium
GGAAATGAACCGGCTCCGGGCCTCCGGTCCGGCGGTCACCTTTGCGATCGACCTTCCCTCCGGATTCGACGCAGACTCGGGCCGGCCCGGTCCCGACGCGGTCGTCGCGGACTTCACCCTCTCCATTAACGCCCCCAAAACGGGTTTTATCCGGGACGGCGCCGAACACCACCTCGGGCGGCTCGTCGAGATTCCCCTCTCCATTCCCCTTCCGGACGGAGACGAAAGCCGCAATTTCCTTTTTCCCGCGAACCTGCGGCCCCGGATCCCGCGGCGGGCCTTCGACACCCACAAGAGCGCGGCGGGCCGGGTCGTCCTCGTCGCCGGCTCCCGTGGCCTGACCGGGGCCGCGGTGCTGGCCGCCCTGGGTGCCTCCCATGGTGGTGCGGGACTGGTCACCGTGGCCGTGCCGGAGGAAATCCATCCGATCGTCGCGACGAAGGCTCCCGCGGAGGTGATGGTCCGTTCCTTCCGGTCCTTCGACGAGATCGCCGCCCTGCCCGCGGACGTCTTCGGCATCGGGCCCGGGTTGGGCGAATCCTCGGCCCCGGGCCTCCTCGAGTTCCTCACGACCCATCCGAAGCCGGTCGTCCTCGATGCGGATGCCTTGAACCATCTCGCCCGTTTTCCCGAAAGGCTCGCCACCTTGCCTCCGAACCGGCTCCTCACCCCGCATCCCGGAGAAATGGCCCGCCTCGCGGGAGTGTCGCCCGGATTCGACCGCGCCTCCCTCGCCCGCCGTTTCGCCGATGATCGCGGTGTTTCCCTGCTCCTGAAGGGTTCGCGGACGATCGTGGCCTCGCCGGGAAGGCCTTTGGAATTCAACACCACCGGCCATCCCGGCATGGCCTCGGGCGGAATGGGGGACGTTCTCACCGGCCTCTGCACCGCGCTCGCCGGCCAAGGCCTCGCCCTGCACGACGCCGCCTGTGTGGGGAGCTGGCTCCTCGGCCGCGCCGCGGAACTGGCCGTCCGGGAATGCCGCCTCGCGCCCGAATCCGTCACCGCTCCCCTCGTGGCGGAACATCTCGGGAGGGCGTGGCGTTCGCTGGCAACGCCGGGGTCGCCCTGACCTTCGGGGGGTCCGGCGCGAGCCAGGTGAACGGTGCCCAAGGGAGGTTGCGGAGGATCCAGAAGAGGATCAGGCCCCACACCGCGATGAGCGTGGCGGAATGCGGCCACTTCCATCGGGGAGGCCGCGAGCGTCCCGGACAAACCCATTCCAGCCAGGTCCTCCATGCCGCCACGGCGAGGAACGGCAGGGCGATCAGGGTGTAGGCATTCTGCCGGAAGGCCTCGGCCACGTCCCCGTGAAGCAGGGCCTGGGCGGCGCGGGTGTTCCCGCAGCCGGGGCAATGGAGACCGGTCACTTCGTGAAAGAGGCAGGAAGGGAAAAACCGCGGTGGAAGCCCCAGATCCACCTGACGAAGCCACATGGCGAGGGCTCCGAAAACCAGGAGCGCGAGGATCGACACGATCCAGCGCCCCCGCGGAGCAGCCTGATTCATTGCGTCGGCTGCAACGCGGCTCCGCTGAACACGGCCGCGATCTGGATGCCGATGATGAGGAGGTTGGCGATCAATCCAAGGATGAGGGCGATGAGGCACCACATCTTGGCCTTCTTCGAGGCGTCGAGGGACCCTTGATAATCACCGGAGAGGTAGGCGGGCTTGACCTTGGTGCTGAAAATGATTGCCGGAATGCCAAGCGGGAGGCAGCAGAGCACCGTGACCACGATCGACTGCCAGAGGTAGCTCGACGGTTCCGGCATTCCCTGAGAAACCGGGCCGCCGACCGGCGCATAACCACCCGAAGCGAACGAAGGAGAAGCCGGCGGCGGCGTATCGAAAAGTTTTGGCTCTTCGGGGACTTTCGGAGTCTCGAGCGGGGGAAATCCCTGGGGGACCGGTGACGCCGCGGCGGGCGGCGAGGAAAGCGCGAAATCCGTCATCTTCCCGATCGGGGTCCACTCGGCCATCGTCTCGTTCCAGACGAGATCGAAGGGTTTCACCGTTCCATTGCGGAAGAGTTCGGCCAGTTCTTCTTGGGAGACGGGTCCGGCCTGCTGGCCGTTGCTCGCGTAATACCAGTCCATGTTCGTATCGGGTTGGCGGTTCGTTTCTAAGTCGGGACGTTCGTGGGTCCGACCTCGGAGAGTGGATGCGGACGTTTCAGCACGCCGGCCAGGATCCGCTCCTGGAGGCGATGCATCACGGACCGGTCCGGTTCCCTGAGATCGGTATACCCATTCAGATGGAGCAAACCATGGATGATGTAAAGCAAAGTCTCCTCCTCTGCCGTATTTCCGTGTCCCGGCCCCTCCCTTCTTGCGGTCTCCACACTCACAAGAATTTCCCCATGGTGGAAGGTGATGACATCCGTCGGAGTCGGGTCATCCATGAACTCGCCGTGGACCCTGGCAATGGCCTCGTCCGAGACCAGGCTGACCTCGATTTCCCCGCAATCGGCAAGCACGGACTCCTCCCCGCCCGGTTCGGCGAGGCAGGCCGGGAGGACGAGATTGGCCCGTTCTTCAAGACGTCCGGGGTCCAGATCGGAGCAATCGACATGGAAATAGAGCACCACCACGGAGGGCGGGCGGTCCCTCGGCCCGTTCATGCGGTCGGTGCGTTTTCGGAGCCCGCCTTGCCACCCGGTGCCGCCCCCGGGGCCACGAGCTTGCGCGTCTTGGACTTGTTTTTCGACTTCTCGCCCCCCTCTTCAAGTCTTGGATATTCGATGCGGGAGTGCATCATGCTCCGCAAGGTCGTCGCAAAGCTCTTCTTGATCGTCGCGAGGTCCGCGAGGGTCAGGGCCGCGTCGTCGAGCTGGCCGTCGTTGAGGCGCTCCTTGAAGAGGTCGTCGATGAGTTCGTCGATCTTTTTCACGGTGGGCTTCTGGAGGCTGCGCGAGGCGCTCTCGACCGAGTCGGCGAGGCTGATAATGGCGCTCTCCCGGGTCCTCGGTTTCGGACCGGCATAGCGGAAGCTGTCCTCCGCCACGTCGGGGATGTCCTCCTCGTGCGCCTTCCCCTCCGCGACCTGGCGCTCGATCTCGTCTCGCTGCTTCAGGGCCCGGTGATAAAAGAAGCGGATCAGGGAGGTGCCGTGGTGCTCCATGATCACGTTGATGATCTCCCCGTTCAGCTTGTGCTTGAGGGCCATGTCGACCCCGTCCTTGACGTGGGCCATGACGACGAGGGCGCTCATGCTCGGGGTGAGGTCGTCGTGGGGATTGTGGCCGTCGCCGATGTTCTCGATGAAGTAGGCCGGCTTCTTCATCTTCCCGATGTCGTGGAAATAGGAACAGACGCGGCACATCACCGCGCTGGCGCCGATCGCCTCGGCCGCGGTCTCGGCGAGGGTGGCGACGACGAGGCTGTGATGGTAGGTCCCCGGGGCCTCGATCGTCATCTGCTTCAGGAGCGGATGGTTCAAATCGGCCAGTTCAATCCAAGACACGTCCGTCGTGATCCGGAAGGTCGCCTCGATCAGCGGGAGCAGTCCGCTCACGAGCACGGCGGTGAGGGTCGAGACGAGCACCGCGGAAAGCGCCTGCTTCGCGACCATCTCCCACTGGGCGGCCGGGGCCGGGAGCGAGGGCCACTCGATCTGCCCGAGCGTCGTGGCGAGGAGGATGCAGGCGATTCCGGCGTAGACGCCGGCCATGACGAGCCGGCTGCGGTGGCGCACGTTGTTGCTGAGATAGATCGCGACGAAGCCGCAGATCATCGAGAAAATCACGAAATAGAACGCCTCGCTCCGTGCCACCGTCATCGCCCCGAAGAGGCTCGAGTAGACCACCGCGAACGTTCCATGACGCCGCCCCACGAGCAGGGAGATGACGATCGGCGCGAAAAGGTAGGGTTCCACGAGGAAGCGGAAACCGCCCGCCGGCGCAAAGGTCGAAGCCACGTATTCGCTGAGCTTCACCAGCATCAGCTGGATGACGATGACGAGGAGAATGAGCGAAATCCGGGAGTTCTGATGGAAGGTCTGGGGAAGGCTGACGTGCCAGTGCACCACGAGCGTGGCCGAAACCACGGTGACGACGACGAAGGTCTGGAACCGGTTGCCCTCGAAAAACGAATCCGGGCTCGACGAAAAGACCACCCAGACCGAGACGAGCAGCGCGAAGACGAAAAACAGCACCCCGCTGACCTGCCAGCCGGAACGGAGCATCTCCGTCCAGGCGGTGTCGCTGAGCTTGCGCCGCTTCTGGCCGCTGGAAAACCCGCGGCTTTGAAGACGCTTCTGGGAGAGAAATTGGAACATCGGCGGTCTGTCTGCGCCTGGGTTCCCGCCGCGTCAGGATCGGAGCGGGAGAGACGGACACGAGCCCCCCGTTCCGTCGCCCCGCGCGGAAGGGGAGATCCGGATTCGTGCCGCTATTCTCCGCCACTTCCCCCGGGAAACAAGCGGAATCGCAGAAACGAATTGTTCAGATGATCAACATGCAGTCCCCATAACTGAAGAACCGGTAGCGCTCGCGCACCGCCTCACGATACGCTTCGAGGACGAAATCCCGGCCGGCGAAGGCGCTCACGAGCATCACGAGGGTCGATTTGGGGAGGTGGAAATTGGTGAGAAGCGCGTCGACGGCCTGGAACCGGTAGGGAGGGTGGATGAAAATGTCGGTCTCCCCCGAGCCCGCCTTCAAGGATCCTCCGCCGTCCCGGGCGCAGGTCTCGAGGACCCGGACCACGGTCGTTCCCACGGCGATGGTGCGCCGGCTCGCCCCGATTGCGGCGACGGTTTCGGGACGGAGCTCGTAGCGCTCCGAGTGCATGCGGTGTTCCGCCAGGTTTTCGCTGGAGACGGGACGGAAGGTGCCAATGCCGACGTGCAGGGTCACGAAGACGTGGGGGAGCGGCGCGAGCATTTCCGGCGAAAAATGAAGCCCCGCGGTCGGGGCGGCAATGGCCCCGGATTCCCGGGCGTAGACCGTCTGGTAGCGATCGCGGTCCGCGGCCGCGTCGGGCCGGCGGATGTAGGGGGGCAGGGCGAGGTGCCCGTGGGTGTCCTCGTCGGGAACCCGGTCGAAGCGGATAATGCGCTCGCCGCCCTCCTCACAAACCGACAAAACCGTTCCGTTGCATCCCGCGATCGCGACGGTCGCGCCGGGACGGAACCGTTTTCCCGGACGCACGAGACATTTCCAGGTGCGTTCGTCGAGGGCCTCCACCCGGAGGATCTCGCATCGCCCATCGTCGGAGAAAAACCTCGCCGCGACGACCTTCGTGTCATTGAGGACGAGCAGATCGTCCGGCTCCATGAATTCGGGCAGGTCGGCGAAACGACGATGCGCGATGGTTCCGGCGGCGCGGTCGAGCACCATCATCCGCGATTCTCCCCGCCGTTCCGGCGGGTGCTGGGCGATGAGCTCGTCGGGGAGCTCGTAGTCGAAATCGGAGGTCTGCATGACGGGCGGAAGGCTCCGGCATAAACCGTCCTCCCTCAAAAGGAAAAGTCGTTGTCCCGGCAGCGGGCCAGCGTCATCACGGCGAAGGCCGTGCCGTAGGGTTGGTGATAGGTGTAAAAAGGAAAGTCCCACCAGGATCCGTCCGTCTCCTGCTTCGACAGGATCAGGTCCGCGACGAGCTTGCGGTATTCCGTCTCCTCGTCATCAGGGAGCAGGCTGACACAGCGCGCCGCGTAATAATGCCCGTAGTAATAGAAGTATCCCGCGACCTGGAACCAGGCCTCGTGGGGAATCGGCCGTTTGCGCCCGATGTCGAGCCACCCGTTGCGGTCGCGCAGCTTCACGAGCCACTCCTTGATGACCGCGTCGGTGACGGTTTCATCGCCCCAGACGCGCAGGGCGTGGTTGCAGGCCTGGGTCCGGCCGAGGCTTCCTCCGGGGCGGTTGATGCCGCGCATCGGCATGTCGTCGAGATATTCGCCGTAGAGATAGCTGTGGTCGGATTTCCGCTGGCGGTTGATCGAATCGATCGCGCGGTCGATGAGAGCCCGCGGAATCACCACCCCGGGCAGGTCGGACGCCTCACGGAAGGCGATGAGGCAGGTCGCGGTGGTGAAGCTGATCGAGTCGGAAGAGGGGCGCGCCGTGCCGGCCCGGAAATCGTAGTAGCCCCATCCTCCATCAACCGACTCGTAGCGGCCCAACAAATCCACCTGGCCGTTGATCAGCTCCACGTAAAGTTTCCGTTTCTCCGCGTCCTCGTTCCGCTGGTGGAGATCGACGAGAGCCTGGATGCCGTAGGCGTGGGTCCAGACATTGTAGATCGCATCGGCCGTGGCGCGCCGGATTCCGGGAAGGTTCCCAAGGAGATACTCCTCGCCCCGATCGAGCGCCTTTCGCGGAGCGCCTTCCTCCCCGGCCAGACCGGAATCGCACAGGGCCGAGACGGCCATGGCGGTGACGGCGGCGCGGAACGCATCGTGGGCTCCCGGAACCGGCGCGTAGATGTTCAGCCCCTTCGTCTGGCGTGCCGATCCCCAGCTGCCGTTCTCGTTCTGGTCGGCAACGAGAAACCCGATTCCCTTGGCGATGGCGCGATCAACGCCTTCGTCCCCGGGGACCGACTGGGCCGCAAGGAGAAGCCCACC
>JBILDO010000081.1:0-21014 GCA_044352585.1 Verrucomicrobiales bacterium
CACTCCACCACTCCACCACTCCACCACTCCACCACTCCACCACTCCACCACTCCACCACTCCACCACTCCACCACTCCACCACTCCACCACTCCACCACTCCACCACTCCACCACTCCATGCCGCATTCCGCCCTCTTCCAACCGCTCCAGGCCGGGGCCTTGTCCCTGCCGAACCGCATCCTCATGGCTCCGCTCACCCGTTCGCGCGCCGACCGGGGCCATCTCCCGAACGCCCTCATGGCCGACTACTACGCGCAGCGCGCCGGGGCCGGCCTCATCATCGCCGAGGCCACCATGGTGATGGAGGGGAATTGCTCCTTCGTCTCCGAGCCCGGCATCTATTCCGAGGCCCAGGTCGCGGGATGGAAAGCGGTCACCGACGCCGTCCATGCGAAGGGCGGACGCATCGTCCTCCAGCTCTGGCACGGTGGCCGCGCCTGTCATCCCGTGCTGAACGACGGCGCCATCCCCGTCGCCCCCAGCGCCATTCCCATCACGAACGACGAGATCCACACCCCGCAGGGAAAGATGTCCTACGTCACCCCGCGCGAACTCGCCGACGACGAGATCCCCGGCATCGTGGCGGGCTTCCGCCAGGCCGCGGAGAATGCCAAGGCCGCCGGATTCGACGGAGTCGAGGTGCACGGAGCCAACGGCTACCTCATCGATGAATTCCTCCGCGACGGGGCCAATCACCGCACCGGCCCCTACGGCGGCCCCGTGGAGAACCGCGCCCGCTTCCTCTTCGAGGTTCTCGATGCCGTCATCGGCGTGTGGGGGAGCGACCGGGTGGGGCTGCGGATCTCGCCGCTCAACAGCTACAACAGCATGATCGACAGCGACCCCGTCGGGCTCGTGACCTACCTCGCCACCGAACTGGACCAACGCAACCTTGCCTACCTCCACGTCATGCGCGCCGACTTGTTCCAGCAGCAAAGCGGCGACGTCCTCACTCCGATCCGCGAGCGCTACCGTGGCGTCCTTGTGTCGAACATGGGCTACAGCCCCGACGAGGCCGATGCCGCGATTGACGCCGGGAAAATCGATGCGGTCGCCTTCGGCGTTCCCTTCCTCGCCAATCCCGACCTCCCCGTGCGTTTCGCCAAGGGCGCTCCCCTCAACGCGCCCGATCCCTCGACCTTCTACACTCCGGGGCCGAAGGGCTACACGGATTATCCCGCGCTCTCCGAGGCGTAAGCGTCGAACTCCAGGGTTGTCATTCCCGGCCCGGACGGAGACAATGCGGCATGACCGCCTCGCTCCGTCCGGGCCTTTTCGTGTTTTTTCTCACCGGCATCGCCGCCGCCGCTGAACCCGACCGAGTCACCGTCGCGTTCGACGCCCACCTCGCGACAGATCCCGAAGGACGGGCCGCCTTCACCTTCCGTCGGGCCGATTACGCGGGCGACCTCTCCGCCCTGCCCATCGGCGTCTTCGATTCCGGCATCGGAGGACTCACCGTGCTCGAGGCCATCCTCACCCTCGATGCGTGGAACAACGAGACCCTCGCCCCCGGACCCGACGGCCGCCCCGACTTCGAGAACGAACGGTTCGTCTACCTCGGCGACCAGGCCAACATGCCCTACGGCAACTATGCCAAGGCCGGCAAGACCGACACCCTCCGAGAGCTCATCCTCAAGGACGCCGTCTTCCTCCTCGGCCGGCGCTACCACGGGGACGGCGTCGTCCGGCACGACAAACCGCCCGTGAAGGCGATCGTCATCGCCTGCAACACCGCCACCGCCTACGGATTCGACGATCTCGAGGCCGCCGTGAAACGCTGGCAGCTTCCCGTGATCGTTGTCGGCGTGGTCGAGGCCGGGGCGCGCGGACTGCTCGAGACGAAAGAGTCCGGCGCCATCGGCGTGCTCGCCACCGTCGGCACCTGCGACAGCGGCGTCTATCCGCGCACGATCCAGGGTACCCTCGGACGCGCCGGACGCGGGGTCGCCACCATCACCCAGCAGGGCAGCCCCGATCTCGCCGCCATCATCGAGGGCGATCCCTCGCGCAAGGCGACGGTGGAGCAACAAATCGCCACCGACGTGCGGCAGCTCGTCGAGACCCACCGCGCCGCCTCCGCCGGATCCGGAGTCAAGCCGCTGACCACCATCGTCCTCGGCTGCACCCATTTCCCGCTCGTCGAGTCCGGGATCGACGCCGCTTTCGCGGAACTGCGGAACGACCCCGCCTTCACCGACTTCATCGCCCCGCGGCGGCACTACGTCGATCCCGCCGAATGGACCGCGAAACAGCTCTTCCGCGAACTCGCCACCGCGAGGCTTCGCCGCCGCGAAGGGACCGCTCCGGCCATGGAACGCGATCTCTTTTTTCTCTCTGTGGCGGAGCGAACCCTGTCAAAGACACCACTCAACCCCGACGGAACCCTCACCGACGCCTACAAATACGGGCGCGACCCGGGCCGGTTCACCGAGGACACGATCGTCGTGCCGATGACCCGGGACCGTCTCCCGGAATCGGGACGGAAACTCGTCTCGGAGAAACTGCCCGCGGTGTGGCGGAGGTTGGAGTGACCCGGAACCTACGGCCGCACCCCGCGAATCTCACCCTTCCAGAATCTGCTCCAACACGTAGGGCAGGATGCCTCCGGCGTTGTAGTAGTCGACTTCCGCCGGCGTATCGAGGCGCACCTTGAGCGGGATCGTCAGGCTCGAGCCGTCGCTCTTGTGGGCGACGAGGGTCGCGGTCTGCATGGGCTTCAGCTCGCCGGCGATGCCGGTGATGTCGAAGGTCGCGTCGGCGAGATCCTTGACGAGGTCGTAGTCGGCCGGATTGGCGAAGTTCAGCGGCAGCACGCCCATCCCGATGAGGTTGGAACGGTGGATCCGCTCGAAGGACTTCGTGACGACGGCGCTGACGCCGAGGAGGCGCGTGCCCTTGGCGGCCCAGTCACGCGAGGAACCCATCCCGTAATCCTCGCCGCCGATGACGACGAGCGGCGTGCCCTCGGCCTGGTAGGCCATCGAGGCGTCGTAGATGAAGGTGGGCTTCGCTCCGGCGACCGGGGCGATCGTCGTGTCGGGCGCGGCGACTTCGGAGGAACCAAAATACTGCGTGTAACCTCCCTCGACGCCGGGGCACATCAGGTTCTTGATGCGGACGTTCGCGAAGGTGCCGCGGGTCATGACGCGGTCGTTGCCGCGACGGGCGCCGTAGGAGTTGAACTCGGCCTTCTCGACGCCGTTCTCGAGGAGATACTTGCCTGCGGGCGAGGTCGCCTTGATCGAACCGGCCGGGGAAATGTGGTCGGTCGTGACCGAGTCGCCGAAGATGCCGAGGGGACGGGCCCCGACGATGTCGATGCTGGCACCTTCCTTCGTCGTGAAGAATGGCGGCGACTGCACGTAGGTCGACTTCGGATCCCAGGTGTAGGTGGCTCCGCTAGAGCCCTTGATCTCACCCCACTTCGGATTGGCGGTGTCGACGTTGCCGTAGAGTTTCGCGTAAACCTCGGGCTTCAGCGCGGCGTCGAGCTCGGCGCGGATCTCGGCCTGGGTCGGCCAGAGGTCGGCGAGGAAGACGGGCTCGCCCTTCGTGTCCATGCCGATCGGTTCGGTCGTGAGATCGAGATCGACGCGTCCGGCGAGCGCGTAGGCGACGACGAGCGGCGGCGACATGAGGAAGTTCGCGCGGATCGAACCGTGGACGCGGGCCTCGAAATTGCGGTTGCCGGACAGGACCGAGGCGCAGACGAGATCGCCCGCCTTGATGGCGTCCTCGATCGCCGGATGGAGCGGACCGGAGTTGCCGATGCAGGTGGTGCAGCCGTAGCCGACCGTTTCAAACCCGAGCTGGTCGAGCTCCTTCTGGAGCCCGGTCGCCTCGAGGTAATCGGTGACGACGCGCGAGCCGGGCCCGAGCGAAGTCTTCACGAAGGGCGGCACGGTGAGGCCGCGCGAGTTCGCCTTCTTCGCGAGGAGGCCGGCCGCGAGCATCACGCTCGGGTTCGAGGTGTTCGTGCAGCTCGTGATCGCGGCGATGAGGACGGAGCCGTGTTTGATCTGCGTGTCGACGCTGATCGCGGTGATGGTTTCTCCGGCGACGAGCGGGTTCTCGAATTCACCGGCAGGCGAATCGAGGTGCAACGCCGCCACGGCACCGCGCTTGGACTCGTCGACCCCGAAGCCACCCGAGGCGGCGGGAGCGGTGAGGAGGGCGTTGAACTTCTCGCCGAGGACGGGCACGTCGATGCGGTCCTGCGGACGCTTCGGTCCGGCGACGCACGGAACGATGCTGGCGAGGTCGAGCTCGATGAGGTCGGTGTAGTCGCACTCGCCCTTGCCGGGGATGCCGAAGAGGCCCTGGGCCTTGTAGTAATTCTCCACGGTGGCGCAGAGTTCCTCGCTGCGACCCGTGCCGCGGAGGTAGTTGATCGTCTCGCCGTCGACGGGGAAGAAACCCATCGTCGCGCCGTACTCGGGGGCCATGTTCGCGATCGTGGCGCGATCGGGCAGGGAGAGGGCGGTGGCGCCGGGTCCGAAGAACTCGACGAACTTGCCGACGACGCCGTGCTTTCGAAGGATCTCGGTGACGCGCAGGGTCAGGTCGGTCGCGGTGACGCCTTCCTTGAGTTCGCCGTGGAGGTAAACGCCGACGACCTCGGGGACGAGGAAGGTGACGGGCTGGCCCAGCATGCCGGCCTCGGCCTCGATCCCGCCGACGCCCCAACCGACGACGCCGAGGCCGTTGATCATGGTCGTGTGCGAGTCGGTGCCGACGAGGGTGTCGGGGTAGTAGACGCCGTTTTTCGAAAGCACGCCCTTGGCGAGGTATTCGAGGTTCACCTGGTGGACGATGCCGATGCCGGGAGGCACGACCGAGAAGGTCTCGAAGGCCTGCTGGCCCCACTTCAGGAATTCATAGCGCTCGCGGTTGCGGATGAACTCGATCGCCATGTTGCGGTCGAGGGCGAGCTGCGAACCGGCGAAATCGACCTGAACGGAGTGATCGACGACGAGGTCGACGGGCACGAGCGGCTCGACCTTCGAGGCCACGGCCCCGCGGGCCACGGCGGCGTCTCGCATCGCGGCGACGTCGACCAGCAGCGGCACGCCGGTGAAGTCCTGGAGGACGATGCGCGCGACGGTGAAGGGGATCTCATATTCACCGGGAGCCTTCGCGTTCCAGTTCGCGAGATTGCCGACGTCGGCATCGCTCACCTTGCGTCCGTCGACGTTGCGCAGGACCGACTCGAGCACGATGCGGATGCTGACGGGCAGACGCGAAAGGTTCTTCGCGACCCCGGCCTCGGCGAGGGCGGGCAGGGAGTAAAATTTGCCCTCGGCTCCGGAACCGGTGGGGAAGGTGCGGACAACGTCAAAACTCATCGTTTTCTGGGTGGCTGGGGTGAAATCGGCGGACCGGGCCTCGGAGGCCGGACCCGACCGGGTCTGTTCAGAGACCGGACCCTGTCCCCACGCGGATTGCGGGGGGGGAGGCCGGAGGAAAAGGCCGGATCTTAAAGCACCTTTCGGGCCGGTTCAACCGCCGGTTTTCGCGCAAAAGGCACCGGAATCCACGACACCGCAGCCCGGCCGGGGAACCAAATCCCACCACCCCTTGTGACGAAAAGGTTGCGTGAAGAAATCGTCGCCCAAGAGCGATTGAGCGGTTGCGGCGGAAGGGGATGATGGCAGCTCCCATGAAACGTTCCATCGTCCAACTGAGCATGGCTCTCCTCGCCCTAGGCGCACTCGCGTCTCCGGCGATGTCGCAGAGCATCACCCTCGAGTCCAACGTCACCATCGCCGACGGAGGCGAAATCGTCGCTTTTTCGACCGACGGAAGCACGGTTGCCTCAAATGTCGCGGGAGTCGCAGCCGGATATGGCGTCCAGATCTTCACACTCACCGACGATGGAAGCCTAGAAGAGCGTGATTTTGTCGATCTGGCGGCCCAGTTCGGGGGCGGGATCGCCTCGGTCAGCTCGGTGGCGCTCGACCCACTCAATCGCGGCTTCGGGGTCGCCTCGGTAATCCCGCTTGAAAACGGGTTGATCGAGGGAGTGGTGGTCTTTTTCAGCTACCGTGAAGGTTCGGCGACCCTGTTGGGATCCCTTACGGTGGGATTCCATCCCGACAGCGTGATCTTCTCGCGCGACGGTTCGAAGGTCTTTGTGGCCAACGAAGGTGAGTTCACCGTTGGAGGCGACCTCGACGCCCCGGGGTCGGTCAGTGTGATCGATCTCTCCGGCATCGCCGTGGTCGGTGATGTGGCCGGAGCCCTCGGCGACGCCGATGTGACCACGATCGACTTTTCTCCCGAGAACCTGGCACCCGGAGTGGATCTCGACGACCTCCGTTTCAACGACAAAACCTTCACCGCGGGCAACGCCCACCTGCACGTCGAGCCCGAATACCTCACCGAAGGCGACGGCAAGGTCTACGCCACCCTCCAGGAAAACAACGCCATAGCCGAAATCTCGCTCACCGGCCCGCAGGCGAACAAGATCACCGCGATTTTTCCGCTGGGCACGATCACCCAGACCATCGATGCCTCGGACCGCGACAACGGATCGAACGGACCGGCCGCCCTCGTTGACGATGTCGTGAAGGGCATCCCCATGCCCGACACCGTGACGTCCTTCGTCTCTGGCGGCGTGCGCTACCTCGTCACCGCGAACGAGGGCGACTTCCGCCCGGACGACGCCGACCGCATCCGCATCGGGGATGCCGGCTTCACCGGCGTGGAAAACGGCGTGACGATCGACCGCTCGAACGCCGCCCTCGGGCGCCTGCGCGTCGTCCGCGACCTTTCCGACCCCGACAACGACGGGCTCATCGACGACGTCATCATGCCCGGGACGCGGTCTTTCACGGTGTGGAACGCCTCCACCGGCGTCCGCGTCGCCGACACCGGCAGCTTCGAAAGCCTTCTCCTCACCCTCTACCCGACGCTGCACAACATGAACGGCGAGAGCAGCAGCAACGGCACGACCACTTTTGACGCGCGCTCCCCCGACAAGGGTCCCGAGCCCGAGGCCATCGCGACCGGCAAGATCAACGGTCACCGCTACATCTTCGTCGCAATGGAACGCCAGGGGGCGATCCTGATGTACAATCTCGACAATCCCGCGGCTCCCACCTTCGTCACCTCGATCAACAACCTCACCGACGGACTCGCCGCACCCGAGAGCATCACCTTCCTCTCCGCGACCGACAGCCCCCTCGGCGAGCCCACCCTGCTGGTCGGCTACGAAGCCGGTGGAAAGATCGGGGTTTACTCGGTCACCGGCGAACCGGCCGTTCCTCCCACCGTGACGGTGCGAGCCCGCATTCAGGTGGGGGCGAGGTCGAAACAGGTTACTGTCTCAGGGAAGGCCTCGGCCAATACCGTGCGGGTCTTGGTCGCCAACAGGCTCGCCCGCGGCACAACGAGCTGGACGGCCAAGGTTCCCTTCCCCCTGAAGCGGAGGAGCCTCTCCCTGAAGGTTGTCGCCATCTCCGAGGAAGGCCTCCGCGCCACCCGGACGGTCGTGGTCCAACGCAAGGGACGACGCTGAGCCGACCGCCCCCCCGGTTTCCGCCTCCCCATCTACCCCTTGGGTCCGATCCCCAGTGGCATAAAAAAGCCCGGATGGCTCCGGGCTTTCCGCTTTTTTCAATCGCACGGCCGGTCACGCCAGCTCCTTGAGCTTCGCCTTGATCGCCTCGAAATTCGGGAGGTCACCCGGACTGTCGCTGCTTTCGGAGTAGCGCACGATACCCTCCTTGTCGATGATGAAGGCGGATCGCTTCGGAACCCCGCCCATCTTGAGGTTCTTCTCGGGGAGGAAGCTGTCGTAGGCCACGTCGTAGGCCCTGGCGATCTTGTGTTCGTAGTCACTCAGGAGGGTGATGCCGATTCCTTCCTTTTCCTTCCAGTTCTGCTGGGCAAAGGGATTGTCTCCGCTGATCCCGAAGACTTTGGCATTGAGGCTCTCGTAATCGGCGAGTTCGCTCGTGACGGAACAGAATTCCTTTGTGCAGACCCCGGTGAAGGCCATGGGAACGAAGAGGAGGAGGATGTTGCCGCTGCCGAAATGGTCAACGAGACGGACGATCTCGGGACCGTTCGCGCCGAGGGTGGTGAGTTCAAAATCAGGGGCGTGGGAACCTACGGAGATGGCCATGTCGTGGGATGGGGTTGAATTCGGTTAATGGGCGGCTTGACCGCGCGGAACGGTAAAGGCTGCGGGCGGGCGGTCAAGGTGCGAATCCGCCCCCGCCGCGGTCGGTGCCGCGCTTTCCCCAGGCTAGCCCTTCCGGGTGGCTCGATCGGGCATGGCGGACAAGCGCTATTGCGCGAAAATCACGTTCGACACCGGGAGCGCTCCCGGCGTATTCTCGCGGAACCTCCGGCCGGTTGCTCTGTTTCCTCCGGTATTCCTCCCAACTCTCCAACCCATCCCAACAGCACCATGGCCCCTACGGCAATCGAACCCCAGACGGAACTCGGCTCATCGGACAAAGCCGTCATCGAGGAACTCCGCGGCGCCTACGCCGCGATGCGCGGCCAGCTCGAGCAGGTCATCGTCGGGCAGGAGGAGGTGATCGAGCAGCTCCTCATCTCCATTTTCTGCCGCTCCCACGCCCTCCTCGTCGGGGTCCCGGGCCTGGCGAAAACGCTCCTCGTCTCGACCCTTTCCGACGTGCTCGATCTCAGCTTCAAGCGGGTCCAGTTCACCCCCGACCTCATGCCCGCCGACATCACCGGCACCGAGGTGCTCGAGGAGGACATCGGCACGGGCAAGCGCGTCTTCAAGTTCGTGAAGGGTCCCATCTTCGCGAACATGATCCTCGCCGACGAAATCAACCGGACTCCTCCCAAGACGCAGGCCGCCCTTCTCGAGGCGATGCAGGAGCACCACGTCACGATCGGCGAGGAAACCTATCCGCTTCCCGAGCCCTTCTTCGTCCTCGCGACGCAGAACCCCATCGAACAGGAAGGCACCTATCCCCTGCCCGAGGCTCAGCTCGACCGTTTCATGTTCAATATCCGCGTCAACTACCCGAGCGCGGCGGAGGAGGAGGCGATCATCAAACGCGTCACCGGCACCTACAAGGCCAGGATCGAAAAGCAGCTCACCGGTGAATCCGTGCTGAAGCTTCAGAACGTCGTGCGCCGCGTTCCCGTCGCCGACCACGTCGTCAGCTACGCGGCCCAGATCGCCCGGGCGACCCGTCCCAAGGAGGCCGAGGCCCCTGACTTCGTCCGTGAAATGGTCGCCTGGGGCGCCGGTCCGCGTGCCGGGATCTACCTGATCCTCGCGGCGAAGGCCCGCGCCATCCTCCAGGGCCGCTACCACACCACGACCGCCGACGTCCGTGCCGTGGCCCTGCCGGTGCTGCGCCACCGCGTCCTCACCACCTTCAACGCCGAAGCCGCCGGGATCACGAGCGACGACATCGTCGCCCGCCTCGTCGAGCACTTCGCCCCCTCCGCCGAGTTGGACCTGTGAGCTCGGAACGGACATTCTTTGGAGAACCGGGTAAAGAAGCCCGTGAGGGTTTCTCCGGCTCATCCGCGAGCATTTCAGAAATTTGCGGAAATTCGCGGCCCATTCGCGCTCATTTGCGTCCCCGAAATTTTAACGCAAATACCCGCAAATGAACGCAAATCGGAAACCGCAACGTTTCAGCTTCCCATTCCCACCAATCCCCGCATGACCGACGCCCCGCCCCGGTTCAGCGAACTGCTTCCTTCCGAGATCATCAACATGATCGGCCGGCTCGAGTTCCTCGCTCGCACCGCGAAGGTGGGGAGCATCAACGGACGCCACACCAGTCCGCACAAGGGATTCTCGGTCGAGTTTGCCGAGCATCGGCAATACGTCACCGGCGACGACCTCCGCAACCTCGACTGGCGGGTCTACGGCAAGAGCGACCGCTATTACATCAAGCAGTACATCGAGGAGACGAACATGCGGGTCACCCTGCTCGTCGATGCCTCGGGCTCGATGGCCTATGAGGGCGAGGCGGCGTGCTCGCTCGGTGGCAAGGAGCACCTCTCCAAATTCGAATACGCCCGCTATCTCGCCTCGGCCCTGGGCTATCTCCTCATCCGGCAACAGGACGCCGTCGGGCTCGTCACCTTCGACGAAGCGATCCGCACCTACCTGCGCCCCGCCGCGAAGCCAAGCCAGGTCCGCACCGTCCTCGAGGAACTCGCCCGCACCGTGCCTGGCAAGGACACCCGCTGCGCCGCGACCTTCCACGAGATCGCCGAGCGCATCCCCTCGCGCGGACTCGTCATCATCATCAGCGACCTCTTCGACGACGCCGAGGCGATCAAGAACGCGCTCCACCACTTCCGCTTCAAGAACCACGAGCTCGTCGTCTTCCACCTCATGGCCGAGGAGGAACTCACCTTTCCCTTCGACAAGTTCGACGACTTCCGCTGCCTCGAGATCGAGGGCCGCCGGCTCAACATCGATCCCTCGACGATCCGCGCCTCCTACCTCGAGCGGGTCAAGACGCACCTCAAGTCGATCGAGCTCACCTGCGGCCAGATGCAGGCCGACTACGTGCCCGTGAACACCAAGACCCCCGTCCCCGAAGCCCTTTTCACCTATTTCTCACAACGCAAGGCCTGACCCAATTCGCGGGGCACGAGCCCCGCCACACTCCGACCTTTCACTTTTTACTGCCGCTCCCCGCCCCCGGCATGCTTTTTTTAAACACCATCCTCCTCCTCGGCGCGCTCGGGATCTCCATCCCGATCATCATCCATTTGCTGAACCGCCGGTCCAGCCGCGTCGTCGACTGGGGTGCGATGAATTTCCTCCTCGAATCCCTCGCCATCCGCAACCGCCGCATCCAGCTCGAGGAGGCCCTCCTCATGGCGGCGCGCTGCCTCCTCGTCGGTCTCCTCGCCCTCGCCCTCGCAAGGCCCTTCATCCCGCCGGGATCGACGATCCCCTGGCTCCTCGTCCTGCCGCTCCTTCTCCTCGCCGTCGTCGGTCTGGGCGTCGCCGTGGTCCTGCACGATGAAAAGGTCTGGCGCCGCCGTATCGCGATCGGATCGACCCTGATCCTCCTCGCGTGCGTCGCCCTCATCTTTTTCGAGAAATACCTCAATCTCTCGCGCTTCTCGCCAGGCGCACGGCAGGACATCGCCCTCATCATCGACGCCTCGACCTCAATGGGCATCGCCACCGAGGGCACGACCAATTTCGAGCGCGCCGTCGAGGAAGCCCGCACCCTCGTCAAGCGCGCCCCTCGCGGCCACGCCTTCAGCCTCATCGTCGGCGGCCCCTCGCCCTCGGCCCTCGTCCTCGACCCCACGACCGATCGCGCCGCCCTAGACGCCGCGTTGAACGAACTGACGCCGCTCGACGGGGCCATGACCACCTACCAGGCCTTCACCCTCGCCTCCCTCAGCCTCGCCCGCGGCGACAATCCCGCGAAGCAGATCGTGATCCTGACCGACGAACAAAACGTCGGGTGGGAGATCGGCCAGAGCGGCCGCTGGAATTTCCTCCGCGACGCTTTCAAGAACCTGCCAAGCGAACCGCAGATCATGATCCGCAAGATGCCGATGCCCGACTTCGTGCGGAATCTCGCGGTCACGGACGTGCGCCTTTCCCGCGAGATCGTCGGCATCGACCGCCCCGTCACCGTCACCGCGACGGTCGCGAACACGGGCAACGAGGCGGTCACGCCGACGGCCCTGGTCCTCAAAATCGACGACGGCCGCGATTACCGCGATGCCTCGCTCGGCCAGCTTCGTCCCGGCGAGGAGCAGGTCGTCACCTTCACCCACCAGTTCGGCGAAGCGGGCGCCCATTCGCTCTCCCTCACCCTCGAGGTCGAGGACGACATCGCGAGCGACAACACGGGATCGTCCGCGCTGAACGTCGCGAGCGAGCTGAAGGTGCTCATCGTCGAGGGTCGTCCCTCCGCCCGCGCCCTCGATCGCTCCGCCGCATTCGCCGCCGTGGCCCTCGCGCCCTCGGCCCTCACCCTTGATCCCACCCTCGAGGCGAACATCCCGGCCGCGACCGACGAGGCCGCCGATGACTTCAATCCGAACTACGATCCCACCCTCGATCCGATCCGTTTCCTCGTCGATCCCGAGGTCGTCGACCTGTCCGACCTCGGCGTGATCTCGGATTTCTCGACCTACGACACCGTCATCCTCGCCGATGTGCCGCGCCTCTCCGGGCCCGTCGCGACGGCACTGGCGCGCTACGTCACGGATGGAGGCGGGCTCCTCGTCGCCGCGGGAGCCAAGGCCCAGGGGGATTTCTACAACACCTGGAAAACGGAGGGCGACGCGCCCTTCCTCCCCGCCACCATCGCCGATCCCGTCGTCGCGACCGCGAGCGAAGCTTTCTCGCCCTCGGCCCAGACCCTCACCCATCCGGCGCTCGCCAAGGTCGCCGACACCGCCAAGAGCGACTTTTCCGGCACCGTCATCACGAACTACCGGCCCCAGACCATCCCCGAGGCCCTCGCGAAGGACGCCTCGGTCGGCGCGCGCCTCAACAACGGCGAGATCCTCCTCAGCTCGCGCAAGGAGGGACGCGGACAGGTGGTTTTGTTAGGGATCCCGCTCGACCTTTCCGCGGGCAACCTCGTGACGCGCCAGGCCTTCCTCCCCTTCATCCACGAGCTCGTCTACCACCTCGCCGATCCCGCCTCCTACCAGCTCAATCTCGAGCCGGGCTGGGAAGTCAATCTCGGCCTCGCCGGCAAACGCGGCCGCGCCATCGGCGAAGGGATCATCGGACGCTATTTCGCCAGCCACGGCGCCACCGAACCCGTCCTCACCCGGCAGGACCCCGGGATCCAGTTCAACTGGATGAACGGAAGCCCCGCTCCCGGCATTCCCGCCGATGGTTTCAAGGTCGAGTGGACCGGCAAGATCCAGTTGCCCGATCCGAAGCGCCTCACCTTCCAGGCCGACGTCGACGACAACCTCGAGATCTTCATCGACGGCAAGTCCGTCGTGCAGTTCAACCAGGGCACGCGCGAGCGGCGTTTCTCCGGCAAGGTCGAGGAGAACCGCTGGGTTGATTTCCGCGCCGTCTATCGCGAGGACGGCGGCGAGGCCAAGGCCATCCTGAAGTGGGAGGCCGACAAGCTGCCCTCGCAGATCATCCCGCCGACGCGCTTCCGCACCTTCTCCGGCGAAGCCGACGAAACCGGCCGCGAGAGCAGCCTCGCCTCCTTCCCCGTGAAGGGACCCGACGGCAAACCGCGCGTCGCCCAACTCAGCTCGGCCGACGGAGGTTCGGTCCTGAAGCTGCAGGGTCAGATCTCGTCGGGGCTCTACCAGCTGACCGTGCCCGGGGAGCAGCGCCCCTTCTTCGCCGATTTCCTCCGCGAGAAAGGCAGCGAGATCCCCTTCACCGTGAAGCGCGACCCCGCCGAAAGCCGCCTCGTCCGCCTCACCGAATCCGATTACGCCTTCCTCGCGAACTTCGTCACCCTGTCACAACCGCAAACGCTCGAGGAGTTGATCGGTTTCCTCAACGGCAACCAGTTCGGCCAGGAGCTGTGGAAGTATCTCGCCCTCGGCGCCTTCGCCTTCCTCCTCCTCGAGATCGTTCTCTCCCGCTGGATCGCCCGCAGCCGCCGCATGGGAGAGGAGATCAAGATCCAGTTCGAATCCAAGGACGCCCCCAGCAACGCCTTCCGCGAGCAACTCGCGGCGTTCGGGAAAAGATGAGATGAGCCTTTTTTTCCAACGCGAGCACGCTTGTGGCATGGGCTTCCAGCCCACGCATCGCGGCATAGCTCCCGGACGCCAATCGAATTCCTTCCGCTCTCCCACGTCATAACCGCCGAATGCATGGGCAGGATGCCCATGCCACTATTTCTTCCCGTGAACACCGACGACTTCAGCCGCACCGATCTCATCGACTCGCTCGGCCCGCTCCTTTCGGGACCGGGGCTGCTCGTGTGCGCCCTTCTCTGGCTGGCCGTGCTGAAGCTGCGCGGCCGCATTACGAAGGCGGCGGTCGCCCTCTCGATCCTCGGCTTCGTCCTCGCGGCGGCGGCGTGCTGGCTCGCCTTCCAGTTCCTCGGTGCCTTCTTCGCCCTCGCCACTTCGTGGTCGCTCGTCGCCATCGCCCTGCTCGGCGCGGCCGCGGCCGAGGCCATCGTCTGGATCTACGGCTTCGAGAAATCGCTCGTCACGCCGCGCAGGGGACGCTTTCTCCTCGGACTGCGGCTCGCCTCGCTCATCGTCCTTCTCCTCATCCTCGTGCAACCGGTGCGTTCCTTCATCGAGGAACGCGAGATCTCGCGCGAGGTCGCCGTCCTCATCGACGACTCCGACTCGATGCGGCTCTCCGACCAGCGGCTTTCGCCCGCGCAAAAGCTCGACCGTGCCGCCCTCCTCGCCGTGCCGGGTCTCGAGAAACGCCCCGCCCTCGCCGCGATCGGACGCGACGCCACCGCCCTCGACGCCGCCCTCGCCGAAGAGGTCAACGCCCTCCGTTCCGCTCCCAACGCGACTGCCGGACTCGAAGGCCGCGCCGCGCAGTTGCCGGAGGCGTTCAAGACGCTCGAGGGCCGGCGCGCCGCCCTGACGAAAACCCTCACCGACACCCTCGGCACGAACCTGCCCGGCGAGGTGAAGGGCAAGCTCGACGACTACGTGAAACGCACCCGCGACGGTCTCGCCCGCATTCTTCCCCTCGCCGCAAAGGCCGCCGAGTCGGGCAATGGTGACGAACTCGTGAAGCAGCTCGAAGTCGCCCGCAACGAACTCGCCCCGCTCGTGCAGACAATCCCGGCGACGGCCGCGAAATCCGACGAGGCCTTTTACAACAGTCTCGATGGACCGACGAAGAAGTTCGTCGATGAAGCCGCCACCACTCCGCGCGCCGAACTCGCCAAACGCGTTCTCTCCGCTCCCGTGCCAGCCGCGGAGGGGACGCAAGACGGGGAACCGCAAACCGAAGAGGTTGGCACCATCGACCCAACCCTTCTGGGTCGGCTCAAGGAGCGCTACAACCTGCGCTACTACCGCTTCGCCCGCGACGTCACGCAGGTCTCCGATCCGCTCGCCGAGGCGGAAGGCGTCGCGATCGGCGCGAAACCCGAGAACGCCCAGACCGATCTCACCGGAGCGCTCGAGCACGTCCTCGACAACACCTCGCCCGAGTCGCTCGCCGGCGTGCTTTTGTTGGGCGACGGCCGCCACAACGGCGCCGCCCTGCCCGAGGACAGCCTGCGCCAGCTCGCGGTGCGGAATACCCCTCTTTCCGCCGTGCCTCTCGGCGCGGATCTCGGACCCGTCGACATCTCGCTGCTCTCGCTCAACGCGCCCGAATCCATCTACCTCGACGACCGCGTCGTCGTCAAAGCGACCGCGAAGCTCGATGGATTCCTCGGCGAGAAGGTGCAGGCCGAACTCGTCTCGGGCGACGAAGTCATCGACACCGTCACCATCGACGTCACCGACGTCAGTTTCCGTAGCGAGATCAACTTCGTCCACAAGCCCGAGGCCAAGGGCATCCGGAATTACCAGGTGCGCCTGAAACCCGACGCGCGCGAGATCTTCAAGGAAAACAACTCGTGGGACTTCAAGGTCGCGGTCACCGACGACCGCACGAACGTGCTCCTCGTCGATGGCTTCCCCCGATGGGAATTCCGCTACCTGCGCAACCTCTTCTATGGCCGCGACAAGTCGGTGCACCTGCAATACGTCCTCCTCAATCCCGACACGATCCATCGCGGGCCGCAGCCGCCCACCGTCTATGCGAGCGCCTCGCGCCCCTTCGGCGAGGCCGAGGCGACGCACCTGCCGCAAATCCACTCGGAATGGCAGCGATTCGACGTCATCATCCTCGGCGACATCCCGCCGAACGCCCTCTCCGCCCGCGACCTCGCCGCGATCGAGGAGGCCGTGACGAAGCGCGGCGCGCTTCTCGTCTGCGTCGCCGGTCCCCGGTATATGCCGCATGGGCACGACAGCCGCGTTCTCCAGGATCTGCTGCCCGTCGCCTACACGCCCGGTAGCGCGACACGCTACGAGACCCCCGAGCCCGCCTACCGCATCCAGCTCACCGCCGCGGGCCGCGAGCATGCCGTGACCTCCCAGTCGACGAGCCGAGCCCTTAACGAGGAACTCTGGTCCACCTTCCCCGCGATGCGCTGGCGCTACTTCGGCGCGAAACTGAAGGACACCGCCGAGGTGCTCGCCTATGCCCAGCCCGTCGGATCCGCGCCGACCGTGGCCGGCTTCACGCCCGACGGCTCGCCCGGCTCGGTCGAGGCCGCGATCCAGCAGCTCGCCAACCAGAAGAACGTCGAAGCGGAAAACGCCGTCATTTCCACGATCCGCGCCGGTCTCGGCAAGGTGCTGATGCTGCACTTCGACCAGACCTGGCGCTTCCGCTACGGCGTCGGCGACACCTACCACCATCGCTTCTGGGGCCAAGTGACGCGCTGGGGCGCGGGACCGAACCTGCGCTCGGGCAACGACTTCGTCCGTGTCGGCACCGACCGGCTCAGCTATACCCCCAACGATGCCATCGAGGTGACCGCGAAGGTCCTCGATCCCGAACGCCGCCCCGTCACCGATGCGGGCGTCGAGGTCGAGGTGTGGAAGGACGGCGAGCGTCTCCGCACCCAGCGCCTCGGCTACCGAACCGATTCCTCCGGCCTCTACGAGACCAGCCTCAGCGGCCTCGACGCGGAGGGCGAATACGAACTCAAGCTCGTCGGCGACGAAGTCGACGAAGCCATCGCCGCGGTGCCCGACGGACCGAAGGAGATCTCGACCGAGCTTCTCGTCGTGACGACGCGGAACCCCGTCGAACTCGCCGAACTCACCGCCGACCGCGACTTCCTCAACCGCGCCACGAGCATGACCGGCGGCAAGCTGGCCGAACTCGACGACCTCGCCGACCTCGTCAACAGCTTCGGTGCCCCGAAGGAAGTCCTCAAGGAACGGCGCAATATCACGTTATGGGATAAATGGCCCCTGCTGCTCGCCTTCTTCGGCCTGCTCACGACCGAGTGGGTGACGAGGCGGAGGAGCGGGCTGGTGTGATTCAGAAACATTCAAAAACCGAGTTCCCCTCCAGAGCACCCATCGCAGCCAAAACCTTTTACCTTTTACCTTCCCACCTTTAACGGGCCTCTGGCCCACCACCGCGCCTCCGGCGCGTCGCTGCCATGACCTCATTCGAAGCCGCCCTTGGACAACTGCCGCAGCCCATCCTCGACAAGCTGCAATCGATGATCCGCCGGGTGCGGAGGCTCCTCTTCATCCGGGGGCTCTTCGCCACACTGGCGGTGGCGCTCGTGTGCCTCCTTGCGATCATGGCGGTGGACGCGACCATCACCCTCTTCTCGACGACCTCGCGCTGGGTCCTCAGCCTCGCGGGACTGGCCGCGACGCTGGTGGCGGCGTGGTGGTTCCTCGTGCGTCCCCTCTCGCGGCGCTTCACCCTCACGAAAATGGCGCGCATCCTCGAGATCCGCCACCCCGAGCTGCAGGAGCGCATTTCCACCGCGGTCGAGCTCCTCGCCAGCGAGGATCCCGACTCGATCCGCGGTTCGCAGGAGCTGATCAGCGCGGTCGTCGACTCGGCCGTCGATGATGTCGCGACGGTCGATCCGAAAACGGAATTCAAGCCGGCGCGCTCGAAGAAATTCATCGTCGCCACCGCGGTCTGCGGGGGCATCATCGCCCTGCTCCTCGCGATCTGGCCGCAGCAGGCCTGGACGCTTCTGACGCGCGCCCTTGCTCCCTTCCTCGACATCGGCAACGCCTACGCCGACACCCTGGTCGTCGATCCCGGCGATGTCCGCGTCGCCAAGGGCGAGCCGGTCACGATCCAGGTCTCGGTGAAACACAAGCGTCTCAAGCGCGCCGAGATCCGCCGCCAGCTGCCCGACGGCACCGAGTCGGTCGAGCGCATGGCCCTCATCGCCGAGGAACCGGACGGGACGAAGCGTTTCTCGCTCACCTTCCCCGCGGTCGAGGAGGGCTTCGACTATCGCGTCCGTGCCGGAGCGGCCCTGAGCCGCTACTTCGACGTCACCGCGGTCGAGCCGCCCACGGTCACGAATCTCGCGGTGAATTACGACTTCCCCGAATACACCGGACTTCCCGACGCAGGCGGCGCGACCGAGACCGGCGAAATCCGCGCCGTGGCCCACACCCGCGTCACCGTGACGGCGACACTGAACAAACCCGCTTGGAGCGCCAAGCTCGTCGTCAACGAGACGCCCTCCGCGGCCGAGCCGGTCATCGCGGAAAACCAGGCGACCTGGGAATTCGAACTGAAGAACGGGATGCGCGGGAGCTGGCACCTCGACCTCGCCGACGAGGAGGGATTCAAGAACCAACCGTCCTCCTACCCGATCGAAGTGCTCCCTGACAAAGCCCCCATCGTGCAGATCGTCTCGCCGACCCAGCGCGACATTTCCCTGAAGCCGACCGAGCGTCTCCCCATCGACCTGAGCGTGGTCGAGGACTTCGGCTTCGGCGACGTCGTCCTCATGGCGACGCCGGATGGGGCGGTCGCACCGACCCAGCTCGTGCAACCCTCCCCCGCGGCGACGAACCGCCCCGGCAACTACGCGGCCCAGGCCCTCCTCGACCTGCCGGCGTTGAAACTGACTCCCGACCAGCGCCGGGTCGCGGTGCAGGTGCGGGTGCGCGACAACCGCCCCGAGGATTTCGACGGTCCCGGAGTCGGCTTGAGCGAGGTCATCTTCGTCACGATCGACCAGAACGCGAAGTCCCTCGCCGACCAGGCGATCGAGGCGCAGAAGAAGGAGGTCGAGCAGCAGATCCGCGAGGCGAAGCAGGAGCTCGAGAAAGCCCGCGACGACCTCCGCCGCACCGAACAGGACCTCATCCGCGAAAAGGAGATCAGCAGCGAGACCAAGAAGAAGCTCGACGAATTCACCGAACACAACGAGGCCGCACGCGAGAAGCTCGAGCAGGTCGCCGCGACCCTCGACACCCCGCTCTTCCAGGAGCAGTCGCAGCAGGCCGCGAAGCTCGCCGAAGAGCCCCTCGCCGAGGCGCAGGAAAAGGCCGACATGATCCCGATGACCGACGCCCAGCACGAGCGCGTCGCCGAGGCGAAGGAGGCGCGCGCCAAGGTCGAGGAGGCGATCAAGGGGCTCGACGAACTCGCCAAGTCGATGCGCGAGGCCGAGGAGGACTACCAGTCGATCTCGAAGCTGAACGAACTCGCCAACAAACAGCAGGAGCTCGCGATGAAGGCCGGGGATTGGCAGAAGCGGGCCCAACAGGAGCGCGCCGCCGCCGAGCAAGCCGCACAACAGGCCCCCGACGAAGCCGCGAAGCAGCAGGCGATGCAGCAATTCGACCAGCAGCAGCAGCGCGAGGCGCAGCAGTTTCAGGCTGAGCAGAACCGCGTCGAGCAGCAACTCGGCGAAATGCTCAAGGAAAACGCCGCCGCCCTCGCCGAAGTGCTCGAACAACAGCGCGCCCAGAGCGACGACCTCGCCGAGCAGGCCGAAGCCCTGGCAAAACAACAAGAATCCCTCCGCGACGCCAGCCGCGAGGCGACTGACAAGAACCAGGACCAGGAAGCCGCCCTGCGGGAAGCCCTCGTCGAACAACTCGCACAATTGCAGTCCGAACTCGCCCGGCAGGCCAAGGCCGCCGCCGCCGCAGCGAAGGAAGCGCCTGTTCCCGGAGAAAACGGGGAAGCTCAGGCACCCGAAGCGAACCAGGCGCAAGCGCAAGCGCAGGCGCAGGCCAAGGCGGATCCCCAACCGCAGGCCCCTGCCGAGGGCCAGCCCGCGACGCCGGAAGCGCAGGCAAAAGCCGCCGAAGCCCGGGCCAAGGCGGCCGAAGCGCTCGCCCAAGCGGCCGAGAAAGCCAGCGAGGCGGCGGAGAACCTCGCCGGGAAGAAACTCGACCCCGCCAGCGAAGCCGCGAGCGAAGCGAGCGAGACCCTCGCCGAAGCCGCGACCCAGGAGGACGCCGCCACCGAGGCCGCGCAACCGACCGCAGCCCAGCCCGCGGAAGCGGCCGCCGCCCAAACCAATCCGGAAGGAGCGCAGCCGGCTCCCTCAACAACGAACCCAGAAGCGGCGCAGGCCCCGCAAAACATGGCCCAACAGCCCGGACAACCCCGGGGTGAAAACGCACCACCCGGCGAACCCGCCGGTGAAACGCCCGCTTCCCCGCGCGCCGCGGAGCTGGCGGATCGCCAGGAGGCGCTTGCCGAGCAGATTGAAGCGGTGAAGGAGGGCCGCCTCCAGGAAGCCCTCGCCCAACTCGAATCGATGCTGCAGGCCGACGCCGCCGCGCTCGAGGCCCAAGCCGCGGGCATGCAGGATTCCTTGCAGAACCTGCAGCAGCAACAGGCGACCTCGCGGGCCCGCGAGGCGGCCCAGTCCCTCGACCGCGGTGAAAGGGAAGCCGCCCAGTCGGCCCAGCAACTCGCCCGCGCCCAGGAACAACAAGCCCAGGCGAAGGCCCAGGGACAGGTGGCCGAGGGCCAGCTCGCCCAGCAGGCCCGCGCCACGATGCAGCAGGGCCAGCGCAACCAGCAGCAGTCCGCGGAAGCCCTCGCCCAGGCCGCAAAGGCGTTTGCCAAGTCCTCCGAGTCGATCGGACAAACCCTCGAGGGACTTCAGCCCTCCGACATGGACGAACGACTCACGAACAGCGAGGACCTCGCCGAGGGCTTCGAGGATGTCGCCCGATCCTCCCAATCGCAGAACGCGCAGGAGGCCTCACAAGAGGCGCAGGAGGCGGCCCAGTCCCTTTCCCAACTGGCCCAGGCCGCGATGCAGAAGCTCGGCGGCCAGCCGGGACAGCCCGGACAGCCCAAACCGGACGGGCCCAACCAACAACAGCCGGACCAGGATCTCACCGGCGAACCCGATTCCCTCGACCTCAACGAGACCGGGAAGAAGACCGCCGACATGGACGGCAGCGGCCTTCCGCCGGAGTTGCGGAATCTCGGCATCAGCGCGGAGGATTGGGCCCGCTTCAAGGGTGCCCTCGCCGGAGGCAACGCCACCGCGATCGAGACCGATCTCCCCGCCGAATACCG
>JBILDO010000026.1:0-66690 GCA_044352585.1 Verrucomicrobiales bacterium
TTGAAAAACCCGAGGACTACCGCTGGAGCGGTTACGGCGAGGCGGTCGGGGGAGGACGACGGGCGCAACAGGCCCGCGAGGGTCTCGGAAGGATCCTCGGGGAAGTGCTGCGGGATCCGGAGGGATCAGGCGACTGGCGGCGCACCGCGGCGCGATACCGGGTTTTCCTCTACCTCGACGGGCAGGAGATCAACGGAGGCCCGGAACCCGGGGAGCGGGGACGCCGCGGGATGAAGGCGGAGGTCGTCGACGCCGTGGTCGGGCAAGGCGGGGCGATGCCGCTGCGGGAGGTGTTGCGGCGCCGGGTGCGCTACTTCTGCGACGGCGCGGTGCTGGGCACGGCAGCGTTTGTGAACGGCATCTTCGAGCGCGAGCAGTCGCTTCGAAAACGATTCGGAGAAAAGCGTAGGAGCGGAGCCCGCTGCATGCGCGGGGCGGACTGGGGCGAATTGCGGGTGCTGCGGGATTTGCAGAAGGACGTGATCGGGAGGTAGGGATTTCGCGTTTCCGGGGAGGCTTTCCCATCGAAGGGAACATCGGCCTCCTTCCCGACATTTCTATTGACCGTCGTTTTTGACAGTCAACTTTCCGGCTTGCCTCCCGATCACGCCTTCGGTCTTGCTCATGGGATGCGCAAGGATCCTCGACCCAGCGTCCAGTCGATACAAAAAACCCGCCTCCGGTCTTCACCGGAGACGGGTTTGGATTTGGAAGATCTCGGGTTGGGAAATGGTGGATCGATCAGAACGAGACCCGCGCCCCAACGAGGACCGAGTGGCTCGAGGGATTTTCGTCGGTCACATTGGTGAAATCGCCGAAATCCGTCGTAAACTCGGCGTCGTCGAGGACGAGGTAACGATACTGCGTGAAGAGCGCGAGGCGCTCGGTGAGCGGGAAATCGATGCCGGCAATGAGCTGCCAGGCGAAACCGCTGGAGGAATCGCTGTAGAGGATGGTGTCGATGTCACCGTCCATCGAGGTCCAGCCCCAACCGATGCCGCCGCCGAGGTAGCCGGTGCAACGTCCAAGGGGGACTTCTTTGAGGTAGTTGACCATCACCGCGGTCGTATCGAGGTCGAAATTCGCCGGGAGGGCGAAGCCAGCGTATGAAAGGCTGTTGACCTCGTTGCTGAGGTAAGTCCCTTCCAGTTCGAAGCGGCTGCCTCCGAAGAGTCCCGAATAGCGGCCGACACCGCCCCCGAGGGTCCAACCTCCGTCGGTTTCCCAATCCATCGGAATGCTCTGTGGATTCATGAGATTGTGCCCCGCATAGCCGGGAGGGCAATTCGACTGCCAGCCCGGGTGCAGATCGAAGGCCCCGGTGTTTTCCCAGGAAGAACCAAAGGCGAAGCCTCCATATCCGAAGACATAGCTCTTCGGCTGGGGAACCGCGATGGGAGCCTTGGGAACCGGATTCTTCGAACTCATGCGGAAGCCGGGATCGGCGGACACGGGCGAAGAGGACGCCGCCAGAACGGAAGCGATCACAACATAAAGGAACCTGATAATTTGCTTTTCCATATCCTAAAATATTACGAAATTTATAGAACTGCAAGATTAACAGGAGAAATTGTTAAATTTTTTTGGAATTGCCAGACGCACCCCCCGTTGCGCGTCATTCGGATGGGTTCGAAAACCGGGTTGAGGCTGCCTCACCCCGGTTTTCGAACAGTCCCTAGTTTCAACCTGCGGATCCCGATGAAACGTGGTTTCGTGTATCCAGTCTACCTTTCCCCCGATGTCTGGGTCCCCTCCTCTCCTCCCCTCCGCCTTCGGCCTGACCCTCGACGACTGGACCGAGTGGGCGGAATCGCGCGGCCAGAGCAAATTCCGCGCGAAGCAGATCGTCGAGTGGCTCTATCAGAAACGGGCGAAGACCTGGGACGAGATGTCGAACCTGCCCCAGGCTCTGCGCGAGGATCTGAAGTCCGCCTTCGCCCTCGACCGGCTCCCGGTGGTGCGGATCACGGGATCGAAGGACACGACGCGGAAGTTCCTTTTCCGTCTCCACGACGGTCGCCTCGTCGAGACGGTGAAGATCCCCGCCAATGTCCACTTCGACGGCGGGCAGAGCGACCGCATCACCCTCTGCATCTCGAGCCAGGTCGGTTGCGCCTACGACTGCAAGTTCTGCGCGAGCGGCCTCGCCGGATTCACCCGGAATCTCGAGGCCGGCGAAATCGTCGGCCAGGTCATGGCGGCGGAGGAGGAGTCCGGCGAACCGGTCCGGAACCTCGTCTTCATGGGCATGGGCGAGCCTCTCGCGAACCTGACTCGTCTCATCAAGGCCATCACCATTCTCAACGCGCCCTGGGGCCTCAACATCGGGGCGCGGCACATGACCGTCTCGACGAGCGGCCTCGCTCCGCAGATCGAGAAGCTCGCCGAACTGCCCATCCAGATCCGCCTCGCCATTTCCCTGCATGGCGCCAGTGATGAGGTGCGTGATCAGATCATGCCGGTGAACCGGAAGTATCCGCTCGCGAGGCTCTTCGAGGCGCTCGAGGTCTGGCGCGGGAATAAGAAACAGAAGATCACCTTTGAATTCATCCTCATCGAGGGAGTGAACGACTCCCCCGCGCAGGCAAGCCTGCTCGCCTCACGCGCCAAGTCCCTCGACGCCAAAGTCAACCTGATCCCCTACAACACCGTCGAAGGGCTGCCCTGGAAACGTCCGTCCGAAAAGCAGCAGGAAGCCTTCCTCGAGATCCTCACCCGGGCCGGCGTCGTCGCGACCCTGCGCCGGGAAAAGGGCCACGACATCTCCGCGGCCTGCGGCCAATTGCGCCTCCAACAGGAGACGGAGGAAGGAATCGTCGCGGTGGCCACCCCCGGGAAATAGCCGCACTCTTCCGACGGAGAGAGCATGCCATCATCCGGGAACCGGGGTTTGAAGGGCGCACGGATCCGGTCCAACTTCGGACGACGATCCCCCGTCGCCCATGAGAATCCCCATCCTGCTCCTCGCGCTGCTCCTGCCCGCGTTCGTCTCCGCCGAGCGCCCCCGGGACATCGTCTTCATTCTTGCGGACGACCACCGTTTTGACGCGATGGGGTTTCTCGGTCACCCCTGGCTGGAGACCCCGGGACTGGACCGACTCGCGAAGGGCGGCACCCGTTTCCCGAAGGCGATGGTGACGACCTCGCTCTGCTCGCCGAGCCGGGCGAGCATCCTGACGGGGCTCTACGCGCACAACAACCGGGTCGTGGACAATTACAACCCGGTCTCGCCGGATCTGGTCTTTTTCCCCCAGCGCCTCCAGGAGGCGGGTTACGAGACGGCCTTTTTCGGAAAGTGGCACATGGGCGAGACGGACGAACCCCAGCGCGGCTTCGATCACTGGGCCGCCTTCAAGGGCCAGGGCACCTACTGGCCGGACGGCCGCGGCACCTCTCGGGTGGTGCCACAGACGGCCTACGATGGGTTCAACGTGAACGGCACGCGGAAACCGCAGACGGGCTACATCACGGACGGGCTCACCGAAATGGCGCTGGAGTGGATGGGTTCGCGGGATCCTGACAAACCGCTCTTCGTCTATCTCTCGCACAAGGCGGTGCACTCGGACTTCGTCCCGCACGACCGCCACCGCGGCCGCTACGAGGGGAAGCCTTTTCCGGAACCGCCGACGCTGGCGGAGACGCCGGAGAGCCGGGCCAACCTGCCGCGCTGGGTCCAGGACCAGCGCAACAGCCGGCACGGGGTGGGATACGGCTACAATCTCCCGGATTTCGACTTGGCGGTCTATTATCGGCGCTACATGGAAGCGCTCCTCGCGGTGGACGAGAACGTGGCGAAGCTGCTCGACTGGCTCGAAGAAGAGGGCCGTCTCGAACGCACCCTCGTGGTCTACATGGGGGACAACGGATTCCAGTTCGGCGAACACGGTCTGATCGACAAACGCACCCCCTATGAGGCCTCGATCCGGGTGCCGCTGCTGTTCTACGGTCCGGGATTCGTGGCACCGGGCACGGTGGTCAAGGAGACGGTGGCGAACATCGACATCGCCCCGACGCTGCTGGAGATCGCGGGGGCGCTGCCGGCGGATGCGGCGGAGCGCTTCGACGGGCGCAGTTTTCTCCCGCTGCTGCAGGGGAAGGCGGCGGACTGGCGCGGGGAAATCCTTTACGAATACTACTGGGAGAGGAACTATCCGCAGACGCCGACGCTGCACGCCCTCGTCGAAGAGCGTTGGAAGTATGTCAGGCCCCACGGGATCTGGGATCTGGGCGAACTTTACGATCTCGAAAACGACCCGCACGAACAGCGCAATCTCTTCACCGACCCGGCGCAGCAGGAGCGCGTCGCGGCGATGAACGGGCGCCTTTTCGACCTGCTCGGGGCCACGGGCGGGGAGAACCTTCCCCTGCTCCGCGACCGCGGGGAGATCTACCCGTGGCGGAAGGCGGACGGACCGGCCCCGGCCCCGTATCCGCGGGGCTTCACGAAGGATTGACCGCGATCTTCTTCTCGATCACGGCGTAGGCGTTGTGATTGTGGATCGACTCGAAGTTCTCGGCTTCGACGCGGTACCAGGCAATGCCCTCCTGCGCCTCGGAGGCGGCGGCGACGTTGCGGACGAGATCCTCGACGAAGACGGGATTGTCGTAGGCCTGCTCGGTGACGTGTTTTTCGTCTGGCCGCTTGAGGACGCTGTAGAGCTCGCAGCTCGCGCAGCGCTCGACGAGGCGGATGAGATCCTCGATCCAGACCGCCTCCTTCGTGAAACGGACCGCATAGGTGACGATGCCGCGCTGGTTGTGCGCGCCGCGGGCGCTGATCGCCTTCGAGCAGGGGCAGAGCGTGGTCACCGGGACGAGCACGGTGACGGTGAAGTCAGTGCGTTCGCGGGAGGCATCGACGTCGAAGATGACCTCGTAGTCGAGCATGCCGACCCGCTTCGTCACCGGCGCCGGTTTTTTCAGGAAGAAGGGAAAGCGGAACTCGACGTGGGCCTGCTGGGCGTGGAGCCGCTCAAGGAGCTCGGCGGGGATGCCGGAGATGGTGTGGACGTCGAGGACCGGACCGTGTGAATTGAGCACCTCGACGAAGCGGCTCATGTGGGTGCCCTTGTATTGCTTCGGCAGGTCGACGGCCATGGAGACGGTCGCGACGGTGCCCTGTTCCGAATCCGCCTTGTCGCGGATGCGGAGGGGATAACGAAGGTTCTTCACGCCGACCCGGTCGATCGCGAGATTGCGGCAATCGGGCTGGTTCTGGATGTCGGTCAGGTTCTCCATGAAATGCACTGGGCCGGAGGGTCGTCGGATTCCAAGGAGCGGGGCCGCCCCCGGCCCCGTCCCGCGACGGATCAAACGGGGCCGGGGGCGGCCCCGCTCCTTGGAATCCGTTGCAGTCGGGAATTCCTGCGGCGACCAACTCTCGGCCTGGACTAAACCCCCTTACCACGCCGGGTTCAAGTGCCACTTGGTGGCGAAAGGTTCGAGCTCGGGCCGCATCGGCCAGTGGTCGGGTTGGGGGGCGAGGCCCTCGTGACGGACGCTGGCACCCTTGAGCGTCATGCAGCCCTCGTTGTTGCCGATCTCGAAGACCTCGCGGACTTCCTCCGGGGTGAGGGTGACGTCGGGCAGCGCCGCGAACTCGGAGATCTTGTCCTCGATGGGACGGGCGTTCTCGCCCGCTTCCTGGATGAAGGTGGGACCCACCGACTTTACCGGGACCTGGCTGAGGTTCCAGGCGCAGGCGAACTGCAGCATGGAGAGACCGTATTTCTCGGCGATGGGGCGCATGCGCTCCAGCTTCTCGTTGCCGTGCTCGATCCAACCGGCGGGACGATAGGTGCGGTGATCGCCGTCGCGGAAGAAGTGGCCCGGTTTCACATCATCGTGAAAGATGCCGCCGAAATCGACGACGCGGGCAAGGATGTCGACGCCGAACTCGTTCGCCACGGGCAGGACATAGCGGCCGGGCCAGGGCTCCATGGGATTGAGGATGATCATGGCCCAGGAGATGTCCGCGTGGAAATGCTCGAGGCAGTAGGCCATGTCGATGGCGAAGCCGTTCGCGGGGCCGGGCGCGATGCCTGTCATTTCAGTGAGACCCTTTTCGCGCAGCGACGCCATCGCCGACCAGACATCGGGGCTGGAATAGCCGATCGAGTCGGGATTGTGGAGCATGACGACGTCGAAATGGTCGGTGCGGCAACGTTCGGCACATTTGGCGGTGGCCCGCTCGAGGTATTCGGCGTAGCCCTCGGGGCCGCGGAGCCCCGGATCGGTGAAGCGGGCGTAGCCCTTCGCTCCATCGCGAAGTCCGTCGTAGATGTCATGGCCGATCATCGCGACGAGGCAATAATCGTCACGATCGATGCCCTCGAGCGCCTCGCCGAGGAGTTCGTCGCCCTTGCCGATGCCGTAGACATCGGAGGTGAGGAAGGTGCGAACGCCCTCGTCGTAGGCCTGGCGGGCGAGTTTCTTCCAGCGTTCCTCGTCGAGGCGCTGGCCGAAGTGCATGAAGCGGCCCCCGCTCCAGGAGCCAAAGGCGGTTTTGGTGAGATTCATGGGAACCTGTCGCCAAAAACCGGCCCGAGGTCAAGCCGCACGAATTCGAGGAGGAATCCGCCGACAGGAAGCGCGCGGCCTTTCGCCAATCCGGCAATGCTCTTCCACGCCCCTCAGTCGCGGTCGCGACGACCACGGTCGTAACGGTCGCGGTTCGTGGGGCGGTTTCCCCCGCCTCCGCGGGGACGGTCGTCGTAGCGGTCGCCTCCGCGGCGCTCGCCACGGAATCCGCGATCGTCCCAATTCCGCTGGGGTCCGGGGCCGCCCGGCTTGCGAAAACCGCCCTCGCGCCCCGCATCACGCCGGAAACCGCCCTCGCGGAAGCCGCCTTCCCGGGGGCCGCCTTCGCGCGAACCTCCCTCCCGGGGACCGCGGTCGTAGTCGATCTTGAAGGTCAGGCCCCGCAGGGTCGCGCCGGAAGCGTGCTCGATCGCCCGGGCCGCCTCTCCCTGGGCCACCTCGACGAGGCTGAAATTCGGGAACAGTTGGATGCGGCCCACCGTGCCCCGCTCGAGATGGCATTCGTTGTGGAGCATGCCGACGATGTCCCCGGGATTGATGCGCTGGTTTTTCCCAATGCTGAGGAACAGTTTCACCATGCCTTCCTCCGGCGCGTCGCCGGACTGGGGACGCGGTTTCCGATCGAAATCGCGATCGCGGCGGGGTTCACGCGGCTCCCAATTCGGCCCTCCTTCGCGTTCGGGACGTTCGGTGTAATCGGCTCGCTCGGGACGATCCCCGCGCTCGGGACGGTCTTCGCGCGGACGGCGTTCCCGGCGATCGTTGGGTCCGGCCTGGCGATCCTCCGCGATCTCCTCTCCTTCACGACCGGTCGTCTCGCGGAGCAGGGTCATGAGCGTGGCGGCGATCGCGGACCACTCATGTCCCTCCTCTTGGAGAGGGGTGAGGACGGCGACGGCTTTTTCGTTCGCTCCCTCGGCAAGGCGCTCGCGGACCGACTCGAGCAATTGCTCGGCGAGGCGGTTCTCCACCTCGGCGACCGAGGGAATCTCGGCGCGGACGATGGGCTGGCGGGTGTAGCGCTCGATCGTCTTGATCCGGTAGAGGTCGCGGCCGTGGATGAAGGAGACGGCCTTGCCGGAGCGGCCCGCCCGACCGGTCCGCCCGATGCGGTGGACGTAATCCTCGGGGTCCTGGGGCAGCTCGTAATTGAAGACGAGGTCGATGTCGCTGATGTCGATGCCCCGCGCGGCCACGTCGGTGGCGACGAGGATCTCGACGGTGCCTTCCCGGAAGAGCCTCAGGACGCGCTCGCGCATCGTCTGGGCGATGTCGCCGTGGAGGCGGTCGGCGGAATAGCCGCGGGCGAGGAGTTCCTCGGTGCACTCGTCGACGGCACGCTTCGTGTTGCAGAAGATGATCGAGAGGCGCGGCTGCTCGAGGTCGAGGATGCGCGAGATGAGCTCGATACGGGAACGCTGGCGGGCCTCGTAACAAACCTGCTCGATCGACTCGACCGTGAGGCTCTCGCGCTCGATCTGGACGAGTTGCGGATTCTTCCCGTATCGCTGGATGATGCGACCGACCTGGTCGTTCATCGTCGCGGAGAAGAAGAGCGTCTGGCGCTCCTCCGGAAGGGCGCGGAGGAGGGCCTCCATCTCGTCCGCGAAGCCCATGTCGAGCATGCGGTCGGCCTCGTCGAGGACGGTGATGCGGATCGAGTCGAGGCGCAGGGTGCCGCGCTCGACGTGGTCGATGAGACGTCCCGGCGTGCCGACGATGACCTGCACGCCCTGGTGGAGGGCGCGGATCTGGCGGTCGATGGGTGCCCCGCCGTAGACGGCGACGGAGCGGAGACGCGGCAGTTTCGCACCGAGTCGCTGCACCTCGGCGCAGACCTGCACGGCGAGCTCGCGGGTCGGACAGATCACGAGCATCTGGGGATCGGGATTTTCCCAGTCGATCCGGGCGAGACCGGCGAGGCCGAAGGCGGCGGTTTTGCCCGATCCGGTCTCGGAGAGTCCGATGAGATCCTTGCCCTCGAGGGCGAGCGGGATCGAGGCGGCCTGGATGTGCGAGGGTTCCTCGTATCCCAGTTGTTCGACGGCGGCGAGAAGCGGCTCGGGCAGGCCGAGGGCGGAGAAGGTGGTATGGTTCACAGCAAAAGACGGGTGGAATGAAACACCCGTCACAGCAGAAGAACACGGTCGGGTGGGCGGGGAAGATACGCGGTTTTTTCAGAAGGGAAAGCAGAAGGTTCCTTAGAGCCCCGGGCCACCGTGTGAATTCCCCGCCAATCGGGTCTTGACCGACGGGGTGTCCCTGCGCTTCCATTTCCATCCGATCCGCGACTTCCGCTCCGCCCTCGCCCACATGTCCCGCCTCCTCTGCCTGCTTCTCGCCGCGTCCTCCCCGCTCGTCGCCCAAACCAGCACTCCCGCGTATCCGCATGCTCCGGCCGGGACGGTGCCTGGTGATTTGTTCGTCGTGCCCGAAGGACTCGAGGTCACGGTTTGGGCAACGTCTCCCCACCTTTACAATCCCACCAACCTCGACATCGACCACGCGGGACGGATCTGGGTCGCCGAAGGGGTGCGCTATCGCAAACACTTCGACCGCCAGCCCGAGGGCGACCGCATCGTCGTGCTCGAGGACACCGACGGCGACGGGAAATGCGACAAGAGCCACACCTTCGTGCAGGAGCCCCTCCTCGTCGCCCCGCTCGGCGTCGCGGTGATCGACAACCAGGTCGTCGTCTCGCAGCCGCCGCACCTCCTCGTCTACACCGACATGGACCGGGACCTGAAGTTCGACGCGGCGAAAGACAAACGCGAGATTCTCCTCACCGGATTCAGCGGACAGAACCACGACCACTCCCTCCACTCGGTCACGGTCGGACCGGACGGAAAATGGTATTTCAATTCGGGCAACTGCGGCGGCCAGTTCACCGACAAGTCGGGCCAGACCTTCACGATCTACGGATCCTATCGCCCCAAGCCGATCGGTCCCTTCGAGTTTCCCCACAATCCCGACGTCCTCGCCGGCAAGCCGAGCAGCGACGGCCATGTCTACGTCGGCGGCTTCACCGTTCGAATGAATCCCGACGGCACCCACGCCGAGATCATCGGGCACAACTACCGCAACTCCTATGAGCAGTCCGTCACCTCGCTCGGCGATGTCTTCCAGAACGACAACGACGACCCGCCCGCCTGCCGCGTTTCTTGGGTGATGGAGTATGCGAATTTCGGGTTCTCCTCGAACGACGGGCAACGCACCTGGAAGGTCGACAAACGCCCCGGCCAGGCCATTGCCGTGGCGGAGTGGCGGCAGGAGGATCCCGGCATCACGCCCGCGGGCGACGTCTACGGCGGCGGCTCGCCCACGGGCAATGTCTTCTACGAGAACGGAGCCCTCGGCGAACAATGGATCGGCACCTTCCTCGCCTGCGAGGCGGGACGGAACGTCGTCTTTGGCTATCAGCCGAAGCGTTCCGGAGCGGGATTCGCCCTCGAACGAACGAACTTCATGACGAGCAATCCCACGGGCGAGTTCGCCGGTTCCGATTTCCTCGGCGGGGAGGCGAGCGTGAACCGCGAGCAGCGCACCCTCTTCCGCCCCTCCGACATCGCCGTCGGTCCCGACGGCGCCCTCTACGTCACGGACTGGTATGACGCCCGGGTCGGTGGTCACCAGGATCTCGACGAGACCTGTTCGGGAACGGTCTACCGTATCGCGCCGAAGGGGTTCAAGTCCGTCGTTCCAAAGATCGACCCGGACACGATCGAAGGGCTCGTCGAGGCTCTCAAGTCTCCGGCGGTGAACGTCCGCGCGATCGGTTTCCACGGACTGAAAGCCAAAGGCCGCGCCGCCCTCGATCCCGTCGCCGCCCTGCTCGAGGATCCCAATCCCTACCTCCAGGGCCGGGCCATCCACCTGCTCTACCAGCTCGGCATCAGCGGCCCTCGTGTTGCCGGCTATCCCGCCGACCAACCCACGAGCGAACGGAAGATCGCCGCCCTCCGCGCGATGCGGCGGGCTCGCCTCGACATCTCGGGGGCCGCGATGGCACTCGCCGAGGACCCCGATCCGGCGGTTCGCCGCGAGGTGGCTCTCGCCATGCGAAACCTTTCCTTCGACCTTTCAAAGGACATCCTCGTGACCCTCGCAAAGGGCTACGACGGCCAGGATCGGAGCTACCTCGAGGCTCTCGGGACCGGTGCGACCGGCAAGGAAAACGAAGTCTTTTCCGCCGTAAAAAAGGCGATCGGACACGAGGATCCGCGTCTCTGGGGCGACGTTTTCGGCGGCATCGCCTGGCGCCTTCATCCCGCGTCGGCGGTGGAGGACTTCCTCACCCGCGTCCGCGCGGAAAACCTCACCCTCGAACAACGCCAGCAGTCGCTCGACGCCATCGCCTTCATCCGCACGAAGGGCGCGGCCATCGCCATGCTCACAATCGCCCAACTCGACACCCCGCTGAAAAGCGACGCGGTCTGGTGGCTGATGAACCGGATGAACAACGACTGGAAGGAACACGATCTCCTCCCCGAACTGAAGGCCCGCGGCATCTACGATCCGGCCAAGGTCGTGGTCCAGGAAGTGATGACGCCGGCACCCGACGACGCGCAGAAATCCGCCCTCGCCGTCGAGGCCGTGCTCGCGCTGAAAGGCGACGCGGAACGCGGCAAGGCGACCTCGGCGCGCTGCATCATGTGCCATGAGATCGGCGGCGTCGGCGTGCAGTTCGGTCCGCCGCTCGACGGATGGGGCCGCACCCAGACCAACGAGGTCATCGCGCGCAGCATCATCGATCCCAGCGCCGACATCGCCCACGGATTCGACGGCTCGGTCATTCTCACGAAGGAAGGCAAGACGGTCCACGGGCTGGTCATCCAAGAGGGCAATCCCACGATCATCACGAGCATGGGCGGCCTCACCCAGATGATCCCGCGGAAGGAGATCGGATCGAACCAGAAGCTGAACCGCTCCCTCATGCTCAGCGCCGCGCAACTCGGGCTGACCGCCCAGGACGTCGCCGATCTGGTGGCGTTTCTACGGGCAAATTGAGGGGATCGCGGGAATTCAAAACTCCACTCCCTCGGACACCTCCGCGAGCGGCAAATTCACCAAATTCACAGGGACAGGTTCCCCCTTTCACACGAACCACCGAAACCCGTTGTGGCCGGGCCGCCCGCAAAGCCTGTCGCACCGAAACCCGATCCAGTCGCGGTCGCCCCCGCAAAAGCACCCGAGCCCGTCCCCACACCCGTCCCCACACCCGTCGCCGCCAAACCCGCAGTCCCGACTACCGCCAGTCCGCCGCCCACGACTCCGAAACCCGGCGGGACGCGGGAGGCCGCCCCGCCGCTACCCCCCGCCAATCCCCTCCTCTCCATCCCCGGCCTGCCAACGCGCCTCGACGGCTGCCTCGCGGCCCGTCGCACCCAGCTCACCGAGCTCGCAACAAAGTACGGGCGCGGCCTTGACTTCCGCCTCGGACAGGCCGCCGACGCGGGCGACCTGAAAACGGCGACCGCCTACACGGACGAAAAGGCCCGCGTCGAGGCCCTCGTCAAGACTCTGGCGACTCCGATCGCCGATCCCATCGCGGCGGTGGCAGCGCCTTTCGCCCTGCCCGATCTCGCAACGGGTTCGCCCGAGACCCTCACGACCCTGCGCCAGACCTGGACGGATGAATCGACGAAGATCCGCAGCACCCTCGATACGGCCTTGCAACAATCCCTGCAAGCCTTCGAGGTCGAGTTGACCAAGGCGCGGGATCTGGAAAAGGCGAAAGTCGTATTGGCCTGGAGGGAGTCGCTCGCCTCTGTAGCCGCGACCACCGCGTCAAACGCCAACCGACCGGGGTCAGTGACCCCGGCTACAGCCGGCACCCAGGCTACAACAATGCCCACAGCGAAAGGCGATCTTCCCCGCGCCACCAAGGACGCGCCCTTCGAAAACAGCCTTGGGATGAAATTTGTGCCCGTCCCCTGCACCGACGTGCTCTTTTGCATTCACAAGGTCCGGTGGAAGGACTACGAGAAATACGTCAAGAAGGCGAAGGAGTCCGTCGAGGGATCGTGGAAGATCCAGACCAACGAGCCATTTGCAAAAGGCCTGGGCGTCGTCCCAGCTCACTCGCGTGACGCGGTGGTCTTTTTCGTCGGTTTTGATCTCGAAGCCGTGAGAACGTGATTGATCACGGGGCAGACACCTGCGGGAGGAGCGGTCCGGTAGGACGTCACCGTGTTTTGCGGGGCGGTTCGTGGAATAACTGGAACGTCGACTGCCCCCCCCCGCTCCCTCACCCCAGATCGAGCGGTCCGCCCTCGCAGAACTGCGCGGTCCCGAAGCGGTCGATCCCGTGGCCCATCGACCTGGCCACGGTGAGCCAGAGCCGGTTGTGGGCGGCCTTGTCGAAGGCGAGGGCGCGGCCGGTCTTGATGCCGTGGCTTTTTCCGCCGACGAGGACAAAGGGAATGTCGTCGAGGGTGTGGCTGTTGCCCTTGCCGAGCTCGTTGAGCCAGACGATGAGGGTGTGGTCGAGCATGGACCCGTCGCCGCCGGGTTCGGGCGTCTCCGCGAGCTTCTTCGTGAGATAGGCGAGCTCGCCCGCGAACCACTCGTTGATCTTGACGAGATTCTCGGCGGCTTCCTTGTTGTCGTCGGGTTCGTGCGAGAGGGTGTGGTGCCCGTCCTTCACGCCGAGCCAGCTCATCCGCGCCATGCCGACGGAGCGCATGTATTGCAGCGTCGCGACGCGGGTCATGTCGTTGGCCATCGCGTTGACGAGCAGGTCGATCTGCATCCGGCTGATGCGGGGGGTGTTGTCGTTGACGAGCTCGATGTCGGGGTCGATGTCGGGAACGGGGTGGGCCAGCTCGGCCTTCCCGTCGGCCCGGGCAAGCTCGCTCTCCATCTCGCGGACGAGGGTGAGGTGTTCCTCGAGACGGGCGCGGTCCTCCGCCCCCAGGTTCTTCGCGACGCGGGTGAGGTCCTCGCGGACGTCGTCGACGATGGAGACGAGACTCTCGCGGTCCTTCATCCGTCCGTAGATCTTGCCGAGCATCTGCTCGGGGTCGTCGATCGGCGCGATCGGCTGGTTCGGTCCGGCATAACACATCCGCGTCCACGGGTCGGCCCGGTTCGGCACGGCCACGCCGAATTCGAGCGAACCGAAGCGCGTCTTCGTCTCCTCGCGGCTTTGCAGGAAATTCCGGATCTCCTGGTCGATCGAGATCCCCTTGGCCCAGCCCGCGGGCGTGTCCGAGCCGCCCTGGATGTTCCCGGGGAACAGCTCCGTGCCGGTGAGGAGACAGCTCATCCCGCGCATGTGGCGGTCGCCGTCGCCGTCGACCTTGTTGTTCACGCCCTTGAGGGTGAGGAGGTGCTGCTTGTAGGTCTCGAGCGGCTTGAGGATGCGCTTGAACTGCAGCTCCTGTCCCTCGGGCCAGAATTCCCACGGGATCGTCCCGTTCGGCGAGAACATGAAGATGAGCCGCTGCTTCTTTTTCCCCTCCGCGGCGAGACCGGGAAGTCCGGTGAGGAAGGGAAGGGCGGCGGAGGAAACCCCGAGGTGGCGGAGAAAGTCGCGGCGGGTTCGGTTCATGGGGAGAGGGAGAAAGGGAGTGGTGGAGTGATGGGTCACCGCGTCAAGATTGACCATCGTTCACTTGCTCGCAAACCGTTCGTCGGGTGCCTTCCCCTGTTGGACCGTCGAGAGGGCGATTCGTTTGATCAAATCCGGAATCTGGTATCCGCCTTCCTCGAATCCCTTTCGCAGGGTTTCCATTTCGTCCTCCCCGTAGGCGCGGACGGGCTGTTTCACGAGGTGGTGGAAGAGCTTCTCGATGAAGGTGCGGTGGGCCGAGGGGGTGTTCGCGGCGAATTCGGCGACGTCGCGTGGACCGGTGAGCGCGAGGGTGCGGCCGTCCTCGGTGCGGAAGTCGGCCTTCGCATCGACCGGCTTGCCGCGGTCCTGCTCGCGCCAGCGCCCGATCCCGTCGAAGTGCTCGAGGCTGAAGCCGAGCGGGTTGATCGTGACGTGGCAACCCATGCAGTCCTGCGACTTCGTCATCGAGACGACCTTCTCGCGCATCGTCAGGCTGGGGTCGAACTTGCTGTCCTTGAACTCGTTCGCCATCGGCGGCGATTTCAGCGGCATCCCGATGATGTGGCGGGTTAGGAAGACGCCGCGGTGGATCGGAGAGGTGTTGTTGTGATAGGCGAGATAGGAGAGCACGAAGGGGTGCGTGATGAGCCCCGCGCGTTTCCCCCCGTCGAGCGACACGGGCTGGAAACCTCCCTTCACGTCGACCCCGTAGACCCTGCCGAGCCGTTCGTTGAGCGGGTATTCGGTGGAGAGGAGGATCTCGCGGTAGCCGGCCTTCTTGCCCCAGGTCGCCTCGTCGAGAAAGGCGTGGAGGGAGGTGCGGAGGTCGGTCGCGACGGCGGGATCGAACTCGGGGAAGGCGCCCTTGTCCTTCACCAGTTCATCGGCGCGCTCCATCTCGAGCCAATCGTGGTAGAAGCCGCGCATCTTCGCCCGTGTCCGCCAGTTCCACACCGACTCGTTGACGATCTCGGCGAGCTTCTCCGGCTTGTCGAGCTCGCCCTTCCGGACCCGCTCGAGGAGCCGCTCGTTCGGCACGGAATCCCAGAGGAAGAGGGCGAGGCGCGAGGCGACGGCCCAGGAGTCGGGCTTCGCGGGAACCCCGACCTCGGGATAGAGGAAGCGCGGCGAGGACAGGGTCTGCAGGACGAGGCGCTTCACGGCCTGCTCGGGCGAGGGACTCCCCTTGAAGTGGATCCTGACAAAACGCTCCTTCTCCTCGTCGGTGAGAGGACGGCGGAAGGCGCGGGCGACGAAGGCCTCGGCGAAGGCGTCGATCTTCTTCGCACGTTCGGGCGCGGGCTCCTCGCGCTTGATCTTCGCGAGCTCGTCGAGGTGATCGACGATGTGGTCCGAGGCCATCGCGGCACCGGCGGTGACGGACTCGAGCCACGCCTTCGAGACCATCGTGCCGCGCTCGTAGCCGACACTGCGGTCGTCGGCGGGAAAGGGAACGTCGACGAGGAGGGACTCGTGCGACCACTCGGGCACGAGGTTGCGTTCCGGGATCGTCTCGAGAATGCCGTGCGGCGGCTTCCAGAGCAGCTCGACCGAGGCGGCCTTTTCCTTGTAGGTGAAGAAATCGAGCCGGATCGGATAGGGACGGCCGCCGATGAGGAAGACGCGGCCGGTCTCCTCGCGCACCTCGTTGTGCGGGACGACCCATCCGTCGATCGTCTTCTGGTCCGATTCCTCGCCGCGGTCGTGGTCGTTCACCCAGAGGGTCACCCCGTTCCGGGTCTTCACGACGAACTCGTGGACGCCGGTCTCCTCGGGCAGGATCGTGCCTTCCCAGCGGATCGAGAACTGCTCGGGGGAAAACTCCTTCACCTCCGCGTGTTTCGGGATCCCCTCGCCGAAATCGAACTTCACCGTCCCGTCGATCCGCTCGAACTTGTCGGGTTTCTTCTGCTCGCGGAACTCCTTCCGCTCGTTGTGCCCGCGGTCGCCGAAGTAGCTGGCCTTGAGTCCCCGCTTCTCGCTGATCCAGTTGTCGCCGCGGAAGCCGAGGACGAGGTCAGCAACGGAGTTGCGATACTGCGGCACGGTGAGCCGGCTCAGGTCGATCCGGGCCGGGGTGTTGCGGGCGCGGGCCTCGGCGGAATAAAACGCGTCGTAGATGTAGGCCGCGACGGTCTTCGACTCCTCCGCGTTGAGCAGCTCCGGTTGGTCCTCCGGCATGGTGCGGTCGATGCGCTCGGCGAGGGATTCGAGGGTGCGCGCCCCCACCAGCGGATCATCGGCCTTGCCCTCGACACCCCCGCCGTCCTTGGCGTGGCAGTCGATGCACATCTTCTCGTAGATGGCCTTTCCGGGATGGTGCTCGAGATCGAGGGCAAAGGCGATTCCGGCACCTGACGGAGCCATCATCATCGCCAGGAAAAGCCCGGCGCCGGGTCGAGTTTTTCGCATGCCTTTTAAAAGATCGTCCCAATCTTCCGGTCGTCAGGATACGCCATTCCGGGAGGGAACCGGTAGTCCGTCGGAGAAAAGGTTCCGCGCCGGTCGTTCGCAAGATCCTCGCAGACAGGAAGTCCCGCGGCCTCAACGCCCGCGCAGGAGGTCGCGACCATCTGGATACAGTTCGCCGAGCACCCCCACGAGAACCCGGCGGAACTCGTTGGCGAGCGATTTTTTCAGACCGGTGGGATCGTCGGCCTTCGCCCCCGCTTTCCAGAGGGAATGCCAGACCCCGGAGTCCTTCGCCACCTTCGCCTCGACCAGTTCCTGCCATCGCGCCGGGTTGTTCACCGGGTCGAGCCAGTTGCCACGGCCGCGGCCGAAATGGGCCACGCCGAGGTAGAGGAGCAGGATCGACTTCACCTGGTCGACGAAGTGGGCCTCGGTCCAGCGGACGCGGTTCGTTCCGGTCTGAGTGAGATTGTAGCCCTTCGCGAGGGCGAAGGTGGTCGCCCCGCCCGCGAGCATCCCGACGAGCGCCCCGCCTCCAAAGGTCATGCCGCCCGCGGCGAGGTCGGCGCATAGCCCGCCCAACAACCCCGCTCCCATTCCGCCGATCGCGGCCATGAGCGATTCCTCGACGTTGCGCTTCACCGCGAACGCCTCGCGCGAGGCTGCGGCCAGCTGGGAAGCGGTTTCACCGGACAATCCATGCCGCGCGATGAGCCGGTTCACGGTGTCCTTGGTCCGTTCCGAGAGCCGCGCGTACATGGCCCGCTGGGCCCGTTCGAAATCGCGGTCGCGGTCGCCCTTGCGCACGAGTTGCTTCAGCTTGTCGAGCACGGACGAGGCAGAGAGCTCCTCGGTGTCGGCCAGGGCCGCGGCGGCGAGGTCGGTCATCATCGCGATGGAATCTTCAAAGACGTCGAGCTGCCGGGACGCCCACGCCTCGCCGAGGAGGCGGGCCGTGTCGCGCTTGCCGCCGGAAAGCACGCCCGCGGCCTGGGAAAAGATGCGGTGTTCCTGGAGCCAGCACCGGGTGAAGGCATCGAGGGTGGAGACCTGCTTCACGATCGCGTGCCTCGAGAGCCGGGCGCGCCATTGTTCCTCGTGGCGGCGGTCGCCTTCCGGATCGGGCGTGCCGGTCTGGTTGAGAAAGACGAGGACCGGTTTCCCGATCCACTCGATCACCTCGATCTCGAGGTCGATGTAGCCGGTTTCGTCCGGCGTCTGCGAGGCGTCGACGAGGTAAAGGACCACATCAGCCTCCGACTGCACGTTGCGGATCGCCTCCTGGCTGCACCAGAGCGACTTGTCGGTGACGCGGTCCCAGACCTGGTGAAGGATCCAGCCCACCGGATTCTCGCCCGTGCGGAGGCGCTTCGCGAGCTTGGCGAGATTTGCGCCGAAGCCCGGGGTGTCCCAGAGCCGCGCGCGCCGGTCCCCCGACTCGATCAGCGGATGCGATTCTGGCACGATCGTGACGTGCGCGCTGTCGGCGACCTCGCCCACGTCGCGACGCAGGAGGGTGCGCGCGAGGGCCGTCTTCCCCACGTTGGTGTGGGAAATGAGGCTGAGGATGAGCTCGTGGTCGGAAGGTTCGGCCATGGGTCAGGTGGCGGGGACCGCTTCGGGATCGACGAGGAGGGCGACGGAAGCCCCGGCGAAGAGACGCCTCCACGTCTCCTCGCGCGCCTCGCGCCGCGCCGCGGCGTCGGCGAGGTCGCGCGCCTTGCGGTCGAAGGCCGCGGCCTCGAGGAGGACGATCCGGACCCGGTTGACCGCCCCACCCGAAAGGGTCCGGTGGAAGACGAGATGGGTCTCTCGCTCCGGCGTCGCCGCGAAGGAAAAAACCGGGACGACCTCGGCGCAGTCGCCGGGCAGATCGACCGGTCCCTCCTCCGCGCCGAATTCCACCACCGGCAGCCAGACCGCCTCGACCGCGGCGCCGAACTCGTCCTCGAGTCGGCGCACGAGGGACCGCTGCGTGGTTTCGTTAGGATGAAAGGCGTAGGGCACGAGGGCGACGGACCGGACCGATCCGGACGAGGTCGCGAGGAGGCGGGCGAAATAGCGGGGCGCGGTTCCGCGATACGGAAGGGTGCGCGCGAGCCGGTCCGCCCTCGCCCGCCAGAGCGCCGCGAGAAGGGCGCGCGGCACGAGGACGAAGATCGCGATGGTGAGGGCATACCAATGGATCCAGCGCGCCGCATTCTCGCCCTCGGCCGCCGTGCCGCGGATGAGGCCGAGCTCCGCCGCCGTTGGCAGGGATTCCCCGCCCAGCATCGCGGCGGGACCGAGCACGAACCCGAGGAGGGAGCGCAGCGTCGTGCTCTCGGTGATGAAGGTGCTTTCCCAGACGGCGCGATATTCGTTGGCGAGGCCCTTCACGTACATCCCGGCGATGGCCGCGGCGGCGAGGACGAGGGCGGCGAGGTGCAGGATCGACTTCACCCGCGCCGTCGCCGGAGGCACCGCGAGCCCCGACCAGCGCCGCTCGAAGGCGCGCCTTGCCGCGACGAGAATCCGCGCAGCCGGATCCGCGGAGTCCGGTGCTTCGCGAACGCGCCGCCGGATCCCGTCGAAGACCTGCCCGATCACCTTCGGAGAACGCCCCGAAACAAAAAGCCACGCGTCGCGCAGGTAGACGAGGAGGCTCCACGCGAGGATCCCGAGGAGGGGAAAGGCAAGGATGTTGATGCGTTTGTCAGGCCCGAGTTCGTTCGTGAAGTAACCCACCGCGGCCGCGACGAGAAGGAGCGCGACGACGAGGCCGGGATGCCGCGAAGGATGGGCCGGAGCGCCCGGATCCAGCCAATCCGCCGCCGACGACGAGCGGTCGCGCAGTTTCCCGAGCAGGATCGCGGCGCGCGCCGCGAGGAAACGATCCTCGGCCGTCGTTCCGGGATGCGATGGCAGCGGAGCCCCGGCCTCCCGCGAGGCGTCGTGGCGGTCCTTCAGGGAAAGCAGGATCCCGCCCTCGTCGGTCTCCTCGACCGCGGCGAGCATGAGGATGTTGCGGGTGTCCTCCGGACTCATCGGCGGGAAAGGATCGGGCTCAGAGGGAGACGGGAGGATCGAGGAGGACCGCGGCGCGTTTCGGATCGTGCGCGTAGCAGTGCGCCATGCCGATGGCGAGGGCGTCGGCGGCGTCGGCGGGGGGAGTCTCGGTCAGTCCGAGGAGGGCCCGCATCATGAAGGCGACCTGCTGCTTGTCGGCCGATCCCTTCCCGACGACGGCCTGTTTCACGCGCTTCGGGGCGTATTCGTAAATCTCGAGGCCATGCTCGGCCGCGGCGAGGAGGGCGGCCCCGCGCGCCGCGCCGAGGGTGATCGCGGTGCGGTAGCTCTGCACGAAAATGACCCCCTCGACCGCGCACACCTCCGGGGAAAACTCGCGGATCACCTCGACGAGCCGTTCGCGGATCGCGACGAGACAGCCCGACTGGCGCAGTCCCTTCGCATTTTCGATCACGCCATAGGAAAGCGCCCGCTGCGTCCGGCGGCCCGGCGCGGGAGAGCTTTCTTCGATCACCGCGAAACCGGTGTTCCGCAGGGCAGGGTCGATGGCGAGGACACGCACGCGTTCACTTTACACGGTTTTCGCGGTTGCACCGCCGCTTTCGCCGTGGAAAAAAACCGGAGACTCCCCTGGGCGCGGGATGTCAGTCTGGATGCCTCGGGCCTGGGTCGAATGGGACTGGCCTCTTGCCCGTCATCGAGCGGCGGGACGCCGGGTCCACGTGCCGATCCCACGCCTTCATCCCGTGGCATTCACTTCAGCTCTCGTAAATGCGCACGTTGGCGTCGCGGCGCAGCTTTTTCAGCCAAGTCTCAAGATTTTTCTTCCGTTTCTCGATGGTGAGGCGCTTGTCGATCTCGCCCTCAAGCTCGTCGAAGGCGGGGGTTTTCTGTCCGACGCGCCCATCGACCTTGAGGATCCGCCAGAAGACCCCGTCGTCGAGGGGTTGGCTCACTTGGCCGGCGGGGAGGCTGTAGGCCACTTTGGTGAGGCCTTCGTTGAGGGTGTCCTTGCCAAGGATGCCGACGTATCCGCCCTTGGGGGCGAAGCTGTCGGCCGAATATTTCTCCGCGAGGGCGGCGAAATCCCCGCCTTCGCGCAGCGAACCGAGGACGGTATCGAGAACTTTTTTCTGCTCCTCGGCACTGGCGGTCGGGGATTGTTTGGGAATGGACATGATGCGCAGCTTCGGCTGTCCCTCGGAGGCGAATTCTCCCTTGATCTTCTCATACAGGGACCGCTTTTCCCAGGGCGTGTTCGGGACGGTGTCCTCGCCGCCGTGCTTCGAGCGCAGGGCCTGGATCGCGATCTGGTCACGCTGCATCTCGCGGAACTGCGCGATCGTCATGCCGGTCTTCTTGAGCTCGGCCATGAACTGGTCCTTGTCGCCCTTGAAACGCTCGTTGACGAACTGGTTCACCGACTCATCGACATACTGGTCCTTGATCTGGCCGCCGAGTTTCTTGAATTCGCTGAGGATGAGGTTCCGGTCGATGAGATCCTCGAGGGCGCTTTCCTCCATGCGGCGGATCTCGCGCTCGGCCTCGGCGCGGCTCACCATTCCCTGGTTCCCCATCAGCCAGACCTGCACCTGGGTCTGCACGGCCTGGTCCACCATCGTCTGGGTGATGGGCTCGTTGTTGACGACCGCCTTGATGCGGTTCAGCTCGACTGGTGCCGCCCCGCTGCGCGAGGGGCCCTGGGTCACGCAAACCGCGAGGGCGGATACGGCCGTGAGGATCTGTCGGTTCATCTTCATGCTGGGAAACTCGGCGAAAGTCATTGTCTCACAGGTCGAGGACCCAGTCGAGGGCCGACTCGAGCCATTCTTCCGGATTGTCCCCGGATAAACGCGGAAACTTGCCGTTTATTTGAAGATACTTGCCGTTTTTTGTCAGCTTCAGCTTGCCCTCTTGAATCTCCAGAAGGCTGCAACCCTTCCGCGCCGCGCGGATGCGGAGGTCGGTCGCGGTCATGAGGTGCTCGGCCGCGGGCGGGAGTTTCCCGAAGCGGTCGGTCCAGTTTCCGCGGAGGACGTCGAGGTCCTCGGGACGCGAGGCCTCGGCGAGTTCGCGATAGGCGGTGATGCGCAGCCTCGCCTCGGGCATGTAGTCGGCGGGGATGAAGGCGGGCAGCCCGTCCTCGGGATTCTTCAGCCAGGCGGCCTCGTTGGTGCGCAGGAAATCGACGTGCATCGACATCTCGATACGGTCGGCCGAGGGTTCGCCTTTCAGCTTCGAGACCGATTGCTTGAGGAGCTGGCAATAGAGATCGAAGCCGATCGCGGCGATGTGGCCGCTCTGCTGCGTGCCGAGGAGGTTCCCCGCTCCGCGGATCTCGAGGTCGCGCATCGCGATCTTGAAGCCGGCCCCGAGCGACGAATACTGCTTGATCGCGTTGATCCGCTTGCGCGCGTCGCCCACCGTGAGGAGGTCGGGCGGCAGGAGCAGATAGGCGTAGGCGCGTCGGTCGGCGCGTCCGACCCGGCCGCGGATCTGGTAGAGGTCGGCGAGGCCGAAGCGGTCGGCCCGGTCGATCATGATCGTGTTCGCGTTCGGGATGTCGACCCCGCTCTCGATGATGGTGGTGCAGACGAGGACGTCGAACTCGTGGCGGATGAAGCGGCTCATCACGTCCTCGAGCTGGTCGCTCTCCATCTGGCCGTGCCCCACCTCGACGCGGGCGCCGGGGACGAGGTCCATGAGGCGGCGTCGCACGCCCTCGATCGACTTGACCCGGTTGTGGAGGAAAAAGACCTGTCCCTGCCGCGCCAGCTCCTTCTCGATGGCCGAGCGGATGATGCGCTCGTCGTAGGGACAGACCGTCGTCGCGACGGGACGCCGGTTCGGCGGCGGCGTGTCGATCACCGACATCTCGCGCACCCCCATCATTGAGAGATAGAGGGTCCGCGGGATCGGGGTGGCCGAGAGGGTGAGCACGTCGACGAAGCGCCACATCTCCTTGAAACGCTCCTTGTGCTGCACCCCGAAGCGCTGCTCCTCGTCGACGACGACGAGGCCGAGGTTCTTGAAGCCGACGTCCTTCGAGATGACCCGGTGCGTCCCGATGACGATGTCGGTCGCCCCCGCGAGGAGGTTGGTCAGGGTCTGGCGCTGCTCGGCGGGGCTGCGGTAGCGGCTCAGGATCTCGATCTTCACGGGGAAGTCGGACATGCGCTCGCGGAAGTTCCGGTAATGTTGTTCCGCGAGGACCGTCGTCGGGGCGAGGATGGCGACCTGCTTGCCCGACATCACCGCCTTGAAGGCCGCACGGATCGCGACCTCGGTCTTGCCGAAGCCGACGTCGCCGCAGATGAGCCGGTCCATCGGCTTGGGGCTCTCCATGTCCGCCTTCGCCTCGGCGATGGCGCGGAGCTGGTCGGGCGTCTCCTTGTAGATGAAGGCGTGCTCGAATTCCCACTGCCACTTGTTGTCCGGGGGATGGGCGAAGCCCCGGTGCGCCTGGCGCTCGGCCTGGATCGAGAGGAGCCGGCCCGCGTAATCCATGATCGCGTTCTCCGCGTCGCGCCGCGTCCGCGCCCATCGCTTGTCGCCGAGACGCGAGAGCTTCGGCGCGCCCTTCCCCGTCCCGATGTAGCGCGAGACGAGGTGGGCCTGGTCGAGCGGCACGTAGAGCCGGGCCGAGTCGTCGTATTCGATCTCGAGCACCTCCTGCCCGCCGTCGGGCGTCTCGCGGGTGCGGATCCCCTTGAACTTCCCGATCCCGTAATCGATGTGGACGACGAGGTCGCCGTAGTTGTATTCGCGCAGGCTGGCGACCTGCTTGCTCGCGTGCAGCTCCCGGGCGAGCCGGTAGCGGCGGTGGCCGCGCTGGTTCTGGTAACGACCGAAGATCTCCGCGTCGCTCAGCACCGCCAGCTTCGCGTCGGGCACGGTGAAACCGCGGCTGAGCGAGCCGATCACCGGCTTGAGGAATCCGTCCTTCCACGCCTTCTCGAAGACCAGTTCGGTGAAACGCTCCTTCTCCCCGTCGGAGTGGAAGGCCATCAGCACGGTCCACTTCTCCTTCTTCCACTGCGCGATCTGGCGGAAGAATTCGTCCCGGCGCGCCTCCTGCACGATGAAGTCGCCCGCGCCGAACTCGCCGAGGGGATTGTCGAAACAGGCCCCGTCGAAATCCTCGATTCCCCCGCCTTCCCCGTCGGTGCCGCCGACGACACGAACGTGGGCGTATTCGCTCTCGCAATCCACCGCGATGATGAGGTCGTTTTCCCCGAGGTAGTCGGCGATGCGGCCGGACTGCTCGAGGTTCGCCTCGCTCAGGAGAATCTCGCACGAGGCGACCCGTCCGATCGAGGTCTGGAGGTCGACGTCGAACTCGCGCACCGATTCGATCTCGTCGCCGAAGAGCTCGATCCGCACCGGATGGAGGGCCTGCCAGGAAAAGACGTCGATGATCCCCCCGCGCAGGGCGAACTGGCCGCGCTGGAAGACCTGGGCCTCGCGTTCGTAGCCCGCCCCCTCGAGCCTGGCCGCGAAAGCCTCGAGCTCGAGCCGGTCCCCTGCCTTCAACATCTCGGCCTGCCGCGAGAGCGATCCCGGCGCGGGAGCGCTCTCCTGGAGCGAATCGGCCGTGAGCACGACGATGGCCTCGCCCTTGTCCCGCGTGATCTCGTGCAGTTCCTTCAACACCGCGAGCCGCTCCGCCGCCGACTCGGGATCGGGCAGGGTCTCCTCGAATCCCGCCCACTCGTATTCCGGGAGGAAGAGCGCCTCGCGTCCCCACACCCCGAGCTCGGTCTGCATCACCTCCTGGGTCTTCACCTGCGGACAGAGCACCCACACCGCCGAGTCGAGCCGGCCCGACTCCCGCCACGCCGCGATCACCGCGGCCACGAAGAGCGGCTGTCCCGCCTCCGCGACGTGCTCGAAGACGACCGGACTTTCCGGCGTCGCCAGCGGCACGCGGTCGAGGCACGCGGAGACGCGACGGCTCCGCCGCAGCGAAGGCGTCACCTGGTCCAGCGCGTCGATCATCCCGTTTGGTTTCAAGGCCGGGACGCTACCCGCAAAACCGCCGTCGATAAATCGGATTTCGCCACGATCGGGGCCCAAATGCGGTTCCCCTCGCCCTGATTTTCCCACCACCCGCGTATGACAAACTCCCCTTGCCAGCCTCCAAAACTCCACTACTCCATCCCCCCAATCCCGCTAAATTAGCCTTCACCGCACTCTGTCATTCGTCATTCGTCATTCGTCATTCGTCATTCCCCAATGCCCCCCTCCCCTCCGCCTCCGCCCGGCAGCGCGGCGCGCCAGCGTTACCTGCTGTCGCGCCTCGTTCGCCTGACCTTGCGCTACGGATGGGGCGCCTTCGGTCTCGTGGTGCTGAACGTGGCCCTCCTCGCCCTCGGTCTCGCGGGGCTCGGCGGCGTCGGCGTCGCGATCGATTTCCTCCGCGAACAGGTCCAGTCGGGGACGCCTTCGTCCGACGCTCCGGCGGCGAAGTTCCCCTTCGGCTGGCATCCTCCCGCGGATTGGACACCCCGGAGCGTCCTCCTTTTCCTCGGCGCCTGGATCTTCGGCACCGCCGCCCTCCGCGCCTGGCTCGCCTACCTCACCGCGACGACGACGAACCGCCTCGGCCAGGGACAGATCGTCGTCGAGCTGCGCTCCGCCATCTACGCGAAGATGCAGCGGATGAGCTTCCGCTTCTTCGACGCGAACGCGACCGGCTCGCTCATCAACCGCGTCACCGGCGACACCCAGTCGGTGCGCCTCTTCATCGACGGCGTCGCGGTGCAGGCGCTGAACGTCGGGCTCGCCACCGTCTTCTACGTCATCTGCCTAGCGAAGATCCATCTCGGACTCACCCTCGCCTGCTTCGCCTTTCTGCCGGTGCTGGGATTGATCGTCGTCCTCTTCGCGCGCTGGCTCCGGCCCGACTACGAGGAAAACCGCCGCCGCGTCGACCGGCTCGTCCTCGTCTTCGAGGAACTCGCCCGCGGCATGGGCGTGGTGAAGAGCTTCGGCCTCCAGGACTGGTCCGAGGGCCGCTTCCGCGAGGCCAACGCCGCGGTGCGCGATCAGAAGAATCGGGTCTTCCGAAAACTCACCGTGCTCCATCCTCTCGTCTCGCTCCTGAACCAGCTCAGCATGGCGGTTCTGTTAGGCTACGGCGGCTGGCTCGCGATCCGCGGCGAGATCCCCGTCGGCACGGGCCTCATTCTTTTCGCCGGCATCCTCCAGCAGCTCAATGCCCAGGTCACCGCGATCGGCACGGTCGCTGATAGCCTGCAGCAGACCCTCACCGGAGCCGACCGCGTTTACGAAATCCTCGACGCCGAGCCGGGCATCGTCGATCGCCCCGGAGCCGAACCGCTCGGGCGCGCCCGCGGCGCGATCGTTTTCGAACACGTCGAGTTCCGCTTCAAGCCCGGGAACACCGTCCTCCACGATCTTTCCCTCACCATCCGGGCCGGGGAAAAGATCGCCATCGTCGGACCCACCGGCGCTGGGAAAACGGCGCTGATCCAGCTCATCCCGCGCTTCTACGATCCCGACGGCGGACACCTCCTCCTCGATGGACGCGACCTCCGCGACTGGCGGCTCGACGACGTGCGCCGGCAGGTCGGGCTTGTCTTCCAGGAGAGTTTCCTCTTCAGCGCGCCCATCGCCGCGAACATCGCCTTCGGCAATCCCGGAGCCACCCGCGAACAGATCGAGCGCGCCGCCCGCCTCGCCGCCGCCCACGAGTTCATCGAAAAGCTGCCGCTCGGCTACGACACCCTCCTCCACGAGAACGGCGGCAACCTTTCCGGCGGACAACGCCAGCGCCTCGCCCTCGCCCGGGCCATTCTCCTCGATCCCGCGATCCTCATCCTCGATGATCCCACCGCCGCCGTCGACGCCGGCACCGAACACGAGATCCTCGAGGCGATGGACCGCGTCATGGCCGGGCGCACCACCTTCATCGTCGCGCACCGCTTCAGCACCGTGCGCCGCGCCGACCGCATTGTCGTGCTCGATCGCGGCCGCATCGCCGCGATCGGCACGCACGAGGAACTGAGCCGGCAACCCGGCTACTATCGCGACGCGATCCTCGCCGAGTCCGGAAAGGAGGTGGCCGCATGAAATCGCGGCACACCTCAGAGTCTGACAGGTCCGACCAGTCCGACCGGTCGGACGCCGCCGCCTCTGCCCGCCCGAAGGTCGCGGGCATCGTCGATGGACAGACCATTTCCCATCTCCGCCGCGAGCGCGGCGACGCCGACGAGCGCGCCCAGGCTCCCCTTTCCTTTGCCCTGATCCGGCGGCTCCTGCGTTTCACCGGACCCTACCGGCGCACCATGATCGGGCTCTTCATCACCGTGGCGCTGCGGGGGATCCAGCTGCCCCTCCTCGCATGGGCGGTCGGGGCGATCATCAACGGACCCGTCGCCCGCGGCGACCTGCGCCAGCTCGCCTGGAGCGTCGGTGCCTTCGCCGCCTTCGCCCTCTTCACCGAGTTCACCTTCCGCTATCGCATCAAGTGGGCGTTCGAGATCGGCGAGGCCGTCATCCACGACCTGCGCTCCGCCATGTTCCGACACTGGCTCGGACTGACGATGGGTTACTTCAACCGCCAGCCCGTCGGCCGCCTCATCAGCCGCCTCACCGGCGACGCCGAGAACGTCCGCGTGGGCGTGCAGAACGTGCTCTTCGTCTCCCTCGTCTCGATCGGACAAATGCTCGGCTGCGCCGTGCTCATGGCAGTCGAGGATTGGCGGCTCTTCCTCCTCGTCCTCGGCATCGCGCCCATCGTCTGGGGGCTGAACCTCTATTTCCGCAAGCGCCTCAGCCAGGCCTACCGCAGCCAGAGCGACAGCTTCAGCCGCATCACCGCGACCATGGCCGAGAGCGTCAGCGGCATCCGCGTCACCCAGAGCTTCAGCCGCGAGCGCGTCAACGCCGACCTCTTCCGCGCCCTCGTCGAGGACCACGCCCGCTACAACTACACCGCCGCCCGCCTCGGCGGCACCTTCCTCCCCCTCCTCGAGCTCAACGGCCAGCTCTTCATGGCCCTGCTCGTCGTCGTCGGAGGCGGCCACGTCCTGTCCGCCGGCAACTCCATGTCCCTCGGCAGCATGGTCCAGTTCTTCTTCCTCGCCGGACTCTTCTTCAGCCCCATCACCATCCTCGGGAACATGTTCAACGAGGCCCTCACCGCCATGGCCGGGGCCGAGCGGGTCTTCTCCATCCTCGACACCGAACCCGAGTGGACCGATCCGCCCGACGCCATCGCCCCCGACCACCTCGACGGCCGCGTCGAGCTCCGCGAGGTCGGTTTTTCCTACCAGGACGGACGACCCGTCCTCCACGGTGTCAGCTTCACCGCCGCGGCCGGTCAATGCGTCGCCATCGTCGGCGCGACCGGCAGCGGCAAAAGCACCGTCGCCGGACTCATCGCCAAATTCTACCTGCCCGAAAGTGGCGCCGTCCTCATCGATGGACGTGACACCCGCACCCTCTCCAGTCCCTGGCTCCACGCCCACCTCGGCATCGTGCCGCAGCAGAACCACCTCTTCGCCGGCACCATCTACGAGAACATCCGCATCGTGAAACCCGGCACCACCCGCGACGACGTGCGCGCGGCCCTCGCCAAACTCGATTGCCTCGAAACGATCGAGTCCATCCCCGAAGGCCTCGACGCCGAAGTCGGCGAACGTGGCTCCGCGCTGTCGCTGGGGCAGAGGCAGTTGATCTGCTTCGCAAGAGCGATGATCGCCGATCCGCGGATCCTGATTCTGGATGAGGCGACCAGTGCGATTGATCCGCTGACCGAGGCACGAACGCAAAAGGCGATGCGCTTGCTCATGGAGGGGAGGACCAGTTTCGTTCTCGCGCACCGGCTCAGCACGCTACGGCATGCCGATTGGGTGGTGGTGATGGGGGATGGAAAAGTGGTCGAGCAGGGCGAGCCGGGGGCGTTGATTGAAAGAGGTGGGAAGTTTGCGGAGTTGTGGGGGCGGGCGGCCATGAGTCACGGGTCATGAGTCACGGGTCATGAGTCACGGGTCATGAGTCACGGGTCATGAGTCACGGGTCATGAGTCACGGGTCATGGGGCGGCAGAGAACGCGGAAGCCCACGCCTCCATTTGCGTGAATTCGCGATCATTCGCGTTGAATCCCCTTGCCTGAAAATGCCACCCCCGGCCTGTTGCCGTTTCGTCCTCGACGCGCGCGACCCGTTTCCCGAGGCGGAGTGGTCGGTCGCCGGGGTGAACTGAGGAGCTTCCCGCAGGACAATCCGGAATCGCCCGCTTGATTTCAAAAGCGAAATCGTGCGGGAGCCCAATCCCATGCCCTGGCGGTTCGATTTTTCGGCTGCCGGTCCGCGAAACCGTCCGGCTTCGCGTGAAAATCGTTGACTCATCCGGCCAAATCGGGTGTTTCTTGCTCTTAATGGCCCTGAACTTCCCCTACCGCCCCCCGAACCCCCACCGACTCCGGGCCTTCGGCGGGAAGGTAGCCGAGGGGATGAGAAAGGAAATTCCTTGCAATCCTTGCAATCAATAACAGATACGGCACCACCACGGCAGGCTCGACTTGACCGCCCTGGCCTGCGCCGCCTTTGCCTCCGCCTTTCGGCTTCTCATCCTGAACTGCAGCGATGAGGAGCAAGGGGAGCAGGGCAAAAAGCAGCGAGTGGTGAGTTTTCATGACGTCAGCTTACGAAAAGCTGTCAGCGAGGCATCAAGGCCCGTTCGGGAAATTGTCAGCAAACGGTAAATGCGAGCGCCAAGGGCTGACATCTTCACTTCGCCGAATCAAACTGCTGGATCAGCGGATGGATGCGCGTGTTCAGCTCGCGCATCGCCTCCAGCAGCGGTGTGTAGGGCTCGTAGCGGGCGTTGAGGATGCCTTTGTTGCTGTCGCGGTTTGAGGCGTCGGTCTTGGTGTTGGACGGATCGTTGTCCATGTATTTGAACCAGTGCCAGCCGATGCAGGTCTTCGATTCGAGCAGCACGAGCGTGAAGTTTTGATAAAACAACCCGCGGTCCGCCTGCTTGCGCACCACCCAGCCTGCTCCGCTGGTGTTTCCCATGCCGCTGTCCATGCCTTTGACGTAGAACTCGGTGATGAGACACGGCTTGCCCGACCACTCGTGCCACTGGCGCAGATGCTCTTTTTGCGGGCTCCAGTGGTCGTAGTAGTTCATCGAGATGGCATCGCACCACCTGCCCGCAGCCTTCCACACGCCGCTCGCCGTCTTTGCGGGGCCGTGAAACCGCGAGCCGAGGTACAAATGCCGCGGCAGGACGCTGCGGATGGCCTGAGTGGTGATGCGGAAGTAGTCATCAAACACCCGCTGCACAAACTCGCGGCGCAGATCATCCGTCACCGCGCCTTTTCCGGCCATGAAGGCCTCCGCGGCGGCTTGCGTGGCTCCGCCGCGCTTCAGCATGCGGTCCAGCATGTCGCGCTTGATCGGCAGTTCATTGTCGGAAAACACGCCGACGAGCCATGGATCATCCTTCATCAGGGAAAGCTTCTTCTGGCACTCCTCCGCACAAAAGGCCGCAAAGCCGGGCTCGAACACTGGGATGACATCATCCGCGAAACCCGTGTGACCGGCTTCCGAGTGCGTGACACCGATCTTTCTGCCAAAGCCGCTCATCAATCCCAGCGTCACCGTGTAAGGCAGCGGCTGCTTGGCGGCTCGCAGCGTGTCATGATCCGAAAAACCGCCGCCGCCGTTGAAACCATGCTCGCGAAGCAGATCAAGCGTTTTGGCCGTCCAGACCTCCTTCGAGCCAAAAATCTGCTCAAACGGCCCTTTCGCGGCCAGCTTGGTTTCCGGCTTCAAAGAGCACACACCCGCAAACACGAAGCGTCCGCCCTCGGGATCGATCATCCACCAGCGCTCGCCGATTTTTTCCACGCGGAAGAAGCCTGTGGCCTTTTGCCGGTCCTCCGACAAGCCACCGAAGCGCGTGAAGGCCTCCTTCGGCATCGGCTGCACATCAAAAGATGCGAGCGAGCGAGTCTCACGCCCCCTCCATTGCCCGGAAACCTCCGACTTGGCATCGACAAACAGGGGCTCCGCCGCGTTGGCGGCTAGGATGGGGAGTAGCAAAACGAGTTTCCAGTGCATCCTGCGCCGATAGCACGGCTCACTCGTTCTGCATCGGCTTCTTGCCGCCCTTGCCTTTTCCTTTGCCTCCTCCCTTTCCACCGCCCTTCCTCGCCGGCTCCTTGCTGGGATCGTAGTTTGGAGCAACGGTGTCGAAAACTCGCCCTGAAAAAATGGGTCTGAAGGCCCTTTGCGCGACTCTGTGAGGCCGTGGGGAAGTCGGGTCCGGCGTGGTTCGAATCCCCTCGGAAACCGTTGCGGCGCGACAGCATTGACGGAGTGGCGATTCAACGGTTGACAGAGGCATTGAGCCGGAAAATTTTTTCATGGCCTCCTCACAACACCCTGATTCACCCGTTTTCCGCCGCTTTTTTCAACCCGCCCACGATGCGTTTGCGGGTTCCGCCCACCGCCATCTCTGCCATCGGATCTCCGATGAAGACTATCTTGCCGCCGGAGTTCTCCGCTGCGTAAGCGACTCGCGCACCGGTTGCGATTTCGTCCAGCGTCACGGGGATGGTGGTGGTGCCGACATTGCGGTCGACCTGTTTTTCAAGGCCATCCAAAGCGAGCGCCGATTGAAGAACCTCGCCTCAACCAACGCCGGACTCGCCCCTTTGATGGCCGCTTCCTCCGTCGATCCCTTCGCTTCCATTCCCGAGCTCAAAGACTTCGCCATCTACGCGCATTGGATTCAAAGGGCCAGACAAACAACGCTTGCGCCGCCCCGAAAAACCTCGATCTTCCAACAAATCCGCCATCGTTTCCCTCCTTCCCCGTCACCGTTACCCGCCCATCCCCTCATGCGCACCGCCCGCCTCCTCGGAACCGGCCGATCTTTTTACCACGTGATGTCCCGGGTCGTGGACCGGCGCATGGTCTTCGAAGCCAAGGACAAGGAGATCTTCCGCAGGATCCTCCGCAACCAGGAGGCCTTCACCGGGGTGCGCGTCGTCACGTATTGCCTGATGTCGAACCACTTCCACCTGCTCCTCGAGGTGCCGGACCGGGAGACGCTCGCGCCGCTTGATGAGGAGGGCTTGCTCGCGGTGCTGCCGCGGCTGTATCCGGGGGATGTCGTCGAGGGGGTGAAGCAGGAATTCGAGCGGGCACGGGCCGCCGGAGACGAACGCTGGCACCGCGAGATCCTCGCCCGCTACGAACGCCGGCGCGGGGATCTGGGGCTGTTTCTCAAGGAGGTGAAACTGCGCATCACCTTCTACATGAACAAACGCCTCGGCCGGACAGGGACACTTTGGGAGGGTCGCTACAAGAGCGTCCTCGTCGAGGACAACGAACAGGCCCTGCTCACGATCGCGGCCTACATCGATCTGAATCCGATCCGAGCGGGGCTCGTCTCCCGTCCCGAGGATTACCGATGGTGCGGCTACGGGGAAGCGGTCGGCGGCGGGAAACGGGCACTGCGGGCTCGCGAAGGTCTGGGTCTGATGCTGGCGGAATCGTTGCAGGATCCGGACTTCCGTCAGGACTGGCGGCGGACGGCGGCGCGTTACCGGATTTTTCTTTACCTCGACGGGCAGGAGATCAACGGAGGCCCGGAACCCGGGGAGCGGGGACGTCGCGGGATGAAGGCGGAGGTCGTCGAAGCCGTGGTCGGGCAAGGCGGGGCGATGCCGCTGCGGGAGGTGTTGCGGCGCCGGGTGCGCTACTTCTGCGACGGCGCGGTGCTGGGCACGGCAGCGTTTGTGAACGGCATCTTCGAGCGCGAGCAGTCGCTTCGAAAACGATTCGGAGAAAAGCGTAGGAGCGGAGCCCGCCGCATGCGCGGGGCGGACTGGGGCGAATTGCGGGTGCTGCGGGATTTGCAGAAGGACGTGATCGGGAGGTAGGTAGCCTTGCGGCAAGCATCGGATATCCGCTCGCCCGGAACGAATCGGACCGCTGGCCGCCACCGGTTCCCGCCGATGGCATGGTAAAGGCAGGTCCGCCGATGCGTTGTTGCCCTGCCCGTATCGATGCCGCAAGCTCGCGGCACGATGAATCCGTCCCGACCTTCCAAAACTCTCTGGTTCCCCCTGCTCGCGGTGCTGCTCGTCGCGGGAGGGTTTCTCTGGTGGAAGCGCCACTCCGCCCCGGTGCTGCGGGTGGCGGTTTTTTCCGCGGACGCGACCCCGCCGATCGGGAGTCCCGTGGCCTACGCGGCGGCGCGGAAGATCGAGGATCCGCTGAGCGCGCGGGGGATCGTGCTGCTCGGGGCGGGCGATCCGGTGGTGCTCTGCGCGGTGGACTGGATCGGGATCGCCAACGAGGGGCACGACGCGTGGCGGGCGGCCCTCGCGGAGGCGGCGGGCACGACGCCGGAGCGCGTCGCAGTTCACACCCTGCACCAGCATGACGGACCGCGCTGCGACTTCGCGGCGGAAGCGCTCGCGGAAGGTGCCGGGCTCGGAAGCAAGCGACAGGACAATGCCTTTCTCCGCGCCACGATCGAGGGCACGGCCAAGGCGCTGCGCGATTCGCTCGCCGCTTCGCGACGGGTCACCCATTTCGGCACGGGCCGGGCGAAGGTGGAGAAGATCGCCTCGAACCGACGCATTCTCGGACCGGACGGCCGCGTCGCGATCGCGCGGTCGAGTTCCTACCGCATTCCCGAACCGATCCTCTCGCGTCTGGTCAAGACGGCGCGGGAGCAGGGCTACGAACTCAGTGCGACGCGGGTCGAGGAAGCCCTCGCCGCGCCCGAGGGGGTAATCGATCCGGAGGTGAGGATGCTGACCTTCTACGAGGACGACACTCCCGTCGTATCGCTGAGCTACTATGCGACCCACCCGCAGAGCTACTTCGGCCAGGGGGACGTGACGAGCGAGTTCGTCGGCCTCGCCCGTGCGAAGCTGGAATCCCAGCGCGGCACGACGCTGGTCCACTTCACCGGCGGTGGTGGAAACGTCGCCGCCGGCAAATACAACGATGGCACACCGGAGTCCCGGGTGGCGCTGACGGAACGGATGCACGATGGTCTGCGCCGCGCGTGGGAGTCGACGGAGCGACATCCTATCTCCACACGCGAGGTCGAGTGGCGGGTGGAACCGGTCGCCCTTCCGCTCGCCCCGCATCTCGACGAGGCGGCGCTTCGGGCCACGCTGGAGGACGCGTCCCTGCCGGAAACGAACCGTCTCGCCGCGGCGGGAAAACTGGCCTATCTGCTGCGGACGCGGGCGGGCCATCGCATCGACCTCGGTTGTCTGCGCCTCGGCGACGCGCGGATCCTCCACTTTCCCGGCGAACTGTTCGTGGAATACCAACTGGCGGCGCAGGAGATGAAACGGGACGACTTCGTCTGTCTCGCCGCCTACGGAGACGCGGGGCCCGGCTACATCGGGACGGAGATCTCCTACGCGCAAGGTGGCTACGAGACCCAGCCGAGCTCGACGAACGTGGCCCCGTCGGTCGAGGGGGTGTTGATGGAGGCGATCCGGAAGCTCTTGCGCTGAAGCGCCCCCCCCTCACGCAGGCTCCGGGGCGAGCGCTTTCGCACTGCGGTCCCGGCTCGCAAGATCGGCGAAGACGACGTCAGTCGCGGCCGCGCCGGATCGACCGGCCTCGAGCACGGCGGAGTCATCGACCTTGTGCAGCGGGGTGTAGCCGGGGTGGTGCGATTCCTTGTAGGGATCGTTCGAGGCGGCGTTGTAGCAGCAGATCATGGCCCAGCGGGGATGCTCGGAGTGGTTCGGCCCCGAACCGTGCAGGGTGTTGGCATGGAAAAAGATGGCGTCGCCCGGTTGCATCACGCAATCGACCTTCTCGAGCCGTTTCTCCGCCTCGGCGACACGTTCGCGGTCAGCCCCGGCCTGGTCTCCGGTGAGGATGTGATTGATGCGACCCATGCGGTGCGAACCGCGGAGCACTTCGAGACAGCCGTTTTCGCGCGTCGCGGCATCGACGGCGATCATGACGCTGCAGAGGTCGGGAAAGAGGAGTCCGTTCTGATACCAGTAGCCGTAGTCCTGGTGCCAGGCCCAGGCACCGCCGGTGCGGGCATCCTTCAGGATCATCTTGGAGTGGTAATGATAGACTTCGCCTCCGATGAGTTGCTCGACGGAGTCGACGATCCGGCGGCAGCGCGCGACCATGCCGTAGATGCCGTCGCCGGGATGATTCCAGAGGGAGAGACGCACCTTGTTGCCTTCACCGTCGTCGCGGGCCACCGCGGCCTCGTCGAGGTCGTGGTCGGCGCGGGCGGTGTCGCCGAGGAGGCGGATTTCCTCGGCGGAAAAGAGTCCGCGGACGATGAGGAAACCATCGGCGGCGTAGCGCGCGAGATCATCGGGGTAGAAAATGCCACTCATGGGCAAAGCATGACGGATCCGCATCACCCTGTAAATCCCGCACTTCGGAAATGCGCCCCCGTGGCCCGAAGGAAAAGGCTTGCCACCGGGCGCCCGGAAAATGACAATTGACGCAGCGCCTTCCGCCGGAGTTACGCGATACTTTTATTCCAAACGTCCGAGCATTTCACTCCCTCTCGATCTCCCGATGAAACAGTCCTGCTTCGCCACCATTCTCGTTCCTCTCCTCATTCTCTTCGGCCTCATCGATATTCTTGCCGCGGAACCGGCCGGCAAGGGATTCCGCTTTCCCGGGGGTGAGGCGGAACAAGGACGCGAGGCTTTCATCGCGCTGAACTGCATCCAGTGCCACACCGTGACCGGCGTCGATCTTCCCGATCCAAAATCGCCGCGCCGCATCGAGTTGGGACTCGGAGGCCGGGCGCGCTTTGTGAAGAACTACGAGGATCTTGTCGTGGCGATCACGAACCCCCGCCACGTCGTGACGGAGCAATACCGCGCGATTCTCACCAAAGCGGAAGCGAGCGGCGGGATCGAGCCGGTCATGCCGGACCTGACCAAGGACATGAGCGTGCGCCAACTGATGGACCTGACCGCCTTTCTCGACGCCGCCTACCGCGCCTCCCTTGCCGATTACGCCAAGTGAACCGGGTCGGGTCTCCGACCGAACCCTCATTCCTCCAATCCCCTCTCCCGATGTTCCAGGAAATCGAATCGATCCGCAAGGCCCTGGCCCAACTCGACGCCCTCGATGACGAGGCGACGGAAGCTCTCGCAACGCTCGAGGCGGCCATGACCGAGATCGACCGGCACCCGGCCGCGGGCCGCGTTCGCGATGTGGTTACCGAAACGGCGGGCGTCCTTTCGGAGGAAGCGCCCGCCACCGAGGGTGGTCTCTCGGAAAAATGGGAGGAACTGAAGAACCATGTCGACGCGTGGGAGGCGGAGCATCCCGGGCTGGTCCTCGCGATCGGGAGGGTCTCGAATTCACTCGCCGCCTTCGGCCTGTGATCCGGCTTCGGAATCCGCCCCCTCCTTCGGTTTCAGGACCTCGACGTGACAGGAGGCGAGCCCCTGCTTGTCGAAACCAAGCTTTTTCGCCGCGCCGATCGAGACGTCGAGGACGCGCCCGTGCTTGAAGGGACCGCGGTCGTTGATGCGGAGAATGACTTTTTCCTCATTGGCGAGATTGGTGACCTCGACGAGGGTGCCGAAAGGCAGGGTGCGGTGGGCCGCGGTGTCGTGGTGATCGGCGAACCTTTCCCCGCTGGCGGTGCGGGTGCCTCCGTTCGTCCTGACACTGTACCAGGACACCTTGCCGGTGAAGGCCTCTCCGCTGCGAACCATGCCGGGGGCGGGGTCGCTCTCGACCGGATTCACCGTGACGGCGGGCGCGGGAGTGGTGGCAAAGGCGGTGAGATCGACGGACTCACAGCCGCCAAGGAAGAGCCCCGCCGCGAGCGCGGTCGCGGAGGCGAGGGAGATTCGGAAGCGGCACATTCTTTCGATCATTCCTTTGGATGGAAAAGGGGTTTGATCCTGCCGACGGGACCGTCGGGCCATTCGGCACCTTCGGCGATCCATCGGCGGATAAGGGCGATCTCGTCCACGTTCGGACGGGGCCCGACGAGGGGCATGGCCTTTTCATGGAAAACGGGAGACTCGATGGCGAGGACCATGAGGCTCTCGTCGGGCTTGCCCGGCACGATGATGGGCTGGCCGGCCTTCGTTTTGGTGAAGGCGAGTTTCTTCGACTCGAAGCTGACCTTGTCGGGCAGCGTCTTGCGATTGTGGCAGTGCGCGCATTTCTCGCGCAGCACCGGCTTGATCGTGTCGCGGAAGGAGAGTTTCGCGACGGGTTCGGCCGTGCTGGCGACGGCGGCGGTCGCCACGACGACGGTGGAGAGAAGGACGATGAGGGGATTCATTTGGGGGAAAAGAGTTTCTTGAACGGTCGCTTCGCAGGCGTTCCGGTGGCCGGCGTTCCGGACGCGGCGAGCATCTCGCGGAGAACGGGAGCGATGGCCTTGGCCCAGATGCGGTAGCCTTCCCCGGAGAGGTGGAGTTTGTCGGGCATGAGGTCGGGAGGGAGATTGCCCTTGCCGTCGGTGAATTCATCCCAGATCCGGAAGTGGCGCACCATGGGATCGTCCTTGGCGACGGCGGCGAGGAGACGGTTTGTTTCCTCGACGTCGCGGCGGTAGGAATCGCCCGGTGCTCCGCGCGGAAAGAGGTCGAGGAGAAGGATGCGCGCCGCGGGCCGTTGCTTGCGCAGGGTGCGGACGATCGCGTCGATTCCGCGCACCACCCCGGGCGGATCATCCCCGAGCAGGCCGATGTTGTTGGTCCCGATGAGGAGGACGACGACTTTCGGCCGGACCGGTTTGAGAGCCCCTCCTTCGGTGATACGCCACAGCACGTTCTGGGTCGTGTCGCCTCCGATGCCGAAATTGGCGGCGCCGAGAGGCGCGAAAAATTCCTCCCACACGGCGGCTCCGTCTTTTTCCCACGCCTCGGTGATGGAGTCGCCAAGGAAGAGAACCTCGATCGGGCCTTGCTTGCCCCGGGCGAGGTCGCCTTCGTGGAAATTGCGCCATTGGTCGAGGCTCATCCAGGGATAGGCCTTGGTGCGCGGGGCAGGCCGGTCGGGGGTCTCGGCGACGAGATGGACCGGGACGAAGCCGGAAAGGAAACACGCGAGGAACAAGGCTGGAATCCGCATGGCAGTGAAAACCGGAACGAGCTCCGCGTCCGGCAAGGCGGGCCGCCTCATTCGGGAACGGCGACGGGTTCGGCCCGGATGGGCTTGACGGGCTCCGCGGCTTCTGAACTGCCGGGCTGAGGTGCCGATGGGGCGGGCGACGGAGCGGACGGAATCCCGGGCTGGCCGGGTGGCGGGGTGGAATCCTTCGCCACCGGGAGCGGGGATTTCAGCGGGTTCGTCTCAATGGGAGGCCCGGCCTCGGGCGCGGGAAGGGGCAGCCCGAGCCCGCGAGCGATTTCCTCTTTGGCCCTTTGGGCATTCGGTGCGTTGTAGCCGAGAAAATAGAAGATACCGATGGCGGCGAGGAGGGTGCCGAGGATGAGATTGAGAAAGAACGGGCGCCGCCCCTTCCGGGCCGACCGGAGCCGCGGGGATTTTCCGAAACGATCGAGGCGGAATCGGCGTTCTTTTTTGAGGGTTCGTTTCATTTCGATGAGAAGCTCGTTCTCACCGAAGCGGGTCCGCCCGCCATTGAGGGCATCGGTGGCCTCCGACAGGTCGAGGCCGAGATGATCGCCATATTTGCGGATGAAGCTCTTCGCGTAGGCGACGCTGGGAAAGCATGAGAAGTCGTCGTCCTCGAGGCTCAGGATCAGATTCGGATGAATGCGTGTGGCGTGGGCCACGTCCTCGATGCCGAGACAGCGGCCGAGGCGCGTTTCTTGCAGTTTCTGTCCGATCGTCGGCATGGCACCCGGGTCCGGGAGGGAGCGGGCATCGTGAACCGCCCGTCCACTCTCAAAACGCGGAATCGCTACGGGACGTTCCATTCGCAGGATCCGCAGGGGATTTTACGCGAAATCGTCGGAAAGATCGACCAGAATTTCCCTCGGTTTCGCCCCCTCGCCGGGCCCCACGATGCCCCGGCTCTCGAGGATGTCGATCATGCGGGCGGCGCGGGTGTAGCCGAGACGGAGGCGGCGCTGGAGGAGGGAGGTCGAGGCCTTTTTCTCGGAGTAAATGACCTCGAGACACTTCTCAAGGGTTTCCTCGTCGGCGTCGGTGATCTCATCGCCCTCGTCACCGAAACCGCCGGACTCGAGCGCCTCCTGGGCCTCGGGTTCGAAGCGGGGTTTGCCCTGGGAGGAGCAGGCATCGACGAGGGCTTGGGCCTCCTCGTCGGTGATGAGGGCCCCCTGGGCGCGGACGAGCTGGGCGCTTCCGGGAGGCAGGTAGAGCATGTCGCCCTTGCCGACGAGGTTCTCGGCCCCGTTGGCGTCGAGGATGATGCGGCTGTCGGTCTTCGAGGAAACCTGGAAGGCGATGCGGCTAGGGATGTTCGCCTTGATGATGCCGGTGACGACGTCGGCCCGTGGCGTCTGGGTCGCGACGATGAGGTGGATGCCGGCGGCACGGGCCTTTTGCGCGATCCGGGCGATGCCGGTCTCGACATCGGCCGGAGCGGTCTGCATCAGGTCGGCGAGCTCGTCGATGATGACGACGATGTAGGGAAGGGAGACGGGCAGTTCCTCCTCGGCGGGGGCGGGCCGGGTCTGGCGCGGCGCGGGGGCCTCGGCCAGGTCGGTGAGATCAAAGGGGGGGAAGCCCTCTTCCTCGAGTTCGTCGCTGAGGCGGACATGATGGACGAGTTCAAGTTCGGGCTGTAGCGCCGTCCGGGCTCCCTTGGCGGCGGCCGGGGCATTCGCGGACGCGGCGGCCTCGGCCTCGGCCTGCTCCTTCAACTGTCGGGTTCGCATCGCGTTGAACCCGTCGAAGTTGCGGGTCCCGACCTTCGCGAAAAGGGCATAGCGGCGCTCCATTTCGTTGATGACCCAGCGCAAGGCGAGGAGGACCTTCTTCGGATCGGTCACCACGGGGATGACCATGTGGGGAAGATCGTTGTAAAGCTGCATCTCGACCACCTTCGGATCGATCATGATGAAGCGGAGTTCGTCGGGAGTGAACCGGTAGAGGAGGCTCGCGATGATGCTGTTGATGCAGACGCTCTTGCCGCTGCCGGTGGCACCGGCGACGAGGAGGTGCGGCATGCGGGCGAGATCGCCGATGATGGTGCGGCCGTAGACGTCCTTGCCAAGGGCGAGGGGGAGCTTCGCCTTGGTGTCGCGGAAGGCCTCGTCCTCAAAGAGCTCACGCAGGGCCACGGGGATCTTCTCGTTGTTCGCGATCTCGATCCCGACGGTGTCCTTCCCGGGGACGGGGGCGAGGATGTTGATGCGCTCGGCCTTGGTGGCCCGGGCAAGGTCGGCCTCGAGGGCGGTGATGCGATTCACGCGGAGGCCGGAGCTGGGATAGAGTTCGTAGCGGGTGATGGTCGGACCGCGCGTGATGTTACCCGGCTTCACTTCGACCCCGAAGGTGGCGAGGGTTGTGACGATCGTGTTCTGCTGGGCGAGCAGCTCCGCCTGGTTCGTCGGAGTCGCGGTCTCGTCGTCGGCGTATTGAAGGATGGAGAGGCTCGGCAGTTCGTAGTGCGGGAACTGCCCTCCGGCGAGGAGCGCCCCACCCGATTTCTTTTCGCGATCGAAGAGCGACCCGGCGGCTTCTTCCGGCGTGAGTTTTTTCCGGGCCCGTTGGGTGGAATCGAGGATCTGGGGCTCGGGAGCCGGCGTCGCGGCCGCCGCGGCAAAGAGTTCGCCCTGGGCCGGTTCCGTCGCCGGAGCGGGGGTTTTCGCCGGCCTGGGCTCGCGTCTGGGCGGTTCGATCCGCCCGGGGCGGGCGCGGGTCCGGCCCGCGGGGGGAGTTTCTTTTTTTCGGAACGAAGGCAGCCGCACTTTCGCAAGAACGGGTCCGAGGTTGCCGATCCGGCGAATCCCCGCGCGGATCCCGCCGCCGAGAAGAACCAGGAACTGGAAGGGGTGGATTCCGGTGATCACGACCAACGAGATCGTGTAGACGATCGACACGACGATGGCCGATCCGACCGAGCCGACGAGTTGCTCGACGACCTTGTGGCCGAATCCATAGCCGGTGAAGCCTCCGGCGCTCTTCGGGAGATTGAGCCGGGTCGCCCAGTCGGCGAAAAACCAGGTCTGGTATTCGACGAGGCAGGAGGCGGAGACCACCAGCAAGGTCGCGGAGATGAAATTGCGGGCGTGAAACGGACGGGCTCCCGTGAGGATCTGCACCGCCCACCACGCGAGGATCGCGGGAACGAGATAGGCCGCGGCACCGAAGAAAAAGTAGGCGTATCCCGCCATCACCGCACCCACCGGACCGATGAAGTTCCGCACCGCCTCTCCCCCTCCCGCCTGAAGACTGAAAGGCACCCACGAGGGCAGGTCCGCGGGCGAGTAGGAGACGAGCGAGAGAACGAACATCGCACAGAATCCCCCCAGGAGGATGGACACGGCTTCATGGAATCGATAGGGACCGTCCGGCGCGGTCCGCAACTCGCGGAGGGACGCTCCGGCCGATGGGGGCGACGGCTTCCGCGGAGCGGATTTTCGGGTCGCGTCGCTCGATTTCTTGGCGGCCATGGTCCTGGGGAAAAACGAATCGGTGGTTCTAAAATCTATGAAAAACCCCAGAAAAAGAGGATTTAACCCTAAGTATGGACCTACTGATAATTTAGGGCAACGAATATCTCGGAGACGCCCGAAAATTTCGAGTCCCGCGCGACGAACCGGCGGTAGCGGAAGTTGAGCCACGGACGCCGAGCGCGGCGGGAAGCAACCTCACTTTGGCGGGGCGTCCGGTGCCGCCTTCGGCAACGGAGCGGGATTCGCGGGTGCGGGCGCCACCGACGGAGTCGCGACGGGTTCCTGAGCGGGCGCGGCGCCCGCAGAGGCAGGCGCGGAATCCGAGGGTGCGGAGCCTGTGGCGGAGCCGTCTGCCGAAAGTCGCACTGGCTCCTCGCGGTCGGCGGCGATGCGGAACCCGGTGAGATAATTGCGCTCCGACGCCGAGTCGGCGGCGCGGCGGGCGGTCAGTTCAAACCCGGAAGTCGTCGCGAAGGAGGCGCCGCGCTTCAACGGCACCCGTTTGTCGGGAGCATCGGGATGGGCGTCCCAGGTCGCGGTCCATTCGCTGACGTTCCCGGCGAGACCGATGACCCCGTAGCGGCTTTCGTCGGCGGGAATGGCATCGACCGGACACCAGTATTTGTAACCATCAACACCACCGGCGGCTACCCCCTCCTTGTCGTCATGGTCGAGACCGCCGTTGAAGTTCTTGTTCTCCTGCGTTTCTCCCCAGGGATAAACCGATCCCGAGCGGCCGCGCGCCGCCTTCTCCCATTCCTGCTCGGAGGGGAGGCGACCGCCCCGCCAGGTGGCGTAGGCGTTCGCATCCCAGAAATCGACCCCCGCGACGGGAAAGTTGGGATCGATCTTCACCCCGGAGAAGGTTCCACCTCTCATCGCCGCGGCGAGATATTGCGGCCACTTGTCCGGCTCGTAGGATTTCTTGTCGGCCGGCTGTTCCGGATGGCGGACCCGTTGCGCGAGTTCGGGATGGGCCTTGAGATCGTCGAGGAAGGCGGCGTATTCCGCGATCGTGACCTCGTGCCGGCCGATAAAGAATTCGGGAACCTCGACCTCGGAACTGTTCTGGAAGGGGAACTTTCCGGCCGGAACCTTGATGAAGGTTTCGAGATCGCGGATTTCGGGCTTCGAACCCATCACGAGAAAGGCGATGATCGCCGCACCGACAATGAGGGTGCCGATGAGCGATCCCGCGACGAGGGCGGTCCGGTTCGTTTCCTTCTCCGTGATCTTGGCGAGTTCGGCATGGGAAAGACCCTCTTTCGGATCGGGCGGATTGAGTGCCTTGCGCAGTCCTTCGGCCGAATTGATCGCGTCGATGCGGTCCGTTCCCATGCGATCAACGATGGCGTAGAGGGCCGGATCCGTTCCCGATTTTTTCAGAAACGGCTGGATCGCATCGGCGAGCAGTTCCATCTGCTTTCGCTCCTCCTCGGGCGAAAGAGGCAGACCGCGTCCGCGGACGGGATTGGCGATGCGTGGTTCCGCGCCCTTGACGATGAGAATGCTCTGGGCGGTGAAGAGACGGTGCGACATGCCGCTGTCGCGGAGGTAGAGGAGGGCGCTCGAGGCCGAGGCGAGCACCTTCCACAACACGTTGGCGTCGAGTTCGGCACGGCGGCGGGCGAGGTCGGCGAGGCTTGGTGCATCAACGAGTTCGAGGGTGTAGAAATTCACGCCCATCTCCTGGTCGCACTCATAGACCAGCGAAATCGCCGGATGGTTGACGGAAGCCCGTGCGCTCGCCTCGTTGACAAAACCCTGCACCCAGTTGATGTCCTTGCGATGCTTGCGGTAAAGCGTCTTCAGGGCGACATGGCGGCCGATCGAGGTCTGCTCGGCCTCGTAGATGGCGAAATCGGCGTCGCGCTGGATCTCCCGGAGCAACTTGTAGTCGCCGAGCCGGGTTCCGACCGGGAGGGCCTCCTCGGGCAGGGGAATGGGCGCCGATTCGAGGACCGGAAGGGGCTCGCGGGGAATCTCCCCGCTCGGGGCCGTTGCGATCTCGGGCACCGGCGAGCCCACCGGTTCGCCTGGCGATGACGACGGTTCGCCCGGCAATGACGACGGAATCGGGGCGGACTCATCGACGGATGCCGCCGCCACCGCGCCCACGGGAACCACCGACTGAAACCATTCGAGGAGGACGGCGCGGTTGACCGGCTTGAAGAAGAGACGTTCCCGCTCGAAAACACGCGGATAGAACGGGGTCATGTCCTCGCGGCTGCAGAACGCGCTTGGAAAACTCCCCAGCGAACCCGCGAGATGGTCGCGAAGGTCGAAGACCTCGTTGCCCGACGAGGCGTCGAGACCGGCCACCATCATCGTGAGATGCTCGAGCCCCCTTACCGCCTCCCAAGCCTCGGCGGGATCGGCCGCCTCGAGGAAGCGATCCACCTTTCCTTCGAGAATGGATCGAATGACCCGGCGATCCTCCACGGATGGATCCAAAACTAAAAGCACGATTTCGGGCGCGATTTCGGAATGCATGCGACGGAATTCAGGGAACGACGGGGTTGGGGAACAGGGCGTTTTCGGGTTTCACCGGCCGGGGGGCCGGACCGCTCTCCTCCGCCGGGGCGGAGCGGAGCGCGGCGACATCCCCGGGCATTGCGATCTTGTCCTGCAATTCATCGCGATAGTAAAGCTCGATCGCGTAACCGTGGAAGCTTCGTTCGCCCAAATCGCGTTTTTGCTCCGCGGTGAAGACGGGCTGGCGGTAGTTCACGACGATCGTCTCGGTTCCGTTCACCTTCCAATCGTAGGGTTCCGTGGGATACAGGTAGGAAGTGTCCGCCGTCGAGGGGCGGACCTCGCCCGCGGCGTCGCGGTCGTAAAAGTAGACGAGGAGCGAGAGATCCTCGCCGACCGGCTCCGATCCGGGCACGGCATCGATGACGACGGAGAGGCTCACCTTCTGACCCTCGCCCGTGGGAGCCTCCTCGGCGACTTTGACCTCGCCGATCTTCATGGTCCGGCCCGGTGCGGGCGCGGCAGCCGCCGTTTCCGCTGCCTCCCGGGTTGGCGTCGCGGACGCGTCCGGGGGAGCGGGCCTGGCTTTGCCAAGCTGTTCGAGGGCGAAGGAAAAATAGGGACCCGCGCCTGACGGACCGAGCACCTCGACCCGCTCCCAGTAGCCCTGCTGCTTGTCTTTGAGACCGAGCAATCCGAGGGTCGCGGCAATCTCGGCAAGAATGCGCGGATGATCGGGCAGAGCCGACTCCACTTCCCGGAAATTGCGGAGGGCACCCTGGGTGTTGCCGCTCGCGCGGAGTTCGACCCCGGTGCCCATGAGACGCTCGAGGATGCCATCGGGAAGCACCTGCGATTTTGCGGCCGACTCCAGGGAGGCGAACAGGGCCGCCGGATCGTTCGCTCCCCCCGCTCCCGGGACGGCCGGAGCGCCCTCCCCCGCCGGACCGACGAATTTCGGTCCCGCCTCCGGAGCCGGCTTCACCAACGGGGACGGCGCCACGGGATCTTTCACCACGGCGTCGGCCACGACCGGGTCGGGGAGGAGCGGTTTCGTGAAGGCGGAGACCGGCGCCACCGGAGCAAGCGGAGCGATGGGCAACGGCGGGGTCGCCGGTTCGGACGGGGCCGGAGCCAAGGCGGGCGGGGCGGGCGAGACCGTCGCCACCGCGACCGGTTCGCGGCGCAGGATCGCGAACGCGAGGGCGAGAAACTGGATCACGGCCACCGCTCCGATCACGCCCATCGAGATCAGAAAGGCCCGCCCGTGCACGGGCCGATCGGTAAATCCCGGTTCTGTGATTTGCTTTCCTGTCATCATCCCGGAGCGGTTCCCTCCACGACCCGACCAGTATCTCCCATCCCCGCCAACTCGCCACCCGCTTTTCACGCCCCGCTTGCCCCTTCCTTCCGGGCCAGTCGTTTTGGGTGGGGGCGGTCGCACCACGTCCCGCGAGCGGATGGCTTGAATCCCTCCCTTGCGGTGAAATGAACGTTCTGTCATCCTCCACGGATGTTTCGCCTCCGACTTTTTCTCCCCATCCTGACCGCCCTGCCCCTCTCGGCCCGGCCCCTCGCCGCGCAGGAGGCCGTCGTCGACAAGGACATCGCGGTGTCCTCCGCCCTGCGGCCCGGCCTCGTGAAACACCCGGTGATGGCGGCCCTCGATGATCGGGGACGGCTCTTCGTCGCAGCGAACGCGGGCGTCAACCTGAACAAGGAGGAGCTGCTCAAGGAAACGCCGAGTTCGATCCATCTTCTCGAGGATACCGACAAGGATGGCGTCTTCGACAAGTCGACCCTTTTCGCCGACAAGATGACCTTTCCCCAGGGGGCGCTCTGGGTCTACGACTCGCTCTATGTGATGTCACCTCCGAGCCTGTGGCGGCTCGCCGACGAAGATGGAGACGGTCGTGCCGAGGTGCGCGAGGAACTGGCCACCGGATTCGACTTCACCGGCAACGCCGCCGACGTCCACGGTCCCTTCCTCCACCCCAACGGCCGCCTTTTCTGGTGCCACGGGCGCAAGGGCTTCGTCATCCGCGACGGCGACACCGGACAGGTCCTCGAACAGGGCAAGTCCGCGCGGATCTGGTCGTCTCAACTCGGCGGCGGCGAAGTCGAGTCTTTCGCCGGAGGCGGCATGGACAATCCCGTCGAGATCGACTTCACCGACACGGGTGAGCTCATCGGCAGCGTGAATCTCTTCTACGGACGCCCCCGCGGCGACGTCCTCGTCCATTGGGTTCATGGCGGCGTCTACCCGCGCTTCGACATGGGCCAGGTCGTCGCCGAGTTGCGCCGCACCGGGGATCTCCTCCCCGACGCGCACAATTTCGGCCACGTCGCCGTCTCCGGGATGTGCCGCTACCGCAGCGGCGCCCTCGATCCGGACTGGACCGACGGCTGGATCACGACCCATTTCAACACGGGCGAGCTGACCCTGACAAAACTCGAAACCCGGGGCTCCACCTTTGCCGGCGGGGAGACCTCCACGATCTTCCGCGCCCTCAAGCCCGACACCCATCTCACCGACGTCCTCGAGGATCGCAACGGCGACCTCCTCGTCATCGACACCGGCGGCTGGTTCCGCAGCGGATGCCCCACCTCGCAGATCGCCAAGCCCGAGATCGAGGGGACGATCTACCGCCTCTCCAAAAAGGACAATCCCTACCGGGCCGCGACCTACCCGGACTGGAACCAACTCACCGCCGAGCAGGTCTCGCATTTCCTCTCCGCGCCCGAAGACTGGCTGCGCGAGAGGGCCATCACCGAACTGGCCGTGCGCGGGGCGCCCGCGATGCCCGAACTCGAACGAATCCTCACCGGCGGGCAAGCCGATGCAACGGCGCGAATCAACGCCGTCTGGACACTCGCGAGGATGAAGTTCTCCGAATCGACCGACCTCATCTACGGGGCCCTCACCGATCCCGAAGCCGGAGTCCGGCAAGCCGCCTGCAATGCCCTCTCCGTCACCCGCACGTGGCAGATCGTCGCGGCGAACCAGCCCGCCGAGCGCAACATCGAGCTCGAGCGCAACGCGACGCTTTCCGGGGCCCTCGCCGGCATCGTCCGCGGCGACGATGCCGCCGTGGCTCGATCCGCCGCCGCGGCCCTGGGGCGCATGGGCGAATCCCGCGCCATCGGCACCCTCACGGGACGACTCGGACGCAGCGACGGCGACCGCTTCCTCCAGCATGCCCTCGTTTACGCCCTCATCGAGATCGACGATTTCGACGCGACCCGGGAAGGGCTCAAGGCCGCCGATCCCGCGGTGATCTCGGGCACCCTGCGCGCCCTTGACGGAATGGCCTCGTCGAAGCTGGAGGTTCTCGACGTCCTTCCCCATCTCGAGACCGTCGATGCGGGCCTCCGCGAAACCGCGCTGTCGGTCGCGCTGAACCATCGCGAATGGGACGCCGCCCTCGCCAATGCCTTCTTCGACTGGCACGGCGCGATCGATGAGAAGCGGCGGGCCATCCTGCAACAGGTCGTGCCCGCGTTCGCGGATTCCCCTCCGATGGTCGATTATCTCACGAGCCTCGTGGCCTCGAAGGACGAACCCCACGAACTCCTCGGCCTCGAACTGATCGCCCGATCGGCCGGAATTCCCTTCCAGGAGGAATGGGTGCCGTTGTTCGAAAAAGCCCTCGCCGGCGGGGCCGGACCCGGGATCCTCGCGACCGCCCTTGAGGCGTTGCAGACCAGCCGGAGCGACCGCTTCGCGGCCGCGCTCGCGTCGATCTGCGGAGACCGGAGCCGGGGCTTCGCACAACGCCTCGCCGCCGCCCGCGCCCTCGTCGTGCCGAAAAGCCCGATTGCACCGGCCGCATTTGATCTCGCCGAGGGAATTCTCGGACCGGGCGGTCCGGCGGAACATCGCGGAGCGGCCATCGACCTCCTCGCCCGGTCAACGCTCTCCGCCGCCGAACTCGACCGTCTTGCCCCGCTCCTGAAATCCTTCGGCCCCGTCGAGTGGGGAGCCTTCCCGGACCTTTTCCGTTCCCTCGACACCCCCGCCCAGGCCGACGCCGTGGCCGATGCCCTTGTCTCCTCGACCGCGATCGCGAATTTCGAGCCCGATCTTCTTCGAAAGCGCTTCGAGAAACATCCCGACGCACTCGCCAAGGTCTCGGAGCGCATCGCGGAGCTCGGGCAGGAACGCGAAGGGCGGAGCGGCCGCATCGCGGAACTCGTGAAAACCCTCGACCAGGCCGATCCGGCGAATGGCGAAAAGGTCTTCACCTCCGGCAAGGGTGCCTGTCTCGTCTGTCACCGCGTCGGGGAAACCGGCGGCCAGATCGGACCCGATCTCAGCACGATCGGCCGCATCCGCACCGGTCGCGATCTCTATGAATCCGTCCTTTATCCAAGCGAATCGATTGCCCGGGACTTCGACACCTACGAGGTGACCGTGAAGTCGAGCGGACAGGTCCGCGTCGGCGTGATCCACGAACAAACCGCGCGCGGACTCGCCCTCGTCAATCCCGGCGGCCAACGCGAGGACATTCCGCACGATGACGTCGCCAACCTCCGCCGCCTTCCCACCTCGCTGATGCCCATGGGACTCGAACAGACCCTGGCCCCGGAGGAGTTGCGAGACCTGATCGCGTGGCTGCTGTCGAGGAAGTGACTTCGAGATTGAGGCTCACTTTCCGGCCGCCCCGAACTGATCGCGGAAACGGTTCGTGACTCGGATTTCGATCTTGTCCTCGTTGTCCCAGGAAAGCGACGCCATCGCCCCGGGATGGCTCTGGTATTCGAAGAGGATCTCTCCATTCTTCGTGACCCGCAGCCAGAGCCCCTTGACCGAGTCCCTCGAGAACTCGCGTTCCCCCCGTTGCGGCACGAATTCGTAGGTGTGGAGGGCGAGCGGCGGAGTCTCGAACTCGACCTCGTCGTTGAAGGACATGTCGGGGAGGTCGAGAAGCTGGCCGTCCTGCTGGTTGGCGCCTTTACCCGGAGTCACCACACCCCGGTCGATGATGACCTCGTCGTCGTAGACAATCCGGTAATCGAGCTGGGCTCCGCGGAGTTCGTTGCGGGTCAGGTTGGTGAACCTCACGCGATAGGACCACTCGGCGGTTTTGAGGTCGCGCCCGGCGCTCGTGAAGGTGCTGGAATCAACGAGGACTCGGTTCGCCTCGACCGCGAAGGAATACTCCACCGCCCCCGGGGCACGGTCCATCCACTGGCGGACACGCTCGCCGGTGTATCGGTCGAAGGTGGAGAGGGGCACGACGAACTCGCGTCCGTCCCCGACCCGTTCGATCGTGATGGAATCCCCGCTGGCCGAAAGCAGGCGCGCCTCGATTTCCTGACCAGACACGCTGCGGAGGGTCATGGTGCCGCCGTCGGGGAACGCGGGAGCATGGGCCGGAACCCGGGCCGCAGCCGCCTCGATCCCGGACTGCTTTCCTTCCTCATCCGCCTCCCCGGCCCGGAGCGCCATCCCGGGAGGGATCACGATCGCGAACGCGAGGCAGACCGATCGCCACGTGAGGGGGAGGAGCGGTTGCGGTTTCCTTTTCATCACAGTGCAACGGTCCGCCCGAAACGACCCCCTAACAATGGCGTCAAGCCGCATCGCACGATCGCGGACCCATTCTTTGCCAAGAAAACGAATCCCCCAAGCGTGCCGCCGTTTCGGAATTTCCCGAACTTCGTGGTGGCAAATTGCCGCGATCGCCGGACCTTACGCGCTTTCCGGAGCATTTTTCATCCCCCGTGTCCAACCCCGGCTACAAGAACGTCCCCCCCGAGGCCGCCCGTCAGATCGACCGGCGACGCACCTTCGCGATCATTTCCCACCCCGACGCGGGCAAGACGACCCTCACCGAAAAACTCCTCCTCTACGGCGGCGCGATCCATCTCGCCGGCAGCGTCACCGCCCGGAAGAACCAGAACGCGACCGCCTCCGACTGGATGGCGATGGAGAAGGAACGCGGCATCTCGATCTCCTCGACCGTGCTGCAGTTCGAATACGGCAATTACTGCGTGAACCTCCTCGACACCCCCGGTCACCACGACTTCTCCGAGGACACCTACCGCGTCCTTACCGCGGTCGACTCCGCCGTGATGGTGATCGACGCCGGCAAGGGGATCGAGGCGCAGACCCTGAAACTTTTCGAGGTCTGCCGCAAGCGCGGGGTTCCGATCTTCGTCTTCATCAACAAGCTCGACCGTCCCTCGCGCCCGCCTCTCGAGCTCCTCGACGAGCTCGAGAAGGTCCTCGGCCTGCCGCCCGTGCCGCTGAACTGGCCCCTCGGCGACGGCCCCCGCTTCCGCGGCGTTTTTAACCGGGAGACCAACGAGGTGAACCTCTTCGAACGAACCCCGCACGGCTCCTTCAAGGCCCCCCTCTCCGTCGCCGGAATTGACGACGAGGTCATGAAGAGCGCCCTCGACTCCGAGATCTACGAGCGCGTGAAGCAGGAAATCGAGCTGCTCGACGGCGTCACCGAGGAGCTCGACCTAGCCAAAACCCTCGCCGGCAGGCAGATGCCGGTCTTCTTCGGGAGTGCGATGAACAATTTCGGCGTGCAGCTCATGCTCGACCGCTTCCTCGCCCTCGCCCCCGGACCCGCCCCGAGGCTCTCGGCGAAGGGGCCGATCGATCCGCATCGCGACGGCTTCTCCGGCTTCGTCTTCAAGATCCAGGCGAACATGAACCCGCGCCACCGCGACCGGGCCGTTTTCATCCGCGTCGTCTCCGGCGTCTTCGAGCGCGACATGCAGGTCACTGACATCAAGTCGGGCCGCAAGGTGCGGCTCGGCAACGCGCAGAAACTGTTCGGACAGGACCGCGAGACCCTCGACACCGCCTACGCCGGCGACATCCTCGCGCTCGTCGGGAACTACGAATTCCTCATCGGCGACACCCTCACGAGCGAGTCGGGGATCGTCTATGACGAGATGCCGCGCTTCCGCCCCGAGTGCTTCTGCTACCTCTTCAACAACGACACCGCGAACATCAAGCGCTACCGCGCCGGGATCGAACAACTCCTCAAGGAGGGCGTCGCCCAGGCCTACGAGGTGCACGGCAGCGCCCAGCGTGTGCCTTTGTTAGGAGCGGTGGGCCCGCTCCAGTTCGAGGTGATGAAGGCACGCCTCGAGGGCGAATACAATGTCGATTGCCGTCTCGAGAGTTCGCCGTGGACCATGGCCCAGTGGGTGCGCGCGAGGAACCCCGCCCCCGACGCGAACCTGCGCGACGCGCCGCCGCTCACCCTGCCCTCGGGCTGCTCGCTGGCCCGCGACCAGGACGAACAGTGGCTCGTTCTGCTCCCCGCGGCCTACCTCGTCGGTATTCTCCACGAGCGCAACAGCGCCTACGAGTTCTCCCCGAGTCCCTTCGACCGGAAATGACGTCATGATCGCGACGGGCTGGATCGCCTGGACCGAAATCGCGGCCGCCCTCGTCGCAGTGTCCGCCCTCACCGCGATTTTCCTCCGCAGGCGGCGGCGCATCCTCGAACGCAACGCACGTCTTACCCGTCCCCTCACCGCCGCGGAGGAGGCGGTCCTCGACCGCGACTTCCCCCGCTGGCGCTGCATCCCCGCGGCGCTGCGGGAGCGGTTCGCCGGCATCACCCGCGTCCTCATGGAGGAGAAGAATTTCGAGCCCTGCGGAGGCCTGGACGCCGTCACCGACGAGATGAAACTCGTCATCGCGGCGCAGGCGGCCTTCATCATTCTCGGGAAAGACGACCACGGTTTTTTCCCGCGCCTTCACTCGATCCTCGTCTATCCCACCGGCTTCCGCGACCACGGACGGCGGCGCTTCGGCATCGACGACGAGAGGCGCGGGGTCCTCTACGGCGAATCGTGGGAAACGGGATCGGTGATCCTGTCTTGGGACAACGTCGTCGCGGGAGGCCGCAATGAGGACGACGGCATGAACGTGGTCTTCCACGAGTTCGCCCACCAGATCGACCAATACAACGGCGTCGCTGACGGTGTTCCGTATCTCAAGACCCGAACGGAGTATGCCCGCTGGGCCACGGTCATGGGGAGCCACTTCGATGCGCTCGTCGAGGCATCGAAGACGCGAGACCCCGAGCCCTTTCTCGATCCCTACGGGGCCACCCACCCCTGCGAGTTCTTCGCCGTCGCCACCGAAACCTTCTTCGAAGATCCCTACGGCCTCGAGGAGGAACAGCCGGATCTCTACGACGAACTGGTCCGCTTCTACGGCGTCAATCCCGGCGACTGGATGGAGGCGGGTCCAAGCGGTGGAAGTTGAAGACCCGTGGGTCTTTTGTCAGGCCGTCGCGGCAAGCTCGAGAAAGACGACGTGCGACGGATTACCGACCGGCACGTAGTGCCCCGTGAAGGCGAGGCCACCGCGCTCCGCGTCCACCCGGAAGACCGCGACGTGGTCGGCCCGCTGGTTGCACACGTAGAGGAAGCGGCCCGACGGATCGAAGCTGAAGCTCCGCGGGTAGTTGCCACGGGTCCACTCCTCGCCGAGATAGGTCAGGGCACCGTCCGCGCCGATCGAGAAGATCGCGATGCTGTCATGGAGGCGGTTCCCCGCGTAGAGGAACCTGCCGTCCGCCGAGACGTGGATTCCCGAACAAAAATTGCTCCCCGCGTAGCCTGCAGGAAGGGTCGAGAGCCTCTCTTTCCAGACCAGTTTTCCGTCGGTCCCGTCGTAATCGAAGCGCGTCACGGTCGAGCCTTCCTCCTGGATCGAATAGAGCCAGCGCCCGTTCGGGTGGAAATCGAAATGGCGCGGTCCGTCGCCGGGCGGAAGGGCGACCGAAGCGGGTTCATTCGGCGACAAGACCCCCTTCGCTTCGTCGAACTTCCACACGAAAATCCGGTCGAGCCCCAGATCGGTGTGGAGGACGAACTTGCCCGATGGATCCGCGGTGATGTAGTGCGCGTGGGTGCGGTCATGTCCGCTGAAGGCGAAGCTGCCCGGCGCCGCATGGGTGGACTTGGCGGGACCGATCTCGCCCTCATCAACCTTCACGTCGCTCGCCGTCCCCAGGGTCCCGTCGGCCTGCACCGGGAGCACCGCGACGGTGCCTCCGAAATAGTTCGCGACGAAAAGGTGGCGTCCCGAAGGATGCAGGCTGAGGTAGGTCGGCCCCGCCCCGCCCGAGGGCACGGTATTGAGCATGGACAGTTTTCCAGTGGCCCGGTCGATGGCGAAGGCGCTCACAGTGCCCTCTCCCCTCTCACCGACCCGGTCCGTTTCGTTCGCCGAGTAGAGGCGGGTGCCTTCGGCGTTGATCGCGAGACAGCTGGGACTCGTGCCCATCTCGACGATGCCGTCGGGCAGCAGCGTGCCGGTGGCCCGGTCGACGCGGAAGCAATGGATGCCCCGACCGTTGCCCGGAGGCAGGTCCACCTGGGTCGGCAGCACGTCCTGCAAGGGGGAACTGAAGGTGCCGATGTAGGCCATGAGGGGGGCACCCTTCTCCGGCTCACGCGCACTTGGACGCGTCGCCGCCAGAAGCGGGGCGGAGCCGGCGAGGGTTCCGGCGAGTTTCATCAGGGCGCGGCGGGTGGGGAGTTCGGAATTCATCGGGCAAATCCGGCGGGAGCGGCATCGGGGATGAACTTGACCATGGCGGGAAAGGGCGGATCCGGCAAGTACGCGAATCCGAAGCCCTCGGGTCCGGGTCACCTCGCAACCGTTGCCGGTATCCGGGCAAGTTCAGTCTGGCCAAGTAGGGGCGGATCCCCTATAAAACGAAGGCAATCCGTCCCCCGCACGAATGATGCGCCGCACCGCCCTTTCCCTGATCGCCCTGTTCCTTCTCCCCTCCGTGCCCGCGCACACCGCCGATTCGCGGATGAACCGCAGCGCCCAGGATCTCGCCCAGCACCTCGCGCCGGTGCCGCCGGCGGCCAAGGCGAATCCAGGCGACCTGAACGGTCTCCGCCAGCGCATGATCACCATCATCGAAAAGCTCGAGGCCTCCTCGCGTGGAAACGGGCCCGGACCCGAGAGCCTCCTCTCGAAGGCCTACGATTTTCGCGACGACATCGCCCCGGTCGAGCAACTCCTCACCAGCAACGCGATCCTCGACGCCTGGCGCGAAGCCGCAGGGCGAGGTCTCTTCAACGAGATTGGCAAGTACTACGGCACGATCACGAAGGGACGCGGTGAGGGCCAGGAATGCGTCTTCGAGCTCATCGTCCCGGCCGAAGCCTACCCGCCCGGGTCGAACCAGCTCGCCAACCTACGGCTCGTCCCTGCGGAATTGCGTCGAACCGATCCGGCGAAACTGAATTCGCGCGAGCAGAGCTACCGGGGCGAACTCGAGGGGCTCATCGCCGAGAAAGCGCGGAGCCGGGTGATGCAAAAACAGGAGAATCCGGAATCCACCAACGCGCTCGGCATGACCGCAGACGAGGTCGTGAAACGCTGGGAACGCGACATGGCCGCCGCCGGCGAGGCGGCGAAAGAGACCCCGAACATCCGGCTCGCGGGACGGGTCACCGGAACCCCCTCCCATTCCACCGGTCAGCGATGGCGCGTCACCATCGAGGTGGCCAACACCTCCCCTCACCCCACCGAAATCACCCTCGACACCTATCTCGTCGGGCACACCTGGAAAAAGCGCGACTACTACCTGATGGTGAAGACTTCCCAACCCGTCAAGTTGATCGCCAACGAAACGCGGGCCCTCGAGTTTTTCACGAAGCCGGAGGGCGACTACAAGAAACCGGCCGATGACCGCGACGGACTCTCCAAGGAGGAACGTGCGCGAAGCTTGGTACGATACCGCGGTTTCATCGCGGTCGCCCGTCACGGCGACAAGGGCGTGTCCTTCACCGGAACCGACCAGCGCCTCGCCGAATTCGGAAATCCCGATTCGGAGGACTCCCCCCTGGGCCGTCTCCCGACCTTCTGAGAGAGCGGTGTCCGGTCACTCGAGGCGCTCGAGCTCGCCGATCCCGTATTGGATGAGTTGCTGGTTCACCAGCTTCGAGACCCGGTCGTCGACATAGATGATCTTCGGATAGTCCTCGAACTCAACGGTGTGGACTCCGTTGGCGGGCACTGCGGCGAAGGCGTCGGCGAGGTCCTGGATGCGTTTGATGAAGACCCCATTGACCTTGGTCACGACGACCGAGTTGACTCCCTCGTAACCGAGCGTGCTCGGGGTCTTGAGCACGTTGCTGAGGAAAACGAGCTTCTCGCGGCCCTCTTCCTCGAAGGGATGCGGGTCGGCATTCGCGTAGACGAGGTTGAAGGGCGCCCGGTTCGTCCAGTCCTCACCCCAGCTTTCCAGATAGGGCAGGGTCAGCTCCTGGAAGATGAGCCCGCCGAAGATGAGATACTTCGGCCCGCGGTCGAACAGGTAGGGATCGATGAGGAATTCATCCGGCTTCTTGCGGGCCAGGGGCACCTCCACGGTGATCGGCTTGTGGTCACGGATCACCTCGAGCTTGATCGTCTCCCCGACCTTGGCTCCGCCGCGGACGAGGTGGGAAAAGCTGAGCTTGCCGTATTTCGGATGATTGTAGTTGCCGCGCGAGTCGATCGGCTGGCCGGCGATCGAGAGGATCACGTCGCCTTCCTTCAGCCCCGCCTTGTCCGCGGAACTCCCCTTCCCGATCTCCCTGACAAAGATGCCACCCTCGCGGTCGCCGATGCCGGCATAGTCGCGGAAAGTCTCGTCGAGGGTCTGGGCGAAGGAAATCCCGAGATTCGGGAAGCCCTCGTAGTCCCCGTCGGCAAGGTCGGCGAGGAACGCGGAGATCACCGGCGCGGGCAGGACGCTCGCGGTCTGCTCCTTCGAGGAATAACTGAGAAGCATGCCGACGAGCTTGCCGTTCTTCACCACCGGCAGGGTGAAACTGTTGGTGCGCGCCTGGAGCGAGCCCTTCACCTGATAGAGGAGGAAGACCGAGCCGGGAATGAAGTAACGTCCCACGTCGACGCGGAGCACGTCGACATCGGTGGAAACCCCGTCGCCGTTGTCCTCGACCTGCCAGACGTTCAACTTGTCGCCCGCGACCACGGAATCGTCGAACGAGAGCGGCTCGAGGCCCTCGAACACCTTCGAATCGGAATCGGCCGGCTCGAGCACGGCGAGGTTGGCCTCGTAGTCGATGCCCTTGATGCGGGCGGTGACGCGGGCCCCGCTCGAGGGGTGTTCCAGCTCGAGGTAGGTCGAGTTCACGCACATTTCCGCGGTGATGAGGACGCGGTTCCCCTCAAGGACCGCTCCCAGTCCACGGCGCGGGGTCGGCGCACCTTTTTCCCAAGGACGGAGGAAGCTGTAATCCTGGAGGGTCGCGTTGACGCGGACGATCGATTTCTCGGGCGTCGATTTTCCGGGGTTCGATTTCTGGGCGAAGAGGCCCGGCGAGGTGGTGCCAACCATCACGGCGGCAAGCGCAAGGAGGCGCGGGAAGGAAAGCATGGTCATCTTGGAAAGGGTTGGGGGGTTCGTCAGGGGGCGGTCAGGCGGCCTTCTTCGCGGGCTTTTCGTCCGCGTCTTTCTTCTCCTCTTTCTTCGATCCGGGTTTGTTGCCAGGGTCGGCTTCACCATCCTCTTTCTCGTCCCGCGCATCGTCCTGGTCCTGCCCGTTGGTCTTGAAAAGCCCTTCGAGCTCGAGGATCTCGGGCCGCTCGATGAAGTGGTCAAAGCCCACGTTGTATTGAGCCTTGATGCGGTCGTGGGCAACCGCGGCCTCGTTCCGCTTGAGGACCAGGGGACGCTGCTCGCCGACGAGACGGATGATGTGGTAATCCGCGTGCCCCTCCTCGTGGAAATCGCCGTGGAGGGCGTCGAAGACGTCCTGGAGCAGGGTGATTTTCTTCCCGTTGATCGAATCGACGACGAGGTGCTTGAAAGTCTGGATGTGCGTGTTGGTCGCATCGGGCAGGACCTCGGTGAGGACCACGACCTGCGGACGTTCTCGGTAGATCTCGTGATCGCCGTAGAATCCGTAGAAGGCCCGGGTGCGCAGATCGGTGATGTTGTGCGCCGCCATCATGTTTCGGTCGAGGGGCTGGAACTGGAGCCCGGCGTAAAGGACGAAGTTCGGCTGCTTGTCGTAGTGGACCGACTGGATCAGGTAGGGGATGAAACGCTTGAGCGTCACCGTTGCCTCCTCGCGCTTCCCGTCGCGCAGGATTTCGAGGGTGACGGTGTCTCCGGCGAACTTGCGCTCGATAATCTCGTTGAGGTCGACCCGCTCGCCCTCGATCTCGATGAAACCGTCCGATGCGATCGGGTGCCCGTCGATCGACAGGACGACGTCCTTCGTCTTCAGGATGCCTCCGGCCGAGCCTGCCGAGTCGGCCTTCGCGACCATTACCCCGATGCCGTCGTTGGGCAGCCCGAGGGCGCGGCGCTGGGCGGGGTTGAGGAGATTCACGAAACTCGTCGCGAGATCAACGTAACGGTCGTAGTCGCCGTCCTCGACGTCCTTGAGGAAACGCTCGATCACCGGAACCGGGATCATGTATCCCGTGTTCTGCGCGACATCGCCGCTGTATCCCTGGAAGGCCACCCCGACGACCTGGTTGTTCTGCAGGACCGGACCGCCGGAGTTCCCCGGATTGATCGCCGCGTCGATCTGGATGGCGAGGTGGTTGTCCACCCCCGAGTGGCTGTAGCCACGGAAGTCGATTCGCGAGACGACGCCCCGCGTCACCGAGATGCGATCGCCACCGATGGGATAGCCCACCGCGATCACCGTCGTGTTCAGCTTCGGAATCCCGCCGATGAGGAGAGGGCGGATCCCTTTGAAGCCGGCCTCGAAGTCCGCCTCGGACTCCAGCTCGAGGAGGGCGAGGTCGCAGTCGTGCGCCACGTTCACGACCCGGGCCTTGTAGGGCTCGGGATCGCTCACGTTCTTGATGTAGATGAGGCGGCTGTCACTGACGACATGGGCGTTGGTCAGGAAGCGGTTCGGACCAACAAGAAACCCGGTGCCGTTGCCACTGCCCATCCCGCCGACGTTCCAAGGCACGCGGAAGTTCGGCTGCTTCGTGTCCACCTCGACCCGGACGACGGCGTCGAATTCGATTTCGGAAATATCGGTCTGGACCGATTCGGGCGGCGGGACCTCGATCGGGACATCCATCGCGGCCTTGGCGGGAGCCGCCGCTCCGGGAGCCGCCAAACGGGGACCGGGCGGGGCGAGGCGGGGCCCCGGCAACTGGCCCTGCTGGGCGAGGAGGGAAGCCGCGGCTCCGAGGGTGAATCCGAGGGCGAGGGTCGCCGGGAGGGCGAAGGAACGGATGGGCTTCATGAAGGAGGGCAAAGCTTAGGGTTTCGAGGGGGAAAGTCAATCAGCCCGCAAGCCGATTCCCGGAAGAGGTTACGGCAAACCCAACCTCTTCGAGCCCCGGAATCACCGTCCGATTTCCGCCGGAAATGACGGACAGAGGCTTGAAGTCTCAAGTTCTCCCTCCGTTCCAAAGAAGGCGATCCCTCCGGCAGGCGACACGATCCACACCTCCTCCGCCCCGCCTCGAAATACAAGCGTCGCTTCTCTTCAATTTCGGCGCGGGTGTTGCCAGAAAAGAGGACCTCGACGCAAATCTCCGGCGCGATCGTCAGCACATTCCGGCGCAGGCCTTTGGTAATTCGAACATCCGAGACCCAAACCACATCGACCCCTTTCACACCGCCGAAGGTGGAGACCGGGCATTCCGCCAGAACCCGTCCCCTTTCGCCCAACAAGGACATCAGCGTCGCAAGGACACTGGATTGAAGACGTGAGTGCTCGAATCCCGGCGGAGGCATCATGACAATTTGTCCATGGCGGTTCGTTTCAATCCGGTGCTCGAGCGAAGCGAGAAAGGGGTCCGATTCGATCTCGCTCCATCGCTCAAGATTGAACGCCTCTTGGTCGCGGATTTCGGTCAGATGGGCGAGGACTTCGCTCATGGGGCTCCAAGCTACCCGAAAACCGGGACCCTCGCAAGATACCCGCCCCTCTTCCCCGTCACCGGCCGGGAAATAGAGGCACAAAGGAAACGTTTCGCGTCCCCTCCCGGGATGCTATCTTCCGACGTCCGTTCCCCCCTCGCTCCCGGCGATGACTCCGATCGTTCTTCTTGAATGCACCGCCGTGGTCGTCTCCGCGATCTACGGAGTCCTCCTCGCTTCCCGGAAGGGCATGGACGTGATGGGCGTCTTCACCGTGGCCTTCGCGGTCGCTTTTGGTGGCGGCACGCTCCGCGATCTCTTTCTCGACCGGCACCCCCTCTTCTGGATCCGGAATCCCCACTATCCGGTGATCGTCTTCGGCATCGCCCTGCTCTCCGGACTGATCGTGCGCCACATCGGCCGCATCCGCCCGCTCCTGCCCCTGCCCGACGCCCTCGGCATGGCCCTCTTCACCCTCACCGGCACCGCCTATGCCTCCGAGGCCGGCACCGGAACCTTCGTCGCTGTCATGCTCGGCGTCATCACCGGCACCTTCGGCGGCGTCCTCGGCGACCTCCTCTGCAACGAGATCCCGTCCCTCTTTGTTCCCAGTCCCCTCAACGCCACCTGCGCGTTTGCCGGTGCCTGGGTCTATCTCGGGCTCCTCCGGTTTTCCGTTCCGGAGCGCTACGCCCTCGTCACCGGCATCGTCGTCATTGTCGCCTTCCGTCTCGCCGCGATCCGGTGGAATTGGACCCTTCCCGCCGTCCGGGAGGTTCGCGGAAACCCCCGCATCTGATCCGGCCTTGTCGCACCCGTGGTGAGATTCGCTTCGATCCCGCGCTCCCGGTGAGGGCTGATTTCGGCTTTTCCAGTCCGATCCGATCCCTTATCGTTGCATTTTTTCCATGAAGCACGCCCTGCTCCTCGTGATCCCCTTCGCCGCCATGTCCGCTCCGGCCCAGAACAAGGTCGATGCCTCGTCCATCGTCCCCTCTCCCCAAAATCCCGCCGCCGGCACCTGGCCGCTCGAACGTCTCAAGACGGAAATGCCCGTCCACCGCATCGAGGATCCCGCCGCCCCGATCCAGTCCCTCCTTTACGCCGGCGAACCGATCAACGGAAAGCCCACCGAGGTCTTCGCCTTCTACGCCTCGCCCAAGACTGTCGGAATCGCGAAGGAGGGCGAAACCTTCCCCGGCATCGTCCTCATCCACGGCGGAGGCGGCACCGCCTTTTCCGACTGGGTCTGGCTCTGGGCGAAACGCGGGTATGCCGCCATCGCCATGGACCTTTCCGGTCACCGGCCGCCCGCTCCCAAGTTCGACGCCAAGGGCGAAAAGATCCCCGACCACCACCATGATCCCACCACCCGGACCCATCTCGAAAAGGGAGGGCTGGAGCAGGGACACGTTCAGAAATTCGACTGCATCGGCGGCCCCGTGGAAAACGACTGGCCCTACCACGCCGTTGCGAACGTGATGAAGGCCCATACCCTCCTCCGCGGCTTCGCCGGAGTCGATCCCGAACGCACCGCCGTCACCGGGATCAGTTGGGGCGGCTACACCACCTGCCTGTCCGCCTCCCTCGACGATCGCTTCAAGGCCGCGGTGCCGGTCTACGGTTGTGGATTCCTCCACGAGGGCGAGTCCGTGCAGAAACCCTCCATCGACGCCCTCGGCGAGCGACGCGCGGCCTGGGTCGCCGCCTACGATCCCTCCTCCCACCTTGGCCAGTGCACCGTGCCCACCTTTTGGGTGAACGGCACCCACGACGTTCACTATCCGCTCGACAGCCACGGCCGCTCCGCAGCCCTCGTCCGGGGATCCCGCGCCTTCCGCCTCGAACCGCGCATGGCCCACGGCCACGAGCCCGGCTGGCGACCCGCCGAGATCGGCCTCTACGTCGATTCGATTCTCAAGGGCGGCCTTCCCCTGCCCCTCGTCGGCGGCATGACCCTCGCGGACGGCACCATCACCGTCCCCGTCACCGCAAAAACGAAACTCACGAAAGCTGAACTTCACTTCACCACCGCCCCCGGCAAACGCTCCGAACGTGAGTGGCGGAGCCTGCCCGCACGGATCGAGGAAGGCCGCGTCGTCGCCGAAGGCCTCCCGGCCGAGGCGAACACCTGGCTCGTGACCCTGACCGACGAAAGAGGTGCGATGGTGAGCACGGCGGTGGGGATGAGGTGACCTCACCTGTAACGGAAAGAGTGCCTACGGAACATAGGGAACAAACGGAACACACCGAACCGGACGAAGTCGTGAAACCGCCATCGTTCACGAATGGCACGGGATTAGGCGAATGGATCGATGGGTAGGGCGCTTCGTCCTCAAAGCGCCGTGTCTCCAGGGCAGGCAAAGTCCTTCCGAGCCACGCGGCGCTGTAGGGACACAGCGCCCTACCACCGGAAAGTGACGAAGGCGCCCTCAAGCCCGTGCCACTCGCATCGTTCACGTTCCACGGCGCACTTGTGAGTCTCCCACCAGCCTTCCCTTTTCCGGGCCTTCCGAGTGTTCCGTGGGCCGCATTTCCCGCTTTGGACTCACCGGACCTCGATCAATCGTTCGCCCATAATGCGATCGATGAATGCCATACGCCAAGCCAAGCGAACTTTCCCCTCACCGCAACGCCGCCCGCGCCTCGAGGAAGGCCGCCTTCAGCCCCTCGTAGTCCGTCACCACGGGAAACTGCGGGAACTCGTCGATCACATTCTGCGGCGGGCAGAAGAGGATGCCCCGGTCCGCCTCGGCCAACATGTTGGTGTCATTGTAGGAGTCGCCCGCCGCGATGACCCGGAACTTCAGTTCGTGGAAGCGTTTCACCGCCTCGCGCTTCTGGTCCGGCATGCGCAGGTGGTAGGCCTCGACACGGCCATCCGGCGCGATCCCGAGGCGATGGCAGAGCAGGGTCGGCCAGCCGAGCTGCCGCATCAGCGGCTTGGCGAATTCGTAGAAGGTGTCTGAGAGGATCACCACCTGGAACTCCGACTTCAGCCAGTCGAGGAACTCCAGCGCCCCCTCGAGCGGCCCGAGGGTTTCGATCACCTCCTGGATGTCGCCGATCTTGAGCCCGTGTTCGTCGAGGATGCGGAGCCGCTGCGTCATGAGCACGTCGTAGTCCGGAATGTCCCGCGTTGTCGCGAGGAGCGCGTCGATCCCGGTCTTCCGGGCGACATTGATCCAGATTTCAGGGACGAGGACTCCCTCGAGGTCCAGGCAGGCGATTTGCACGGCGGTGATTGGGTGGGGTGGGCGGATGTGTCGGCCGGTTCGGCCCGGATTTCAATCGGGAGTTCGGGGAAATGAAGAGGACGAAAACCGGCCCCGGATCCCCTCAATACTCCCCGCGGTTCTTGCCGACGCGCTCGTCGGTCCACCAGTAAAGGATGCGGCCGCAATTCTCGCAGTGGGCGAGGTGGTTCTCGGCTTTCACGTCGATGACGGTCGATTTGACGACCTTCATGTGGCAACCCTGGCAGACCTCGTCGACGAGACCGGCGACAGCGATCCCGTTTTTCGACTTGAAGAGCCGGTGATAATTGTCGAGCACGGCGGAGTCGATTCCTTCGCCGAGACGGTCGCGCTCGGCCAATTCGGCGGAGCGGTCGGATTTCAGCTTCACGGCGAGGGATTCGAGGTCTTCGAGCTCCTCCTTCACCTCGACCTCCTTTTCGGCGAGCCGGGCGCGGGCCTGTTCGAGGGCCTTCTTCTGCGCATCGGCCTTCTCCATCAACTCCATCTCGCGGTCTTCGAGGGCGGCGATCTCAGCCGCGTAGCGCTCGATCTCGACGCCCATGCGCTGGTATTCCTCGTTCTTCCGGGTCTCGAACTGCTGCACCTTCAGTTTGCCGATGGTGGTGCGCCGGGTCGAGACGTCGAGTTCGAGGTTCTTGATCGCGACCTCGGTCTGCTGCAACTCGCCCTTCGCGGCCTCGACGGCGCGCTGGTCGGCAACGAGCCGGTCACGGATGTCCTCCGCCTCGACCGGGATGCCGGCGAGCTCCTTGTCGATCGACTTGATCTTCTGGTCGTGGTGCTGGACGCGGAGGAGTTTCTCGACTTCGGGGAGCATGGGCGGGGGAGATGACGGGAAAATGGGACGACCCTTTTATGAAACCTCAGCGGGGCCGCTTTGCCAATTCTTTTATCACGGAGGGCGTCCGGGAGTGGCGGTTCCTGCGAACTCCGGGATTCGCCATCACGTCGCCCGACACTCCTCCCTCACCCCAGCACGGGCCAGCCGCAGCGTGGTTCGATGCATTCCGCGGCGGCGAGACGGGAACGCCAGTCCCCGCCTTCGTCGGGGGGCAGCCCGAACCAGGAACGGCATCCGCCGAACGTGGCGCGGTCCTTCAGGATCCAGGGCGCGTCGAGCCGCCAGGCCCGGATCGTGGCCCACGCGAGACCGGGCTCCTCGCCCCACTCGAATCGCTCGCGCACGATCTCCTCGCACCAGATGTGATAGGGGGCCAGACGGAGGACTTCGTCCCAGACGGTGAGGCGGCCGCTCGCGAGGGTCTCGACGTAGATGGAAAAGACGACGTCATCGTCGGCCAGCCCAGGCCGCAGGGTGAAGGAGCGCGGGGATCCGTCGGGCAAGGGCGTGACCTGTTCGGCCTGCTCGTGAAAGAGACTGGGGAAGAGGAAAAAACGGTCGTGGAGCCATTGGAATCCGGCCTTGCCCTCGGAGATCCCCCCCTTCCGCAACAGCACACTTTGCTCGCCCGAGGCGATCGCGTCGGCGACGAGCTGCCATTCCTTGAAGGCGACGGGTCTCCAGTCGGGGGCGGCGTGGGGGAGCATGGAAATGGATCGTTGCAGTTTTAAATGTCTCGACAAAGCGGGTGTGGGCGCAATGATCGACCACTGGGTCCGTTTCCCCGCAAGACACTCCCACCGTTCATCCCTCCAAATCAAAACGAAAGTGCGGATACGGTTCATTTTCCACTGGCAAAGGCAGGGCTTTGGCCTAATTTTTCGCTCCCGTTCGGTGCGGCCAGAGGTCGTCCATCGCGATGGTGGCTGTAGCTCAGTGGCAGAGCCCCGGATTGTGATTCCGGTTGTCGCGGGTTCGATCCCCGTCAGCCACCCCACCTTGCTCCCCGGTCCGGGAAGCGCGTCCGCTCCCTTCCATGGATCACGTAGAGGCCACCATCGGATACCGCTTCGTCAATGCCGCCCTCCTTGCCGAGGCCCTCACCCACCCGAGCCTGGCCTGCGAGACGAAACGCGTCCAGCCGGACAACCAGCGCCTCGAATACCTCGGCGACGCGGTAATCCAATTGATCCTGACGGAGGAACTCTTCCGCCGTTTTCCGGACGAAGGCGAGGGGCCGCTCACGAAGCGCCGCAGCCGGCTCGTTTCGCGCGAAGCGCTCTGTCTCTTCGCCAACCACATCGGCCTCGGTGCCCATCTCCTTCTCGGCAAGGGCGAACTCTCGAGCGGCGGGCGCGGTCGTCCCTCGAATCTCTCGGACGCGGTCGAGGCGCTCGCCGGGGCGGTCTATCTCGACGGCGGTCTTGATGCGGCGCGACAGTTCCTCTTCCGGAACTTCGGCTCCCTGATCGAGGGGATCCTTTCCCAGACCGAGGAAAAGAACCCGAAGGGCGAACTCCAGGAGCGTCTCCAGGCGATCGCCCCGGCAAGCCCCTCCTATCGCATTATCGGCCAGGAAGGCCCCGACCACCTTAAGTCCTTCGTTGCGGAGGTTCGCTGGGAAGGGATCACCCTCGGCCAAGGATCCGGCGGCAGCAAAAAGGAAGCCGAAATCAGCGCAGCAGCCGAAGCGCTGCGCGAACGGCGCTGGACGGCGCGCTCCGAGGGTGGCTGAGGCCCGGCGCGCGATGAAAACGGTCCTGCTCACCGGCACCCGCGCTCCCGCCACGCTCGACCTGGCCCGTCGCCTCCATCGCGAGGGGCTGCGCGTGGTCGGGGCCGATCCGGCGCGGCATCCTCTCGGCCGGTGGTCGAGGGCCTTCGCCGGGCACCACCGCGTGCCGGCTCCTGTGGACGATCCGGAAGGGTTTCGCGCGGGCATCCTGACAATCGTCGAAACGGAACGCGTCGACCTGCTCTGGCCCACCTGCGAGGAGATCTTCCACCTCGCCGCGGCCCACGAACAGTTCGCCGCGGCGGTCCGAATACTCTGCGATCCGCTCGCGGCACTCCTCCCGCTGCACGACAAGCTGGCCTTCGCACGATTCGCCGGCGCCCTCGCACCGGATTCGTGGGTCGCGGAAGAAGCGCCCCAGGGCCGCCGTCTCGTCTGGAAACCGCGTTTCTCCCGGTTTGCCACCAGAGTGCGCTTCGGCGATCCGCCCCCGGACCCGCGCGGCTGGATGGCCCAGGAATTCGTCGAGGGAATCGAGTTCTCCTCGTGGGCCCTCTGCCTCGGGGGCGGGGTGCGGACCCTGACATTTTACCGATGCCCGGTGCGGGCGGGACGCGGGGCCGGCTGCGCTTTCGTTCCGTTCTGGGATGAGGAAGCCGCCACGGCGGTGCGTGATTGGGCGGCACAACTGGGCACGACGGGCTCGCTCGCCTTCGACTGGATCCGTTCCCACGACGGCTCGCTCCGCGTCATCGAGTGCAATCCGCGCCTCACCAGTGGTGTCCATGTCCTCGATCCCTCGGTCTCGCTCGCCGCGCTTCTGGAAGGGCCCGCCGTCGTGCCTCCGCCAATGCGGGCGGGCCAGTTGCTCTGGCCGACCGTTTTTCAAAGCCTCCGCTTCGGAGGAACCACGCCGGATCTCGTGTTCGCGCGCGACGACCCGTGGCCGGCGCTCGGGCAGGTGCCGTCGTTTCTGGAACTGGCCGCCACGGCCCTCCGGCACCGGGTCTCCCTCTGTGCTGCGGCGACCTGCGACATCGAATGGAATGGACCCTGAACCAGTCATCAGCGAACATCCGCGGGACGCGATTCTGGCACGCTGGTTCGCCCCGGTGCTGGAACGCGGCACGGTCTGGTGCGCGGCGAATCTCGCGACGAATCCGGCCTTTCTCCGCATCGACGGAATCGAGATGCCGCTTACGGTGAACGAGACGGAGTGGGACAACTCGTGGATCTGCTCCCCGTGGACGCATTACGTCACCTACGCGCGTGAGGAAATCGACCGGGCCACGGGCCCGCTCACCTCCGCGGCGGCGGGCGTGCTGCTCGGCGGACTCGGAGCGTGGTTCCGGCGTGCGGACCTGAACCGGGTGGTCATGGTTAACAATTGGCTCCTTTCGACGAACCCATGGCCGCGCTGGGAACCGCGCGATCTGCCTGGCCTGCTCGATGCCCTCGCCGCCCGGTGGCCGAACCACGCCATTGTCTTCCGTTCGCTCAACGAAAAGGAGAGCGGCCCGCTCCTGCGTGCGTTGGCGGCGGCCGGGACGCGCATCATCCCGAGCCGGCAGGTCTGGTGGTATGAGGCCGGGTCCGAAGCGGTGGCGCGATCTCCGGAGTTCCGCAAGGACGCCAACCTCCTCCGTCGCGGCGATCTCGAGGTCGTGCCCTCCGAGGCTCTCGGCGAGGACGACTTCCCCACCCTTGCGAAACTCTACGAGGACCTCTACCTCGGGAAATACTCGCATCACAACCCGCGCTTTTCCAAGGCTTGGCTCAACCATCTCCACCGCGAGAGCCTCGCCCGCTTCACCGCCCTGCGGGACCACTCGGGCCGCCTCGTCGGAGTGGAGGCCTGCGCGGAAATCCATGGTATCCTCATCTCGCCCGTGGTCGGTTACGACACGTCGCTGCCGAAGTCGCTGGGGCTCTATCGGCGGCTCGCCGTCGTGCCGGTGCTGGAAGCGCGACGCCGCGGCATCCCGCTGAATCTTAGCGCCGGGGTGGGTCGGTTCAAGGCACTGCGTGGAGGCGAGCCGGTCATGGAATACCTCGCCGTGCACGACCGCCATCTCCCCGCGTGGCGCCGCCGCCCCTGGACCTGCATCGGTTGGATCAGCTCAAAAATCCTCGCCCCGCACGTCCAAAAACACGGATTATAAAAGAACTGAAGCAAATCCCACCCCCCATCCACGCCACCCATCCAACTGAAAGGCCATTGAAAGGCAAATTGAAAGGCAGGCGTATAATTGGTTGACGTTGAAAGGTCAATTGAAAGGCAGACTTAAATTGGTTGACGAAAGGCAGACTTATAATTGGTTGACGAACGCGATTTGCTCGACTTGTTTCGCTTCATGCCCAACGCACGCATCTTTGGATCTGGCCGCAGTTTCTACCATGTCATCTCCCGGGTTGTGGA
>JBILDO010000082.1:0-21003 GCA_044352585.1 Verrucomicrobiales bacterium
AACTGTATACAGTTGGACCAAGGACCAAGCCTTCCGTTCATTTGGTTCAAAAAAGATTGAACCACCGCGGGTGGATCTGGTAAATTTTCGGCTTTCCGCATGGGATCCCCCCACGAAAGCCCTGATCTCCGATCCCGATTGAATCCGGTCGAGGCCGAGTTCGTGCGGTTTTTCGTTCATCTGGCCACCTTTCTGAACCTGCCCCGCTCGGTCGGAGAACTCTTCGGCTATCTCTTTGCGGCCAAATCGCCCCGTCCCTTCGACGAAATCGTCTCGGCCCTCGGGATCAGCAAGGGGTCGGCGAGCCAGGGGCTGAAGTGGCTCGCCCAGATCGGCGCGATCACCACGGTCTACGTGCCGCGCGACCGTCGCACCTTTTACGAGGCCGAAACGAGCATGCGCAAACTCTTCGGCAGCGCCGTGCAGGAGTCCCTGCGCCCCCGACTCGAGGGCAACGGTCGGCTCGTCGAGGCGATCGAGGAGCGCATCGCCGCCCACTCCTCCGGCGACGAGGCGGAGCACTACCGGACGCGCCTCTCCTCGCTGCGAAACTGGAATGAAAAGGCCCTCGTCCTCCTTCCCCTGCTCGACAAGCTCTTCTCGCTCCCCGCTCCCTTTTTTCCCCTGAGTTTCCTCCGCTCCGGTTCCGACGGAACCGATCCGGAGACCCCAAAGCCCTGACCGAACGCGTGCCACACGCTGTTCCCCATCCCCCGGTTCGTCTCGACGGTCTCCTTCCCTGTGGAGGATCGACCAAGGGCGGTAGCGTGGGTTGTCCTTCGTCCTTCGTCCTTCGTCCTTCGTCCTTCGTCCTTTGTCCTTTGTCATTGGTCCAAGATTGGTAATTCGTAATCGGAGTTCGGAGTTCGGACAACACTACGCGAAGCGGATAAACGGAGCGGACCACGGACCACAATACGCGAAGCGGATGGACGGAGCGTAGCGGAGTCAAACCACGGACCACGGACGACGGACAGAAGACGCCACACGAACATGAAACTCCTCATCACCGGCATTTGCGGGTTCGTCGGCTCGACCCTCGCCAGCGCCATCCGGGAAACCCACCCCGACTGGGACCTCGTCGGGATCGACAACTTCTGCCGGACCGGATCCGAGCGGAACCGCCCGCTCATCGAGAAGGAACTCGGCATCGAATTCCACCGGGGCGACATCCGCAACCCCTCCGACCTCGAGACACTTCCCCGCTGCGACCACGTCATCGATGCCGCCGCGAATCCCACCGTCCTCGCGGGCCTCGATGGCAAAACCAGCACCCGCCAGCTCGTCGAGCACAATCTCGGAGGCACCGTGAACCTGCTCGAATACTGCAAGACCCACGGCACCGGATTCATCCTCCTCTCGACCAGCCGCGTCTACTCCATCCCCGCCCTCACCCAATTCGACATCGAAGTGCGGACCTCGGCCACCGCCGAAAGCCCTCTCGGAACCCGCCTCGACCGCTACGAACCCGCGAACCCCGCCAACTTCCCGACCGGCTTGACCCTTGCCGGGGCCACCGAGTCGCTCTCCACCGCGCCACCCGCCTCACTCTACGGCACCACCAAGACCGCGAGCGAGCATCTCGCCCTCGAATACGGGGCCATGGCCGGGTTTCCCGTCTGGATCAACCGCTGCAGCGTCATGGGCGGGGCCGGACAGTTCGCCCATCCCGCCCAGGGCATCTTCGGATTCTGGGTTCACGCCTTCCGCGAAGGACGTCCCCTCAACTACATCGGCTTCGACGGACTCGGACACCAGGTCCGCGACGGATTCCATCCGCGCGACCTTCTTCCCCTCCTCGAAAAACAGATCGCCGAGCCCTCCGGTTCGCGCCGTCCGGCCATCACCAATCTCGGTGGCGGACGCGCCAACTCCGCCTCCCTCGCCGAACTCAGCGCTTGGTGCCGGACCCGCTTTCCCGATTCCAAAACCGTGATTCCCCTTCCCGAAGGCACTCCGCCGGTCCGCGCCTTCGATCTCCCCTGGTTTCTCATGGACAACACCCGCGCCCTTGAACAATGGGGCTGGCAACCCCGCACCCCCCTCGCCGACCTCTGCGAAGAGATCGCCCGCTTCGCCGAGGAACATCCCGACTGGCTCTCCGTGACGGGGTGACGCGCCGGAGGCAACGCAGGCGCCTTCGGCGCGGTAAAAAGTGGGAAGGCGGAGCGCCGGTCGGCGCGGTTAAAGGTGGGAAGGTAAAAGGTAAAAAGTTGGGGCCAAGACCGTCGAAGAACAGAGCCATTAAAGTCGCCGACCAGAATGCGACGCGATTCAGAACGAGGTTCATGACTTGCCGAGGGTAGGGCGCTGTGTCCCACAGCGCCGCGAACGGCGATAAAACGTTCCCTGGCCAAGAGACGGCGCTTTGGGGACAAAGCGCCCTACCCATCGATCCGAAACCTCAATCCCGCGCCCCTCGCCGAAGGCGCCCCCCCTCCGTGCCTCTCGGTGTCCTCTGTAGTGAAGCTTTCTTCAACGCGAATGGCCGCGAATGGGTCGCCAATGTTCGCGAATGGTTTGGGGAGCGGATCGAGGGTGGGAAAGGCGATTTCGACGCAGATGAGCGCGGATGCGCTTCGCTTCCGCAGATCGACGCAGATCTAGTCTCTCAACGCAAATGTCCGCAAATTCGCTTCGCTTCCGCAAATGGCCGCGAATGCGAAGGAAGCGGTTCCACACTAAAAAAGAGATTCCGACGCAGATGAGCGCAGATGCGCTTCGCTTCCGCAGATCGACGCGGATGAGGGATCTCAACGCAAATGTCCGCAAATTCGCTTCGCTTCCGCAAATGGCCGCGAATGCGAAGGAAGCGGTTCGACACTAAAAAAGAGATTCCGACGCAGATGAGCGCAGATGCGCTTCGCTTCCGCAGATCGACGCGGATGTAGTCTCTTTACCTTTTACTTTTTACTTTCCCACCTTTTACCGCGCCGAAGGCGCGCCCCTCATGAAACTCCTCGTCACCGGTTCGTCGGGACTCATCGGTTCTGAAGTCTGCGTTCACTTTGCCGGGCTTGGGTGGGAGATCCATGGCGTCGACAACAATCAGCGGGCCGTTTTTTTCGGACCGCAGGGAGACACCCGGTGGAACCAGGGGCGCCTCGCCGCCTCACTCGGGTCCGCCTTCCACCACCACGAACTCGACATCCGCGACCGGGCCGGAGTCCTCGCCCTTCTCAAGGAATTGCGGCCCGACGCCATCGTCCACACCGCGGCCCAGCCCTCCCACGACCGCGCCGCGGCGATCCCCTTCGACGACTTCGACACCAACGCGGTCGGCACCCTCAATCTCCTCGAGGCCACCCGCCAGGCCTGCCCCGAGTCGCCCTTCGTCCACATGTCGACCAACAAGGTCTACGGCGACCGGCCCAACACCATCGCCCTCCGGGAACTCGAGACCCGCTGGGACTACGACGACCCCGCCTACGAACACGGCATCAGCGAGGACTTCCCCATCGACCAGTCCAAGCACTCCCTCTTCGGCGCATCCAAGGTCGCCGCCGATGTCATGGTCCAGGAATACGGTCGTTACTTCGGGATGCCCACCTGCTGCCTCCGTGGCGGATGCCTCACCGGTCCGAACCACAGCGGCGTCGAACTCCACGGCTTCCTCTCCTACCTCGTGAAGTGCAATCTCGAGGGGCGCGAATACCGCGTCTTCGGCTACAAGGGCAAGCAGGTCCGCGACAACATCCACTCGCACGACGTCGCCGCCTTCATCGGGGAATTCATCAAGGCCCCCCGCACCGGCGAGGTTTACAACATTGGAGGCGGCCGCGCCAACTCCTGCTCGATCTGGGAGGCCTTCAAGCTCGCCGAGAAGTTCAGCGGCAAAGCCCAGGTCTACCAATACGTCGATGAAAACCGCATCGGCGACCACATCTGTTACCTCTCCGACCTTCGCAAGATGCGCAGCCACTACCCCGCCTGGGACGTCACCATCAGTCTCGAGGAGACGGTGCGGCAGATTGTCAGCGCCGCGGGCGCGGTAGGTTATCCTTGGTCCAAGTGATTGTTGCCTAGTAACCGGAGGTCGGATGAGAACGGCAAGGAACCAGATGATCTTTCGGAGGCATGCGATCACCTCGAGAACCGTGGTAGGGACGCACCGCCGGGGCGTCCGTGTTCGGCGGACTCTCGGACTTCGGCGGACGCCCCGGCGGTGCGTCCCTACCGGAACGATCCAGTCTGACAGCCATGCGCGAGGCGGAGGCAAGCATCGGGCCGCGGAACACGGACTTCCGTGCCTCTCGGCGACCTCTGTTGTGAATCTGCTTCTTCGACGCAAATGTTCGCAAATGGCTTGATGTGCGAATCGAGAGTAGGAAACGCGATTTCAACGCAGATGAGCGCAGATGCGCTTCGCTTCCGCAAATGGCCGCGAATGACTTGGGAAGCGGATCGAGGGTGGATGAAGAGATTTCGACGCAGATGACCGCAGATGCGCTTCGCTTCCGCAGATGGCCGCAGATGTAGTCTCTTTACCTTTTACTTTTTACCTTCCCACCTTTTACCGCGCCGACAGGCGCCCCACCGCCCCCCATGCCCCTCCGTCCTTCACTGCGCCGCGCGGCGTGGATCCTTCTCGGGTTCGGGGCGATCCTTTTGCTTCTCGGTCTCTTCCACCGCCCCCTCCTTGCCGGGGCCGCCTCCCTCTGGATCGTTGATTCACCGGACTTCGATCGCGTCGATCTCGTTCTCATCCCCGGCGGCAACTTCGACACCCGGCCCTTCGGCGCCGCGAAACTCCATCAGGAGGGACGCGCCGGGCGGATCGCCATCTTCAAGACTGAAGTCGCTCCCACCGTCGCGATGGGACTGCGGCCCCACGACCACGACGTCAACCTCGCCGTCCTCGACCGGCTCGGAATCCCCCGCGAATCCATCCTCACCCTCGGCCAGGGAGTCACCAGCACCTGGGACGAGGTCGCCGCGACGCGCGCCTGGTGCCTCGAGCACCATCCCAAGTCCATCGCCGTCGTCACCGAACTCTTCTCCAGCCGCCGCGTCCGCTACGCCTACCGCACCGGCCTCGCGGGCCTTCCCGTCGAAATCCACGTCATCGCCCTCCCCGCGCTTGGCTACACCGCGAAGGACTGGTGGCAAAACGAAAAAGGGCTGATCGACTTCCAGAACGAGGTCGTGAAGTGGGTTTATTATCGGGTCAGGTGATGTCCTTGGTCCAAGGTCCTTTGTCCTTTGTCCTTTGTCCTTCGTCCTTGGTCCGAGGTCGGATAAGAACGGCACAGGAAAAATCGGATCTTTCGAAGTCATGCGATCACCTCGAAATCAATGGTAGGGACGCACCGCCGGGGCGTCCGCGTTCGGCGGACTCTCGGGCTTCGGCGGACGCCCCGGCGGTGAATCTCTTTCTTCAACGCGAATGGCCGCAAATTCGCTTCGCTTCCGCAAATGGCCGCGAATGATACGGGTAGCGGATCGAGGGTGATGAAGAGACTTCGACGCAGATGAGCGCAGATGCGCTTCGCTTCCGCGGATGACCGCAGATTTGGTCTCTTGACCTTTTACCTTTAACCTTCCCACCTTTTACGGCGCCGCAGGCGCCCCGTCCCCGGCGGTGAATCTCTTCCTTCAACGCCAATGGCCACAAATTCGCTTCGCTTCCGCAAATGGCCGCGAATGATACGGGAAGCGGATCGAGGTTGGATGAAAAGACTTTGACGCAGATGAGCACAGATGCGCTTCGCTTCCTCGGATTAACGCGGATTTGGTCTCTTTACCTTTTACTTTTCACTTTCCCACCTTTTACCGCGCCGTAGGCGGTCCGCCTTCCCACCTTTTACCGCGCCTCGGGCACCGACCAATGATCTCCCAACACACCCTGCAACGCTGCGGACGACCCATCGTGGTCGCTTCGCACATGCGGTCGGGCACCCATCTGATGATCGACCTGCTGCGCCGCCAGTTCGCGGACTGCCGGAGCTGGAAGTGGCCGGGCGAGCCGAATGACATGCTTTACCTTCCTCTCGACACCCTCATCGATCCCACCGATGACTGGAGAGAAGCGCGGGTCCTTCGGGTCATTCACCGATCAAAGCGTCCCATCCTGAAAACCCACTGGACTCTCCCCTCGCTCGAAAATCTCCGTGTTCTCCAACCCGGCCTCGCCGACTGGATCGACTCCGACGGCACCTTCCTCCATGTCGTGAGAAATCCCTTCGCCGTTCTTGCCTCGCAATGGGCGTGGGATTGCTCCGTCCGCCAGATCACTCCCGGTCAGACCGTCCCCGATCTCGCTTGGATCGAATCCTCCATTTCCTCCTGGAGGCAACATTACCAGCGTTGGTCGCCACGCGAAAACACGATCTGCTTTCGCTACGAAGACACCGTGAGCGACCCCCAAGGTGCCATCGAACGCCTTTCCGAAGCCCTCGGCGAACCCGCCCTCCTCCGACATCCGATGCTTCCGACGAAACTCCGCGGCGTCTGGCACTCGCGTTGGAACCGGCTCACCGGAATCCGGCCGGATTCCACCGAGATCCTCACCCCCGGAGGCGCGATGGATCCCTCGGCTCTCTTCACCGCACCCGCCATCGACATCGTGAACCGGATCGCGGGGGATTGCCTTGCGGAGTTGGGGTATACGTTTCCGAAGGGCCAAAACGCGCGGGACTGTTTCGACCGTGAAACCGCCAAGCGAACTTCGTGAGAACGAACCTTTCCAGACGGGAGCAACAACCCAACTTCAGCTGAATGGAACCCATCATCCTCGAGGCGGGCCGAGCGGAGAAACATTACTGGAGGGATCTCTGGCACTATCGGGAACTCTTTCAAGTCCTCGCGTGGCGCGACGTCTCGGTCCGCTACAAACAAACCGCCATCGGTGTGGCGTGGGCGCTCGTCAGGCCCTTCCTCACGATGCTCGTCTTCACGATCATTTTTGGAAAAGTGGCGAAACTACAGGCTCCTGCGGGCGTCCCTTATGCACTCCTCGTCTTTGCCGGAATGCTGCCCTGGCAGTTCTTTGCGACCGCGCTCGGGGAAGCGAGCAACAGTCTGATCAGCAATTCCAATCTCATCAGCAAAATCTACTTTCCCCGTCTCATCGTTCCCACGGCATCGGTGATGGTGGCTCTTGTCGATTTCCTCATCAGTTTCCTCATTCTCATCGGAATGATGATCTGGTTCCAGTTTCTGCCGGGGTGGCAGGTCCTGCTGCTGCCGCTCTTCGTCCTGTTCGCCTTCGCGGCGAGTCTGGGCCCCGGACTTTGGATCACGGCCCTCAATGTGAAATACCGGGATTTCCGATACATCATCCCGTTCCTCGTCCAATTCGGGTTGTACATCTCCCCCGTGGGATTCTCCAGCGATGTCATCCCCGAACGATGGCGGTTGCTCTACTCCCTCAACCCCATGGTCGGAGTGATCGACGGATTCCGCTGGTGCCTGCTCGGAGGCGAATCCCAGATCCATTGGCCCGGCTTTGGTCTGGGATTGGCCGTCACCGCCTTTTTCCTCGGACTCGGAATCCGGACCTTCCGGAAAATGGAAAAGAGTTTCGCGGACCTGATCTGAAGCGATGAGCCGTCCCATCATAACGGTCGAAGGCCTCGGCAAGTGCTATCGGGTCGGACACCAGTCCGCGCGACGCGAGCGCTACACCGCCCTGCGCGACGTCGTCGCCAGAAACACCGTGGAACTCCTCCGAAAGACCCGGGATCTCTTCTCGGGTCGACAGATCATCCAAGGAGATGTCGTCGAGGACTTCTGGGCGCTCAAAGACGTCAGTTTCGACGTGGAGCCCGGCGAAGTGGTGGGAATCATCGGCCGGAATGGCGCGGGAAAAAGCACCCTCCTCAAGGTGCTTTCGCGGATCACCGAGCCCACCACCGGCCGGGTCACCTTGCGCGGACGGGTCGCCAGCCTCCTCGAGGTGGGCACCGGATTCCATCCGGAACTCACCGGACGCGAGAACATCTTCCTCAATGGCGCGATCCTCGGAATGACCCGGAACGAAATCCGGCGGAAATTCGACGAGATCGTCGACTTCGCGGAAGTCGAAACCTTCCTCGACACGCCGGTGAAACGATACAGCAGCGGGATGTATGTCCGACTCGCCTTCGCGGTGGCGGCCCATCTCGAGCCGGAGATCCTGATTGTCGACGAGGTGCTCGCCGTGGGCGACGCGGAGTTTCAGAAAAAATGCCTGGGAAAAATGGGCGACGTCGCGAGGGGCGGGAGAACGGTGCTGTTTGTGAGCCATAATCTCAGCGCGATCTCATCTTTGTGCGGAACGGCGATTCTGCTGCAAAACGGCGGAATCTCGTTCAAGGGAACCGTGAGCGAGGCGATACAGAACTACTCGAACCGGAATACGTTTGAAAATGGTCCGCGATCCGCCGTCCCGCTGGTCTCGGATCTCACGCTGACCGGGTTCACGATCGACCCGGAAATGCTCGAAGGGTCTGGAACCCTGAATTACGCGTTCACCATCTCGGGAGACCGGCATGTCGATCTATCCGGACTCTCGGTCATCTTGATGAACTTTGACAACGTCAGAATCGGAATCATCGATCTCAGAATGACGAAGAACCGGCTTCAAATCCTCCCCGACGCACCACTCAACATCAAAGGATCCGTGGAACTCCCCGGACTGACCGAAGGTGACATTTCCATCGGATTGTACGTCGAGACCAAAGACGCCGCGATCAACGCCCTCGATCTTGCGCGCCTCACCATCGAACCGGAACACAATCCGGACTTCATTCCGTATCCCGCGAATTACAGGGGTATCTTGAATCTGAACGACGGAAGCGTCACGGCTTCGTGAAAACCATTCAAAACCTTGAATGAAAAATTGAGATGCCGACTCATCCCCGGGCGGGCTGAAATTCCTCGTCAAAATCTTTGTATTTGCCCCGGCCAACCGGGAGACAAAACGGAATCCAAGCGCCGACGAGACGAACTTCGGTCGAAAGGCCGGCCATCGATCCCCCGCTCCGGATGGACGAGCTTTCACGATTCCGAAAAATCCACCATCGTTCGCGGAATCGCATTCAAGCGCGAATACCGGTCAAAACACCGGGCCGGTTGAAGGACTGTTTTCATCGAAAACCATCGACCCCAACCATTCACCCGTTGTCCGTGGAACTCCTTTCGAACCGGCATGGAACGCGCCCCGATCGCGCAATGGGGCGGTCTGGGCGGAACCGGGCGACTCATTTTCCGTCAACGGGAATCCAGGTTTCGAACCTGTTCTCGCGCGGTCCGCTACCCCGACCAAGAAACCGTTTCACGCACCTGCCGTAGGTGATTCGGTCGCCCGATCCCGAATGAAAGCGCGCTGTCACCGGCCATGAACCTTCGAAAAACAATCAAGCGCCTGCTCTATGACCGCTGCCCGTTGACGTCGGGGTCGTTTCCTTATTTCGGGGTGAAAACCTACTTTCCGCCGCGATCGCTCAGCTTCCATGCCGCTTGCGACCAGGGAATTTTCGAACAGTCGAACGTCCATCTCCTGCAGTCCCTCGTAAGACCCGGAACCACGATGTTCGACGTCGGCGCCAACATCGGACTTATGGCCATCCCGATCCTGAAATTCCAGCCGAATTGCCGGGTGGTTTCATTCGAGCCCTCCGAAAACGTCCTTCCCTCGCTGCGGAGAACCATTTCCGAATCCCCATTCCGCGACCGCTGGCAACTCGTCGAGATGGCCGCCACATCGATTGAAGGAAGCGTTGAGTTTTCCCTTTCTCCAAAGACCGAGAGCCTCTACGATGGTTTGAGGAACACCCGGCGTTCGACTTCATCGGCGACCACGACGGTCGCCGCCACCACGATTGACGCGGTCTGGCGTTCCCTCGGAAAGCCCGAGGTCTCCGCGATCAAATGCGATGTCGAAGGTGCCGACCTTGATGTTCTCCAAGGTGCCCACGAATGCCTTCAGGCAACAAACGCGGCGGTTCTGATCGAATGGAACGCCACCAATCTTGCCGCCTACGGTCGCGAGGTTTTCGAAATCATCGGTTTCGCGCACCGGGCCGGTTACAGGCTGTTCGCGGTTCCCGGATACACGGAGGTCACTGACGGATTGATGCTCCGCCTGCAGATGCTTGAAACGGAGAGCTTTCTCCTTGCCAAATGAACGTCGCCCCGGACCGACCGAAGCTTCTTTATATCGGCGACGTTCCGGTCGAATCAACCTATCATGGCTCCGCGCTCCTCCACCGCCTTCTCGGGAGTTACCCCACGGATCGGCTTCGGATCTTCGAGACCAACCTGGCACGTTCACTTCCAGGAAGACGGCTACAGGGGGTTCCATACCAAGAACTGGCAATCGGGTCCGCGCGTCCATTGTATTCGCGATTCGCCCGACACTACCGCGCCTGGCTCAACTGGCGGGCCCCGGCGGCGGTGAGGCGCATCGCCGCGGACCTCGGATCCTTTCGTCCGCAAGCCGTCCTGACCGTCGCCCACGGGTTTTCTTGGATCACCGCGGCCGAGTTTGCCCGGCGTTTCCGCCTTCCTTTGCATCTGATTTGCCATGACGACCTCCCCAAGTTGGACGATTTGCCCAAGTGGGCTGGTCGGCGGCGGGAGAGGTTTTTCGCCCGGGCCTACCGGTCGGCGGCTTCGCGCCTTTGTGTTTCACCCTACATGGAGGCCGCCTACCGGATCCGTTACGGAGTTGCAGGCGACGTCCTGTTTCCTTCCCGAAGCGCCGATTGCCCGGAACATGATTCACCGCCTTCGCGCCTCCTTGCCGAGCAAACGGGACTTACGGGTGTCTACGCCGGTTCAATCAATTCGCCGGGCTATGCGGACTCCATCCGCCTCCTCGCCGAGTGTCTCGCGGAATCCGGTGGAAAGCTGGTCGTTTTCAGCCCGCTCGACTCACAAGACCTCAAAAGGGCGGGTCTGGATCTCCCGAACATCCAAAACGGCGGCCTCGTCCCGTTCGATGAACTGATCCGTCGTTGCCGGGAAATCGCGGATTTCCTTTATGTCCCGATGTCGTTCGAGCCCCAGGATCGCTCCAACATGGAGCTCAGCTTCCCGAGCAAGTTAACGGACTACACGGCGGCCGGTCTCCCGTTGCTTGTTCGCGGACCAGCTTATTGCTCAGCGGTTCGCTGGATTTCCGAGAATCCGGGAGTCGCGGAATGTGTCCGGACCGAGGAGAGATCCGATCTCACCGCCGCCATCGCCCGGCTGGCCGAATCCGGACGCCGGCGGTTCGACATGGCCGGGAAGGCCCTGTCGCTGGGACGCGACCATTTCTCATTTTCATCGGTTCATCAAATCTTCAACACGGCGATCAGAAAGAGCGGGGAAGTCGCATGCGTCTAGAACTGCTTTACAATCCCCGGATGCTCTGCGAGCGACTCGCCGAAATCTCCCTTTCGGCCCGCCGAATTGCGAAGCTCCGCGGGACCGTCGCGTCGAATCTGAAATCGGGGCACATCGATTCCCTCGAGCTGCTCGAACTGCTCTCGGTGAATCCGCCAGCCGTGATTTACGACATCGGCGCCAACGTGGGCACGTGGACTCTCCTTGCGAAGGCGGTTTTTCCGTTGTCTGAGATTCATGCGTTCGAACCGCTGCCGGCACACGTGAAGCAGTTCAACCAATCGACAGAAAGGATCGATCGGATCGTTCTTCACGAAATCGGCCTTGGATCCAACACCGGATCTGCCGTGATGAACGTTACCGATTTTTCAGACGCGTCCAGCTTTTTGCCCCTGAGCGATAGTGGCAGAAGGCATTGGGATCTTGGGAACGTTTCAGAAACTTCGGTCCCGATTCACCGCCTTGACGACTGGATTCTTGCGCACGGTTTGCCAAATCCGAACCTGATCAAGCTCGACGTGCAGGGCTTCGAGTTGGAGGTTTTGAAGGGTGCGACGAATGCGCTTGCGCGATCCTCCGCTGTGTTGACCGAGGTGAGCTTCTTCGAGATCTACGAGGGTCAATGTCTGTTTCACGAGGTTACACGTTTTCTGAGCGACTCGGGTTTCCACCTTGTGGCTCTCGGTTGCGGTGGGAATGTTCCTGTGCCGCTCCTCCAAACGGAAGCCCTTTTCCTGTCGAGGGATCTTGCGAAGCAGCTTTACAATAAATCATGATCCATCGGTTTCTAATTGACCTTCTTGCACGATTTCCTCTCCTCTATTCGGCGCTCCGCGGTGCATACTCGTATCGCGAGCTCTCGCACCCGGCGAAACCAACGTCGTTTGGATTTAAATTCTCCGGGCCCTCATCGATGGAGCGCGGCGAATTCGAGCCGGATGAAACCCGACAACTCCGTACCCTTCTCGAATCCGCGGAAGTCTTTGTCAATATCGGCGCGAATGTCGGTTACTACGTCTGCCACGCGCGGCAACTCGGCAAACAAGTCGTGGCGATTGAGCCGCTCGAACAGAATGTCCAAAAGCTCCAGCGTAATCTGCTCGCAAACGGGTGGCGGGATGTGGAAGTGGTTCCGGTCGCCCTCGGAGAAGGGATCGGGCTTGAACCCCTCTACGGCGGAGGCACGGGTGCCTCGCTGCTCACCGGTTGGGCGGGTTCGTCTCCGCGGCATTTCCGGATGGTCCCCGTAAACACACTCGACAATCTCCTTGGAGATCGCTTTTCCGGGAGGAACCTTCTTTTTCTCATCGATGTCGAGGGCTTCGAATTGAAGGTGCTCCGCGGCGCGGTTCGGCAGTTTTCACGCCGCCCCGCACCGGTGTGGTTCATTGAAATTTGCATCAATGAACACCAGCCCGGAACGGACCGGATCAATCCAAATCTGATGGAAACCTTTGAGATTTTTTGGCGGCATGGATACACGGCCGTCAAATCCGGCTGCGAGTCCGGGCCCGTTTCGAGGGATGATGTAAAGCAATGGATGAAGGGAGAAAACGTTCCCAAAACCCATAATTTTGTCTTCAAGGCGGCTGATCCTTCGAATGTCTGAACGCGGTCCCATCGTCCAGCTCCTCGGAGGCCTCGGCAACCAGATGTTCCAATACGCGCTGGGGTTCCGGCTGGCCCGGGATTTCGGGGTCGATCTCCGTATCGATACCAGCGTCCTTGAAGACCACTCCGCCCGTGGAAACGGAGTCAAACGATCCTTCGACCTCGATCTTTTTTCGCTCAAGGCCGTCCGGGCGAGTCCGATGGAGCGGTGGGTCTACAATGCACACGGGCTGCCCGTCGCCGTGCGCGGAGCGCGACGCCTGTTGAAGCCATTCACGCGCCACAATACGGTCGTCGAGCAGAGCTTCCGGTTCCAGCCGGATTTACTGCGGCGCTCCCGGCCGCCCGGATACATCGCCGGCCTTTGGCAATCATGGAAATACCTGGCTGGCCGCGAGGATGAGATCCGGAAAGAGTTCGCCTTTCGTGAGTCGCTCCCCCCGTCGGTTTTCCCTCTCAAGGACCTGCTTCGTCTCCGCTCGACCGTCGCCATCCATGTGCGGCGTGGGGATTATGTCACCAACCCGGCGGATGCCGCGACGCTGGGTTTCGCCGGAATCGATTACTACAAACGGGCCGTTGACGCCGCCGGATCCGGAATCGGCGGTTGGAAGGACTTCCTCGTATTCTCGGACGAAATCGAATGGTGTCGAAGCCGCTTCGACTGGCTGCCGGGACGGGTTACGTTCGTGGATTCATCCCGACAAGGCGAGCGGGCCGCGCATCACCTCGATTTCCAATTGATGTCGCACGCGGGAAATTTCATCATTTCCAACAGCACGTTCGCGTGGTGGGCGGCGTGGCTCTCCCGGGCCTCGGATAAGGTCATCATCGCCCCAAGGCAATGGTTCAAGGACCCGGCGCTCGACTCGTCGGATCTTTGCCCACCCGAGTGGATTCTCGTGTAATCGCCGCGGTTTCGTCGCTCCGGGTTCGATCCGGCGTCCACGATGCGTTTCTCCATCATCATCCCGACCTTCAACCGGATCGACCTCCTTCGGCAGACGTTGAACTCCCTTCGTGCGGTTGACTTGCACGTCCATGAAGTTCTCGTCGTTGATGATGGATCGACGGACGGGACTGCCGAATGGCTCCCCGAGCATCATTCCGGCGTGCGGCTGCTTCGTCAAAACAACGCCGGCCCGGGCTCGGCCAGAAACCGCGGCATCGAAGCCGCCACCGGCGATTGGGTCGTCTTTCTTGACAGTGACGACCTGTGGTTTCCCTGGACTCTCGACCACCTCGCGAGGACGGCTGCCGCGACCGGCGCGGCGCTTCTCTTTCTGAAACCGTTCCGATTCACCGAACCGGAGGAGATCGCCAGGCTCGCCGTTCCGGCAGGAGACCGCGAGTTGCGTTGGGAGGTTTTCACGGACTATTTCGCGTCTGGCAAGGTCTGGCGCTGGTGGGGTGCCTCATCCTTTGCGGCACGACGGGAGGCGATCGGAGCGGCCCGGTTCTCGGAAAGGCAGATCAACGGTGAAGACAGCGATTGGATCATGAAACTCGGTGACGGGAAACGGGTCGCACAGTTGACCGGCGCACCAACGTTCGGCTATCGCGAGCACGGGGGCAGCCTGATGGCGGATTGGAGGAAAACACTCGATGGCGCGATAAATCTCGTCGAAAACGAAATGGCGGGCGTTTATCCGGGCGGCAAGGCTCGCCGGCAGGATCGGACGCGGATTCTCGGGAGGCACCTGCGCCCCGTTGTCCTCGAAGCGTTGTCGCGTGGGCAGCGGGACGATGCGCTCGACTTGATGCGCCGAACCTGGCGGTGGTCGCTCGAAGAGCGACGCTTCCGCTTCCTCGCCGCGTTTCTCTACCGGTTTCTCACGACCCGGCAATGAACGTTTTCCATACCATCATCAGGATTCACCAGGGAATCCGGTCACGGCTCCGGTCGTTTTTCTATCGGATCCTCGGAACCCGCATTGAGGGCCGTGTCTGGCTCAGGGCGATCTCGATTCCGCGGCAATGGAATGACGTCACGCTCGAAGCGGGGGTCGCCCTCGACGACGGAGTGACGCTGGTGTGCAGCGGACCGCCGCGAAGCGGCAAGATCCTCATCCGGAGCGGAACCTATATCAACCGGAACACGATTCTGGACGCGCATGAACGCGTCGAGATCGGTCGCGGCTGCCTGATCGGCCCCGGTTGCCTGATTACGGATTCCAATCACGGGACGGAGCCCGGATCGAATCCGGGCGATCAGGAATGCATCGTCAGTCCCACGGTGATCGAAGACGGGGCGTGGCTCGGCGCTCACGTGGTCGTTCTCAGCGGCGTCCGGATCGGGGCCGGTGCCGTCGTGGGTGCCGGGGCGGTTGTCACCCGGGACGTCGCCCCCCTCCACATCGTCGCCGGGATCCCGGCCCGGGTGATACGCTCCAGGCGTGACGGACGTCCCAGCCGATGATGTCCCAACCTGATCCAAGACCACGACGCGTCGCGAATTCGGGAATCATCGGGCGCGAGAGATCCGGGACCCCGCGCCTGGCACGACAAAAGGGCTTGGTTGGCTCCTTGGCCTTCCTTGGCGCGTGAGACTGGACACCTTTTTCCCGAACCCGGCCGCCCTTCGGGATCGGAACGAAAATCACGGAAACAATGATCGAGGTTCTGATACCTGCCTGCGGCGAGATCAACCACCGCCTCCCCTTTCTCCGGCCGAGGAGCCGGACTCCCGCGCTCATCCCGGTTCACACGCGCGCCCTCGCGAGTTATATCATCGAGTTTTACCGGAAAAACGGACCGTGCCTTGTTTCCCTGCTCGTCGACGAGGAACGCGAGACGGAAATCCGCGAGGATCTCGGTGCGGACACTCCTGGATTCCGGATTCTTCCGATTCGCCCGACCCGGGGGGTGGTCGAGACACTGGAGGCCGGATTGAAACTGGCGATACACGACGAGATCATCGTCAACCTGATCACCACGATTCCCACATCATTCCCCGGGACCTCTTCAATTGGCGCTTCCGAGACGAAGAACTCCTCGCCGGAATGGTCCCGGATCCAGGTGGGTGCGGGAGGAGCGCTGACGTTCCTGCGCAAGGACGATCCCCAGGCGGGCGAGGGATACGCCTTCAACGGCATCATCCGCTCATCACGGGCCGGGCTGGCCAGGGCTTGTGTGGAGACCGAAACCAAAACCGACCTGATCGCCATCGCGAAAAATCTTCACGAGGCGGAGGGCGTCGGCGTAGTCCACTCCGATTGGATCGATTGCGGACATGAAACGAATTTCTTCGAAGCCCGGGCGAAGCTGCTGAATTCGCGGCTCTTCAACTCAATCCAGATCGACCCCGTCTCCGGAGTGCTCACGAAGTGTTCGAGCCATGCGGTGAAACTCGGTCACGAGTTCGACTTCATGCGCCGCCTTCCCGTCGACCTGCGCCCTTTCTTCCCGCGTGTTTTCGGCGAATTGGCCGAGGACCCGCCGTTCGCCCGCTATTCAATCGAGTATTACGCCTACCCGAATCTTGCCGAATATCTCCTCTTTTGGAGCCTCTCGGGAAGCCAGTGGGAAAGGATCTTCCGAAACCTTCGCGAAGTGCTCATGCGCCTCGCTTCGCATCGCGGAAACATCCCGGAACCGGTTCACCATTCGTTCTACCTTGACCGGGTCGCTGAAAGAATCGCCGCCTTCGCCGCGCAACTGACCGAGTGCGGGCCTCCGGGCCCGATCGACACCGGCAGGGAACTCGTGGTCAACGGAGTCCCCTGCCTTCCCTTCGCCGAACTGGGGGAACGCCTCGCCCCCCGGATTTCCAAACTCTATCGGGCGGAGGACATCCGTGTGATGCACGGCGACTTCTGCTTCGGAAACATCCTGTGCGACATTCCTTCGGGAATCATACGCCTGATCGACCCGAGAGGCAGCTTCGGATCCGATTCGGTCGGGATACACGGGGATCGGAAATATGATCTCGCCAAACTCTACCATTCGGCGGTTTCGGGATACGACTATTTTGCGAACGACATGTTTTCCGTGGAATTCACGGAGGGAAACCGTGTCGAATACAAACTATCGTGGCGGGAAAACAGGCCTGTCGTCGCCGGTCTCGCCATTGCCATGATTCGGGATCTCAACGTTTCACTGGACGAAATCACCCTCATCAATTCGCTTCTCTTTCTTTCGATGGTGCCGCTTCACCGGGATTCGCCGGCGCGCCAGGTCGCGCTCTACGCGCACGGAATCAAAATGCTGAATCAACAATTGCTCGGAACAACCAACCACCAGGAACATGAAGAGAATCTGTATAGACCTTGACGGCGTGATCGCCCAGCTGAAAAAGGGGGATCAGACCTATGAGAACGTCGAGCCCGTTGCGGGCGCCGTCGAAAAGCTGAGGTCCCTGCGCGCGGCCGGGCATTATCTCATCATCTTCACTGCCCGCCACATGAAGACCTGTGACGGAAATCCCGGGAAGGTGCTGGCCCGTCTCGGGAAAACCACCCTCGATTGGCTCGACCGTCACGGAATCCCGTACGACGAAATCCATTTCGGAAAACCGTGGGCGGATATCTATATCGATGACAACGCCTTCCGTTTTCAAACGTGGGACAGCGTGGATCCCGACGGCTCCAACCTCCCGGCTTCGTCCGAATCGACCCGAACCCCGGAGCGGCCATGAACTTCGTGATTCCGATGGCAGGCCGGGGCGAGCGGTTTTCGAGGGCGGGGTTCTCCGTGCCGAAAATGCTGATACAGGCCCACGGCAAGACCTTGCTCCAGTGGAGCATTGATTCGCTTCCCCTCCATCTGGCTTCGAGGATGGTGTTCGTGGGCCTCCGGAATCATGAAACGGACCACAATCTCAGTGGTCTCATTCGCGATCTCTACGGGACTTCGGTTCCCGAGATCCTGTTCCACTGGCTCGATGAAACGACGCGCGGGCAGGCGCAGACGGTGCTGGCCTGCAAACCCCTTGTCCTCGCGGAGGAGCCGCTTTTGATTTTCAACATCGATACCGCCTTCCGCTCCGGTTCCCTCGCCTCCGCGATGCTGAGCGAGGAGAACGACGGTGTCCTGGGGGCGTTCCGAAGCCGTGAACCGCGGTTCAGTTTTGCGCGAATCGGCGATGATGGAGTTGTCGACAAGATCGTGGAGAAGGAGCCGATTTCCGACTGCGCCCTCACCGGTCTCTATTTCTGCCGGCGGGCGCATGATTTCTTCAGGCTCGCCGAAGAGGCGGTGATTCGCGGGGCGACGGTGAATGGGGAGTTCTACGTGGCCCCGATTCTCGATGAATTGGTCGCTTCCGGCCGCCGATTCGTCGTCGACTGGTGTGAGTCGCACCGGATTCTGGGCACTCCGGAGGAGCTGTCGGTTTTTTTGAAGTCGGACATCGAGGCGTCGGGTCTATGATCGTGTTCAGCATTCCGGTTCATGAGAAAGTCGATGTCGTGATCGACCAGGTTCGTAATTTCCTCCACTACGTTCCGGGTTCGCTCATCGTTCTGCACGTTGCGAGACAATGGCTCGAAAAGGAACCCGGGGTGTCCGTGAGGCTTCGAAACGAGCCCGGCGTGGTTGTCAACAGCGAAAGTCTCTGGACCGGCTACGGGGAAGGAAGCGTCTTGAGCGCGCACGTTTCGAATTTCCGGTTCGCGCGAAAGCAGGGAATCAAGTTCGATTATTTCTGCCTGCATGCCAGCAACGACATGTTCGTCCGGCACGGCCTCGGGGATTACGTGTCACTTCATGATGTTGGCTCATTCCGGTTCCCGGTCGACGGGGCGATGGCCGTCTGGGCGCACCGGTTGTCGGCGGAATCGGATCCCGTCCTCGGGCGACTGCGGCGGCGGCTGGGGGATTCCGGCCCGGTTCTTTCCTCACAAGTCGAGGGGTCGTTCTACCGGACGGAGGTTTTCGCGCGGTTTTCGGAAGCACTGGATGAAGTCGCCGGTCCATCGAGGCTGTTTCCGTCCGGACTTCCGCCCTCGGTGCGGCGCCCGGTTCAACGTTTGTTTTCTTTCATGTCGCGGTATTCGCCGCTGAAACGTTTCTCGCTGGGGCGGTTCTACCCGAAAGAGGAGGTCTATCCGCCCACACTGATGGCACGTTCCCCGGTCCATCCGGGTTCTCCGTATTGCTTCATCAACTGGGAACGGAATCTCGAGATCACCGTCGAGGACGTTGTGGCGATCAGGTCCGGATCCTTCCATCATGATCGCTACGAGGAGGTTTTCGCCGTGAAGAGGATCGAGAGAATCCTCGATGATCCAGTCCGGTCGTTCATCCGCGGGCTTTCTTGATTCGTCCGGGTTCGGGAAATGGGATCGAACAAGGCAACCATCGTGATCACGACGAAAAACCGGCGGGAGGATCTCCGCCCGGCGGTCGAGTCGGCCCTTTCCCAGATGGCTCCGGTCGAGGTCATGGTGGTGGATGATGGTTCCTCGGATGGCACCAGTGATCTGGTTCGCATGAACTTCCCGGAGGTGAATTTGATCACCCATTCGGATTCGCGCGGGTTGATCGTCCGCCGCAACGAGGCGGCCTCGCTCGCAAGCGGCGACGTGATCTTTTCAATTGACGACGACGCCGTCTTCTCGTCTCCGCGCGTCGTCGGGCAGGTCCTGGCGCAATTCTCCGATCCCCGCATCGCCGCGGTCGCCATTCCTTTCCGTGAGCCGAAGAAGGGCGACCAGAGTTTTCAAACCGCCCCCGACTCCGCCGCGGTCTGGATCACGAACACCTTCATCGGGACGGCTTACGCGGTCCGGAAGGACGTGTTTCTGGAGCTCGGTGGTTTTTGTGAGGCGCTCGTGCACCAGGGCGAGGAAAGCGAGTTTTGCATGCGCCTGATGGCACGTGGGCGGGTCGTGAGATTGGGGTTCGGCGACGGGATCATCCATTACGAATCTCCGAAGCGTGATTTCTCGCGGATGGATTTTTTCGGGGCACGGAACCAGCTGCTTTGGGTCTGGCGGTTCACCCCGGGCTGGTATCTGCCGATGCAGATGATCGGGACGGTGTTGCAAACGGTTCGCTTCGCCGGCTCGCTCCGGCGCGAGCATCGCCAGTATGACGGTCTCCGGGCGGCATTCGGGGAAATCCTCCGGGGTTGGCAACGGTCTCCGGTCTCGTGGGCTTTGTTCCAGCGCTTTCGCCGGTTGCGATACCGACCCGAGCGCCTCGACGGCTGGTGACGTTGCACGTCATCAGTCATTCACAACGTTCGGCGGTCTTTCAGGGTGGTTCCAGCGCTCGCGATCCCGCGGGTCGAAAAGCCCAGATTCCATCACCCCGGCACCATGCGCCTCCTCCTCCACTTCGCCCGATTCGGGCCCTACCACCACGCGCGGCTGCGCGCGCTGGCCGAGCTTCTCGGTCCGGAGGGGTGGGAGGTGACCGGACTCGAGACGGCGAGCACGGACATCACCTACGCGTGGGACGAGGTCCGTTCCCCTGAGACCTCCGCCGGCCCGTTGGTCCCGGTCCGGACGGTCTTTCCGGGACGGGTCTACGAGGAGATTTTCCGATTCGAGTATCGGCGAGGTCTCATCCCGGTGCTCGAAGCGCTCGCGCCCGACGCCGTGGCGGTGGCGGGATGGGGGACGGTCGATGCTCGCTCGACCCTGCGCTGGTGCCGGAAGAAGGGGGTGAAGGCGATCATCATGAGTGAAACCCGCGAGATCGACGGCCATCGCGTCTGGTGGAAGGAGAAGGTAAAGTCGCTGATCATGCGGAAGGCGCACGGAGCGGTCGTGGGCGGCCGTTCCCACCGCGACTACCTCGTCAAGCTGGGGATTCCCGCGGAGCGGATCCGTCTCGGATACAACGTGGTCGACAACGCGTATTTCACCAGCGAAGCGGCGCGGTGGCGGTCGGCCGCCGGCGGTGGTGATGCGGTGGGTGGTGAGCGGTCGGCGGTTGGCGGCGGTGATTTGGCGGGCGGTGGACGGTGGGCCGTTGGCGGTGGTGACGCGGGGAGCGGCGGTGATGCGGTGAACGCGGTGGCACCCTATTTCCTGGCCTCGAATCGTTTCATCGACCGCAAAAACCTGGTGCGGCTGATCGAGGCCTACGCGCTTTACTGCCAGTCCTTCACCGCCGACCGCCAACCGCCCA
>JBILDO010000083.1:0-20545 GCA_044352585.1 Verrucomicrobiales bacterium
CCCCTCCTCGTCGAGCGGGGCGAGCGTCTCCCGGTCCGGCACCTCGAGGAGCAGGTGGAAGTGGTTCGACATCAGACAATAGGTCACAATCCGCACCCCGGTGAAGGCCTCCTGGTTCCGGAGGATCTTGCGGAAGATCTCCTTGTCCTTGGCGTCAAAGACCCTCCGCCGGTCCACGACGCGGGACATGACGTGGTAAAAAGATCGGCCGGTTCCAAGAAGGCGGGCGGTTCGCATGGTGGTTTGGGTGGTTAAAGGCGAATGAGTGGAAAGAGCGCCGAGGGGCGCGGATATCCCGGAAAATCGGCGATTTTGGTTGGAAATCAACGTGCGAATCTAATTGTGTGTCTGTCCTTTAATTTTTGAAACGGAACTCGGTGAAGTCCCTGCTCGGCGTTTAGTGTGATCCGTCCGGCAGAAGGCGCGTAAGGGGAGGCGGAGATTGGTCGAAATTTGAGGCTCAAAGAGGGAGCGTGTTGGAATCGACGCCCGGGCGGAAATTTGTGAAAAGGCCTCGCTTTTATCCTCTTGCGACCTCCTCCGTTCCTGTCAAACTGAACCATGGCCCAAGGTAACGTCTGGCCCCGGTCGATCTTTGCACGCAACCTTGCCGATGAGGCTGGGATCACCGAACTGATGGACGACCTCGGAGAGGCGCTCACCCTCGGCCGCGGAAAGATCCGCATGATGGGGGGCGGCAATCCCGCACACATCCCGGCGATGGAGTCGATCTGGCGCGAACGGATGCGCGAACTGCTCGACGAGCCCTCGGGGGATCTCGACCGTGTCCTCGGGGATTACGATCCGCCGGCGGGCAGTCCGGCCTTCCGGTCGGCGGTCGCTGATTTCCTCGGCCGCGAATATGGCTGGAATCTGACCTCGGCGAACATCGCGGTGACAAACGGGGGGCAAAGCGCCTTCTTCTTCCTGCTGAACCGCTTCGCCGGAGCGATGGCGGACGGGAGCGAAAAACGCATCCTCTTGCCGCTTGTCCCGGAATACATCGGCTACGGCGACCAAGGGGTCTCGGCTCCGGCGCTCTTCGACAGCCGGCGTCCGGAGATCGAGTTGCTTGGCGATCGTCGATTCAAATACCACGTCGATTTCGGGAAACTTGCGGCCGATCACCGCCACGGAGCCATCGCGGTCTCGCGTCCCACGAATCCGAGCAGCAACGTCCTCACCGACGACGAAATCGCGCGCCTCCGCCAAATCGCGGTGGAACGCGGGATCCCCCTGATCATCGACAATGCCTACGGCCAGCCCTTTCCCGGCGTCATCTTCACCGAGGTCCGTCCGGTCTGGGACGAAAATATGATTCTGACGATGAGCCTGAGCAAACTCGGTCTTCCCGGGACGCGTACCGGAATCGTGGTGGGCCGGGAGGATCTCATCGCCGAGATCCGCTCGATGACCGCGGTCGTCGGACTCGCAAACAACAACCTCGGTCAGGCCCTCGCCCGACCCATGATCGAATCGGGCCGCATCCGAACCCTCGCCGGGGAAGTGGTGCGCCCCTATTACCGCGAACGAGCCGAGCGGGCTCTTGCGTTGGCCCACGAACACCTCCCCGCCGACGTGCCGTGGCGTGTCCATGAGAGCGAGGGGGCTTTCTTCCTATGGTTCTGGTTTCAGGATCTGCCCATCACCTGCCGGGAACTTTACCGTCGTCTCAAGGCGGCCGGACTCCTCATCGTCCCCGGCAAGGCTTTCTTTTTCGGTCTCGACACCGAAGGCTGGCCCCACGCCGAACAATGCATCCGCGTCAGCTTCACCCAGCCGGAGGAGATGGTGGCGGAAGGCTTTGAAATCCTCGGCCGCGTCATTACCGAGATTTATCGGTAAGGGCTTGAGAGACTTTTCCCCTTTTATTTTCCCACTCTATCCCGGCTCAGCCCTCCACCTTCACCGCGCTGGGATTGCCGGAGGCATCGGTGGCGAGGGACATCTTCAGGTTCCAGTGGCTCGCGATGCGCTTGAGCAACTCCCGGCGGGAGATGTCCTTGCTCGAAAAATTGAAGGGCGCGCCGTTCGCGGGCAGATTCGAGGTCTGGTAGTAAATATCGTTGAGCGGCACCTGGTCGAAAATCAGCGCCGGAGTCATGTGCTTGTAATCGACCTCGAACCGTTCATCGAGCCATTTCGCGAGCGGGGCGTAATTCGTTGCGAGGAATCCCGCGGCGCTCAAGGAGTCGCCGGTTGACGACCCGTTGCCGGCACCCCCCAAGGCACCTTTTTTGGGATCACTGCAGGAAGCGGCGAGGAAGGCAACGCCGAGGAAGACGAGAAAATGCCAGCGGGTCATGATTTTACGGAGTTGGATCATAACAAATTCCTGCGAAATGTCTTTGAAATAATCACGGTTCCGGGTCCAGAATACCCCGTTTCCGAATTCCGCCCCGACATGAGGACCGCGATTTACCCGGGCAGCTTCGACCCGATCCACAACGGCCACCTCGACGTGATCGGGCGGGCATCGAAACTGTGCGGGCGCGTCGTCGTCGCCGTAGCCGTGAACCACGCCAAGACGGGCCTTTTCTCGATGGAGGAGCGCGTCGATTTGATCCGGGCGGCCTCGGCCGATATTCCCGGCGTGGAGGTGAAGTCCTTCGAAGGCCTCCTCGTCGATTTTGTCCGGGAGGAACGGGCCGATGCGGTGATCCGCGGGCTGCGGGCGGTTTCGGACTTCGAATACGAATTCCAGATGGCGCTGATGAACCGCAGCCTCGACGAGAATTTCGAGACGATTTTCCTGATGCCGAGCCAGAAGAACATCTATCTCAGCTCGCGGATCGTGAAGGAGGTCGCGGCCCTCGGCGGGGAGATCGATCGCTTCGTGCCAGAGGTGGTGAAGGCGGCTTTGAAGGTCAAGGTGGACCGTTGAGCGGGATCACCTCCGTAGCCACGCCGCCACTGCCGCGAGTTGGTGCGGCTGCGCCCGGAGTTTCTCTCGGAAACCGGCGGTGCATTTTTCGGCGAGACTGGCTGCGATCCGGTCGATGGCTTGGCTGAGGCGTTCGGAGCCGGATACATGCGGGACGAACGCCATCAATTCCGGCAGACATTCCAGGGTGATGCCCATGGCGACGAATTCATCGAGAAGAGCGGTGACGGCAGGCTCGGCGATTGCCTTCACATCCATGATGTCGGAGTTACGATCGGTCGGCAGGGTTTCGAGGAGATCCCCGATCGCCCGGATAATGATGACGTGATGGATCGTTCTCGCATTGTGAGGATCGAGCCAGCGCCCGTTCGGTGCCTGGCCCGGAGCCACCCCGAGCCGGAACTTCGCGAGTGCGGCGTCGAGGTATTCCGGTTTCGCGGATTCCGCGAAGGCTTCGCAGAGCAGGGAGACGGAGAAGGCGTTGTAGTTGAAATTCGCGACGCACCCCTGGCCGAGCGCCCAATCGGCGGCACGGAGTCCGGCGGCGGTCCAGGCGGGCTTCGACCACGTTTTCCCGGCCTTGAGCAAGGCGACGCCGCACACGCCGGTGTCGAACCGGGTGCCCCCGTCGGGATCGGCGGTGACGATCCATCCCTCAAGGATCCCGATGGTCCCGGCGGCGAGTTGCCTCTCGATCGTGTCGCCGAAGCGGAGATTGCGTCCCCGCAGATCGGGAAACGGGAAATGACCTTCGGGCTGTTGAAACCTTGTCAGGATTCCCGCAACCCCGGCGGCGAGGGCGTCGATTTCGTCGAGCGAATCCGAGGCGTGGCGCTCGACCGAGGGCCGGATGGTCGCGAGCCCATCGAGGACGTAGCCGCGGAACCGCAGCATTTGTCCGGGCAGGGGGTGGCCTGCGGTCAATTCCCGGACGGCGCGGCCTTCGCTCGCGAGGGATTTGATGAAGAGTCGGGTGGCGGCGGCTTCGTCGAGCGAGAGCGGGCCGGGTTTCGCTCCCGGGCGACGCCCGTCGGGAAGTCCGGCCTGATCACCGGGGACGGCGAGCCATTCGGCCACGGCCGCATCGACTCCTGCGATCGATTCGGCGGCGAGGGCGGCTTTCAGTTTTGGACCGATCGCCTCGGTCCCGGCTTCGCGATCGGGCGAGGGATGGAAAAGCGGCTGACCCGCCATCGACGAGCCGCCCGGGTCGATCCCGACGGCGCTCTCGGCTTCGCGGAGAAGCGCCTCCGCCTAGGTTGCGTCCAATCCACCGCCGATTCTGTCGGCAGCCTCCTCGACCCGTGCTACGAGGATGGCGTCGTTGCGTTCCCTCGCAATCTTGCGGGCCATCTTCAGCCGCGCCTCGGTCTCGTAGTCGAGGCCCGGTAGGGCGAGAGGGGCCATCAGCAGGAGGATTGCGAGGAAGTTGCGGATCATGAAGCGGGGGAGGTGGATAATGGGCAGGACGGAAGTCAGCGGGCGGTCGTGATCCCGAGGAGGTTTTCAGCCCAGGTGAGGACGCGTCCAACTTCCTCGGCATTTTTCGCCGCTTTGGCCGCTTCGAGGGCGTCGCGTGCCTGGAGGAGTTGGCGGAGCTTGGGGAGGAAAGTCACTTTTTGCGCGGCGGACTCGACGGCTCGGAAACGGCCCTGCAGGACGGTGAGTTCGGTGTCGCCGGGGGATTGTTGGCTGAAGTCGATCGTGGCTTCTTCGATCGGCTCGTCGATGCCGACCTTCTTCCCGAGGGCATCGAGCGCGGAGCCGGCGGCGGCGAGGTCGCCGGATTGGATGAGGGAGCGGATGTGATCCCCTTCGGCCTGCAACTCCGGAGCCGGCTTGATTTCGAGGCCGTCGAAGGCCGCCTTCAGCCGGCCCGCTTTCTCCTCGATCGTGGCCATGAGAGGGGCGTTCACCGTGCGTGTCTGACCTTCGAGAGAGACCGCCTTTTCGACCTGCTCCGGAGTGAGGACCCCGCGCAGGGCGAGAAACGTCTTGAATTGGAGCTGCTTCAGCTTGCCTTCGGCTTCGAGAAGGGCGCCGAATTTCGCTTCGGCCGCGGTCGGGTCGAGGTCCGTGGCCCGGAGGGTTTCATTGACGGAGTTCTCCTCCCGCTGCACGGCCGCTTCGAGAGGTGCGGCTTCGGCCTTGGCGGATTCAAAAATACGCTTCAGTTCCGCCTCCTGTTCGGGGGTGAAGGCGAGGACCTCGCGGTGGGTGGCGAGGGTCCCGGGGGTGACGAGACGTTTCAAGTCAAGCGCGTGGGCCGATGAGAGGGTGAGAAGGGTCAGGGTGGTTAGCAAGGTCATTTTCATGTCGGTGCAGGGATGTCGGATTAGAAGGGAATCTGGAGATGGAGAGGGAGCAAGCCGTCGGTGGGCAGGTCTGAACCGGCGATGAGCGGAGCGTCGAAAAAGGGGCTGGATCCGGATGGTGCCGAAAGCAGGACGGGGAGCGTGGCCACGGATGTCGCGGGAGCGGAGGATTTCAGGAACATGGGAATCGTCACGATCGCGGCGACGGCGGCGGCCGTAGCTCCGGCGATGCACCACGGCAACGCGGCGCTCCGACCAGGGTCGGCCCCGCGGGCGGCGGCAAGAAGTGTCCGGAAACCCGGGACTTCCCGGGTCTCGTCCTCGCGCAGGATGGCGAAGCGGGCACGGAGATCGTCGTCAGTGGATTTGTCAGGGTTCATCGGTGGTCGGTCGAGGTGAGAAGTTCACGCAGGCGCGCCTTGCCACGCTGGTAGTGGGTGCGCGCCGAGCCCAGGGAGACGCCCATGACCGCGGCGGCCTCGGAGATCGAGAGATCCTGGTAAAAGACGAGGTGCAGCACCTCGGACTGGCGGGGTGGGAGTTGTGTCAGGGCCGCTTTCAGCTCCCGGGCCGACTCGTCGAGCGCGATTCGGGAGATCGTGCCGGGTTCGTCGACCTTCGCTGGGGCGAAACGCAGCAGTTTTCCCGCGAGCGACTCGCGGAAGCGCCGGCGGCGCTGCTCCTCCTTCGCGGTCAGCCGGATCACGCCGAACCACCAGGTCTTCAGCGAGCCGTCGCCCCGCGGACGCGCCTTGCCCTGCACCACCTTGAGGTAGGCGGTCTGCAGCACGTCGCCCGGATCGATCAGGCTCGCCTCGCAGCAATGCCGCGCCCATCCGCAGGCATCGCGGTGGAGCGGTTCGAGGGATAACACGAAGTCGGGATCCATCCATTTTCCCATGAGTGACACGGGAGCTCCGAATGTAGGACACGATGTGGAAAATTCGTCGGCAACCATCGTTTGGCCCGGTCACGACTTCGAGAGCGTGATCGCCGCGGCGAAGTCGCGGAACCGGCTGGAGCTGATGGTTCACTGGCAGCCGCACGGGCCGCAATCCGTTCCCCTGAGGGCGGCGAGCTTGCGCTCGATCCCGAGCGAGGTCGGAGTGACGGCGAGACCTCCGAGCGAGGTGCAACGGTGTTCGCGCGGCATCCGTTCGGCCACGCTCTTGGCGGCGTCGATGACCTCGTCGAGGGGGATGAGCGGGTCGAAGTCGGCGAGGGCCATGTTGGCACAGGAAAGGGCGTTGGCCGCGGCGATGACGTTCTTTCCCAGGCAGGGCGCCTCGACCCGGTTCGCGATCGGATCGCAGATCAGCCCCAGCATGCTTTGGAAGGCGAGCGAAGCCGCCGCGATGGCCTGGTCGCGCGTGCCTCGTGCGAGGGTGACGAGCGCGGCGGCCGCCATCGACGCGGCGGCGCCGCCTTCGGCCTGGCAACCGCCCACCTCCGCGGCGAAGGTCCAGCGGGTCGCGATGAAGACGCCGATCAATCCCGCCGCGAGCATGGCCCTGGCCATCTCCGTCTCATCGAGATCCATCGCCTCGGCCATCGCGATGACGGCTCCGGGCAGCGCGGCGCACGCTCCCGCGGTCGGGGCGGCGACGATGACGCCCATGCTGCTCTTCACCTCCATCAGGGCGGTGACGTTGAGAATGATACGGTTGAGGGCTCCGCCATCGAGGAGACGGCCTTGCTTCATGCGCTCCGCGAAACGTCCGCTCTGATGGTGCAGGACGCGGTCCTCGTAGCTCGTGCCGGCAATGCCCGAGGCCACCGATTGGCGGAGGAGGCGGACAATGCGGGTCATCTTCTCGAGCACTTCGGCTTCGGTGAAGTGGCCACGGGCGCGTTCGTAGTCGACCGCGAGCTGCCAGAGGGGTGTGGTGTTGTCGGCATCGGCCGCGAGCAGTTCCCCGCAACTGGTGAAGGGAACGCGCAGGTTCTTCCGCGAAGGCACGGGGAGGACGGGCGCGAGGCGTTTCACCGAAAGGATCGGCAGATCGCCGGGATCGACGAACGAGGCGTGTTTGATCTGCCAGAGTTCCGCATTCCCGGCGTCGTGGCGCAAGACCTCATCCGCTTCAAAGGATGCCGGGGTGTCCCTGGGCAGCCGGATCAGGGTTTCGTGGTATCCGCCATCCATGTGCATCGGAACGCCGTCGATTTCAAGGACTTCGATCATGCCGCCGCCGGTGGAAATGGCGACAAGGGTGTGGGTCTCGCGTTCGTTCCTCAGGGTGAGCCGATAGGTGTTCGGATGCGGGTCACCGACATCGACGGTCTCGATGCGGACCCGGATTCCGGCTCCGGCCAACGCCGCGGCGGACTCGGGAAGACGCTCGTCGTCGGCCTCCCAGCCTAACAACCCACCGAACAATCCCATGTCGCTGCCCTGGCTCTCATGCGTGGTGGGCAACGACCCGGCCCGGTCGAATTCGACGAGCACTTCCGCGATTTCGCCGTCCATGAGGTCGCGTGCGAGCCGTCCGATGCGCAGGGCCGCCGCGCAATGGGAACTGGAGGGCCCTCGCATGATGGGGCCGATGACGTCGTTGAAGATGGAGACCACGGTCATGGCTTTTGAGCGGGCGGTTGGAGGCACCTCATGGAGGAGGGGGGAGTTCGGACGGAGTCGGCTGGAACCGAATCCGCACTGCGATTCGGTTACCCTCCCAGCTTCACCAAAGGCGGAGTCTCCGGGCTCGCTTCGATCGCCCGGATTGTTTCGCGGAGAGAGTTCGCCTTTTCCATCATGAGTTTGGGAGGGAAGTCCTTCTCCTCCTTTTCGAAGTAGTGCGCGATTTGCTCCAACTCCGGAATCACTCCTCTGGCGTGGGTGCCGTAGGTGAGGAGGATCTTCATCAGTTCAGGGGTCCGTTTCTGGCTCGCCCAGGGATTCTGGTCGCGGGTGTATTTCACGAGGGCGGCCATGCCCTCCTCGATGTGGTGTTTGGCGAGGAGGCGGAGTCCCTCGACGCGGATCTCATCGGCAAACATCTCTCCGCTGGGTGCGGGTTCGACGATGGCCCGATGGATCGCGGGCAGGAGCGGACGGATCTCTTCGAGGGAGAGCTGGCGGTAAACGGAGGCGATGCTGCCGCGGGCGCGTCCGTCCTCGTTCGTCAGCCCGGCTCGCACCGCCTCGGAGAGGGCGGCACGGTCGACGCCCTCGAGGGAGCGGCTCAGCAGGCCATCGCGGTCGAAGAGCGCGAAGGTCAGGTAGCGTTGCTGCATGCCGCGGGGATCCTTCTCCACGTCGACCCGGGCCAGCAGTTCGAGGAGTTGCGGGACCGCCGGCATCGCGGGTGCGCCGATCGCGGCGAGGGCCTCGGCGGCCTTGATCCGCAGCCAGAGATCCTCGTGCGAGAGGGTTTCCCGAAGCGCCTCGACCGCGGGCGCCGCGCGTCCGCGAAGCCTCGCGAGCGCCTGACAGGCTCCGTAGCGGGCCTCGAGATCCGGGGACTCGAGCATTGCGGTCAGGGGCGCGACGTTGGCGGTTTTGCGACGCCCGAGGGCCATGGCGGCGCGCTCGCGGACGACGGGGGACCAGTTTTGAAGGCGTTCGATGAGGTCTTCGTCGCCGAGTGCGTCGTAGAAGCTGTTGCGATCCTTGTTGTTCCAACCGCGGCCGTCATGAATGATGGCCTGTGCGGAGGCGGTGTCGAGTGGCGGAATGTTAGGATCGCGTTTTCCGGTAAGATAAATCCGCCTCAGCGGCATGGCGTAGGCGAGAAGATAGGCTCCGCTGCAGTCCCAGCCCGCGTAGCTGTCGTTGCCCGGCTCCGGCGCCCCCTGGTGGAGGAAGGTGCCATCCCAGCGGCGGGCGAGGTCGAAATACCAGGCTCCGAATTCCTGCATCCACGCCCCCGTGGCCTGCGGTCCGGAATGCGCCACGCCCGGCATCGCCCAGAGCAGGTTGAAAAAGTTGCCGGTGTGACCGGTATCGCGTTCGGAGCCGTGGGAGGCAAGGCTCATCCGCGAGAAGAAACCGGTGCCCTCGGTCTCGCCGAGGAGGCTGAAGAGGACCGAGGCCATGCCGCATTTGCCGTTGTCTTCGTGATTTTCGATCCAGGGGTGGTGATCGCCATAGGGGACCGCACCCTTGCCGATGTAGAACCGGAGCAATCGCGAACTGCGCGCGATCGCGAGGTCGATCGCGGGATCCTTGACGCCGGCGGCGCGGGCCATCACCAGTCCGATCGTCATGGGAATGCCCGGCGAGTTCATCATCCCGTAGCCGCGGAGCCGGCCGTCCGGTTTGGCAAAGGTATGTCCCCAGGAGCCGACCGCGCTCTGACCCCTGGCCGACGCGAGGGCGAGGCGCTCGAGTCCCGGCAACACCGTGGCATCGCCGCTCGCCATGGCATATTCGGCGAGCATCATCATGACATAGCCGTAGCGCCACGATTGCATCCCGTCGGCGGAGAAGCCAGCCGCCCATTCCGCCTCCCGCTTGACCAGCGGCAGGTGGGCCGGATCGCCGCTCGCGAGGAGGGCGAGAGCATTGAGCGATCGTGTGATGGGTTCGCCCGACGGACCTTCGCCGTAGGAAGGATCGGCCATCCGCGCCGCGAGCGCCCGGCACCCGTCCCCGAGAATGCGAACGGACTTGGGACAATGATAGGGAGCGGTCGGCGCGTAACTGCCGAGCACCGGCAGCGTCACCACGACCTCCTCCGTTTGGCCCGCCCGCCATCGCGTGAGGACCAGCCTGCCGGCGCCGGCCTCTGATTCCGCGGTTGTGAGGGCGAGGCCCAGTTCCGTGCGCGGATCGTAGGAGAAGGGTTTGCCGGCGACTCCCAGGAGCACGTCACCAACGGCGAGGAGACCATCCGCAGGCGACTTCGCCTCCACCTTCGTGATCGCGATCTGCCGGGCGTCGCTCGTCACCAGTTTATCGCAGTGCATCCAGCCGCGCAGTCCCGTGGCCCCGAGATTCCAGTCGTGTTTGGCGTTTGCGGGAATGACTCCGCCTTTCGTAAAGTCGGGCGTTGCGGTGGCTTCGTCTCTGGGGAAGGCGGGGGAGGCAAGGAGAAGGCCGGTGGCGAGAAAAAGTCCGGGTTTCATTGGGGGGGGGAAAAGGGCGGAGGGAAGAGCTTATCACTGCATCGCGGCGTTGAGCAAGGTTTCGGCAAAGGCCTTGCCCATCAGGGCGAAGGTCTTCGCGCAGCCGAGATAGTGGTAGCCGGCGTTCGAGGCCCCGCGTTCCCAGAGGGCGACGTCCGCGGGCGTGATGAGTTTGGCTTCATAGTTCTTGAGGTAGGCGCGCTTCTCCTCTTCGGTCATGTGCCCCTCGGCATTGGCATGATCCTTGTGCTTGGAGTTCAGGTAATGGCCCATCTGGCGGACCTGCTGCCGCTTCTCGTCGATCGAGGCCAGTTCCTCCGGCCAGAAGGGCGCGGTGGGCACGGCGAAGACATTGCCTTTGAACTCGGGCAGCAGCGACGGAGCCGTCATGGCCTCGCGGAAGGCGAGCGTGTCGGGTTCCGCGTTCATCCCTCCGACGCCCATCACCCCGATGACGAAGGGCATCTTCGGCGCGTTGAAATCCCTCCGCACATCGCGGATGAAGTGGGCGAGGAGGTTGCTGTAGACGGAGAAACGTTCCGGCTTGCCGCGATCGGGATAGGTGTGGCCGTCGACCATGTCGTTGAAGCCCTGGAGCCACACGAAACCGGCGATCTCGTAGCCCGCCGTCGGATCATGGTCGGGGCAGACGCGTTTGGGATCCGCGAGCACGTGCTTCACATGCTCGACCATGTAGCGGTAAAAGCGTCCCGTTTCCCGCTGCTTCTCCGCGAGCCATTCGTTCATGTCCTTCGGCACGCCATGACCGGGGGGACCGTAGTAGAGTTTCTTCTGGTAGTCGTTGAGCGGATACGGTCCCGCGCTCGGCGGACGGAACTCGGTGTGCAGACTCCGGCCACCCCAAGCGGTCTTGATGATGAGGACCGGCTCCTCCAGCGCCGCATCCATCGTCAGGCCGAAGGTGAATTCCGGGCCAATCTTGCCGTTGGACTTCGTCGCGTCGTGCCTCGCTCCGAAACCCGCCGTGAGTTTCCCCGTGCCTTCACCGTTCGCGCTGCCGTCGTAGGGACCGGTGAGGTAGGAAATCCAGACGTTCCCGCACACCGTCGGTGAGCCGTCGGGACCTCGCATCTGTTCGAGGAGCGGGGCCGTCGCGGGATCGTCGCCGATGTAGTCGAAGGTCTCGATCTTCGCGTGCCCTTCCATGTTCGATTGGCCTGCGAGGATGTAGACCTTGAGGGGGGCTGCGTCGGTGTGACCGCAGGCGATCAGCAGGGAGGTGAGGAGTGGCAGGGATGGCTTCATCGGTGGCATCACCCGTCAATGGTGGCGGATCCCCGGCGTTTCGGCAGCCGTTTTCGCGCTCGACATCCTGTCCGGAAAAAGGACACCTTTTGCGGAATGAACTTCGATCCCAAATCGCTCGCCGAGCAAGTCACGGAACACCTCCGGTCCGCCGTCCACGCGGGACGGTGGCAAGGGCACCTGCCCGGCCGCGAGCGCCTCGCCGGTGAACTGGGGGTGAACGCGAAAACCGTCGAAGCCGCCCTGCGACAGTTGGAGCGGGATGGTATGTTGATGAATCCGGGGAAAGGTCGGCGCCGGCAGATCGTCGCCGGGGGAAACCGGTCCGCCGCGCCGCTACGCATCGCCCTGCTTCTCAGCGAAAAAGACGACGCCCGCATCGACTTCATTGTCGATATCCGGCAGCATCTGCTCCTCGCCGGCCACGATGCCTTCCACGCCGGGCAAACGCTCGTCGATCTCGCGATGTGTCCCGATCGCATCGAAGGCCTCGTTTCCCGCACCGTGGCGGATGCCTGGATCGTTGTGGCGGGCTCGCGCGGCGTTCTGGAACGCTTGGCCGCCGGTCCGGTCCCCGCCTTCGCCCTCTTCGGCCCGATGACCGGCATCCGCATCGCCGGGGCTGGGCCGCGCAAGGCCCCCGCGATCGTCCAAGCCACGCGGACGCTGCTGGGATCGGGGCACCGTCGCCTCGTCATGCTGGTGCGGCCGAGGCGCAGGCGTCCCGTGCCCGCCCTGCCCGAGCAGGCCTTCCTCGACGAACTCCGGGCGCACCGCATCACTCCCGCGCCCTATCACCTGCCCGATTGGGACGAGACGCCCGAACGTTTCCACGCCATGCTCGAGTCCATTTTCCGGGTCACGCCGCCCACCGCCCTGATCATCGATGAGGCGGCCCTCTTCGTCGCGGTCATGGAGTTCTGTCTCGCCCGCCGCCTCCGCGTGCCGGAGGATGTGTCGCTCGTGTGCACCGATGCCGATCCGGTCTTTTCCTGGTGTCGGCGAAAGGTCGCCCACATCGACTGGAATCGCGGACCCGTGCTCCGGCGCGTCTATCAATGGGCCGATCGACTCAGTCGTGGCAAACGGGATTGGCGCCAGGTCGGAAGCGAGGCCCGTTTCGTGCCCGGCGACACGATCGGTCCCGCGCCCCGAAGGTTGCGTTGATTCCAGGTGACCAGGTCGGCTCCCGCTCACAAGAGGGTGCGCTCCACGACCCACCAGATCCCGGCGAGGGCGATCAGGATCGAACCGGGCACGACGACGAATTTCCGGTATTTTTCCTCGGTCGCGATCCAGCAGGTCGCGAGAAAGGCGAGCGCGATCACCGCGAGTTGGCCGAGTTCCACCCCGATGTTGATTCCGAGAAGGCCCAGCACGAGCGATCCGGTCGAATCGAGCCGAGTCGACATCACCCCGGCGAAACCGAGGCCGTGGATGAGCCCGAAGATGAAGACGACGAGCAGCCGCCAGTGGCTGTAGTCGCGGCGGACGAGATTCTCGAGAGCGACGAAGACGATGCTTGCGGCGATGACCGGCTCGACTACCGAGGGCGGCAGTTTCACCCAGCCCGCCGAGGCCATCCACAGCGTGATCGTATGGGCGAGGGTGAAGGTCGTGACCTGGAAGACGAGCGGTTTCCACCTCCGGCTCATCAGGAAGAGGCCGAGGACGAAGAGGACGTGGTCGAGGCCGAGCGGCACGACGTGAAGGAAGCCGCGTTTCACCTCCGACGTGAAAATCGCGGCAAGGTCCTCGTTGTCCGCCTCCACGCCCACCGCATCCGGCGAAGCCGCGGACTCGGCCGTCGCAAGACCGGTGAGGTCGAGGACGAAGCTGGTCTCCCCGGGGAAAAGGACCGCATACCGTTCGACCTGCCGGCCGCCGAGGAAGTTGAGGAAGTTCACGTTCATCGGGATCGCCGCGGGATCGGCCAGCTTCAGTGACTCGATCCGGTAACCGGAGAGCCCTTTCGGCAGGGTCGTTTTCCACGAGCCCACCAGCACGGCCGAATCTTCCGGCTTTTCGAGAGCGCCCGCGTCGGTCAATTTCCTGAACGACCAGGTGAACTCCGGCTTCACCTCGCCGAGCGGTTCCAAGTGGAACTTGAGGCGTCCGGCGACGAACGCGTCCGCCTTCTCGCCGAGGGCGGCGAGCTGGTCCGGCGGGATCGCGTCCACCGCCGTTTTCGTAAGGTAATCATGCTCCTCGGGATTCGACTCGAAGGAACGCGGGTCCACCTCAACCCGGATTTCGGCTGCGCCGCCGGCATGGAAATGCGACCGCACGGGGATGTCGGGCACCGGGTGACCCAGCAAGAGGCCCGGCGTGAGAAGGGAGCACAGGGCGAGAACGGGGCGGGGGAGGGGCCGTCGGGAATTCATCGGGACGGAAAATTGAACATTTTTCGTGGGGAAGCGACGTTTTTTTCGTTGTGGCGCATTTATGTTCTTGTCTAACGGCGGATTGTTGAGGAGGATACGGAGTCCTATTCGAACCCCAATACCTCATGAAGAAACTGCTCGCAATCCTCTCCCTCGTCGCCCTCTCCGGTTCCATCTACGCCGGCTGCGGTGTCAAAGTCCCCGTCTCCGGCGAACTTTCCGCCTACGACGCGGAGAAAAAGGAAATCACCGTCGGTGACCAGAAGATCACCCTCGATGCCTCCGCCAAGATCACCGGTGCCGACGGCAAGTCCGCCAAGATCGAGGACCTCAAGGGCAAGAAGGTCACCGTGTCCACCGACAAGCACACCAAGAAGGGTGAAGAAGTGAAGGCCGATAAAGCCTGATCCGCCGTTCACCGATGTTTTTTCGAAACCCGGTGCTCCGCGAGGGGCCCGGGTTTTTTGTTGGCCGAAGCGGCGTCGATTTCCGTGATCGGCAAGCGATCGATGGTCCGGCTCGCGGCCGATGACGGAGGAAGGATGCCACCCCCTTTCCGCGCCCCTCTTCATCCGGATCGCCAATCGACGCGGACAAAAAGCAGTTGAGACGCGCCGCGATTCCTGCATCGTTCCGCCGCGATGAAACCCACCCTGCCACTGATTCTTGCCGCTCTCGTTTCGGGTGGTTGGGTTGCCGGGGTTGTCGCGCTCGAATCCGCGCCGCTCTCGCGTCCGGGCATCCGGAACGTGCAACTGGTCACCGACGTTTCGGCGATCGTCCCGGGACGTCCCTTCTCGGTAGGGCTTCGCCTCGCACCCATGCCCGGGCATCACACCTACTGGCGCGGACCGGGCATCGTGGGAGTCGCCACGAGAATCGACTGGAACCTGCCCGCGGGATTTTCCGCGGGTCCGATCCTCTGGCCGCCGCCGTCGCGCGTGATCATGGCTGGCATCGTCGCCCACGGCTTCAAGGAACCCGTCCTGCTCCTTACCGAAATCACGCCTCCGGCAAACCTCGCCTTGAAGGAGGTCGCCCTCTCCGCGCGAGTCTCGTGGATGGCCTGCGCCGTCTCGTGCAATCCGGGCAATGCCGAACTCACCTTGCCCGTTCCCGTGGCCGGGGCGGGCCGCGAACCGCCGGTCGATAAGCCCCTCGCCGAAGCCTTTGCCGCCGCCCGCGAGTCCGCTCCGAAACCCGCTCCCGATGCATGGCGTTTCGAGGTGCGAAGTGCCGCTGCCGACCGCATCGAACTGATCGCGACGATTCCCGGACTGACCTTCGCGCAGGCGAAGGCGGTTCATTTTTACTGCGACGACATGCAGGTCGATTCGGACGAGCCTCAGATCATCGATCAACCTGACGCTGAAACTTCGCGTTTCCGGATCTCCCTGGCCCGGCCGGAATTTGCCCCCAAACACCCCACCGCGCTCTCTGGCGTGCTGCATTCTTCCGGCGGTTGGCCCGGAACCGGCTCCGCGGACATCGAAATCTCCGCGCCCTGGCCGGAAGGAACTTTCCCGAATGAAAACTGAAACCGCCCTCCTCCCGGGGGAACGCTGTGACTCGAACTGGTGCGAGGTGCGCCGCTCCGGCATCCACGGACGCGGACTCTTTGCGAAACGCCGCATCCCCGAGGGGACGCCGATCATCGAATATGTCGGCGAACTCATCGACAAGAAAGAGTCGGACCGCCGCGCCTGGGCCCGCATCGATTACGCGAAGAAGACCGGAGACGCCGCGGTCTATATTTTCACCCTGAACAAGAAATTCGACATCGACGGCGACCTGCCGTGGAACTCGGCCCGGCTCATCAACCACAGCTGCGATCCGAATTGCGAGTCCTACATCGAGGAGGATCGGATCTGGATCGCGGCGAAGCGCGACATCGCGAAGGGGGAGGAGCTTTACTACAACTACGGCTTCGACCTCGAGACCTGGGAGGATCATCCCTGTCTCTGCGGTGCGCCTCACTGCGTCGGATACATCGCCGGAGAGAAGTATTGGGCCAAGCTGAAGAAGCTGGTCGCCCGCAGGGAAGCCGCGGTGAAAGCGGAGATCGAAAAGGCGGCGAAGAAACGGAAATCCGGGAAAGACCCGGACAAAGACGCTAAAAAATCGAGCAAGGCGAAGTCGAAGACCGGCGCGGAGAGGACGTCAGGAAAGAAATCCGGCGGTTCCGCCAAAGGCCCGAAGCGGAAAACGGATTGAGGTGCCTCCCCCGGAATCACGGGATGCGGAGGCTCTGGCCGGTGCGGATGCTGTCGCCGGTGAGCCCGTTGACGCGCTTTAGTTCCGAGACCGAGGTGTGGTAGCGGCTCGCGAGGGAGAAGAGGGTTTCACCCGAAGTCACCTTGTGATAGCTCGGCCGGGAGGCCGTGGCGGGCATCGAGCCGGCGGAGGCGAGTTCAACGCCGCCGACGCCAGCGGCCGCGGGGGAGGAGGTCGGCGTCGTGGTCGCGGCCCCCGTCGCCGCGGCGGGACCGACGAAATTGCCCGATTCGCGCGCGGCCGAGGCCTCGGCATAGTTCGGGTAGGAAGTCGGTCCCTGCGGCGCGGCTTCCGTGCCCGCGGCCGCGATCGCCGGTGCGGGGTCTGAACCGGGGCTGGCCGAACCGTCGCGTCCCGAAGTGTTGCCCTTGACCCAGTCCTTGCGGTAGTTGCCCTGCTCGTCGAAGGGGTAGTCGTTGCGCTCCATGCCGTGGCCGGCGGGAGTCTTCAATTTGGATGGATCGTAGGAAATGTCCTTGTAGGATTTCGTGGTCGTTTTGCACTGCGTCAGGAACAAAGGCGCAAGAACTCCCGTGAGCAGGAAGGCGGCGGTTCGCAGGGGAAGGACGGGGCGCATGGCGGCAGGGATGAGGTCAAACTTCAAACGGTTCAAAGCAACGATTTCGTAGAAGCGGATGCGCTCAAAATACTAAATTTTTATGAAAAATAAAGAAATCTTGAAGAAATTTCGCGGCCCGCCCGGGCGAACGGTCCGGGTCAGGCCCTTGAGCCGGCCTCGCTTCGATTCTACAATGCGGTTGTGAATTCCGTCTCTTCGCCGCCTTACCAGGTTCTTCTTTACTACCGCTATGTCCCGCTGCCCGACGCGGAGGACTACACGGAGAGGCACCGCGAGCTCTGCACCCGGCTCGGGCTGCGGGGCCGTATCCTAATCGGCCATGAGGGCATCAACGGCACTGTCTCCGGAGAAACCACGGCGACGGAGGCCTACATGGAGACAATGCGCGCCGATCCGCTCACCGCGGAGATGGTCTTCAAGGTGGACCCGGCGGAGCGCCACGTCTTTCCGAAACTCTCGGTGAAGTTCCGGAAGGAGATCGTCACCCTCGGACTTCCGGGCGAGGAGGACATCGATCCGAACACGCTCTCCGGCGAGCGCCTTTCGCCGAGGGAGTTCCTCGCCGCGATGTCTGATCCCGAAGCGGTCCTCATCGACGGAAGGAACCTCTACGAGACCGATTTGGGGCGATTCAAGGGCGCGCTCTGCCCGCCCATCGAAAACTTCCGCGACTTCCCGGGATGGCTCCACGAGCATGCCGATGAGTTGCGCGGGAAAAAGCTCCTCACCTACTGCACGGGCGGGATCCGCTGCGAAAAACTTTCCGGCTATCTCCGCAGGGAGGGCTTCGACCGCGTCTATCAGCTCGACGGTGGCATCGTCTCTTACGGGAAGGATCCCGAGGTGCGCGGCCGCGACTTCGAGGGGCTCTGCTATGTGTTCGACAAACGCGTCGGGGTGGAGGTGAACCACACCGAGACGCGGCGGGTCATCTCGCATTGCCGGCACTGCGGGGTCGAGGAGCCGCATTACGGAAACTGTCGCCTCCACGCGTGCAACGCGCAGATCTTCGTGTGTCCGTCGTGCCGGGAGCGTTTCGGGCTGTATTGCGGCGAGAGTTGCCGGGACCAGCATGAATGTTAGGACGTTTATCCTTTTTTGGGTAGGTTTGTCAGGATTTTCCGCTGCCGCGGAGGAGAAGTCCGCACCCGTGCCGCGGGTCGATGCCGTCGTCACGGGGCGGGTCGCGGATTCCCGCATGATGATCCGGCGGCGGGCGCGATCCGCGCTCTTCTACGTGCGGCTGAAGGTCGCGGTCGAGTCGGTCGAGAGCGGACACGCCGTGATCCGGGGCGCAAAGGAAATCGACCTGCGCTGCTGGCGCGAGGGCGACGACGGTCAGATCCCCATTCCCGCCGACGGAGCCCGCTTCCGCGCCTCCATCGTCCGGCTCGACGAGGGATACTGGGTGCCGTCGAACAATCGGTCCTTCACCCTGCTCGACGGATCGGCGGAGCGGGTTTTTCCCGAAGTGCCCGGACGCGAGATCGGATTCGGTGCGATCGCCGGGGGCCTCCTCGGACTGCTCGCCCTCGTCGCGACGGCGTTTCTGCGATATCGCGGAAAGCGTTCGCGGGACGTCTCGTGGTCCGCCGCCACCCCCGAAAGTTCCGAGCAACCAGGGAGCGGGGCCGCCCCCGGCCATGAAGAAGGGCGGTGAGCACACGGAGCGGAGCCCCCTCCTTCTTAATGCCCCACGTTGCTCAACACCTCCTCGATCGTCGTCTCGCCCGAGGAGACCTTGCCCCAGCCATAATCGCGTAGCGAGCGCATCCCGTTCGCGATGGCCTGCTGTTTGAGTTGCGCATAACTCGCGTGGGTCGTGATCAACTCCGACATCGCCGAATCGATCAGGCAGATTTCCAGGATCGACATCCGGCCGCGGTAGCCCGTATTCCGGCAGGCGCGGCAGCCGACCGCCTCGTGGATGCCGTTCTTCTGGTCGAGGGGAAACCCGATCTCAACGAGGTAGGAATCCTCGAGGTCGTGGGCGGGGCGCTTGCATTGCTCGCAGAGCCGGCGCACGAGCCGCTGGGCGAGGAATCCACGCACCGACGAGGCGATGAGGAAGGGCTCGACCCCCATGTCGAGGAGACGGGTGATGCCCGAGACCGCGTCGTTCGTGTGCAGCGTGCTGAAGACCAAGTGACCGGTGAGGGCGCCGCGGATCGCGATCTCCGTCGTCTCGAGGTCACGCATTTCCCCGACCATGATGATGTTCGGGTCGCCGCGGAGAATGCTGCGTAGTCCGCTCGCGAAGGTCAGGCCGATCTCCGGCTTGATCGCGATCTGGACGACGCCGTCGAGGCGGTTTTCGACCGGATCCTCGACCGTGACGATGCGGGTTTCCTTCGTATTCAATTTCTTGAGGAAGGTGTAGAGCGTCGTCGATTTTCCGGATCCCGTCGGACCGGTCACGAGGATGATGCCGTTCGGCTGGCGGAGGAGCCCGTCGATGATCTCGATGGTTCGGGTATCGAGACCCAGCATGTTCATGTCGAAATTCTGCCGGGTGAGGAGACGGAGGCTCACGCTCTCGCCGTTGACCGAGGGAATCGTCGCGACACGGACATCGACGGGCGAACCATCAAGCTCGAGGTTGATGCGACCGTCCTGCGGCAGGCGGCGCTCGGCGATGTCGAGCTGGGCCATGATCTTGAGGCGCGAAATGAGCGAGGCCTGCAGTGCGCGGATGTCGGGCGGCACCGCGACTTCCTGAAGGGCGCCGTCGATGCGGTAGCGGATGCGCAAGCTCTTCTCGAGTGGTTCGATGTGGATGTCCGTGGCCCGTTCCCGCAGCGCCTCGCGGAAGATCTGGTTCACGAAATTCATCACCGAGGCCTCTTCCTCCTCCTCGTCGAGCTGGGTCACTTCCTGCTCGAATTCATCGGGAGCCGCAGGATCGCGGCCCTCGAGGAGTTCGTCGAACTGCTCCGCTCCGACCCCGTAACTCTGGCGCAGCCCCTCCAGAATGCGATAGCGGGTGCTCACCACCCACGACACCGGCTTGGAGAGCTCGCGACCGACCGCCTGCCTTGCCTCAAGGTCGAAGGGATCGTAGGTCATCAGGCAGATCCCGTCCTCGTCGATGCGGGCGGGAAGGAGCCGGTGGCGAAGAGCGATTTTGGCGGGGAAACGCCGGTGGAGGGCGCTCGTCAGGTCGAGTTCCGATTCGGCTTGGAACTCCAGGCCCGCCTCCGCCGCGAGTTGGCGGGCGAAGGATTCTTCCTCGACCAGGTTCGCGTCATAGAGCGCGTCGACGAGCGGTACGCGCCTAGCCGCCGCTTCGGCGAGAACGGCCTCGCAGCGCATCGCGTCGGCGCAACCGCTGCGTTTCGAGATCCGGGTGAGGAGGGGGATGAGGGACATGGGAAACTTGGACCCGAACATGGCAGGCCCGGGTCAGGGGAGTCAACCCCGCGGATCGGGGCGGGTTGCGGCCGCAGTGCCTCATTAAAAAAGACACCGAAGGAAATGTGGGCGGAGCCCACGGGAGGGCTTGATGCCTCATAAATAAGGACACCGTGGTGAATGTCACCACGATTGATGAAGAAAAGCCTAGAACAATTAAAAATCAGACGTTTAATTAGTTTGACGGGGGCTTTGGATTTGGGTAGAGAATGTTTATGAAGACTTCTCGTTTGTTAGGAAACGGCCGCAGTTTCTACCATGTCATCTCCCGGGTTGTGGACCGGCGCCGGGTCTTCGAGGCCCGCGACAAGGAGATCTTCCGCAGGATCCTCCGCAACCAGGAGGCCTTCACCGGGGTCCG
>JBILDO010000027.1:0-65492 GCA_044352585.1 Verrucomicrobiales bacterium
GAGTGGTGGAGTGGTGGAGTGGTGGAGTGGTGGAGTGGTGGAGTGGTGGAGTGGTGGAGTGGTGGAGTGGTGGAGTGGTGGAGTGGTGGAGTGGTGGAGTGGTGGAGTGGTGGAGTGGTGGAGTGGTCGGTCAGGCGACGTCGAAGAGGAGGGCCTCGACGGGGGCGTCGAGGGCGGTGAGACGGTGGGTGCCGTGCGTTTCGGTGCTGGCACCGTCGCCGGGGGCGAGAAGGGTGTCGTTCAGCCGGACCTGACCGTGAATGGCCTGGAGCCAGAGGCCCCGGGCGGCACCGAGATCGTGGGTGACGGTTTCGCCCGGCTCGAGGAGGAGCCGGTAAACGAAGGCGTCCTGCCGGATCTTGGCCGACTGGTCACGACCATCGGGGGAGATGACGAGCGTTTTCGAACCCGCGGTGGCCTCGGAGGGATGCCATTCGGTGTAGGTGGGAACGAGGCCCTTCGTGTGGGGCAGGATCCAGATCTGGAGGAGGTGGGTGCCCTCGGTGCGCGAGGGATTGAACTCGCTGTGGGTGACGCCCGATCCGGCGCTCATCAGCTGGATCTGGCCCTGCTTCAGCTCGCGGGAATTGCCCATGCTGTCGGCGTGCTTCAAGGTGCCCTCGAGGACGTAGCTGAAGATCTCCATGTCGCGGTGCGGATGGGTCCCGAAGCCGGCTCCGGGGGCGATGCGGTCCTGGTTGATGACCCGCAGGCTGCGGAAGCCCATGTGGCCGGGATCGTAATAGCTCGCGAAACTGAAGCTGTGCCAGGTGTCGAGCCAGCCGTGGTTCGCGTGGCCCCTCTCGTCCGCGGGGCGGAGGGTGATGGGATGGGAGGAGGAAGTGCCGGGATTCATGGTGGATGGGGTGAGAACTTTCATGGGGTTACGTTGCGGGAGGCAAGGACAATCCACCAATGCGAGTTGCGCCGGGACTTCATGCGTCTAGGTTATGAAGTCCCGAGGGACCCGACCCATGGAATTCCACCAGCTCCGCTCCTTCGTCGCCACCGCGGAGGAACTCTCGATCACGGCCGCGGCCCGTCGGGTGCACCTCTCGCAACCGGCCCTGAGCCGCCAGATTCAGTCGCTCGAAGAGGAGCTGGGTGTCGCGCTTTTCGACCGGGTAAGGCAACGGATCCACCTGACTGCGGCGGGCCGTTACTTTCTCGACCGGGCCCGCCAGATGCTCTGCGATGCCGAGACCTCGGCCCAGCAGGTGCGCGAGCAGTTCGGCGACGGGAAGCGGACGATCCGGCTGGGCTTTCTCACGATTTTTCTCGATGATCTCGTCGCTCCGGCGGTGAAGGCGCTGCGGAAGAGCCATCCGCGCAGCGCGGTGGCGTTGTTTGAACTCTCGCCGCAGGCGCAGGTCGACCGGCTCCGCAACGACGAGCTGGATCTCGGCCTCCTCGGCAATCTCGCGGAGGAGGACCGGAGCCGTTTTTCCGTGCGCAGTCTCATGCGGAACGCGATGGCCGCGGTCCTCCCGGAAGACCACCGCCTCGCGCGGCGCAGGCAGATCGACCTGAAGGAACTCGCGGGGGATCCCTTCGTCTCCCTCTCGGACGCGGTCTTTCCGGGGCGCCGCCAGTTTCTCCGCGGGATCTGCCGGATGCGTGGGTTCGAGCCGGTCATCGCGGAGGAATGCGACTCGCTGCCGCTCCTCCTCGCCGCGGTCTCGGGCGGGGCGGGCGTGGCCCTGCTCCCGGCGCACAGCGCGAAGCTGCCCCATTCGGGAAGTGTGTTTGTCAGGCTGAAGGCGCCGCTCGTGCACGCCGAGGTCATGGCGGTGCACAAGCCGGGGGCGGACCGGGGCGCGCTCGCCGCGCTGATCGATCACCTCGGAACGGTCGCGTACCGGATGAAGTGAGGGGCCAGGCCCCGCTCAGGGCCTCAGGGAGGCGGCACCGCCCCCGAGGGTGTGGAGCCGCTTGACCTCGTCCGCGGTGAGGACGCGGTTGAAGACGGCGAGGTCATCGAGGTGGCCGACATAGGCGGCCCCGAGGACGATCATGACGGCCTTCGGATCCCAACCGAAGGTGAGGTCGAAATTCTCGATCCGCCCTTGGAGAGTTCCATCGAGGTAGAGGGATCCGGCGGCGGTGCCGGTTCCCGCGTTGATGCGCTCGAGGGTGAAGACCGCGTGCGTCCAGGTGTCCCGCGAGAATGGCGTGCGTTTCAACTGCACCATGGGGCGCTTTTCCTCGGGCACGACCTCCCAGCCGACTCCCTCGGGATCCCACAGTTCGATGCGCGGGCGGATCGCGTAGCGGAAATAGCGCGGGGTGTGGTCCTTGGACCATTCGAGAAAGATGAATCCCTTCTTCGTGTCGTCGCCGATGATCTGGATGGGGTCGCAGTAGCCCGGCTCGAGGTCCTCGTCAGGTGTGAGACGGAGCCAGAGCGACATGGTCGCGCTCCAGTCCTTGTCATTGTAGCCGAGGACGCCGTCGCCCTTGTAGGAGAGGCGCGTCGTTCCCTTCTTCGGAAACGAGAGGGCGCCCCCGAACTTCCCCGCTCCGGGAGCGATGAGAACCTCCTCCGTTCCCGCGGGCAGGGGCACGAGCCCTTGCGCACCCTTGACGTAGGCGATGGGATCCCCCTTGGAAAAGTCCGCGTCGAAGCCCCTGTCGAAGGAAGCGTGGAGCACGAGGGACTTTGTCAGGGGCTCGTCGGCGCGGGAGGACGGGGTGAGCGAGGACAGGGGGAGCAGTGCGATCAGCGCGAGCAGGGAGAATGGTTTCATGGCAGGTCTTCGCTGTAGATTGGGGAATCGGAGCCGCCGCGGCAAGTGCAATCCGGCACGCCCTTGCGCCACCGCGTTTCCCGTCGGATCCGGGACCGGGGCGAAGCGGCCGACGGGAGGTGCTTCACGGCAGGACGACATTTCCCTCCCCATCGTCCCGGATCGCCCGCGGACCCGGCGGATTGAATGAATTCTCCGCGACGAGGTTGTCGTTCGCGAAATCACGGTTGTCGATGCTGCTGCCGAAGGGGTAACCGTCATCGAGATGGCAATAGGAACGCCGGCCGTTCCGGGAGCCGAGCCAGATCGCGTGGTTCCCGAATCCGAGGGTTCCGAGGGCGAAGCGGTTTTCGCGGATCACGTTTTCCCGCGGTGTCTGGTGGCGGACCGCGCCGCCCTCGCCGCAGTTCCGGTAAAGATGAATCGCGCCGCGATCGATCCGTTCGAAACGGTTGCCCTCGATGCGGTTCCTCGCGGAACCATCGACGCAGATCACCTCGCGGTGGCATTGCGTGGAGAAGCGGTTGTTCCGGATCGTGTTTCCCGCGCTCTCGGCATCGAGATAGATCGCCCCGGCGACACTCCATCCAGTGAAGGTGCAATCCTCGATCACGGCTCCGGTGACTCCGGGGGCCAGGTAGACCGGGATGGCACGGTCGGCCTCGATCCCGAGATTCGAGATCACGATCCCCTGGGGGGCCGCATCCCGGGCGCGTTCGGTGTGTCCGAGGCTCGTCGAGGATGCCCGCACCCCCTTCGCCTCGCCATTGCGGCCGAGTCCGATGACGCGGATTGAGCCGCGCAGTTTTCCGTTGCGGATGACGACCCCGTCGGGGCGTTCCCAGCGCCCGTTCTTCCACTCCGACTCGATCACGATATCGGTGAAGCGCCCTTCGTTGATCCAGCCGCCACCGCCGTCGAGAACGCGACCGCGGTCGGCGCTGCCGGAAAAGACGATGCGCTCCCCTTCCGGTCGCGACGTGAACCGCTTCATGAAGGCGGATGGGGAAACCGCATAAAAGACCGCGGCGGCGATAGCCACTCCCGTGACGAGGACGGCGGAGACCCTGCAGAGCCGGTGAAACCGCATCATGATCCTAACAAACGCCGATAATTCGCTCCGAGAATCTTCCCCTTCGCCTCCTCGGTGATTTCCGCGGCGGTGACCTTGGTCAGTTCCGTCCCGAGGGATCGCGTGGGGAGATGGCTGCCGAAGACGATGCGGTCCTCGCCGATTTCGCGCACCGCCATTTCGAGGAATCCGGCGGTCGCATCGAATCCGGAGGTTTCGATCCAGACATTCGGCGTGTCACGGACGGCGCGCAGCCCTTGTTCCCACTCGCCTCCGGCGTGGGCGCAAAGAAAGACCTGCTCCGGATACCGGGTCGCGAGGGCCGCGAGCTCGGCGGGCGTCGACTCGCCCGGCCCCTGCTTGCCGCCGGTCTTGTTCCAGGTGTGCTGCATGATGACGCCCTTCAACGCGATGACGCGCTCGACGAGGGGGATCACCGCCGGATCGGAGCAGGCACGGGCTCCGGGGCCGCCACCCGGAAAATAGACGCCCTTCATCGGCCCGTCGCGGAGCCACCGGTCGAGGGCAGCGAGCGAGGCCTTCAAGTCGTTCGCATTGAGCTGGATCATGCCGATCAGTTGGTCCGGCCACGCCGTGAAGGGCTTCAGGACCCGATCCGGATCCGCCAACAGCAACGCCTCCACCGCCGCGTCGCCGGTCGTGCCGATCCCGACGTGGGAAAAGAGGCAGAGTTTCTCGAAGTGGCCGAGGCCGATGGCCCGCTCGGAGCGCGCCATGTCGGAGAGCGTCGCGGAGAAGCCGTCCCTGCCCGGATGTCCGTGGGCCGGGGTGAAGTAGGAATCCCAGATGCGGTAACCCCGCAACTGATCCGGAGAAGGAAGGCCCCAACTGGGATCGGCGGACTTCATTGCGTCGGGTCGCGGACGGGTCAGCGACCGGGACCGAAATCCCAGGGTTGCGTCGGCATCCCCATTTTCTTGAGGAAGACCCCGGCGGAAAAGGCGATGGACATCGGCCCGTCGCCCTCGGCAAAGCGGTTGCGCTGGTAAAGCGTCTCCATCACCGGAATGAGCGGGGCCGCCTTGACGCCGAGTTCCTCCACGGCGCGGCAGGCGCGTAGCGCGGTCCACCATTCGTCACTGATGAGCTCGCGTCCGATCACCTGAACGGCCTCCGCGCGGTGCTTGTCGGAGACGTCGGCGATCCACGCGGCGGCCTCGATGCGGACGGCCTCGTCGACGTCGTCCATCGAATCGTAGATCTCCTCGAGCAGGTCATTGTCTTTCGGATAGGCCTGGCGCAGGGCGAGGATGGTCCAGAATCGCACCGCGGCGTCTCCGTCGTGGACGTGCTCGAGGAGATCCTCGCGCATGCCCTTGCCCACCCGATCGGCCGAGGCCCAGATCGTCGCGAGGTCGGGACGGTGCGAGGTCCGGCCGAGAGTGATCTCGCGGAGGGGGCGTTCTTCCAGCATGATGAAGTCGACCATCTGTGACTCGGGCAGGACGCCGACGTCGAGAATCTCCCCGCGGATCTTCAGGAAGGCGGCGCGATGCGACGCGAGGGCCGACTTCTGATCGGCGTTCATTTCCCCGTCGAGGAGGTTGGTCAGATTCATCGGATCGGCGGCGACGTCGTAGAATTCCTCGATGGGGCGACCCGGTCCGGCGTAGGCCGCCTGGGGTTTGGTCAGGTTCTTCGGATCGGCGGCGTGGCGGAAGATTTCCTGCTGGATCGCACCGAGGTCGGAATAGACGCTCGGCTGCGCCCACGAGAGCCTCGTCAGGTAGTTGCGGATGTAGAGGTAGCGCTTGCTGCGGACACAACGGGAAAGGTCAAAGGCCTCGTCGACACGGTCGCGGAATCCATACACGTATTCGGGCTCCGGCGAGGCCTCGGGACCGAGGAAGACGAGCCCCTGCATCGCCTCCGGCACCTTCACTCCCGCGAGGGAAAGCATCGTGGGGGCGAAGTCGACGAAGGAGACGAGCCGGTCGACCGTGCTTCCGGCCGCGGCCGGGGCGAGGTGCTTGTATTTCTCGGGGAATCGGATCAGGAGGGGCACGCGCATCCCCGTGTCGTGGAGGAGCCGCTTGTGCCTCGGCATGCCCGAGCCGTGGTCGGAGTAGAAGAAGACGATGGTGTCGTCGGCGAGTCCGTCTTCCTCAAGCTGCTTGAGGATCGCGCCGACCTGCTGGTCGAGCAGGCTCACGCAATCGTGAAAGCGGGCCAGTTCGCGACGGATGATTTTGGTGTCGGGATAATAGGGCGGCACCTTGATCTTCGCCGGATCATGGATCTGGTCCGCCGCGAGCTTCGACTGGATCTCGGAGCGGAAGGCCTCGTGGGGCCAGACCATGGTGCGGGACTGGTGGGTCACCATGTGGTTGATCACGGTGAAGAAGGGTTGCCCTTCCTTCCGCGCCTCGCTGCGCCAGTGCGCCGTGGGACTGATCTCGGTCCACGATTCCTTGATGAGGCGGCCTTCGTCGCTCGTGTTGTAGTCGGTCTTGAGGTTGTTCGCGGTGAAATATCCGGATTCCTGCAGGTAGGTCGGAAATCCCTTCACGTCCGGTGGCAGGGGAAAGGTCGATCGCATCTGGCTGGTGCCGAGGCTGGGGGCCCACATGCCGGTGATGATGGTGGACCGCGAGGGCGAACAGACCGGGGCGGCGGCGAAGGCGTTCGTGTAGCGCACCGCCTCCTTCGCGAAGGCGTCCAGGTTCGGGGTGATCGCATCGGAATCGCCGTAGCAGCCCAGCGCGGGACTGAGATCCTCGGCGGTGATCCAGAGCAGGTGGGGACGGTCGGCCGCGCCGGCGGCGGGCAGCAGGGCGAGAGAGACGAGGAAAAGAAGACGGCGGGGGATCATGGCGGGAACTGTGGCCGAAATCGCGCGACTTGGGAAGCGGGAAGGCAGGGGCGCGGCGTATTCCCGCCCTCCGTTTTCACTTTCCCAAAGAGGGTCCGATCCGCTACCCTGCTCTCTCATGAGCCCCGAGCCTCCCGAATTCCTCCACCCGCGTCCCGGCGGTTTTTCCCGCCGCGACCTGATCCGCACCGGCGCCCTTGCCGGCACCGCCGCCGCCGCGCTCGCCCCTTTCCGCGCCGGGGCGCAGGAGGCCGCGGGGACGACCGCGTCCAAACCGGACGAACGCCGTTCCTCGCCCAAGGCCTATCCGAAGTTGAAGAAATCGATCAATCTCTGGGCCTTCCCCTACCCGTCCCGGATGACCCTGCGCGAGTGTCTCCAACTCGCCAAGGACGCCGGCTTCGACGGGGTCGAGTTGAACTACGACCTCGAGAGCGACCTTTCCCCGAAGGCCGGTCCGGCCGAGTTCACCGCGATCCGCAAGATGGCCGACGAGATCGGCATCGCCATCAGCGGACTCTGCAGCTTCCTCTTCTGGCCCTATCCGCTCACCAGCAATGATCCTGCGAAACGGACGCGCGGACTCGAACTCGCCGGACTCATCGCCCGCGCCGCGAGCGGACTCGGCGTCGAGAACGTCCTCGTCGTCCCCGGAGCGGTGAACATCCCGTGGCGCGACGATCACGAAGCCGTGCCGAACGATGTCTGCGACTCCCGCGCCCGCGAGGCGGTGGGGAAACTCCTCGCCGACGCGGAGAAGCTCGGCGTCTTCCTCAACATGGAGAACATCTTCTTTAACGGCTACCTCATGACCCCGGCCGAGATGAACGCCTTCGTCGATTCCTTCGGGAACGAGCGCTGCCGCATCCACTTCGACACCGGCAACATCATGCAATACCAGCAGCCGGAGCACTGGATCCCCCAGCTCGGCGGCCGCATCCGCAACGTGCACCTGAAGGAATTCCACCGCGAGGGCACGGATCACTCCCTCGAGTGTTTCCGGCCGCTCCTCGACGGGAGCACGGATTGGCCCGCGGTCATCGAGGGTCTCGATGCCGCAGGCTATCAAGGTTATCTGACCTTCGAATACTTCCGCCCGTGGAAACACTACCCGGAGGCGCTCATCCATCAGACGAGCGACTCCCTCGACCGGCTTCTCGGACGGAAATGAAGGCGACGAAACCGCGGCGGTTCAGACCGCTTCGTCGACTTTCAGGCGGAGGCGGTAAAACCGCTGGGGACGGAGACCGCCGCGCTTCGAGGCCTCGGGCAGGAGCTTCCGGATCGAGACGATGAACGAACGGGGAATGCCGACCATGCCGTCCGGCAATTCATTCGCCGCGATCACCGCTACCTTCGGTTCACCGTTGGTATGGAGGCGCACCGTTTTCGGCGCCTGGTTTCCCGCCTCGAGGGTTAGGACGACGACGGCATCGCCACGGACCTTTTGGACGCGGGGCGCGGGCCGATTGGGATAACGACGCGTGTCAGAGGCGACTCCGACAAAGGTGATCTTGAGTCCGTCGCTGTAGTTCCAGGATTTGCCAACCCGGAGCTCCGGCGAGAGATGTCGGGGTAACGAAGGATTGGCTTCGGCGCGGAAGACGGCGGGGCCCCCGGAGAGGAGGGTCACCGCAAGACAGGTTTTCAGGAAGGTAATGGGGTTTTTCATCAACATCCTATAGTCGCCGATTGCGACGGCGTGACCGGATTCAGAAATTTTTTTTCTCGAAGCTCCTGGCGCAGGCGATGAGTTCGTGCGGATCATCGATGCAATAATCCGGTCCCTCGGTCTCCATTGCCTCGCGGCCGTTCGTGCCCCAGCAGACCGCGATGCCGCTGACCTGGGATTTTCGGGCCGCCTCCATGTCGCGGGTCTCGTCGCCTACATACATCGCCTTCGAGGAGGCGATCCCGGTTTTTTTGAGGACGTTGAGGATGCGATGGGCCTTGCCGAACAGGCTCACCCCGGCCTCGATGAACAGAAAGGAGTCGAGCAGACCGAAACGCTTCAGGACAGTTCGCACGTTGTCGGCCGAGTTCGAGGTGATGATCCCGAGGCGGAAGCCCTCCGCGGCGAGCCCGAGAATCATGTCGCGCGTGCCTGGGATCATCTCGACCGAATCCATCCGCTCATGGAGGAGGCGGCGGATGTGGGCGCCGAGCTTGACCGCCATCAGGCGCGAAATGCCAACGTGGTCGAGGAGTGCCCGCGTGTTGAGCTTTCGCAGCTCGGCGACTTCGGCGGCCGTCACCGGCCTAAGGCCGTAGGAGGGGGCAAGTTCGTTGAAAATGGCGATGCCGGTTCCAATGGTGTTAGCGAGGGTGCCGTCGAAGTCGAAAATCAGCAGCGGTTTGGCAGTTGCGGGCATGGGAAAACTCCAATGTCCGGGGGGATTGGCGATTGGCAAGCGCAATCCGGACGGGGAGCGGAGGGGAAGGCCTGGAGGTGGCCCCGGCGGACGGAGCCAAGGACTTGATTGGATTTGAGGATTGAGAGTTGTGGGGGCTCGGCAGATTCCGACCGCCTGTTGCGGGCGATCTACCGCGCGCGATGGGGAGTGGAGATCCAGTTCCGCGCTTGGAAACAAGCCAAAAACCTCGACAAGGCCCTCAACCGGAAGAACGGCGAACACCACCTCATGGCCATCCTGCTGACCGCCCCGAACAACCACCTCGTCGGGATGCGGATGGCGCGGGCAATCAGCGGGAACAGACCGATCGACGATCTCGGCAATGAAAAACTCCACGACGCCCTCGCCCTCCACCATCGGTGGCGCCAAACGATGGGCGGAACTCCTGACATTCGCACCCTTCGAAAAACACGTCGCGCGGGACAAAAGAAAAAGGAAAGCCCCCGTCACGCCAGGGGCTTTCGGCTTAGGTTGATGCGAATGACGCGAAACCCAAACCCGATCCGGCCATCGGGGGAAAGCGGTAGGCATTCATCGGCAGAGAACCGTACCGTCTTTTCCGTGTGACACCGTTCGCATGGCCCTTAGGGGCTTTGGTGGTTCTTTACCCCTTTTCACGCCGCGGGACGTCGTGATAATCCAGCGCCCATTCGCGCATGAAGCGCACCTCATCGGGATCGATGCGGTAAAGGACGAACTGCGGATTCTCAGGGGTCCCGAGGTATTGGCGGAGAAGGGGATTCTTCGCCCAGATCGCGGCGATCGTGTCCGCGTCCGTCTCGATCACGGCGGATCCGGTGATGCGGACCTGGTCGTGGTCGGAGGAGAGGTAGGCGAGCTCGACACGCGGATTGGCGGCGATCTCCGCGGTCTTCCGGTAGACCCGGAGGTTCGCCACATAGACGGTGAAATCGTCGTCGACCCGCACCGGCGAGACCGGACGCACGCGCGGTTGTCCCGAGGGATCGACGGTGGCGAGCATGGGGAACTTCGCGTCGCGGATGACGGCGTGGGCCAGTTCGTGGAGGCGGGCGGGATCGACGGGTTCGGGGCGGGGTTTCATGGCGGGAAATCGCGGGTGCGGATCGCGGGATTCCCTCCAACTTAACACGCCGCCGCCGCGATATGAAACGCCTCATTCTTCTCTTTCTCGCCCTTGCCCTGCTTGTGTTGATTCCCTTCGCGATCTGGGGCGGCCGGTTCGAGGAGGCGATGTCGCCGGAGAAACTCGTCGCCGCGTTCCAGAAGGCGCGAGGCTGGGCCTGGCTCGCCGGGCTGGCGCTGCTGGTGCTCGATCTGTTCCTGCCGGTGCTCGCGACGGCGGTGATGTCGGCGCTGGGGTATGTCTACGGGTGGTTGCTCGGAGGGATGCTCTCCTCGCTTGGCTCGATCGGTGCAGGCCTGCTCGCCTACGGACTCTGTTGCCGGATGGGACGCCGCGCCGCGCTCCGGCTCGCGGGGGAAAAGGGACTGGCCGAGGGAGAACGGCTTTTCCAGGGCGAACCGGGCGGGTGGATCGTCGCGATCTCGCGGTGGATGCCGGTCCTGCCCGAGGTCGTCGCCTGTCTCGCCGGCCTGTCGCGGATGCCGCTGCGTCGGTTCGTGCCCGCCCTCTGCGCCGGCAGCGTGCCGATGGGATTCGTCTATGCGTGGATCGGAGCCCGCGGGGTCGAGCATCCGGGGCTCGCCCTCGCCGTGAGCGCCCTGTTGCCGCCCGTGATCTGGCTCATGGTGCGGACGCTTCGTCTGCACCGCAAGCCTCACGAAACCGGAACGGTTCGCTGAACGACGACCTCGACGGACATGGTGGCGAGCCGTTGAAAGAGGCGTCTCTGGGCGACGAGGGGCCACCAGCGGTAGAGGGCGATATCGAGCGGTTTCCACATCGCGACCCAGCCGACGATGACGAGTCCTTCGCGGATCACAGAGGTCCAGCCGCCCTCGGGTGGGACAGGGAGGAGATTGGCGCCGAGTTGGCAGAGTCCGAGAAAAAGCAGCCCGACGAGAAAGGCGGCGCGTCCCTCCCGGAGCAACCGCCTGCGCTCGTGCAGGCTCATCGAGGCGCGGTAATGAAAATAATGCGCGATGGAATCGGCGACGAGGGCCTGCGAGTCGATCTCCGGCGGCGGGGACGTCGCGAGGTGGACAACGAGCTTCAAGTCATGCTGGCGCGGATGCTCGGCGGCCCAACTGACGATGAATTCCTCCGCGTCGTGATCAAGATCCCGCTCATGGAATGGCGAGGGATCCATGGAGTTGAAGAGCTGGTTCAGCTCCGTGAGTTTGAGCTCGATGAGTCCGGTCATGACGGGGGCGTTCCCGTATCAGCGTTTTGCCACGGGGGCGTCGCCCTCCCGCTGCCAGACGGCCTGGTAACGCATCGATCCATCAGGATGGCGGTAAGCCTGGCTCTGCGCGAGCCGGAATTCCTTCGCGCTCATGCGGACGAGCTCCTCGGCGAAGGCGATCCCGGTGAGGTCGACGCGGTAGTGCCATTGCACTTCGCCGGGGCGCTCCATCGTGCCGAGAGCAATGCGGAACTCGTGCGCGTTCTCGTGCCAGCGCCCCTCGATCGCACGGATCCAGTTACCCCGCGCCCAGTAGCTGCCCTGGTATCCGCGGTTCTTCTGGCGAAGGTAGGTGTCGAGGGCAAGGTTGGACATCCAGGGGGTGAAGTCGCTCTCCACCAGGTCGGTCCGGTTCACGATCGGGGGTGTCTCCGGAGCAGGTGCTTGGTTTTCAACGACTGCCGGCGGGGCCGGGGCGGCCGCGTCGGGAGAGGTCGTTGCGGCCGGGGTGGCCGCGGCCAACTGCGGTTCCGCCGGATCGACCGGTCCTGGCATGCCCTGGAAATAAAACGCACCCAACCCCGCGAGGAGCGCGAGGATGAGCATGGGCATCACCACCGTGCGAGGTCCCTCGACAGGATGGTAGGATTCCCGGATTCCGGAAATGGGGAGTCGTTCGTACACGGGGTTCTTTTCCCGGTGGTTTCGTGTGTTTCGGGACGCGCTTATACCGGAACGATGGTCCGGCGGCAATCCCGATTCGGAAAAAATCGCGTCGCGCGTTTTCAGACCTCGCGGAGGGATCGCGAGCGGGTGAAAAGGAGGCGGCACCGGATCGAGGTCGCGGGGAGTCCGGTGATGCGGCGGAGGACTTCCCGGTAGGTCTCGAGTTGGGGGCGGTATTTGGTCACGGCCGCGTCGATTTCCTCCAGTGTGGCGACCCGGTCGGTCTTGAAGTCGAGGATCGTGGCCCGCTCCGGAACTCCCGCGGGCGTGCGTTCGATCACGACGCGGTCGAAGGTGCCGGAAAGCCATTCCTCGCCGAGAAGGATCTCGAAACTCCGTTCGCGCCAGGCTTCAGCGTGGTCCCCGGGACGGGCGAGGGCGGCGGCCGCCACGGGATCGTTGAGGACTCCGCACACCTGCTCGAGGGCGTCCTCGAGCCCGGTCGTCGCGTCGCGGGTCTCCCGCCGGCGCGCGGCCAGCGTTTCAAAATCGCACTCGCCGGACCATTCGATCTCCTCGAAGAGCGCATGGACCAGAGTGCCGAATTCCCGGGCGACGCTCCCAGCAGGCGTGAAGATCTGGGCGGCGGTGACCGTGAAATCCTCGGAACCGCTCGGGGTGCGGCGGCGAAGCCGTTTCCGGGCGAGGGCGGGATCGACTCCGCGGACCGCTTTCGGTGCGGATTCCTCCGCCGCGGCGGAGGGATGGAAGGCCTCGAACCAGCGCCGGTTCGTCTTCGCCGTGTGGCTTTGATAGAGCACCGTCGCCGGGACGCCGCCGAACTCCGCGGAGAGGGGATCGGTCGCGAGGGTGTCCTCGAGCAGCTTCACGAAGTTCTGCGACGTCGCGCTGTCTCCGCGGGGCATCGTGATGAGGTAATTCGCCCGGCTTGCCCGGGTCATCGCGACGTAGAACTTGCAGAGCGCCTCGTAGGCGGCCTCGGCCTCACGTTCGGCGGCGTGTTCGCGCAGGACCGGGTCGGCCTCGACGAATTCCTTGCGGGGCAGGTCGAGGATCCATTCGACCTCGCGCGCCCCGTTCTTTTTGACGCCGAAGGAACGCCGCGCCGTGGTGAGGGAATTACCCCCGAGATCCGGGAGGATGACGGCGTCGAAGGTGAGTCCCTTCGACTTGTGGATCGTCATCACCTGGACCGCGTTCGACGAGACGGTCTCACGGATGCGGTGTTTGCCAAGAAAGAGGAGGAACTCGTCGAGGTCGCGGCTGCCCGACTCGTCGAAGGAACGGGCCGCGAGGGCGAACTCCTCGGCCCGGCCGCGCGTGTAGGTGTCGAGGGGGGAACCCAGCGCCGCCTCAAAGCGATCCGTCCAGATCCGCACGGAGGCCTCGAACCCCTCCTCAAACACCGCGGCGAGAAGGCGCGAGGAAAAGGCCTCGGGACTTCCTTCACCGACCTCCGGCGTCGTCCGCAGTGGTCCCATCGCAAGATGCTGCCAGGCAAAGCGGTCACCGGGATGCGCCGCGACCTGGAAGACGGCAAGAAGGGCCCGGTTGAGCGGGTTGTCCGTCGCGATGAAAATCTCCGACTCACTCACCACGGGGATGCCGATGCGGGCGCGCAGGGCGTCGACAAGGGCCTCGCCCTCCTGGTTTTTCTGCACGAGAATGGCGCAGGAGAGGCCGCGGCGCACGGGATCGATCTCCTCGAGAATGCCGGCGACGAGGGCGTGGACATCCTCCGGCTCGGGTTTGTCTCCCGAGGGTGCCGCGGGATTGAGGAGGTAGGTGCAGCCCTCGTAATCCTCTCCCTTCGGCGAGACGCGGTGGTCGTGCCATTCCCATTGCGAGAGGGTGGCCTCGGGCAATTCAATCGCGGCGAGGGCGGCGCGGTCGCCGAAGACGCGGTTGACCGGATCGATGACGTCGTGGCCCGAGCGCCACGAGATGTCGAGATGCCGCCGCTTGAGACGCTCGTCGTGGGTGTTGTAGCGGGCCGCGATGTCGGTGAAGAGACGGGTATCGCCTCCGCGCCACGCGTAGATGGCCTGTTTCAGGTCGCCGACCTGGAAGAGCGAGCGGGTTCCCGATTCGTCCTGCACGACCTCGTCGATCAGGTTCGCGATGACGCGCCACTGCAGCAGGTTCGTGTCCTGGAATTCATCGAGGAGCCAGTGGTCGTAACGGGCGTCAAGCCGGTAGTCGATGCGGAGGCGCTCGTCCGGCCCGGGGATCTGGGTGAAGATCGGCGCCTTGCCCCCTTCCTCTCCGCCCGGTCCGGCGAGGAGGAGTTGCGCGTCCTGGAAGGTGAGCCGCCCGCGCCGCCGCACCTGCTCGGCATAGACCGCCTCGTAATGCTGCAGAAGATCCCGCACGCCCCGGGTGCGTTGCAGCTTCACGGAGAGTTCGCCGCCGACGATCCATTGGAAGATCGCCCGGAGCGGATCGCAGACGGCACGGTCGAGGAGTTGCACCGTCCTGTTGAACTTCACCCCGGCCGATCCGGCGAGGACGTCGCTCCATACCGGCAGGACCTGCTTGGCCACATACTTGATCGGGTTCACGAGCGGCATGCCGGGACGGTGTCCTGACAAAGCCTCAAAAAACGGGGTCCACCATTTCCACTCGATCTTCTGTCCCGAGGCCTCGAGCGACCGGAGCGCGGTCTCGAGACGGCGGACTTCCTTCTCCGGGTCGATTTCTCCGGGAAGCCAGTGTTTGCCTTCGTCGTCCCAGATGGCCCCGGCGCGGCCCCAGCGCGAGGCCGAGGGCGCCTCGAGATAGAGATCGTGAAGATCGTCGATGAATCCGTCGAGTTGTTTGAAGACGCGGTTCTCCTCCGATCCGAGGGTGGCGAGCCGGAAGGCCTCGAGGAAGGCGGCCCGGGCCGCGTCCCCGTCGCGACCCGCGCCCGGCCGGGAGGAAAAGACCGCCTCGTAGACCCGCGCCCGCGCCACCGCGGCCTGGTATTCGTCCATGACCTCGAAATCGCCGGTGAGGCCGAACTCGGCGGGGAAGGCGCGGAGGAGGTTCGCGAAAAAGCTGTCGAGGGTGCCGAGAAAGAGGCGCGGCATCCGGCGGATGAACTCGCGGAGGAGGCGCGTGTAGTCGCCGGGACCGAGGGTGGCGAGAATCGCGGCGAGGGGATCGGCGGGATCTCCGCGGAGGGACGCGGCCTTCTTCGGGTCGGAGGCGGCTTCGGCGAGCTTCACGAGGATCGAGTCGAAGAACTCACCCGCGGCCTTCCGCGTGAAGGTGGCCGCGAGGATCCGCTCCGGAGCGACCGAGCTGGTTCGCAACTGCAGGGCCATCAACCCGATGTAGCGGTTGGTGAGCTGCCACGTTTTCCCCGAGCCCGCCGAGGCGAGAATCATTTCATGGGGGATCCGGTCGGACGGTGGCATCGGGAAGTCCAAGGAAACCCACTATCGCCCAGACCGCGAAGACCTCAAGCCTGCGTCGAATCCATATCGGGAAATCATGCCGCGGCCCGCTGGACCGGACGCCGCGGATCGGTTACGATGAGCCGATGCAGACTTCCGTCATCGTCAGTGTGATCGGCCCGGACCGCCCCGGACTGATCGACCGCCTTTCCAACGTGATCGTCTCGGCCGGGGGAAACTGGGAAGACAGCCGCATGCTGCGCCTCGCGGGCCAGTTCGCGGGGATGGTGCAGGTCGTCGTCGCGGAGGAGGAACTCCCGTCGCTCGAGTCGGGCCTTTCCCGTCTCGAAGGCGAGGGACTGCAGGCCCGGGTGCACCGCACCGCCTTGTTCACCGAAGAATCCGGATCGGGGCGCGCCTTCGATCTCGAGGTGGTCGGGCAGGACCGCCAGGGCATCGTCAGCGCGATCTCGGGCGCCCTCGCCCGGCTCGGGGTGAATGTGGTCGAGCTCGCCACGGACTGCGGCGACGCCCCCTGGTCGGGAGGCCGGATTTTCAAGACGCACGCGCGGCTCCATTGTCCGGATCCGCTCGACCCCGCGGCGCTCCGCGAGGCGGTCGAGGCGATCGCCCACGATCTCATGGTCGAGCTGAGAGCGGTCGAAGCCTGAAGACCCGGCATCAGGCGGACAGGTCTTCCGCCGCTTGTTCCTCTACCTCCGGAAGCACGTCACCGTGGGTCGAAGGCATCGTTTCGAATTTGGGAAGCGGGGCGACGAGGCGGCCGGGCAGGGGACGGACGCGATCGTAGACGTGGCGTCCGAGTTCGGACGCGGTCTGGTAACCGCGTTCGAACATCTCCATCTTCGCGTCGAGATTGTCGATGTAGTGGAGCGCCTGGGCCTCGGGCGTCTTGGGAACGACCGGGGAACCGAACTCGAGTTCGCCGTGGTGCGAGACGATGAGGTGGAGGAGATGGAGGCGGACGCGTTCCGACGCGGGCTCGAGATCCGCCCACGCGCCGTTTTCCGGTGCCTCGACGAGCTCGCGCCAGAGTTTGTTGACCACCTCCATGCCGAGCGGGATATGGCCGAGGAGTTCGCTCATCTCGGTGTAGGGCATGGCGAACCCGTTTTCCTGGTAGCAGTTCTCCCAGAGCTTGCCGACGTCGTGGAAGAGGACTCCGGCGACGAGGAGGTCGCGGTTGAGCAGGGGATAGGCGGCGCAGACCTGGAGGGCTGACCGGGTCATCTGCGCGACATGCTCGACGAGTCCGCCGCGCCGGGCGTGGTGGTAGTCCCGCGCCCCCGCGGTGCGGCGGAGACGGGGACCGTGGCGCTCGAGAAAGAGGGTGCAGAGGGCGCGGAGGCGCGGATCGGAGAGCTCCGAAGCGGTTCCTGACAAAAAGGCAAAATCCTCCTCCTGCTTGCGTCGCAGTCCCGGGGTGCCTCCGAGAACTACGGCGGTCTCGTCCTCGCCGAGCATCCGTGCGGTCCAGCTCCTCCCGTCGATGGAACGGCCGTCGCCACCCATGCCGAACTCTCCCGAAATCTCGAAGAACTGACCGGCCCGGAGCTGCCCGCAGGTCGCGAACATCGGGGCGTTGTTCCAGACGCGGAGCAGGAGGGTCTCCTCGGCGTCGGCGAAGGTGAGCTCGTAGAAGGGATTGCCCGTCTTGGTCGTTTTCGCGAGATGGCGGTCGAGTTGGGCGTGGAAGCGGAAGGCCTGGAAGACGCCCTGGGGCAGGGCTGTGGCCTGCTGCTTCAATTCGCGGATCGAGACCGATTCCATGGACGCGAGGGTAGCGTCTCTCGGGATGGGGTGCCAGCAAATCCTGAGGGGCGGAAGATCCGCTCAGATCACGGCCACCTTCAGGGCCTCGACCGCGGCGAGGATCGCGGTTTCCTGATCCGGAGTCACACCGCTCAGCAGCGGCAGGGCGGGACCGGTGTCGGCGATGCCGGCGAGGCGGACGGCCTCGTGGAGGACGCGGACGGGATTGACGCCGTTGCGGAGGTCCTCGAGGGGCTTGAAGATCGCCTGGATCCGGCGCGCGAGATCGAGATCGCCGGACTGCACCGCCTTGAGGAGCCGGTCGCTGAGATCGGGGCGAACGCAGACGCAACCGGCCGTGAAGCCATTCACCTTGAAATCAACGAGGTGCTCGATGACGGGCTGTTCCCCGATCCCGCTGACGATGATGCGGGGATCGACGACATCGACGAGCCGGGAAAGGAAGGGATCGTCGGCGGGATTGTCGCGGACGATGGCGTATTTGATCCACGAGACGATGCCGGAATCGACGAGCTCCTTCGTGCCCTCGACGCTGAGGTAGTCGCCGTACTTGATGTAGACGACGATGGGTTTGCCGATCTTCTCGGCGAAGCGGCTCAACCCGCGCACGACGCCCTCGCTGGTGGTGAGACCCTGGTGCGGCAGCACCATCACGGTGGGGTATCGGGTGCCCTTGATGACCTCGGCCTGGTCCATCATGACCCCGTAGGCCGGACCGGCCGAGGGAATGACGAGGGTGTCGGGTGTGGCGATCGAGGCGAGCTCTCCGAGGATGTGCTCGTACTCGCTCGGGGCGGTGTGGTAGAAATTGGCATTGCCCCCGTAGAGGAGAATGTTCACGCCACCGGCCTCGATGTGGCGGACGATCTTTTCGTTCTCACCTCGTTGGAATTTCAGGTCGCGGTCGCGCGCCATGGGCGGCACGGCGATGACGGAGCGGGCGAGGTCGGCGGGAGTGACGGGAGCGGTTTGCATGGGAGGTTCGGGCGCGAAGCGCCCGGTAAATGGTTGAAAGTGAAAAGCAAAAGGTCAGGCAGGATCACTGCCACTTCCCGTCGATGAAGCGCTGGGCGGGGCCGGTGTAGTCGTCGCGGAGGATCGCGGGAAGGCGGTGGGGCCTGACATTGTCATAACTCCGCAGCATCGCGAAGCGGAGGATCGCGGCGGGAATGCCGACGGCGGTGAAGCCGGGGTGGCCGGTCGCGGGGTAGGGGCCGCCGTGGTTCATCGCCGGGGAAACGGCGACGCCGGTGGGCATCTTGTCGTTGAGGAGACGTCCCACCTTTTGGCGCAGGATGGGCTCGAGACGGTCGTGCGCCGCGTCGTCGGACCCGTTCGTGGCGGAGTAGATCGCCCCGGTGAGGTTGCCCTCGAGTTTATCGAGGACCGCGGCGGCCTCGTCTTCGGAGGCGACGACGACGATGAGGGACGAGTTTCCGAAGGCCTCGGTCTGCATCGTTTCGGCGTCGCGGAGGAAGGCGGCCCCGGAGACGCGGAGGAGCGTGTTCGCGACGCAGCAGCCCGCGCCGTTGCCGGGACCGGTGCCGCAGAGGACCTCGGCTCCGGCCTCGGTGAGGATGCGGTGGCTTTCATGGAGCGACTTGCGGACCGAGTCGGACAGCAGGGTGCCGGCGGGCGCTTCGCTGAAGCGCTTCGTGACATCGGCGATGAAGGCCTCGGTGGCGTCTCCGGCGAAGAGCACGATCATGCCCGGGTTCGTGCAGAACTGGCCGGTGCCCATGAGGCAGCTGCCGGTGAACTCGGCGGCGAGGGCCTCGCCCTTCTCCGCGATCGCTCCGGGGAGGAAGACGACGGGATTCACGCTCGAAAGCTCGAGGTAGATCGGCTTGCCCGCGGCATCGGCGGCGCGCTTGAGGGCGAGCCCGGCGCCGCGGCTGCCGGTGTAGCCGGTCGCGCCGACGCGGTCGTCGGTGACGAGTTGTTCGCCGACGGAGTGGCTCGTGCGGTAGAGGAGCTGGATCGTGCCGGCGGGCATCCCCGTCTCGACGGCGGCCTCGTGCGCGGCCTCGGCGAAGAGTTTCGTGGTTCCGGGATGAGACGAATTCGCTTTCGCGATCACGGGGTTACCTGCGGCGATGGCGGCGGCGAAGTCGCCTCCCGAGGCGCTTCCGAAGGCGAAGGGGAAATTGTTCGGACCGAAGACGCAGACGGGTCCGATCGGACCAAAGCACGCGCGGATGTTGTTGGCTGGGTCGATCACGGGCTGGCACCACACGCCGGTGCGCGCGGCGGCGGCGGCCTGGCGGAGCTGGCCGGTGGTGCGGGGAAGTTCGGCGTCGGCGAGGCGGGGCGACTTCGGCAGGGCGGTCTCGAGGTGGGCCATGGCGACGAGCTCCTCGGCGCGGGCCTCGATTTTTGCGGCGTAGGCTTCGAGGAAGGCGGCGATCTTCTCGCCCGGCATCGCCCGCATTTCCGCGAAGGCCGCCTGGGCCGAGACGAGGGCCGCTTCACAGTCCGCCCAGGAACTGATCGGGTAATGGGCGGGGAGGAGTTTGCCGGTGGTGGGATTGGCGGACTGGAAAAATCCGGTCTTTTCGGAATCGCGCCAGGTGCCGGCGATGAGGACGGGTTCGGTGGACATGTCGGGGAATGGAAATCGTGTCTTAGCTTCGCGAGGCGGGGCCGCGCGTCAAGGCACGGTTCGTTCACGGATCGCGGGGTTCAGGCGAGGTCGAGCGGGAAATGCGACAACTGCCGGAAGCCGTCCGCGGTGATGAGGTAGTTGTTTTCGAGGCGGATCCCGGCGCGGAGCCCGCCGCCGTAGAGCCCGGGCTCGAAGGCGATGACGTCGCCCTCTTCGAAAACATCGTCCCAGGCCGGATTGATCCGCGGCACCTCGTGGGCGTCGAGACCGATCCCGTGACCGGCATGGTGGAAGAAGGAGTAGCCGTTCCAGCCGTCGAGTTCGCCCTTCACCGCCTCGAACGCGGCACGGCAGGATTGACCCGGCTTCATGAGGGACTCGCCGAATCTCATCACCTCGACGATCCGGGCGTGGGCCGCGGCCTGTTCGTCGGTGGGCGATCCGTCGACGGCGAAGGTGCGGCAGAGGTCGCAGCGATAGCCGCGCACCCCGACCCCGATGTCGAGAGGGATCAGTTCACCCGCCTCGACGGCGCGCCGGGGACGGGCGAAACCGCCGGGGGATCCGGCCTGGAAATCCTGGCCCCAGCCTGACAAAAACTCACCCGCCGCGTAGGTCGCGGTCTCGAGCATCACGGCCATGATCTCAACCTCGTCGATGCCGGGCTCGAGGAGTTGCTTCGCCTCGGCATAGGCCCAGTCGGCGCATTCAATCGTGAAGACGAGGGCGGCGACCTCGTCGGCGTCCTTGCGGCGGCGGAGGTATTGGTAGTCGAAGGAAAAATCGAGGCAGGCCGGTCCCTCGATGAGCGCGGCGGGCACCTGTTGCTCGGTAGCGATTCGTTTGAGGCCTTTCAAAAATGGATTCAGCACCGCCGTTACCTCGGCGCTGAGATTCGGACGCAGGGTGCAGAAGTCGTTCGTCGTGTAGATCGCGATTTCGTCCGCGGCCGGAGCCTTGGCCGATTCGTCGTGGGTCACGAGGACGCTGCCACCGTCTCCCTTGATGAGCAGGGCCACCGGTGTGAGCGGTTGACCGTGCCAGTAACCGGTCAATCCGTGGATGTAGTGGCGATCGAAAAAGACGGCGCCGTCGAGGTCTTTCGCGGCGAGGAGGGAGCGAAGACGGTCTTGTCTCGCACGGCAGAGGGTCGGGTCGAGCAGGGGGGGCGTTCCGGACATGGCGAGGGGAGGTTAACCCCTACCGAGATCGCGGGGCAAGGGCGGAATTCGTGGAATCCCGTTCGATCCCGATGTCGCGGTTCCAGACTTGCCATTGCCGCCTTGATGTCCTTGGAGTCAGCGAATCGAAGAACCGGCGGGACCCCACGGTGGAACCGGGCGCGGGAGGGATTGTCGAGGGATCAAAGGCTTTTCGCGTCGGGTTTTGCGTTTTCGGCGGGGAAATCGACCATCCCGGTTTCGATGGGATCGTGCGCACCGAAGATCCGGATCTTGCCTGACTTTTCCAACACGCCGTGAACCGGATCTTCCGCCGGTTCACCGAACACATCACCCCGCCCTCTCGCTTCCGACTTCTCACCGGCAAGCCTGATTCCGCTGACGTCGCCATCGCCCGGGGTGCCGCACCTTGATTGCCCCGTTTATTGCGCTTCTCCGGGGCGTTCCCCGGGGGCTTCCGAAATTCCGGGGGCTCCCCTCGCGCCACCCGGCCCACCGCCGGCTATCTTCTCATGTTCCTCCGGTAGAACTCCTCTCCGATCCCGGAACTGCGATTCGGATCGACAATTTCGGACCCGGCTGGCACAATCCGCACAAACGATGCACGCGTCGAACCTCTTCGAAGCGATCCCGCCCCAACTGCCCGACGAGCTCGTCGAGGTCCTCGCCGAGGGACAGGGCCATGTCCGGATCGTCCGCCTCGTCTCCCAGGGCCACGCCTCGGTCGATGGCTTCTGGTATGATCAGGACGAACACGAATGGGTCGTCCTCTTGTCAGGCCGCGCCGTGTTGAGTTTCGAGGACTCCGTCAGCGGCGAAGTTCGCGCCGTCGAACTCAAACCCGGCGACTGGCTCCACATTCCTCCGCATTCGAGACACCGTGTCGAGAGCACCGACCCCGACGAGGCGTCGGTGTGGCTCGCGGTGCATTGGGGGTGACGGCTCCGGAGGCGGCGTGCTTCAACGCTTCCAGTTGACGACGATCACTCCCGCGATCATGACGAGCAGGGCGAGAGCCTTCCAACCGAGATTGTGACGCTCCTTCAGCACGAGGATCCCGCCGAGGAACCCAACCACGGCCGAGGTGCGGCGGATCGGCGAAATCACGGAGATCAGGGCTCCTTCCGAGGCGATCGCCGCGAAATAGAGCGCGTCGGTGATCAGCAATCCGACGCCGACGGCGGGGATCATCCACCGCCATTCAAAGGTCCCGCGATCCGCCTCCTTCAATCCGTATCGCCAGACAAGGACGAAGGGCAGCATGACCACGACAAGATAGAACGCGAACCAGAACTGCAGGGTGGCGACGCGGAGCTGCAGATTTTGCAGGAGGACCTTGTCGTAGACCGCGCTCATCGCGCCGAGCAGGGTTCCGAGGATGAGGCAGGCGACCCACTTGTCACGGTGGAACCGGATCCCCTCGGCCCGGCCGATCAGGGAGAAGGCCTGGAAGGCCGCGAGAATCATGGCCACGCCGGCCCATTGCACCACGCTCGGTTTCTCCCCGAGGAAACAGACCGCGAAGAGGATCGTCCAGAACGGGGCGCTCGACCGGACCGGTCCCGCGATCGTGATCGGCAGGTGCTTCAGGGCGAAATAGCCGAAGATCCACGAGGCCGAGACGAGGACGCCTTTTCCGAAGAGGAATCCGTGCTCGCGCCAGGTCAGCGGATCGATCGCCAGTCCCGCCTGCCAGGCGGCGGGGAGGATCGGGGTGACGAGGCGCAGGACACACCAGGTCGCCAGTCCGGTGAGCGCGCCGAAGAAGAGCACCGGCGGCACCGCGTTGCGGCTCACCGCGAGTTTCTTCAGCAGATCGTAGACGCCGAGGACGATTGCGGAACAGACGGAGAGAAAGACCCAGGACATCCGCTCAGCCCTCCGCCGCCCCCGCGATCTCCGCGATCAGATCCCTCCCTCCGAGCCCGCCGAGAAAACGAAGCTCGTCCCCGAGCACCTTCCAGGCCGGCTCTCCTCCCTCGCAGGTCTTCCCGCACGGAGTGCGACAGACGAATCCGTCGTAATCGGGAAAACGCTGCGGATCATTCGCCTCGTCATGCAGGACGAGCACAGGGACGCCGTCGTCGATCCCGTCGAAGGCGAGCGGATGCATCCAGCAGGTGAGAGGCTTGTAATACCAGGGCGGCAGGCCGCGATCCACCGCGAGGGCCTGCAGGCCGCAGCGCGCGTCGTCGAGGAGGAAGACGCAGGCCGTCTCGGGGAAGTGCTCCGGATACTCCGCGACGACGCCGTGTTTCGGCTCGTGCCGCACCGCCGTCTTCGGACCCGAGGTGGTCTCGCGCCAGGAACCGTAAACGACCACGCGGGAGGGCAGGGCGAGGCCCATCGCCTCGAGTTCGGCCCTCGACTCCGAAACGACCTTCCGGAGCACCGACGCCTCCTCGGGTCCGAGGTAAACGCCGTCGTGACAGCAGGTGCCGCGGCATTTGGAAAGATCGCATCGGCTCAGGGGCCGCTGCAGCGAGGCCGCGTCCACCTTCATCGACGCGACCGTTTCGGCGAGCCACTCGAGGGTTTCGGGATAAGCCGTGATTGCGGGATCCATGAACGGGCGAACTTGCGTGAGAACGGGCCGATTGTCGACATCTCCTTGCGTGGTCGCGAGGCAATGGCGATCTTTCCCACCGATGAAGCGGCTCCTCCCCATCGTCACCATGCTCTGTGCCACGGTCCCCGCCGCGGCGCAAAAGGTCGAATTCAACCGCGACATCCGTCCGATCCTTTCGGACAAGTGCTTCGCCTGCCACGGCCCCGACGCGAAAAACGCGAAGTCGGAATACCGCCTCGACACCTTCGACCACGCCATCGCCGCGATCGACGGCGTCAAGGGCATCGTTCCGGGCAAACTGAAGGACAGCGAGGTCCACTGGCGCATCCACAGCGATGATTCCTCCGAAGTGATGCCGCCGCCGGAATCGAAGCGGTCCCTCACCCCCGCCGAAATCGCGCTCCTCGACCGCTGGATCGAGCAGGGCGCGGAGTATCAGGAACACTGGTCCTTCGTCCCCATCCCCAAGGAAGCCCCCGTCCCGGCGGTGTCCTCGGACTGGGCCAGGAACGAAATCGACGCCTTCGTCCTGACAAAACTCCAAGAAAAGGGTTTCGCCCCGTCGCCCGAGACGAGTCGGGAAAAATGGCTGCGCAGGGTCACCTTCGACCTCACCGGACTGCCCCCGACCGTGGCGGAACTCGACGCCTTTCTCGCCGACACCTCGCCCGACGCCTACGAAAAGGTCGTCGACCGTCTCCTCGCGAGCGATGCGGCCGCGGAACGGCTCACCGCCGAGTGGCTCGATGTCGCGCGCTACTCCGACAGCTACGGATTCCAGGTCGACGGCGACCGTTTCGTCTGGCCATGGCGCGACTGGGTCATCCGCGCCTTCAAGGACAACCTTCCCTACGACCAGTTCATCACCTGGCAGCTCGCCGGCGATCTCCTCCCGGACGCCACGCGCGAGCAGAAGCTCGCCACCGCCTTCAACCGCCTCCATCCGCAGAACGTCGAGGGCGGCAGCGTCCCCGAGGAATTCCGCGTCGAGTATGTCTCCGACCGCGTTCACACCTATGGCACCGCCTTCCTCGGCCTGACGATGGAATGCACGCGCTGCCACGACCATAAATACGATCCGCTCACGATGCGCGACTACTACGGTCTCTCCGCCTTCTTCGCGAACATCGACGAGGCGGGGCTCTATTCCTTCTTCACCCCCGCGATCCCGACGCCGACCCTCTGGCTGCCGGATGCGAAGCAGGAGGAGGAACACGCGCGGATCTCTAAGGAAGTCGCGGATCTCGAGGCCGGACTCACCGCGCGCGCCGGGACGGCGAAGGCGGACTACGAACACTGGCTCGCGGCACAGTCCGCGCCCGTGCCACTCCCCCAGCCGGTGGCCTTCCACGATTTCGATTCGCTGAAGGACGGGGCCTTTCCCAACCTCGTCGCGAACGGAGCCCCCGCGAAGACGAACGCGAACAACGTCCTCGTCCCCGGCCGCCGCGGCCAGGCCGTGAAACTGACCGGAGACGATGCGGTCACCCTCGGGGTCGGAAACTTCACGCGCTCCGATCCCTTCTCCGTCTCGCTCTGGATGCAGACGCCCGAACGCAAGGCGCGCGCCGTCGTCTTCAGCCGTTCGAGGGCCTGGACCGACGCGGCGAGCCGCGGCTACGAACTCCTCATCGAGGAAGGAAAACTCAACGCCGCCCTCGTCCACTACGAACCCGGCAACGCCCTCCGCGTGCGGACAAAACAGGATTTCCCCATCGGGTCGTGGCACCACGTCGCCCTCACCTACGACGGCTCGAGTCGCGCCGCGGGCCTCCGTCTCTACGTCGACGGCGAAGAGGCCGAGCTCGAAATCGTGCGCGACAAGCTCACCCGCGAGATCACCGGGGGCGGCAGCGACACCATCGTCATCGGCGAGCGGATGCGCGACAGCGGCTTCAAGAACGGACTCGTCGACGACTTCCGCGTCTACGACCGCACCCTCTCCGGTGCCGCGGTGAAGAGTCTCGCCTCGGACGCGGCCACCTTCACGCCCGATCCCGATCATTTCCTCACCGACCACGACGCCGCCGCGCGCGATCTCCGCGCGAAGCTCCTCGCCAAACGGAAGGAACTGGCCGCCCTCGTCGAGAAGATTCCCGAGATCATGGCGATGGAGGAATTCGACGGCAAACCGCGCCAGACCCACCGGCTCGAGCGCGGCTCCTACCTGAATCCCCGCGAAGTCGTCGCCCCGGCGACGCCCGCCTTCCTGCCGCCGATGCCGGCCGCCGCGCCGGTGAACCGGCTCGGCCTCGCACAGTGGACCGTGTCCCCTGACAATCCCCTCACCGCCCGCGTCACCGTGAACCGCTACTGGCAGCGGCTCTTCCTCCACGGCCTCGTCGCCACGGCCGAGGACTTCGGCAGCCAGGGCCGCCTCCCCACCCATCCCGAGTTGCTCGACTGGCTCGCCCGCGACTTCATCGACCACGGCTGGGATCTGCGCCGCCTCCTGAAAACGATCGTGCTCTCCGCGACCTACCGGCAGAGTTCGAACGTCGCCTCGGGCGAGCTCGCCACGATCGATCCGGAGAACACCCTCCTCTACCGCTATCCCGCGCCCCGTCTCACCGCCGAGATGCTCCGCGACAACGCCCTCGCCGTGAGCGGCCTGCTTGCCCACAAGGTCGGAGGCCCCTCGGTGAAGCCCTACGACATCGCCTTCTCCTTCAAGCCCGCGACCCCGGACAAGGGCGAGGGCCTTTACCGCCGCAGCGTCTACACCTACATGCGGCAGACCGCGCCGAGTCCGCTCATGACAACGCTGAACGCCTCGAAGCGGGACGTCTGCCAGGTGAAAATCGAGCGGACCGACTCGCCCCTGCAGGGACTCGTGATGCTCAATTCCCCGCAGTTCGCCGAGGCGGCCCGCGTCCTCGCCGCGAAGCTCGTGGAGCAACACGGGGAGAACGACACCGCCCTCGTCGAAGACGCCTTCCGCCGCCTCACCAGCCGGAAACCCGATGCCGAGGAGCGCGCCGTCCTCACCGGCCTCCTCGCGGAGCAACGGACCCATTTCGAAAGCCGTCCCGAAGACGCCAAGACCCTCCTCGCCGCCGGGGAATCGGCACCCTGCCAAACCACCCAACCCGCCCGCGTCGCCGCCGCCGCGACCCTCGTCTCAACGCTCCTCAATTTCGACGAGTGCATCTCGAAACGCTGATCATCGCTTCATCATCCCAAGCGGCGGGACGCCGCTTCTACTTTACAGGCACCCATGACCCGTGACCCGTTCCCCTTCCTTTCGCGCCGCGAAGCCCTCACCCGCTTCGGCGGAGGTCTCGGCGGTATCGCCCTCGCCAGCCTCATGGGCCGGGCCCACGCGGCCGGCGGCACTCCGCCTCCCTATCTCACGGGCCGACCGAAGGCCAAACGCGTCATCTACCTCTTCCAGTCGGGCGGGCCCTCGCAGATGGACCTGTTCGACTACAAGCCACGCCTGAACGCCGAGCAGGGCCGGGAACTGCCCGAGGAAGTGCGCATGGGACAGCGCCTCACCGGCATGTCGGGCAACCAGGCGAGCCTGCCCCTCGTCGGATCGCCCTTCCAGTTCTCGCAGCACGGCGAGAGCGGCCAGTGGTTCAGCGAGGTGCTTCCCCACACCGCGAAGATCGCCGACGAGATCACCGTGGTGAAGACGATGTTCACCGAGGCGATCAACCACGGGCCCGGCGTCACCTTCATGCAGACAGGCGCCCAGATCGGCGGACGCCCCAGCATCGGGTCGTGGCTGAGCTACGGACTCGGCTCGATGAACGAGAACCTGCCCGCCTTCGTCGTCCTCGTCACCAAGGGCATGAAGGGCCAGCCCCTCGTCAGCCGCCTCTGGGGCAGCGGATTCCTCCCCGGCGAACACGACGGGGTCCGCTTCAATCCTGACAAAGACGCCGTTCTCTACCTCAACAATCCCGCCGGCCTCGACACCACCTCGCGCCGCCGCATGCTCGACCGGCTCGAGGAACTGCACCGTATCCAGCTCGCGAAGTCGGGCGACCCGGTCCTCGAGACGCGCATCGCGCAATACGAGATGGGATTCCGCATGCAGGCCTCCATCCCCGAGGTGACCGACTTCGCCGACGAACCGGACTCGACCTACCAACTCTACGGCGAGGACGCCCGCACCCCGGGCACCTTCGCCGCGAACTGCCTCATGGCCCGGCGCCTTGCCGAGCGCGGCGTGCAGTTCATCCAGCTCTACCACCAGGACTGGGACCACCACGGCGGCCTTCCCGGCGGCATCAAGACGAAGTGCAAGGAGACCGACCAGGCCTCCGCCGCCCTCGTCACCGACCTGAAGCAGCGTGGTCTCCTCGAGGACACCGTCGTGATCTGGGGTGGGGAATTCGGACGCACGAACTACTGTCAGGGCAAGTTCAACGCCGCGAACTTCGGCCGCGACCACCACCCCCGCTGTTTCTCGATGTGGATGGCCGGCGGCGGGATCAAGGCGGGTCATTCCCACGGAGTCACCGACGATTACTGCTACAACGTCGCCGAAGGCGGCGTCCACGTGCATGACTTCCACGCGACCTTGCTCCATCTCCTCGGGATCGACCACGAGCGCCTCACCTTCCAATACCAGGGACGCCATTTCCGCCTCACCGATGTGCACGGCCACATCGTGAAGGAAATCCTCGCGTGACGCACGACTCCGTGGGGCGGAGCGACTCCTCCGCCCCACGATGACGCCAGTGACGAATCCTCTTATTTGCGATTATCTTCGCAAATAAGAATAAATGGAGCCGATCGCTACCCTGCCTGAATCCGCGTCCGCGATGGACGAAATGCCTTCGCCGACCGGAGCGAAAACCCTCGCCCTGCTCGACCTGCTCTCGCGACACGGGGCCGGCCTCACCGTGGCCGAGGCGACGCGACGGAGCGGATTCACCCAGAATCTTGTCTTCCGCCTCCTCAAGACCCTCGTCGCGATGGGCTACGCGACGCAGCGGGAGGACAACAAGGCCTATGTCCTGACCAACCGGCTCCTCGAGCTGACCGGTCCACGCACCGGCGAACGCAGCCTCGCCCTGTGCGCCCACGAGGCCCTGCGCCGGCTCCGCGACGAGACCGGAGAGACCGTGCAACTCATCATCGAGGCGGGCGGAAAGGCCCTCGTCCTCGAGCAATTCCGAGGCACCCAGGCCCTGCAGGTCTGCGGCGAGGTGGGGATGCGGGTGCCGCTCTATTCCTGCGCTCCGGGCAAGGCGATCCTCGCGCATTGGGGCGAAGAGGCTCTCGCGGCCTGGTTCCGTGGCCGGGGGAAAACGCTCAAGAAATTCACCGCCATGACCCTCGCGCGCCGTGAGGATCTCCTCCGCGAGCTCGAGGCCATCCGACGTCTCGGCTACGCCGTCGACCGGGCCGAGGGCGTCGAGGGCATCCATTGCGTGGCCGTGCCGATCTTCGATGATTACCGCCAGCCCGTCGGAGCCGTCACCGTGATGGCCCCGATCAACCGGATGCCGGAGGAGGAATTCAAGTCCTTTGCGCAACGCTGCCGCGAAGCCGCCGACCGCATCGAGAGGAAGTTGAAGGGATGAAGGATCGCCGAAACAAAAAAACCCAGAGGAGCGTTGCCACAAGGAGGGGCGACATTCTTGTCGCCCGGCTAGTCCGGCCGCGCAAGTTGGGCGACAAGAATGTCGCCCCTCCTTGTTTTGCAATCCTTTCGGCTCTCACAGCGCTCGCGTCGAACCTCCACGCCGCCCCCATCCCCGACGCCCAGCGCGAGTTCTTCGAATCGCGCATCCGTCCCATTCTCGCGCAGGAGTGCTACGAATGTCACTCCGAGGCCACCAAGGCAAAAGGCGGGCTGCTCCTCGACTCGCGCGCGGGATGGCAAAAGGGCGGAGACTCGGGACCGGTCATCGAGCCCGGAAATCCGGACGCAAGCCTCCTCCTGCGGTCGATCCGGCACGAGATCGAAGATCTGAAAATGCCGAAGAACGGGGCCAAGCTCGACGCCCGCATCCTCGATGATTTCCGCGAATGGATCGCGATGGGCGCGCCCGATCCCCGCGACACGGCACCATCCGCGGAAGACGTCGCCAAGGACACCGACTGGACCGCCGTCTCGGCGCGCCGCGCCCAATGGTGGAGCTTCCAACCGATCACGAATCCGCCCATTCCGGACGTGAAGGGCGTCGATCATCCCGTCGATCGCTTCATCCGCGCCCGTCTCGCGAAGGAAGGCCTCGATCCCTCGCCCCCCGCTGATCCCCGCACGCTCGTGCGCCGTCTCGCCTTCAATCTCACGGGCCTGCCGCCGTCGTCGGTAATCGGTGATCCGTCATCAGTAATCGACAGTCAGAATCCGAACACTGATCACCGATTTGACTACACTCCGCTCCGTCTATCCGCTTCGCGTATTCCGATTACCGAAACAAACTGGACGGAGCTCGTCGACTCCTACCTCGCCTCCCCCGCCTTCGGCGAGAAATGGGCGCGCCATTGGATGGACTGGATCCGCTACGCCGACACCCACGGCAGCGAGGGGGATCCCGCCATTCCCGACGCCTGGCGCTACCGCGATTATCTCGTCCGCGCCTTCAACGCGGATGTCCCGCTCGACCAACTCATCGTCGAGCATTTCGCCGGCGATCTCCTCGAAACGCCGCGGGTCAACGCCGAACTGAAGCTCAACGAAAGCGCGCTCGGTCCCGGCCACCTCCGCATGGTCTTCCACGGCTTCTCCCCGACCGACGCCCTCGACGAACGCGTCCGCTTCACCGACGACCAGATCAACACGGTGACGAAGGCCTTCCTCGGGCTCACCGTTTCGTGCGCGCGGTGTCACGATCACAAGTTCGACGCGATCAGCCAGAAGGATTACTACGCGCTCTTCGGCATCTTCACGAACACCCTGCCCGCGACCATCGCGGTCGACGCGCCGGGCGTCCTCGAAACGAACCGCGCGGAATTGACCTCGCTGAAAGAGGAGATCCGGAAACAGATCGCGGCCCGGTGGCTCGCCTCGCTGCCGGAAGATGCGGAGGGCTGGCGATCGTTCCTGAAATCCGGAAACACCGGACCCGGTGCCGCGACCGCCTTCCTCCGGGACCTCGCGGGCGCCGCGGACCGGCCCGAGGACCTCGTCCGCGTCTGGAATCACGCGGCTTCCCGGATCGCGGACACGGCGGAAGCGGCGGCCGCCTTCACTCCCTCGGTGAAACGCCGCTGGGATCTCTCCGATCCTGACCAATACACCCAATGGAGCCACTACGGCGAAGGTCTCGCCGCGCCCCGACCCTCTTCAGCCGGAGACCACACCCTCTTGCCCGCAGGGCCCGTCGTCGGCCGGATCCTGCCCTCGGGCGCACACTCGCACCTGCTCTCGTCCCGCCACCGCGCCGTCCTCGCCTCCGCCCCGTTCGATCTCGACGCGGAATATGACCTCTTTGTCAGGGTGGCGGGGGAGGAAAGTTCGGTGCGCTACGCCGTTCAGCATTATCCGCGCAGCGGCACGATTTATCCGGTGACAAACCTCGACGGAGGCCGCTGGCGCTGGGTGAAATACGATCTCGCCTACTGGAAGGGCGACCGCCTCCATCTCGAACTCGCCACCGGCGGCGACGCGCCCATCCTCGTGAACGGCGCGGAACGCTCCTGGTTCGGTCTGCGCGAGGCCGTGCTCGTGCCGAAGGGAACGAAAGCCCCGCCGAACGGCAATGACGAGGGCATTTCCGCCCTCATCGCCCCAGGGGAAAAAGCCCCGTCGAACTTCGCCTCGGCGATACGCGGGATCGAAGCCGTCTTCCGAAACCTCATCGGGGCGTGGGGCGAGGGAAGGGCCCTGACCGATGCCCAGGCCATCCTCCTCGATGAAATCGTCGCCTCAGGCTGGCTGCCCAACACCACCGGACAACTCCCCGCCGGTCTCGCGGAACTCGTCTCGAAGTATCGCACCCTCGAAGCCGGAATCCCCCTCCCCACCCGCGCTCCCGGCGTCTGGGAACGACCCGGCATCGACCAAGAACTCTTCGTCCGCGGCGATCACAAGCAACCCGCCGAAACCGTGCCACGGCGTTTCCTCGAGGCGATCGATGCGACACCCTATCAAACCACCGGAACCGGTCGTCTCGAATTCGCCCGCGATCTCGTCGCGGAAAAGAATCCCTTCACCGCCCGCGTCCTCGTCAACCGGGTCTGGCACCATCTTTTCGGCGAAGGACTCGTCACCACCACCGACAATTTCGGCCGTCTCGGCGGGGAACCGAGCCATCCCGAACTGCTCGAGCACCTCGCCTGGCGGTTCCGCCACGAGATGAAGTGGTCGCTCAAATCGCTCGTCCGCGAACTCGTCCTCACCGAAACGTGGCGTCAGTCGGGTGGTCCCTCTCCGGAGGCCCGGGAAAAGGATCCTGACAATCGCCTCCTTTCCTCCTACCCGCTCCGCCGCCTCGAGGCCGAGGCGATCCGTGATTCCCTTCTCGCGGTCTCGGAAAAACTCGACCGTTCCCGCTACGGCGAACCGGTCGTCGGTGACACGCCGCGTCGCTCGCTCTACCTGCGCGTGAAACGCAACGACCTCGATCCGCTCCTCACCACCTTCGATTTTCCCACCCCCGCCTCCTCGGTGGGACGCCGCGACGTCACCAACGTCCCCGCGCAATCGCTCACGCTCCTGAACGATCCCTTCCTCATCGATCAGGCCGGCCACTTCGCGACACGGATTCGCGAAGGGAACCCGGGAGCCGACGAGGCGGCGACGATCCGGGCTCTCTTCGAAGCCGCCCTCAACCGGCCGCCCACCGCATCGGAACAGGCGGGAGCAACGGAGTTCCTCGGCACCGTTTCCTACCAGCATCGCGCCGACGCGGGACGATTTGCCGCGATCGTCGCCCGACGGAAGGAAGTCGAGTCGGCCCTCGCCTCCCTCATCGAACCGGTGCGAACGAAACTCGAATCGGAACGGGCCGCCGCCTTTGCCGTGAAGCGGGGAACAAACCCGGGAGCCCCGACAACCCATGTCCTGAAGCCCATCGCCCGTTGGGATTTCAAGACGGGCCCGAGCGATCCGGTCTCCGGGCTTTCCCTGACCCTTCACGGCACCGCGCGGATCGAGGAAGGCGCCCTCGTCGTCGATGGCGAAGGGTATGCCTCGACCGGGCCACTGCCTTTTGATCTCGGACCCAAGACCCTCGAGGCCCGCGTCCAGCTCGCCACGCTCGATCAGTCCGGCGGCGGCGTGATCTCGGTGCAGAGTGAAAACGGCGGCATCTTCGACAGCATCGTCTTCGCCGAGCGCCGCAAGAACGAATGGCTCCCCGGGAGCAACAGCTTCGCCCGCACCCTCGACTTCAACGGACCACCCGAAACCGAGGTCGCGACCGCGCCGGTGCATCTCATCCTCAGCTACGACGCCGATGGCACGATCCGCGCCTACCGAAACGGCGAACCCTGGGGCGAACCGATCCGCAAGGCCGAGCTGCAGCCCTATCCCAAAGGCAAGGGAGAGGTCCTCTTCGGACTCCGCCACGGCACCAAGGCCGGCAACAACAGGGCCCTGCGCGGCCGCATCCTCGAAGGCCGCCTCTATGACCGCGCCCTCACCGCCGAGGAAGCCCGCGCCGCCTTCGCCGGAGGTCCCGCGCCCGTCACCCGTGATGACCTCGACGCCGCCCTCGGAGAATCCGGTGTCGCCGAACGCCAACGGTTCGAGGCGGAACTCCAGGCCCTCGGCAACGAAGCCCGCGGGCTCGAATCCCTCGGCGCCAACCTCGATCTCGAACCCCGCGTCTGGCGCGACCTCGCCCATGCCATCTTCAATTTGAAGGAGTTCGTTTATCTGCGGTAGGCGGGCTTCGCCCGCGTAAAAGGTGGGAAGGTAAAAAGTAAAAAGTTTCCGGACAGAAGAACGCAATCGATGGAAAACCCACTCCTAAACGCCATGCATGCCGGCAAAGGTTCACTTCCCGTAGCAGACCTTTTACCTTTTACCTTCCCACCTTTTACCGCGCAGCGCCTTTCGCGTCGCGAGGCGCTGCGCCGGGCTTCGACCGGCTTCGGGATGGTGGCTTTGTCAGGACTTCTCGGCTCGAAGGCCTTTTCGGCCGGTGTCGCGCCTTCCCGGCCGCATCTCCGGCCGCGGACGAAACACGTCATCTTTTGCTACATGTCGGGCGGGGTCTCGCATCTCGACACCTTCGACCCGAAGCCGAAACTGCGCGAACTGCACGGCAAACCCATGCCGGTGAAGGTCGAGCGGACCCAGTTCAACAACAACGGGAACATCTACGGCAGCCCCTTCGACTTCGCCCCCGGAGGCCGGAGCGGCATTCCCATTTCGGATCTTTTCCCCCATCTGCGGAAGCACTGCGCCGACGATCTCGCCGTGGTGCGCTCGATGACGAGTCCGGTGAACGAACATGCCCAGGGGAACTTCTTCTTCCACACCGGCTTCCCCTTCATCGGCCATCCCTCCGCCGGCGCCTGGACCAGCTACGGACTCGGCACGGAGAACGCCAACCTCCCCGGCTACGTCGTCCTCAAAAGCGGCGAGGCCGAAACGCCCCACGGCGGCGTGGGCCAATGGAGCAGCGGATTCCTCCCCGCCCAGCACCAGGCCTCCATCCTCCAGGTCGACGCGACCGATCCGGTGCCCAACATCCGCCCCAAAGAACGCGACCTCACCCAGCGGGCCCGGCTCGACTTCGTCAACGCGGTCGATCGCGAGTTCGCCTCGGCCACGCGCGCCAACGACGCGGTCGAGGCCGCGATCCGCAACTACGAGACCGCCTACCGCATGCAGTCCGCCGTTCCCGAACTCTGCGATCTCAGCGGTGAGACCGAGGCGACGAAGCGCCTCTATGGTTTCGAGGCGAAAAATCCCATGACCCGCGCCTACGGACAGCAGGCCCTCCTCGCGCGGCGGCTCGTCGAACGCGGGGTGCGTTTCATCGAACTCACCTGCCTCCCCCAGACGCCCGGCGGAGGCCAGGCCGCGAATCCCTGGGACCAACACGGCGGCCTCGAATCGGGACACCGCAACATGTCCGAACAGGTCGACCAGCCCATCGCGGGTCTGCTCGTCGATCTGAAACAGCGCGGACTTCTCGATGAAACCCTCGTGATCTGGGCCGGCGAGTTCGGCCGCACCCCGTTCTCCCAAGGCAGCGACGGACGCGACCACAATCCCTTCGGCTTCAGCATCTGGATGGCCGGCGGCGGCACGAAGGGAGGCACGATCTACGGCGAAACCGACGAATTCGGCTATCACGTCGTCGACAAGAAAACGAGCGTCTTCGACCTCTGGGCGACCGTGCTGCACCTCATGGGCATCGACCACGAACGCCTCACCTTCCGCTACGCGGGACGCGACGTTCGGCTCACCGATGTGCACGGGGTGGTGTGGGATGAGTTGATCGCGTGAGGGCAGGATGGCACAACCCCGCCTTCGCCACCCTTGACGCGATCCGGGCAAAGCGGTTCAATCGCGCGGAATGCCCGACCTTTCCCGCACCGAAGACCCGACGCCGCAGAGTCGCTGCCGCTTCGCCCTCGCCCATGCCGACATCACTCCGCCGGCGGACGTCTACCACCGCATGTGGGGCGCGGCGAAACACGAGCAGGCCACCGGCGTCCATCGTCCCCTCCGGGCCACCGTCGCAGTCTTTGCTCCGCTCGAAGGACCCGGGCGCCAGGTCCTCGTCGCGCTCGATCACTGCGTCCTGGGTGCGGTCGAGCACCGCAACCTCGTCTCCGCCGCCTCCGCGATCAGCGGTGCCTCCGCCGGGGAGATCCTCGTCGTCTTTTCCCACACCCACGGCGCCGGCCTCATGGGACTCGACCGAGCCGGTCTTCCCGGTGGTGAACGCATCCCGCCCTACCTCGATCAACTCGGGCAAACGGTGGGAACCCTTGCGAAAAACGCACTCGCTTCCCTTGTCTCCGCCTCGATCGTCTATGGACGCGGTCGTTGCGGCCTCGCGACGCACCGCGATTTCTGGGATGGTTCGCAGTACATCTGCGGGCACAATCCCGGCGTGCCCGTGGATGACACCGTCGTCGTCTCAAAGGTCTGCGATGAAGCCGGATCCACTCTCGCGACCGTGGTGAACTACGCCTGCCATCCCACGACCCTGGCGTGGGACAACACCCTCATCAGTCCCGACTACATCGGCGCGATGCGCGAACTCGTCGAGCGGGAGACGGGCGCACCCTGCCTTTTCCTGCAGGGCGCGAGCGGCGAGATCGGACCCCGCGAGGGATTTGTCGGAAATCCCGCCGTGGCCGACCGCAATGGACGCGAGCTGGGTTATGCCGCCCTTTCCACCCTGACATCGCTCCCAAAACCGGGAACGAACTTCGTTTACGCCGGACCGGTTGTCTCGGGCGCGACGCTCGGCGCATGGAAACACGTCACGCTTTCTCCCGAAGCGCTCGCTGCAAAAGCCCTCTGGCATCGGGAGCACTGGGAGGAACCGCTGCCTTACCGGCCCGGCCGCCCCACCGTGACCGAAACCGAATCGGCCCTGACCACCCTGCAATCCGAGGAATCCGCCGCCCGGGCCGCCGGAGACGAAACCCGCGCCGCCGAGCTCCGCGCCCTCGCCGAACGCAAGTCGCGACTCCTCCATCGTCTCCTCGAATTGCCTCAGGGCGATTCCTATCCGCTCCAGGTCGTCTTCTGGCGTATCGGGGACGCGGTGTGGCTCGGGGTGCAGGGCGAAAGCTACAGCCTCTTCCAGACGGAGCTGCGACGACGTTTCCCTGACAAAGTCCTCATCATCGCCTCGATCGCCGCCGACTGGGGCGCGTCGTATCTGCCGCCTCGCGATCTTTACGACATCGGCATCTACCAGGAGAGCATCGCCGTTGTCGCGGCCGGCTCGCTCGAACAACTCATCGACTCCATCGCCTCGCGTCTTGCCGCATGAAAATCACCGCCATCGAAACCCTCGTCTGCCACGCGCGGATGCGGAACTGGATCTTCGTCAAGGTCGTCACCGACCAACCCGGGCTCATCGGCTGGGGCGAGGCGACGCTCGAGTGGCATACCCGCAGTGTCGTCGGGGCGATCGAAGACCTTTCCTCCCTCCTCGTCGGCGAGGATCCGACCCGGGTCGAGCATCTATGGCAGATGATGTATCGCCAGCATTTCTGGCACGGGCATGGCATCGTGCGCGCCACCGCCATCGCCGGGATCGACCTCGCCCTCTGGGACATCGTCGGCAAGGTGGCGAACCTGCCCCTCGCGAAGCTCTTCGGCGGTCCCGTGCGCGACTACGTTCGCACCTACTGCCACCTCGGCGGTGGCAAGATGGAGGACTTCTACCAGACGCCCGCCGACAACGCGAAGCGCTTCGGCGAACTCGCCCAGCAGGCCGTCGCGGACGGCTACACCGCCTTCAAAAGCATGGCCGTGCCGAGCACGATGCCGGTCGAGGGACAGAAACCCGTCCGCGCCGCCGCCGCCGCGGTCGCCGCGATGCGCGAGGCGGTCGGCCCTGACATTGACATCATGGTCGACTGCCACGCGCGCCCCTCCCCGGCGATGGGATTGAAATTCGGAAAGGCCCTCGACGAGTTCGGCCTCTACTTCTTCGAGGAACCCTGCTGGCCCGAGTGCGTCGAAGGACTCGCCCGCATCAACGCGGCGATCACCACGCCCGTCGCGAGCGGCGAGCGCGTCACGCACCTCGAGGCCTTCAAGGATCTCTTTGAAAAACGCGCCGTCGAAATCTGCCAGCTCGACATCACCCATTGCGGCGGACTCAGCGCCGCCCGGCGCATCGCCGCCCTCGCCGAGGCCCACCGCATCGCCCTCGCCCCGCACAACCCGCAGGGTCCCGTCAGCACCGCGGCCTCGCTCGAGTTCGGCTTCTCCCAGCCGGGCTACCTCATCTGCGAAACCGTCCACAACGACGTGCCCTGGCGCGAGGACGTCGTCGAGGAGGGGTTCACCGTGGAGAAGGAAGGACGCATCGTGCGCCCGAACACCAGGCCGGGGCTCGGGATCACGATCAACGAGGACGAGGTGCGGAAACACCCCTTCCAGCAGGAGGTCCTCCTGCGCGAGTTCACTTCCGACGGAGCCGTCACCGATTGGTAGGGTTGTCAGGATGAAGCCCACCAGGACCCGATACCTCGTCCTTGGCGGCCTCTGTGCGGCGGCCTCCCTCGCCTATTTCGTCCGCAACGGCGTCGGACCGGCCGAGAGCACGATCCGCGCGGACCTCGGGCTGACCAAGGAGGAGTCGGGGCTGCTCATCAGTTCCTTCTTCTGGCCCTACGCCCTATGCCAGGTGCCCGCCGCGATGCTGGCGCAACGGATCGGCTACCGCCGTGCCTTCCCGCTCTTCGCGGTCCTCTGGTCCCTTGCGACGGCCGGACTCGCCCTCGGCAGCCCCGCGCTCATGACCGCTTCGCGCGCCTTCATGGGCGTGGCCCAGGCCGGGCTCGTTCCGGTCGGCGTCGCGGCGATGTCGCGCTGGTTTCCGAGGTCTTCCCAGGCCTCGGCCTCGGGTGCCTTCGCCGGGTTCATGTCGATGGGCAGCATCATCGCCGCCCCGCTCACGGCGTGGCTCGTCATCACCCTCGGATGGCGCGCCATGTTCGTCTGGTATGCGTTGCCGGGGTTGCTCTGGGCGGCCTGGTTCGCGGTCTGGTATCGCGACCTTCCCTCGCTCCATCCCTGGGTGAATAGGGCGGAGCGAGACCTCATCGAGGAGGGCGAGGCGCCGGTTGCCGCACCCCGGGGGAAGACGGTCGTGCCTTGGAAGGCGCTTCTCTCGAGTCCCGCGATGTGGTTCCTCTGCCTCCAGCAATGCTGCCGTGCCGCGGGCTACATTTTTTTCGCAAGCTGGTTCGCGACCTACCTTCAGGAGGCCCGCGGCGTCACCATTCTCAAGTCGGGCTGGCTCACGACCCTGCCTCTTGTCGCGGATGTGACCGGTTGCCTCTTCGGTGGCGTTCTTTCCGACTGGATTCTCCGCCGCTCGGGCAACCAACGACTCGCCCGCCAGGGGCTCGCCGTCACCGCCCTGCTTCTCTGTGCCGGTCTCATCGCCACGGCCAGGTTCGTCACCGACCCCGTCCTCGCCGTGCTCACGATCAGCGCGGGCATGTTTTGTGCCGCCAACGCCAATCCCGTCCTCACCGCGACGGTGATGTCGCTCGGCGGCCCCCATGTCGCCACCGTCAGCGCGATGGCCAACATGAGCGGCAACCTCGGCGCCGCCGCCTTTCCCGTCGTCGTGCCCTGGCTCCTCGCCAACGTCGGCGGATGGGATGCGGTGCTCGCGGGTTTTGCCTCGCTCTATCTGATCGCCGCGGTCTTCTGGTTTCTGATCCGGACGAAGGGGAGTTTGTTCGAGGGTAGAACGTGAAAAACGTCCCCGAATTCCCCCTTTGACCCTCCGCCCTTTTCCATCAACTGTATCGTTCTTTTTTCCCGCCCCGCCGTGACCTGGATCTCGCTCGCCCTCCGCAACCTGCTCCGCAACGCCCGTCGATCCATCACGACGATCGCGGCGGTGGCCCTGGGTTATGCCGCGGTGAACATCCTCGAGGGGTTCATGGGCTACATGTTCGTGAGCATCGAGGACGCGCACATCTACGAGCAGATCAACGGCCACGCCCAGATCTGGAAAAAGGATGCCCGCGGCTACGGCGGCGCCGATCCCGGGACCTATCTCATTCCGAAGGAGGAATTCGAGGCGATCAGGGACTTCGCCGCCCAGGATCCGCGCATCGAACTCGCCGCCGGAATGCTCGAGGTGAAGGGCAACGTCGATTTCAACGGCCTGCCCGGCTTTTTCGTCGGCCAGGCGATGGTGCCGGAGGAGAAAGTCACGATCCATACCCGGTCCACCGCCCTGCGCAGCGCCGACGGTTCCACCTATCAGGGTCGGCCGATCACGAAGGACACTCCCGATGGCATCGCCGTGACTACCGGGATGGCCGAAAGCCTCGGGTTGAAAATCGACGACGCGGTCATCCTGATGTCAGCCTCGATCAGCGGCCAGATGAACGCGGTCGATGCCCGCGTCCTCCAGATCACGGACACGGCCTCGGAGGCGCTCAACAACCGCTTCGTCTTCATGCCCCTCGCCCTCGCCCAGAGCCTCTATGACACCGAAGGCGTTAGCTGCGTGCGCATCCTCCTCAAGGACAACGCCGACACCGACGCGGTCGTCGCGAGCCTCCGCGAACGGTTTCCCGAATCGGAATGGGAGGTGATCCCCTGGTATGAGGTCTCGAAGCTTTATCTTCGCACCAAGCGCATGTTCGACATCATCTTCGGCCTCGTCTTCGCGATCATCGCCACGATCGTGACCATGTCGGTGCTCAACACGATCGGGATGGCCGTGGTCGAGCGCACCCGGGAGATCGGCACCCTCCGCGCCCTCGGCCTGAAACAACCCGGCGTGGTGCTACTCTTCGGTATCGAAAGCGCCCTTCTCGGCATCATCGGGGCGACCACGGGCCTCCTCGTGACCCTGGCCTGCGCCCTCGTTGTCGGCGTGATCGAGCCGACTTGGGAACCGCCGGTGACGGCCCGTGAGATCGTCTGGGAAATCCGTCTCCTCCCCGCGACGCTGGCGGGCACCTTCGTCCTGCTCGTCCTCTTCACCGCCCTCGCCGCGATCGCTCCGGCCCGCCGCGCCGCGAAACAGGGCATTGTCGATTCGCTCGGGCACGTGTAGTTTGAAGCTCCGATGAACTCCCTCCGTTTTCTCCCGCTTTTCCTCCTCCTCGTTGCTCCGGCCCTGAGGGCCCAGGATGCGGCCCTCCTCGCCGCCGAACAGGCCAGGGGCATCCTCACCGGCACCGGGGTGCGCTGGACCGTGAACGTCTCGGGGAACAAGAGCGCCAAATTCGTCGCGACCTCGCAGGGAGGGAAGATCTTCGCGGAAGTGATCGAGCCCGCCGACGCCACCGGTCGCCGCTACCTTGCCGATTCGGGCGGTGACATGTGGTTCTGGAAACCGGGCCTGAGCCGTCCCGTCTCCGTCTCCAAGCGCCAGCGCCTCTCCGGCGACGCGGCCATCGGCGACATCGCCTCGACCAGCTACGTCGATGGCTACAAGGTGACCGGAAGCGAAGTCGGGGAGGTCAACGGGGAAGCGGCCACGGTCTACACGATGGAGGCCAATTCGCTGGGCGACACCTATGCGAAGATCAAATACTGGGTCACGAAGAACGGGAACCTCGGGAAAAAGGCCGAGTTTTACGCCAAATCGGGCAATCTCGTCCGCTCCTCGACAATGGATTACCAGAACAAGGCCAACGGGAGGCCGTTTCTTTCGAAGATGGTCGTGGCCGACGGTGGCAACACCATCACCCTCGCCTTCAGCGGAGTGGAACTCGGCAATTTCCCCGCGAGCCTCTTCACCCGCGAGAATCTCGGCGGTCCCAAAAGCTCCGGCCCGCGCCGCTGAGTCGCATCCCGCTCATGGCCGATCTCACCTTCACCCCGTCGGAGTTGGAGGCGGCCACGTCGCTCTTGCAGGATCTCCTCCGTCTCGACACGACCAACCCGCCGGGAAACGAGGCGGCGGCGATCGAACTTCTCGCCGGCCATTGCCGTGCGGCCGGCCTCGAAACGGTCGTGGACGGCGCCCATCCCGGGCGGCCCAATCTCGTCGCGAAACTTCCGGCCGATCCCTCCCGCCGCACCGGGCGTCCCCTCGTTTTGAGCGGGCACGTCGATTGTGTTCCCGCCGATCCCGCGCGATGGACGCACGATCCCTGGTCGGGGCATCATGACGGCACCCATGTCTGGGGACGGGGTGCGATCGACATGAAGGGATTCGTGGCGATGGCCTTCGCCGTGATCGCCCGGCTCGCGCGGGAGCGCCTTCCGCTGACCCGGGACGTGCTCTTTGTCGTCGTCTCCGATGAGGAGGCAGGGACGCGGCTCGGGTCGAAGTGGCTCGTCGAGGAACGGCCCGATCTCCTCGGTCACCCCGAATATGTCATCAATGAGATCGGCGGGTTCACCGTCCATCGCGAGGGACGGCGTTTTTATCCCGTGCAGGTCGCGGAGAAGGGAGTCGCCTGGCTGCGTTTGTCGGTCTCGGGACGGCCCGGCCACAGCTCGCTGCCTTCCTCCGACAACGCGGTCTCGGGGCTCGCCCGCGGGATCGCGGCGATCACCTCGGCCCGGCTTCCGTGGCATCCCTCGGCGGAAGCCCGTCGCTTTCTCACCGCGTTCGCAAAGCCCGGCGGACCGATCGCCGAACGGATTGCCGCGCTCCTCGCCTCTCCGATCCTCGGCCCCTCGCTGCTGCCTCTCCTCGTGCGCGAACCCTCCCGACGCGCCTCGATCGAGGCCATCTTGAGGAACACCGCGACCCCCACAAGCCTCGGCAGCGGAGGTGCCATCAACGCCCTCCCCGGCGTGGCCACGGTCGATCTCGACGGTCGCCTCGCCCCGGGCCAGACTTCCGCTGACCTCGTCATCGAACTCGAGCGAATCCTCAGGCCCGTCCTCGGCGACCGCTTCCTCCTGACCGTGCTCCAGGAGTCGCCGTCGGTCTCCTTCTCCACCGACACGCCGCTCTACCGGGAAATCGAGCGGACCCTTCGCGAAGCGGATCCGGAAGGCCATCCTGTGCCGGCGATCATTCCCGGCTTCACCGACAGCCGCAACTGGGGACGCCTCGGAGCTGCCTGCTACGGCTTCTATCCTCTGCAACTGACTCCTGATCTTGACTTTGCGACGCTGTTCCACGGGGATGACGAGCGGATTCCGGTCGCCGGATTCCACTGGGGCATCGGGGTCCTCGGACGGATGTTGGGGCGTTTTCTCATTTCTTGAACGCCCGCCGGTCCGCGATTCCGAGGCGGTGGGCGCGCTCATCGGCGGGCAGGGACGTCCGCCCTCCTTGGCACTCCGCGGGCGGCTGGGGAAAGCCTCCTTCCCTGGGGCCGGGAGCGCCGCCTTCCCAAGCGGCGGTTGGGCGTCCACCCGCCCATGGGCGTTTTCTGATTTCTTGAACGTCCGACCGCGCCGGGCGTCTGATGAATTCATTAGAATTTTCAAATGATTTGAAATTCAAAACGTCAAAGAAAATGAAACCAGTGCGCCCTGGTTGTCCCACCCCCCGCTTTATGGTGGATCCATGACCAAACGCCTCCAAGCCCAGCCCGTCGTTTCCACCGTTTCCCTGGTGGCCTTTCCCGCTACGCATTCGTCGGTCCGGTCCGTGACTCCGGAACCCCGGAAGCCGGTCGAGAGCGGACTCCTCCGTCTTTGCGAGGAGATCGCCGGATCCCTCCTCCGCCGCCGCCTCGAATGCGGCGATCCCGTCCGGGTCATCCGCGGGATGAGGTCGGAACTGATCCGGATCCTCCCCGGTTGCGACGAAACAAGGGCCGGATGCCTCGTCGACCTCGCTCTCGAGTTGCTCCACGTGAAGGCCCGAGGCCAGTTCAAGCGCAACGCCCTCGAGCTGAGCGAACTGATCGCCCGGGCCGGCAACCAGCTGCGCAACGCGGCCGACAATTGAAGGTGAAATCGGCGAGCGCGACTTTCTCCATCGCGGCCCGTTACGTTTCGATGCGCTCGCGGTCGCTCGTGTCGACGCGGTCCTTGGCGACTCGGGCCCGGCCTCTCGCTTTCTCCTTTTCATCCCTGATCATCTCCTCGGGTCGGTTGAGGGTGTCGCCCGATCTTCCGATCCGCCCGATCATTCCGGCGGCCATCTCGTTCAGTTCGGCCGTCGCCCTGGCGAACCGGGTCTGGTCGATGCCACGGGCGAGTGACTCGATCTTGTCCTTCGCCGCCTTGACCGCCACCTCCTGGGTCCGGTCCCGCTCCGCGTAGGTTTTCCCGGCATCATCGAGTAATCGAGCGAATCACCGTCGATCCTGACGTGATGTCCGGAAAGCCCTGTATCCGGGGCATGAGAGTGACGGTGGCCAACGTGCTCCGCCAACTCGAGAATCAACGGATGGTTGAAGAAATCCTGGCCTCCTATCCCGATCTCGAACCCGAGGACATCGACTCCTGCCTTGCCTACGCCGCCCTGCGGGTGGATGACGAGGAAGTCATGGTTCCTGAGGCATGAAGAGCCTGCTCATCGGAGGCTGAGTTGGTCGGTGGATTTCCGATCGTTGTGCGATTCGAAAGCCACCGTCCGGGGAGGATGTCGCGCAATCGTGGATCCATTTTCCTCGCCATCGGCGGGCGATCTTTTCATCTTGGGCTTCTGATGAACCGCAGACACTTCACCCGCCTCGCGGGCCTCACGACCCTTTCCGGATTCGCCGCGTCTCTTGCGGCCGATGCGCCCGAGGAAATCATCGACATCCACCAGCACATCCACTTCAACGGACGCCGCAATCCGGAGTTCCTCGCCCACCAGAAGGCGATGGGCGTGTCGAAAACAGTGCTCCTTCCCGCGGGTACGGAAATGGCGCGGGACTCGACCCATGCCGGGAAGTCGAACGGACTCGCCGCCCGCGTCTTCGGCACCGAGGCGGCGGCGCGCTTCGCGGCGGAGCATCCGGAGTCGTATGTCTATTTCTGCAACGAGGTCCCCGACGCGGACAATGCCGTCGCCGCGATCGAGAAATGGCTCGCCCGCGGAGCCATCGGGATCGGGGAATCGAAGTTTTCCCTGCCGGTCGACTCGGATCCGATGATCCGGATCTACGAGGTCGCCTCGGCCCACGAGGTGCCGGTCTTGCTGCATTTCCAGGAGGGCATCTACAACCTCGGCTTCGACCGCTTCCACAAGATCCTCGAACGTTTTCCGAAGGTGAACTTCATCGGCCACGCCCAGACATGGTGGGGGAACATTGATGCCAAACACGAGCAGAGCGTGATGTATCCGAAGGGCCGCGTCACTCCCGGAGGCCTCACCGATCGTTACCTTGGCGACTATCCCAACATGTACGGCGACCTCTCCGCCGGATCGGGGAAGAACGCCTTCGACCGCGATCCGGAACACGCCGCCGCCTTTCTCCTTCGCCATCAGGACAAACTGATGCTTGGCACCGATTGCTCCGATCCGGTCGGTGAAGGCGCGAAGTGTTCGGGTTCGGGCCAGATCGCGAACGTGCGCAAGCATGTCACCGATCCCGCGGTGCGGGCGAAGATTTTTTCGGCGAATGCGAAACGGATCCTGAAGCTCTCTTGAAGCAGCGGCGCCGTGGTGCGACCCTGTGTGGTCCCATGGCTGACCCCCTTCAGTTCCTCGCCCGTCCCTGGATCATCGCGCATCGCGGCGCCTCGGCGATCGCGCCGGAGAACACGGCTTCCTCCTTTCGCGAGGCGCTGCGGCTCGGGGCAAAGATCATTGAGTGTGATGTGCGGGTGACACGCGACGGGGATCTCGTGGTCTTCCACGATGAAACGCTCGACCGTCTCGCGCGTCGTCCGGGCCGGATCGCGGACTGCGACCGCGAGACGATCGCGTCACTGGAGGTGGGGGGATGGTTCGGCGACGGATCGTTCGCGGGGGAGCCAGTGCTCCGCTTCGATGAGGCGCTGCGGATCTGCCGCGAGGGAGGTGCGATCCTCCTGATCGAACACAAGACGGGAGATCCCGGCGCTTACGCCGCGGTGATCCGGGAGACGGCGATGGGGGCGAAGGTCATCGTGCAGAGCTTTGATTGGGACTTCCTGCGTGCCTTTCGAGTCGAATGGCCGGGGATTCCCGTGGGTGCGCTTGGCGACGGCCCGCTTGACGAGGCGCGGAGCCGGCGGTTGGCGGAACTGGCACCCGACTGGATCGGCTGGCACGCCGGGGACCTCCGGGAAACGGATTTGGCCGTCGTGAGAACGATCGGTGCGAGGCTTGCCCTCTGGACGGTGAACGATCCTGACATCGCGACACGTTGGCTCGGGGACGGTGCGGATGCGATCATTACGGACGTGCCCGATGTGATCGCGGGAGTGGTGAGGTGAAGGCTTCTTGTGGCATCGGCATCCTGCCGATGCTTTCGGCGGGGAGCAGCGTCCGGTGGATCCACCGGGATCCCGTTTTAGGGATCACGCCACGACGCATGGGCTGGAAGCCCATGCCACCGGTCAATCACAACTTCCCGATCGCCTCGAGAATCGCCCCCTGCGTCAGGATTCCGTCGCCGAACCGGATCGGTTCCTTGCTCGTGTCGACGGGATAAAGCAGGTAGAAGGGCACCCCGGCGCGGCCGAATTCGGCGAGGAGCTTCGTGATGCTCGGATCCTCGTTGGTCCAGTCGGCGGTGACGAAGGCGACGTTGTTTTCCTTGAAGGCGCTCTGCACCGTCTCGGTGTTGATCGCGACACGCTTGTTGACCTTGCAGGTGACGCACCATTCGGCGGTGAAGTCGACGAAGACGTGTTTGCCCTCGGCGCGGTGCTTCGCGATCACGTCGGCGATGTCGATGGTGTTCGCCGGGGGGCGTTTCGCGGAGGCGTCCCAGGCGACGCCGAGGGCGACGAGGAAGACGAGAATGGCGGTGAGACGGCCTTTCATTCGCGCGGTGGTGGAACGGTCGAACCCGCCGAAGCGTCCGTAGATCCATCCTGCCAAAGCCACCAAAAGGACCGAGGCGAGGGCCCATTGGAGTCCGGCGGTGTTGAGCTGCTTCGAGAGCACGCCGGAGAGCCAGACGACGACGGCGAGCATGGGGAATCCCATGAATTGCTTGAAAGTCTCCATCCAGGCGCCGGGAGCGGGGAGGACGTCGAGGAGCTTCGGAAAGATCGCGAAAAGGAAATAGGGCGCGGCGAGTCCGATTCCGAGGGTGGTGAAGACGAGGAACATCACCGGAGCCGATTGCGAGAGGGCGAAGCCGATCGCCGGAGCCATGAGCGGGGCGGTGCAGGGCGTGGCGAGGAGCACGGCGAGGGCACCGCTCCAGAAGCTGCCGGCGTAGCCCGACTTGTTGGCGAGATCACCGCCGACCGCGGTCATCGAAGCGCCGATCTCGAAGACGCCGAAGAGGCTCATCGCGACGAGGACCATGATGACGATGAGTCCGATGACGACACCGGGAAACTGGAGTTGGGCACCCCAGCCGACCTCGCCCCCGCTCGCGGACTTGATCACAAGCATCATGATCGTGAGGGCCCAAAAGAAGACGAGAATGCCCAGCGCGAAGACGGCGGAGTGGGCGAAGACCTTTTTCCGGTCCTCGCCGGCTTGTCCGACAAAGGACATCACCTTCAGCGAGATCACGGGGAAGACACAGGGCATCACGTTCAGGATGATGCCTCCGAGGAAGGCGGCGAGGAGCACGCCGAAAAGGCCGCCACCGAAGGGGAGTTCATCCGGGGTGGGGGCGGAGGACGATTTTGGTTCGGGTGTTTTGCCAGGATTGGCCGGGGTCGTAGCGGGTTCGGTCGCCTTGGGCGCCGCGGCCGCGGTGACGCCGCTCGTGGAAAGCTCGAAGCCGGTCTTTTTCCCCGGCACCTCGACCGCGAGGACTCCGGCGAACTCGGCGGGCGCGGCGGTGAGGGACTCGTGTTTGGGACCGGAGATCGTGACCGTTTCACCCGCGACGGTGACGGTGGGATCGGCGAAGGGATCGAGGACCTGGTTCTTGAGGGGATGGAAGGCGAGTTTCGCGCCCTCGGGGATCGATCCCGCCGGAATCGTCGCGGTGAGGACGACATTCGCGCCTTCGAGCACGGTTTTCATCGGTGCGGCGATGGGACTGGGGAGCTTGGCCACGGCGGCCTCGATCGCAGTGGCTTCGGGCGAGGGAGCGGCGGCGGCACCGACCTCGAGGGTGATGGAAAGATCGGCCTTGCCCGGGACGCAGGTGTTGGGGTCGCACATGAGCCAGCCCGCCTTGCCCGAGAGGGTGACTTTTTGTCCGGGCGTTAGGGTCGCGGGTGGCGTGATCGTCATCGGATGGATCACGGAGGTTTCGTAGCCGAAGCCCGCCTCCTTCACCCCGAAGCCGTAGTCGGTGATGAATTTTTTCGGCACGGGAAACTGGAGCGGACCGGCCGTGAACCCATCGGGGAGGGTGAGATTCAGCGAGGTGGGGATGCCGGTGTCGCCCGGATTCGCCCAGTAGGTGTGCCAGGTGCGGTCGATCGTGAACTGGAGCCCGAGGGTGAAGGGCACGCCCGGCTGGATCGTCGAAACGTTCGCGACAAGGCGGGCCTCGACGTTCTTGTCGCGCACGGGCATCGACTGGGCGTGGGAGGAACCGGCGGAAAGTCCGGCGAGCGCGAGGAGGGCGATGAGGGGAAGGCGAAGCGAAGCCATGGGGGGTGGGACGTCGGAAACCGGATTACCTTAACGTTCCCGCCGGGAAAAGCGATGCTCAAGTGACGCTTGTGCGGCGCGGGTGATCCGGGCATACTCCCGCCATGAAACTCCCCGCCCTCTTTGCCCTGCTCTCTTTTTCCTGCCTTTCCGCCCACGCCGAGGACGCGCCCAAGCCGAAGGAATACCCCCTCGGCCCCAACTCGGAGCGCAAGGAGGGCGTGCCGCAGGGAAAGGTGACGAAGCACGTCTGGAAAAGCACGGTCTTCCCGAAAACGATCCGCGAGTATTTCGTCTACGTGCCCGCCCAATACGACCCGCAGGGTTCGGAGAAGGCGGCGGTGATGGTCTTCCAGGACGGACACGCCTACGTCGACGAAAAGGGACAGGTGCGCGTCCCGGTGGTGCTCGACAACCTCATCGCGGCGAAGGAACTGCCGGTCATGATCGGGATCTTCATCAATCCGGGCTGGTTCGCGGAGGAACTGAAGGAGCCGCAGAAGTGGAAGGCGCCCCAGGGCGTGGGGAGCAACCGCTCGGTCGAGTATGATTCCCTCGACGCGAAGTATGCGGAGTTTCTCGAGAAGGAGATCCTCGCCGAGGTCGGCAAGACCCTTCGCCTCACCGACGACCCGGACCAACGCGCCATCTGCGGGATGAGTTCGGGCGGGATCTGCGCCTTCACCGTGGCGTGGGAGCGGCCCGATCTGTTCCGCAAGGTCCTCAGTCACATCGGCAGCTTCACGAACATCCGCGGCGGGCACGTCTATCCCTCGCTCATCCGCAAGACGGAGAAAAAGCCGCTCCGCGTCTTCCTCCAGGACGGCTCGAACGATCTCGACAACGAGCACGGCAACTGGCCCCTCGCGAACCAGGAGATGGCTGCGGCGCTGAAGTTCGCGGGCTACGATTACGAGTTCGTCTTCGGCGAGGGCGCCCACAACGGTAACCACGGCGGCGCGATCTTTCCGGATTCGATGCGGTGGTTGTGGCGGGAATGAAGTTTTCGGGTCGCGAACCCTTGCCTACCGCCACGCGCGGGGACGCCCTTGGCCCCCGTGCAAGGCCCCTGCCGCCCGCCGAGGCGCTTGGTGGGATCCTTGCGCTTGTGCCCGGTGAGTTCGCGGAACTCGTCGAGGAGCCTATCATTATGAGGCAACGCGCGGGCTCGATTCCGCTCGATTTGTTGTTGACGGATTTCGGAAGATTTAGATCATTTCTTGAACAGTGTCCGCGACCCGCCTCAGGCCTCGCGACCATGATCGCCGTTTCAGCCATGCAAGCTTCCGAGCGCAAACAGACAATGGGAGGAATCTCACGGATTGAGCAGCGGAAGGGGATGTCTGGATTTGAAATGCCCCGGTTTCCCTTCCTCATGTTCTTCTTTTTGATGGGTGTATGCGGGGGGGCTTTGCGTGGCCAGGAAACCTCGCCGAAACCCGTCAGTCCCCTGGATCAACGTCTCCAATCCTACGTTGCCGCCCGGGCCGAGCAACTCGGGCGTCTGATCGAGGGTTATGACCGTGCCTTGAACAATCAGTTCGACCGAGCCGCAGATGCCGGGGATCTGACGCTTTCGAGCGCATTCAAGCGCGAAAGGGAACATCTTCAGGCGCTCAAGCAGGTCCTGGCAACTCCCGGGAATGATCTTGCCTCTCTCGCGCGGAAGCCTCCGGGGCTCCCGGAACTTGCCCCGGATGCGCCCGAGGCGCTGGCGCAACTCCGGGCGACCTGGACGACCGAGAGCGCGAAGATTGACACGAAACTCGGAGACGCCCTCATCCAATCGTTGAAGACCCTTGAATCGGAACTGACCAAAGCGCGCGACCTCGAGCTGGCCCAAACGGTTCTCGGCCTGCGGTCGGTTATCGAGGCCAGTCGAAACGGCGTCCCGGGTGGGGTCGCCGGAACTGGAACTCCTGCTGCCATGGCGGCAACCGGTCGCGGAAGCGACGCCTCGACCGACCGCGCCGGTGAAGCCACGCCGGAACGCCCCTTCGTGAACGGATTGAAGATGCGCTTTGTTCCGATCGGAATCAGCGGCGGACCGACCGCCGGGAAAAAGATCCTCTTCAGTGTCTGGGAAACGAGGGTTTCCGATTACTCCGCCTATGCGAAGCGGAACCGGAAAGCGGATTTGACCTGGGAAAATCTCAACGTGTCGGGCTATGTCCAGGAAGAGAACCATCCGGTGGTCGCCGTCAATTGGGCCGATGCGAAAGCGTTTTGTGAATGGCTCACCGCGGACGAGCGGAGGTCCGGAGCGATCGGTCCGGCCGACCGCTACCGCCTGCCCAGTGACCACGAATGGAGTTGTGCCGCCGGAATCGGGGAACTGGAGGACGCCACCGCCACGCCGATGATGAAGCGTGGTGCGATGCAGGAAAAGATGTGGTGGGGATCGGGATGGCCCCCGGCGGAGGTGTTCGGCAATTTCTGCGGCGAAGACACCACGTTCCGGGTTCCGGTTCCTGCCTATCGGGACGGGTTTCCCTTCACCGCACCGGTCGGATCCTTTCCCAAGGACCAGATCTCCGGACTTTTTGACCTGGCCGGGAACGCGACGGAGTGGTGCGAGGATCTGCTCGATCCGGCGATGGCCGACAAGCGGGTCGTGCGTGGAGGGTCATGGGCGCGATCGACCTCCGACCGGTTCGCGATCTGCAACCGATACCACGACCAGATCGCGATCGATCGGCAGCCCGATTTCGGGTTTCGCTGCGTGCTGGAACTGGATGCCGGGCCCTGAGGAAAATGCCTCCCCGGGCAATACGAGTGGCCAAAAACCCGTTGACCCCCGGGGGATCGGGGCTTGAATACGGCCTTCAATCATGGCCACACGCGCTGTTCTGATGTTCGCCGGTCAAGGCGCCCAAACCGTCGGGATGGGACGGGATCTCGCGGAGCGATACGACTCCGCGCGCGATCTCTTCGCCCGGGCCGACGCCCAGCTCGGCTCGGCCCGACCGGGCTTTTCCCTGACGGAGAAGATGTTCGAGGGGCCGACGGCGGAGCTGACCCGCACCTCGATCTGCCAGCCGGCCCTCTACGTCCACGGCCTCGCCTGCCTCGATCTGCTCCAGGCCCACGTCCCCGGTCTCGAAATCGCGGGCTGCGTGGGCCTCTCGCTCGGCGAATTCACCGCCCACGCCGCCGCGGGCACGTTTTCCTTCGAGACCGGCCTCGACCTCGTCGCGAAACGCGGGGCCTTCATGGAGGAGGCGACCTCCGCGGTGGAGGGCTCCATGGCCGCCCTCATCGGCGGGGAGGAGGACGCAGTCCGTGCCCTCGCCGCGAAGTGCGACGTCGATGTCGCCAATTTCAACTGTCCCGGCCAGATCGTGGTCTCGGGAAAGGTTGCGGGGATCGACCAGGTCATCGCCGAGGCGCAGGACCACGGGATCCGCATCGCGCAGAAGCTCGAGGTCGCCGGGGCCTATCACTCGCGGCTCATGATGCCGGCCCAGGTGAAGCTGGCCGAAGTCCTCGCCGCCACTCCCATCGCGGCGCCCGCCGTGCCGGTCGTCTGTAACGTCGAGGCCCGCGAAGTGAGCGAGCCCGGCGAGATCCGCCGCACCCTCGAGGCCCAGGTGAGCGGATCGGTGCGCTGGAGCGAATGCATCCAGCATTTCCTCGGAAAAGGCGAGACCCTCTTCATCGAACTCGGCCCCGGCCGCGTCCTCGCCGGATTCATGCGCCGGATCGACAAGAGCGCCAAGGCCCTGAGCTTTTCCGACGTGGAGGGCTTTGAGAAGGTGCTCGCGGAATTGGGGTAAGAGGGGTCACGGGTCACGGGATGGTGCGCAAGCACGTGGCGGAGAGATTGTTTGGCCACTGACATGAGTCTGTGGTAGAACAAAGTCCATGGGAATTCTCAAACACTTGTTGCTCGGAGACCTTGGCCAAAGCAGCGATATTCTCGAATCGATGGAGCGATTGGAAGCGATCCAATCCGCTCAGAAGTCGCAAAGTCGGAGGCATTCAAGCCAAACGACGGAAATCGTCCGTTTGACCGCTAGAACGGAAAAGCTCCATTTGGCAGTCACGGCGTTGAGCCGCTTTCTGATCGAAAAGGGTGTAATCGCCGAATCCGAACTGGCTGATTTTCTGGATATCATCGATCAGGAGGACGGTGCACTCGATGGGAAGCTGGAATTTGCCGACGAACGGATGAAACCAAGAGTGAATTTGGCGAAACCGGGTTCAGCCGCTTCCGAGGTTCCGAAGATCCGGAGATCGACCGACACGTCTTCGAAGTGAACCCGGAACAATCCCTTCACTCCCTCGTGACCGCGGGAGCATCCGGCGCGCCGGTCTCGGTGCCGGGGGAATGGAAATACAGGTCCAGCACCGCCTTCACCCTCGCGAAATACTCCCGCATCCGCACCTTGCGCGAGTCGCCGTAGTCCACCGTCTCGCTGCGCAGGGCGATGGCCTCGAGTCCGCAGCGGTCGGCGATGAAGAGGGCCCGGTTCACGTGGAAGTCGTCCGAGACGATGACAACGCGGTCGAATCCGAAGATCTCCTTCACCCGAACGATCGAGTCGAGGGTGCGCACCCCGCGCTCGTCGGCGAGGAGCGCCTCCCCCGGCACGCCCAGTTCCTCGAGCTTCGCGATCATGTCGCGGGTCTCGTCGTAGTAATCGGAATCGCGGTAGCCGCTCACGAGGAGGCGCGTCACCTTTCCCTCCCGGTAGAGCGCGGCGGCGGCGGCCATGCGGTTCTCGAAATGGCGGTTCGGGGTGTCAGGTCCGGTTTTTTTCGACGTCCCGAGGACGACCCCGATCTCGCGCGGTTCGATCGAGGCGGTCGAGTCGTGGACCCGGCCCTTTGTCGAGGCGACGATCCAGACGTTGCAGCCCGCCACCGCGGCCGCGACGAGGAGCACCGGGAAAACCAGAATCCGGAAAAAGATCGAGCGCCAGCGTTTGCGGGTCATCGTGAATCGTGCGACCGGGAGACCGCCGAAGCGCGCCCGTTGCGGTTTCCTTAATATTTCCGAATAATCCCTGCTTTCAATCGCTTTGCCTTCCGCATGAGAACCGTCTTCCGGGTGATTGTTTACTTGAAACGCTACCCGCTCCTCGCGGTCGCGCAGATGGCCTGCGCCGTCCTCATGACGGTGCTGGTGATCGTTTTCCCGAGCGTCGCCCAGAGCATCACCGGCGAGGTCATCCCCCAGCGCGACTTCGACCGGCTCGTGCCCCTCGCCCTGCTCGCGGTGGGTACCTTTTTCGCGACCAACCTGTTCAACGCGCTGCGCATCCTCCTCAACAATACGTTCGAGCAGAAGGTGATCTTTGACATCCGCTCCGATTTGTATGCGAAGATCCAGCGGCTTCCGATGCGTTGGTTCGACAACCAGCGTACCGGCGACGTCATGACCCGCGTCACCGAGGATGTCACCTCAATGGAGCGAGTCCTCATCGACGGGATCGAGCAGGGGATCGTCGCCCTCCTCCAGGTCCTCGTCGTCGGGGGGTATCTTTTCTACCTCGACGCGAGGCTGGCCCTCATCACGATGATCCCGATGCCCTTCCTCGTCGCCGGAGCCTGGGCCTACACGAAGACCTCGCCGAAGCGCCACCGCCGCCTCCGCGAGGTCACGAGCGACATGAATTCGCTCCTCCACGACAACATCGACGGGATCCAGCAGATCAAGGCCTTCACGCGCGAGGAGGCCGAGCACGCCCGCTTCAACGAGTCGAGCGACCTCGTCCGCAAGGCCACTCTCCACATCATGAAGCTGTGGGCCCTCTACAATCCCTCGATGGAATTCTGCCGGAACTTCGGCTACGCCCTCGTCATCGCCTTCGGGGCGTGGTCCGTCATGCACGCGCCCGACCAGGCCTCGCTCGAGGCGCGGACGGGCGTCTTTGTCGCCTTTCTCGTCGCCCTGAACCTCTTCTACGAGCCCATTTCGCGCCTCAACGGGCTCAACCAGATCATCCAGGCGGGACGCGCCGCCGCCGAGCGGGTTTTCGCGATCCTCGATGCGGAGGAAGAGCCCGGACTCGACGAGGGCCGCGACCTGCCCGTGCCGGTGCGGGGCGAGGTCGTGCTCGAGGACGTGAAATTCTCCTACGGCGACGATATCTCGACCCTGAAGGGCGTCTCGATGCGCGCCGAGCCCGGGCAGATGATCGCCCTCGTCGGTCACACCGGCGCGGGCAAGTCGACCGTGATCAACCTCCTCACCCGCTTCTACGAGGCCGATTCCGGGACGATCTCGATCGACGGCCATCCCATCGGTTCCCTGAAGAAAACGGCCCTGCGCGACGCGATGGGCTACGTTACCCAGGAGAGCTTCCTCTTCAACGGATCGGTGCGCGAGAACCTCCTCCTCGCCAAGGCCGGCGCCACCGACGCGGAGATGTGGGAGGCCCTCCGCGCCGCCAATGCCGCCGCCTTTGTCGAGGCCCTGCCCCAGCAGCTCGACACGAACGTCGGCGAACGCGGCGTGAAACTGTCGGTGGGGGAAAAGCAGCGCATTTCCATCGCCCGCGTCATCCTCAAGAACCCGCCCATCCTCCTCCTCGACGAGGCGACCGCCAGCGTTGACACCGAGACCGAGAAACTCATCCAGGGTGCGCTCGAGCGGCTCATGGCGAACCGCACCAGCTTCGTCATCGCCCACCGTCTCTCCACCGTCCGCAACGCCGACCGCATCTACGTCCTCGACCACGGCAAGGTCGTCGAGGAAGGCGACCACGACACCCTCCAGGCCCTCGACGGCACCTACGCGATGCTCTGCCGCCAGAGCCTGATGGCGTGAGGGGGCGCGATCCGTGGCAACAGGCAGGCCTGGGATCGGGAAACGGGTCTCCTTGACCCGTCCCGGATCGAGTTGTAAACTGCCTTCAGTGATGAATCAGGTTTTGAAGCACGATTATGGCAAAGGGACCATTTCCCTTTCACGAATCCGCAAAGCGGTTCTCGCCGCGAAGGCCAATTCCTCCCCGTCGGCAAAGAAATCGGGTGAAAAGCGCCGGACCGCCGCCGCCGCCGGGAATTCGCGGTCCGGTTCATGAAACTCACCAGGGCCTATTCCCGCCAGGTCTTTTTGAATTGTCCGTTCGACGAAGAATATCGGCCGCTTTTCGAGGCAATCATTTTCGCGGTTCTTCACTGCGGTTTTGTCATCCGATGCGCCCGCGAGAGGGAGGATTCCGGGGAGCCGCGCATCGCAAAGATCTGCGAGATCATCCGTGGTTCACAGTTCGGAATCCATGACATCTCCCGTGTCGAACTCGACCGGGCTCATTCCCTTCCGAGGTTCAACATGCCGCTCGAGCTGGGGTTGTTTCTTGGAGCCAAAGCGTACGCTCAGGATCCGAAGCAACGTGCGAAACGCTGCCTGATTCTCTACACGGAACCCTACCGTTATCAGAAGTTCCTCTCCGACATCTCCGGTCAGGATATCCGGGCACATGCCGCGGATCCCATGAAAGCCCTCGGAATCACCCGGGATTGGCTTAGAAATGTCAGCAAGCGTGAACTGCCGGGCGCGAAAGCGGTGGTGCGTTCCTACCTCGACTTCCAGCGGGAACTTCCCGCCATTCTCGAGGATTTGGATATCTCCCACCAAGACCTGCAATTCGTCGATTTTGTCAACGTGACCATGGAATGGCTCGGAAATCGTGGCGGTTGATTGATCGTTCAGCCGCCGGCGCGAGCACCCGCCCCTTTCTTTCCCGTTGACCCGGACCCGGCCCATCGTCCAGAATGGCTCCATGAACACCCGACGACTCATTGCCCTCGCCTCGTGCCTCGGCGTTTTTGCCGCCACCCTCTCCGCCCTTGAGACGCGCGAGGTCCGCACCTTCACCAACAGCGCCGGCAAGAAGATCGAAGCCGAACTGATCGACGTGAAGGAAGGCAAGGCCCGCCTCATGGTGAACCGCAAGCCCTTCGACGTGCCGGTCGACTCCCTTTCCGCCGAGGACCAGGAATTCATCAAGGCCTGGGACCTCAAGCGCCAAGGCAAGGACGACGAGCTCTACTACAGCGAACTGGTCTTCGAGGACCACTTCGAGGGCAATGGCTTCGGCGAGGCGTGGAGCCACTACAAGAGCGAGAGCGAGGTCAAGGACGGCGTCCTCGTCGGCAAGACCATCGACATCAACGACCACGCCGGGGTCGACGCCTTCCGATTCACCGAGGGGCGGCGTGACCTTGAGATCTCGGTGCGTTTCAACTTCGCCGGCGAGACCGCGGAGAAGTTCAACGTCTGGATGGATGACAAGGACTACAAGGGATCGCACGCCGGCCACATTTGCAGCGTCTTCATCAGCCCCACGAGCGGCAACATCAGCGACGCGAAGACCGGCAACTTCGAAAATGCCATCTACGAGAAGCGCAAGGGCGGCGGCACCCTCGACGAGGCCACCCAGGAGATGTTGAAGTCCAAGACGACGAACTTCGTCCTCGACCTGAAACGCGAGGAATGGCACACCCTCCTCATCCGCACGAAGGGCGACGAGGTCGTCGTCTCCGTGAACGGCTTCGAGGTCGGAAAACTCAAGTCCGAGGGCCTCGCCCACGAGACCAAGTCGGTCGTCAGCCTGACCACGAACATCGACGACGTGCACTACGACGATTTCTTGATCAAGGCCGCGAAGCCTGCCGCGGCGGCCCCGGCGGCGTCGAACTGAACCCCCTCCGGTCCCGGGATGAAGGAGGTCAGGTCCGTTCCCGCCGTTGCCTTCGCGATCAATCCGCTTCTGGCATCCTTCGTCGTCTTCCTCGCCGGCCCGGTCCACGCCGCCACGGTCGAGGACGTCCTCGCCGAAGTCCGCGAGATCGCGGGCGAAACGGAGCTGCGCACCGCCCTCGTCGGCTTCTGCCTCGTCGACCTCGACGCGGAGCCCGGGACCGCGGCGGGTTGGCAGATGGACGCGGGCCTCGTTCCCGCCTCGACGATGAAGGTCGTCACCACCGCGGTCGCGGCCGAGCTCCTCGGACCGGATTACCGCTTTGTCACCGAGCTCCAGACCACGGGCACGATCGCCGAGGACGGCACCCTCGACGGCGATATCGTCATCCGCGGCGGCGGTGACCCGACCCTCGCGGCGGAGGAACTTTCCCCGACTTTTTCAGCATGGAAGGCGGCCCTCGCCGGGGCGGGGGTCAAGTCGGTGAAGGGACGCGTCATCGGCGACGCCTCGGTCTTCGGCACCGTCCTCACGCCCGACACCTGGCAGTGGAACGACCTCGGAAATTACTATGGCACCGGAGCCTGCGGCCTCACCGTGCATAAGAATCTCTTTCACGCGACCTTCCGCACGCCCTCGGTCGGAGCGAAGGCGCCCTTCACCGGGGCGAGTCCGAAGCTGCCCGGCTATGAGTTCGTGAACGAGATGCGGGTCGGTTCCTCCGGATCGGGCGACAACGGCTATGTCTACGGCGACGCCTACGGGAAGCTCCTCACCTTCCGCGGCACGGTCCCGGCCGGGAGCGGATCCTTCACGATCAAGGGCGCCCTTCCGGATCCGGCCTTCTTTTGTGCGCGCACCTTTTCGGAGTATCTGAACGAAAACGGCATTCCCGTCGCCGGCGAGCCGACGACCGACCGTCTTCTCGGCATCGCGGACGGGGAGATCGGGGCGCGGAAAAAGATCCACGAGCAGGGTTCGGATTCCCTTTCCTCCCTCCTCGTGACCACGAACCATCAGTCCGACAACCTCAAGGCCGAATCTCTCCACCGCGCCATCGGCGTGAAGGTGAAGGGCGACGGCGGCACCCCCGCCGCCTCGGCCGCGATCCGCGGCTATTGGGAAGAGAAGGGGATCGACATGACCGGCTTTTTCATGGGGGACGGCTGTGGTCTCTCCCGGGCGAACACGGTGACGCCGCGCCAGATGGCCCTGATGCTGTATCACGCCGCGAAGGGCGCGCACTTCGAGACCTTCCGCAGGTCCCTGCCCGTGGCGGGGCAGTCGGGCACGCTCAAGAGCATCGGGGGCGGCACCGCGGCGGAAGGGCGGATCCGCGCGAAGAGCGGCACGATGGACCGCATCCACAACTACGCCGGTTACCTCGAGGCGCGTTCCGGAAAACGCTATGCCTTCGCCCTCTTCGTGACGAACTACGCGACCGATCTTTCCACCGTGAAGGCGAAGATCGTCCGGGTCTGGAACGTGATGGCGGGATTGTGACCCCAAGTCGGCCCCCGGGTCCCGATGAGCGCCCGCGAGACCGTTTTTCCATCGTCCCGATTGAAATGGCCGCCGCGAGACGTAGTCTCAAGCCATGAAACGAACGCTCCTGTTCCTCCTCGCCCCCGCACTGTCCTTTGCCGGAGAGACGCTTTTCTTCGAGCTCGCCACTCCGGAAGAGACGACACGGGTTTCCCTCTCCATCGAGGGAGATGCGGTCAACGGAATCCAGACTTGGGAGGTTCCGGATGCGCACGGGACGATCGGTTCGCTCGAGGGTATGCTGGGGGAGGGCGGCATCCTGCGCCTGCGGCACGATTACACGATCGAGGGTTCCGACCAGTCCGAGGAGGTCATCTACAGGCTCGAGGGCGATACCCTTCTTCTCGGAGAAGGCGAACTCGTCGAAACAAAGGGCGGTCTCCTGAAATTGAAGGATCCCTCGGCGGTTGAGTTCACGAAAACCCTCGCGCGAGTCGAAGTCGAGGAGCCAAAGCCCGGTAGTCCGGCGCGCGGTGAGATCATGGACGCGATGGGCGGCCCCATCTCGGCCTATGTTGGCAAGGTGGTCGAGTTCACCGGCGGGGTTTCGGCCTACGAGGGCTGGGCGCTCTTCAGCGGCAACGTGGCTCCCGGGGATGGCAAGGCCCCCGACGATGCGGAGGCCGCGTTCGCCCTGGACCTCGACTTTCTCGCCCTCCTGAAGAAGGATCCCGAAGGACGCTGGCAGATGCTTTACTGGGGATTCTCGGGTGACATTGGCGCGCGAGAGGAGGCGCTTGCGAAGTTCCCGCAGGTTCCGTGGGTGCTGCTCCCGTGACACCAAGCCCCTCCGGTCCCGCTCCGACAGCGGGCGCGGCCCATGGTTTCCTACTTCACCATTTTCTCCGCCATTGTTCCGGTCTTCCTCGTCATCGCGACCGGTTTTCTCTTCCACCGGCGCGGTTGGCTGAGCGAGGAGACCGAGACCGGAATGATGAAGCTGGGGATGAACCTCCTCGCGCCGTGCCTGATCCTCTCGCTCGTTCCCGGCAATCCCGCGCTCGCGAAACTCTCCACGGCGGCCTGGGCCATCGGGCTGGGGATCGTCTTGATCCTCGGCGGCCTGCTCCTTGCCTGGCTCGGCGGCCTTGCGAGCGGTCTCCGCGTCGGGACGGGGCTCCGCACCTTCGCCATCAGCAGCGGAATCCAGAACTACGGATTCATCGCCCTGCCGCTCCTCGTCGATCTCTTTCCCGGGAACGAAGGCCCCTCGGGCCTCGCCTTCATCTTCGGCATCGGGGTCGAGATCGCGATGTGGACCGCGGGAATCGCGATCCTCACGGGCAAGGCGGGCCTCCGCGCCCTTGTCAACGGCCCCTTTCTCGCCGTCATCGCCTCGGTCGCCCTCAACTACACGGGTCTCTTCCGGTTCATCCCGGAGTTCGTCCATACCTCGATGGAAATGCTGGGTCGCTGCGCCGTGCCCATGTCCATCTTCATGATCGGAGCGACGATGGGACGCTTCTGCCGCGAGGGGATCTTCGCCGATGCCCTCCGCATCGGTGTCGCCGGTGTCATTGTTCGCCTTATCCTCCACGCCTCGCTCTTCCTCGCCGCGGCCGCGCTACTGCCGATCTCCGACGACCTCCGCCGCCTTCTCGTGGTGCAGGCGGCAATGCCCGCGGCGATTTTCCCCATCGTCCTCGCGCGCCTCTTCAACGGTCAGCCCGACGTTGCGATCAAGGTGGTGACGGCCACCTCGCTGGTGAGTCTCGGGACGGCTCCCTTTGTGATCGCGTGGGGTCTCGCCTGGCTGGGACTCTGAGGATCGGGGATTGCGGATTGCGCCGACTTCGGAGCGAATCGGAATCAGCCCCGGATCCGCGCGAGCACCATCTCTGTGACCTGCTTCGGATTCGCCTTGCCCTTGCTGAGCTTCATGACCTGACCCACGAGGAAGTTGGCGGCCTTGTCGTTCCCGGTCTTGATCTCGCCGACGGGCCCGGGATTCGCGGCGATGACTTCGTCGACGATGCCCTCGATCTCGCCGGAGTCCGCGGGTTCGAAGCCCTTCGCCCTCGCGATGGCAGCGGGCGACTCGGAGGGATGGTCGAAGAGGTGGGCGAAAACCTCCTTGCCCTGGTTGTTCGAGACCTTCCCGCTCTCGACGAGGTCGACGAGTTCCGCGAGGGCGGCGGGCGTGACAGGGCACTCCCCGATCGCGAGGCCGCGGCCGTTCAACTCGGAGAGGAGGTTGTTGATGACCCAGTTCGCCACCTTCTTCGGGGCCCCGGATCCCGAAGCCGCCGCCTCATACCAGTCGGCGAGGGCGCGGTCGGAGGCTAGGACGGAGGCGTCGTAGTGGGTGATCTGATAGGCGGACTCGAAGCGCGCCACCTTTTCGTGCGGCAGCTCGGGGAGATGTTCGCGGACGCGGGCGAGGAACGCGGCGGTGCGCACGGGGAGAAGGTCGGGATCGGGGAAATAACGGTAGTCGTGCGCGTCCTCTTTCAGGCGCATCAGCTCGGTCTGGCCGACCTCGTCATTCCACCGCCACGTCGCCTGGCGGATGGGGCGCCCGGCCCCGACCTCGTCGATCTGTCGCCCGATCTCGTAGTGGATGGCGCGACGCACCGCCGAGACGGAGTTGAGGTTCTTCAACTCGATCTTGGTGCCGAGCTCGGTTTGCCCTTTCGGACGCACCGAGATGTTCACGTCGCAGCGCATCTGGCCCTTCTCCATGTCGGCGTCGGAGACGCCGCTGTAGACGAGGATCTGGCGCAGGGAGTTGAGGTAGGCGACGGTTTCCTCGGGCGACTCGAGCTCGGGCTCGGAGACGATCTCCATGAGGGGCGTGCCGGCACGGTTGAAGTCGATCGTGGTGAAGGCGGCGTGGTGGGTGGACTTGGCGACGTCCTCCTCGAGGTGGATGCGGGTTAGGCGCACGGCCTTGCCCGGATTGACGATATCCTTCTGCGCGTCCTTCGGATAGGCCAGTTCGTAGAGCGGCACCGCCCCGCCGAGGCAGAGGGGCAGGTCATACTGCGAGATCTGGTAGTTTTTGGGCATGTCAGGGTAGAAGTAGTTCTTGCGGTCCCACTTCACGATTGCGGGGGTCTCGCATCCGAGGAGCTGCCCCGTGAGGATGGTGCGCTCGATCGCCCCGGCATTGAGCTTGGGCAGGGCGCCGGGCAGGCCGAGACAGGTGGGGCAGGTGAGAGTGTTCGGGGGTTCGCCGAAGCGGACGGCGCAGCCGCAGAACATCTTGCTCTCGGTCTTGAGCTGGACGTGGACTTCGAGTCCGATGCTGACAAGGTAGCCGGTATGGGCCATGGAGAGGTGGGAATGTGTCAGGGTTGCGGCGCCGGTTCCGCCACGGGAACGAGCGAGTCGGCGAACGACTTCAGTTCCGGAAGAAGGACAAGGGCCTCCAGCGCTGGGCGGAGATCCGCCTCCAACGCCGCGGCCTGCATCGCGGGAGCGGTGACGAGGGCGACGCGGTCACGTTGCTCGCGGGCCGCGGCGACCGCCGGATCGGCGGCAAGGTCGGGCCACCGGGCCGACCCGAGAAGGGTGCCGGTGGCGGGCCGACCCAGCAGGTAGGCGCGCAGCTCCGCGGAGCCGGACACGATGAGCATGGCGGCGGCATGACGTGGGGCCCGTCGGCTGAACGGATCGATCCGGTCGAGGAGGTCCGCGACGAAGGGGAGCCGCTCGAGCGCGTTTCGCCACGCGATCGAAGGGGGCGGGGGAGGGAAATGGCCGCCCGCGCGATCGAGGCCGGGTTGGGCGAGCGAATCGAGATAGTTCAGCTCCTGCACCGTTCCCGCGGCGCGGACGCAGGTGAAGAAGAGGACGAGTGTGACCAGGCTCGGGCCGATCGAGAGGATCCCTCCGGGCACCCCATCGACGAGGCGATGCAGCGGACTGTCGGGATTGAAGAGCTTCTTGATGAAGATCCCCCCGAAGATCCGGGCGGTGATGAAGACGGCGAGGGCACAACCGGCAGCGAGTCCGCCGGTGATCTTCCAGCCGGGATTGACGTCGAGATAGGTCGCGAAGAGCGAAGGAAGCGATCCGACGATTCCGAAAAGGGTGGCGAGAGCGGCGGCGAGGGCGAGACCGGAGGCGAGGAGATTCACCACGCCCTTTCGCATCGCCACGATGAACGAGACGAGGACGAAGAGGAGGGCGGCGAGAACCGGGAAATAATCGTTCATCTCGTTGCGGTGGAATCCGCGCCGCAGAGGGCGCGCTGGCGCAGCATGTGATCGACGAGGACCAGCGCGGCCATCGCTTCCACCATGGGGACGGCGCGCGGGAGGACGCAGGCATCGTGTCGTCCGCGTCCCTTCAGCTCGGTATCCTCCCAGGCCGTGGAAACGGTGTCCTGGGCGGTCATGATCGTCGCGGTGGGCTTGAAGGCGACCCGGAAAAAGAGGTCTTCCCCGTTGCTGATCCCGCCCTGGACTCCGCCGGAGCGGTTCGTCACGGTGCGGACGCGGCCGCCCTGCATCCGGAAAGCGTCGTTGTGCTCGCGTCCGGTCATTTCCGTCCCGGCAAACCCCGATCCGATCTCGAAGCCCTTGGTCGCGGGAAGGCTGAGCATGCCTTTGGCGAGGTCGGCCTCGAGGCGGTCGAACACGGGCATGCCGAGCCCGACGGGGACGTTGCGGATGACGCAGGCCACCACCCCGCCGACGGAATTGCCCTCGCCGCGGACCTTCTTGATGAGATCGACCATGGGCTCGACCGAATCCGGATCGCCGGTGCGGACAATGTTCGACTCGATCATTTCCCGCGTCACCGCCGCGGGATCGACCTTCGCCCTGAGGTTGCCGATGGATTCGACGTAGGGCAGGATCTCGAGGCCGGGCGCGAATTGGGCCGCGATCACCTTTTTGGCAATGGCGGCGGCGGCGACCCGACCGATCGTCTCGCGGGCGCTGGAGCGTCCTCCCCCCTGCCAGTTCCGGATGCCGTATTTCGCCTGATAGGTGTAGTCGGCATGGGACGGGCGGAATTTCTCCGCCATCTCCGAATAGGCCTCGGGCCGGTGGTCCTTGTTTCGCACGAGCACGGCGATGGGGGAACCGAGGGTGAGCCCCTCGAAGGTGCCCGAAAGAATCTCGGCCGCATCGGCCTCGTTCCGGGGCGTGGTGACCTCGCTCTGTCCGGGACGGCGCCGGTCGAGGTCGGCCTGGATGTCGGCTTCGGTCAGGGGAACGAGGGGCGGGCAGCCGTCGACGACGACGCCGACCCCGCCACCGTGGGATTCACCCCACGTGGACAGGCGGAAAAGATGGCCGAAGACGGAACCCATGGAGACCGTGGAATGAACGGGATTCGGGGTGACAGTCAACCGACTTCGTCGCCGGTCCCGACGCGATGTCAGCGGTTGAAACGGGCGATTTCCCGGTCGATCTCGCGCTTGTGGGCTTGTTCCTTCAGATCCTGGCGCTTGTCGCGCTGGTCCTTGCCCTTGCCGACGCCGACTTCGATTTTCACCCGGCGGTTTTTCCAGTAGAGGCGCAGCGGCACGATGGTGCAGCCCTGCTGCTCGGTCAGGATCGCGAGCTTGCGGATCTCGCGTTTATGGAGGAGAAGACGACGGTGGCGCAGGGGCACGTGGAATTCGTGGCTGGCCTGCTCGTAGGGTCGGATGTCGCAGTTGTAGAGCCAGAGTTGGCCTTTGTCGACGCGGGCGTAGGCGTCGCTAAGGTTCACCTTCCCGGCACGGATCGACTTCACCTCGGTGCCCTTCAGTTCGATCCCGGCCTCGTAGGTGTCGGAGATGTGGTAGTCCCGCTTGGCCTTTCGGTTCGTGGCGATGTCATTCATGGGCTTGGAAAGAGGGGGAGGAGAGAATAATCCCGCCCGGGCCGGTGCGAAAGCAGGGAAAACGTGGAGCTGTATGTCACGCCGCCGGAGGTGGAGACAAACCTTGGTGGATCCGGCCTCCTCCGGATCCAAAAAATAACCCCGGTGCCGCTCACGCGGCACCGGGGCCCTCCTCCTTACAAGATCAAGCGGGGCCTCGAAACTGAGCGTGACCCCGCTCTCACGATGCCGTTGTAATGAAATTCGACTGGGGCGGCAAGTAAAATTCCCGTTGGGATCCATTCCATGAGATCCGGAGGGTGGCGTGATCGCGGCGGAAAACGCTCGTTTTCTCCCGGAAGAGTCGGATTTCGGATGCGGAAGGGGGTTGAGGGCCGGAATCGACCGGTTTAGAATGATGTTATGAATTCCGACCGACGTTCCTTTTTGACCACCGCCGCCGCCACTCTCGCCGCGTCGGCCGCGGGGGGCCTCTTCAGCGCCTGCTCGAAAAACGAAGCCGAGGCCGTTCAACCGGGCGGATCCGATGAGGGGCCTCTCTTCCGGATCTCCCTGGCCCAGTGGTCTTTGCACCGTGCGCTGAAGGAGGGCAAGCTCGACAACCTCGACTATCCGAAGTTCACGAAGGAGACCTTCGGGATCGACGCGATCGAGTGGGTGAACCAGTTTTTCTTCTTCGAACACGCCACTCTCGGCTACCAGCCCAAGGAACAGGCCTATCTCGCGGAAATGAAGAAGCGCGTGGACGATCTCGGGATGACGAGCGTCCTCATCATGTGCGACCGGGTCGGAAACCTTGGCCATCCCGAAACCGCCAAGCGCAACGCCGCAGTGGAGGGGCACTTTGCCTGGCTCGAGGCCGCCAAGTTCCTCGGTTGCCATTGCATCCGCGTCAACGCCGCCTCGGATCCGAGCCTGAACCCGGAGAAGCAGGCCGATCTCTGCACCGAGGGCCTACGCCACCTTTCCGAAAAGGCCGCGACGATGGAGCTCGGCGTCATCGTGGAGAACCATGGCGGACTCTCCTCAAACGGCGCCTGGCTCGCCCAGGTCATCAGGAACGTGGGACTCGACAACTGCGGCACCCTGCCGGACTTCGGCAATTTCTACGTGGTGAAGAACCGCGGCAACGCAGGGCAGTATGAAAAGGACAAGGCGCTCTATGCGGGCGATCCGGCCTACACCGAGGACGCGAAGGGCCTCGCCTACGACCGCTACCTCGGCACCCGGGAACTGATGCCCTATGCCCAGGGGGTCTCGGCCAAGGCCCACGAGTTCGACGCTTCGGGCAACGAGATCCACACCGACTTCTTCAAGATGATGGGCATCGTGAAGGCCGCCGGTTACCGCGGCTTCGTGGGGATCGAGTACGAGGGCGAACAACTCGGCGAGGTCGAGGGAATCCGGAAGACCAACGACCTTCTCGAACGGGTTTTTGCGCAAGTGTGAGGATCCCGGCGGGAGTCGCCGAATTGGGGAACCGCGTCGCGTGAACGGATTCCCGATTCGGGAGGACCAAACCGGTGCTACCTCCCGATCACGTCCTTCTGCAAATCGCGCAGCACCCTCAGCCCGCCCCATTCCGCGCCGCGCATGCGGCGGGCTCCGCTGGTCCGCTTCTCGCCAAAGCGCTTTTGCAGGGTCTGCTCGCGTTCGAAGACCGCGTCGACGAACTCCGCCGTGCCCAGCACCGCGCCGTCGCAGAAGTAGCGCACCCGGTGCCGCAACACCTCCCGCAGCGACATCGCCCCGCCTTGCCCGACCACGGTATCGACGACCTC
>JBILDO010000084.1:0-20349 GCA_044352585.1 Verrucomicrobiales bacterium
GTGAGGGCCGCCGTGCCGATGGCGGGGATCGTCGTCGCGAGGGTGTAGGCACCGGTTGAAGTGGGGCAAGTCGGCACGGTCTCGAGCAGCTTGCCGCTGCCGGCGATCGTTGTCATGGCAAGAGCGGCACCGGTCTCGACCTCGTAAAGGTTCTGGTAGGAACGGACGGCCTTCTGGACGTTGGAGATGTTGAGGATACACTTCGAACGATTCGAGCCTTCCTTGTAGGCCGAGACGCCGATGAAGAGCACGCTGATGAGGCCGAGGAGAACGGCGATCACGAGGGTGACTTCGATGAGGGTGAGTCCTGCTTGTTTCTTGAGCTGGTTCAGTTTCATTATCGTTTGGTTTCTATCGTTGCTGGTTTGCTGGGTTGTAGTCGTTGCCGGTTCGCGAACGAGACCGGGCGAAATTGGATTCTTTGTGGCAGTGTTAGAGTCAGGGGGCGGATTGCGGCCCCATCTGGGATTGGAAGCGGATGAACGTCGTTTGCCGAGGGAAGAGCGGATTGGATTTGAGCCGGTCTTGCCTCGAAGAAAGGCGTGGAGGGTCGTCTCGGCGAGGGGGAGGTCCGGCCCTGGAAGCGGACTTCCAGGACCGGGAAAGGGTCTGTTGGATGTTTCGGTCGGGGAGACGTTCCGAGGTCACCAGCCGGCGACCGAAGTGGGGGCGTGCTGGTGCGAAGTGGCCAGCGAGCAGGTGAGGGCCGCCGTGCCGATGGCGGGGATCGTCGTCGCGAGGGTGTAGGCACCGGTTGAAGTGGGGCAAGTCGGCACGGTCTCGAGCAGCTTGCCGCTGCCGGCGATCGTTGTCATGGCAAGAGCGGAACCGGTCTCGACCTCGTAAAGGTTCTGGTAGGAACGGACGGCCTTCTGGACGTTGGAGATGTTGAGGATACACTTCGAACGATTCGAGCCTTCCTTGTAGGCCGAGACGCCGATGAAGAGCACGCTGATGAGGCCGAGGAGAACGGCGATCACGAGGGTGACTTCGATGAGGGTGAGTCCTGCTTGTTTCTTGAGCTGGTTCAGTTTCATTATCGTATTGATGGTATGGTTGTTTTGTTGTTGTCTTGGCCGGGCTCGGTCAGGATCCGGTCGAGAGGGAGGGGCGGCCTTCAAACGTCGCGCGGCAGGCTGCATCAGCATTCCGGCTCGATCTGGTGGCGGTGGGGAAAAGGTCGGTATGGTTGTTTGGTTTGGTTTGTTTAACGGTTCTGTCGAACCCTCGAAGACGGCCTCAGCTCGCTTTGCCGCGGATGAAGAGCATTTCCTCGCCCTCCTCCTCGTTCATCCGGTTCATGGTGTAGGCGGTATGGGTGATCTTGCCCATGTTGAGGAGATTCCGGAGATTCGAATCCCACTCGATGTTGCCGCTGTGGCGGATCGCATCCTCGAGTGATTTGGCGGCACCGTCGTAGGAGGAGATTCCCGAGCGCACCGCCGAGCTGTTGTTTTGGAGAAACTCGTAGTTGAGGACCCGTCCGTTTTCGGTGGGGATGAGTCCTTGGGAAAGAATGAACATGAGGATCTCGGAAAGGCGTCCGAGCAGGGAGCGGTGCTGCTCCTGGGGAAAGAATTCGAGGATCCGGCTGAGGGTCTTCACCGCGCCGTTGGTGTGGAGGGTTGAGATGACAACGTGGCCGGTCTGCGCGGCCTCGATCGCGATTTCCATCGTCTCGCGATCGCGGATTTCACCGATGAGGATGACGTGGGGCGCCTTGCGGAGGGCATCCTTGAGGCCCTGCTTGTAAGATCCGACATGTTTGCCGACTTCCTGCTGCGTGCAGAAGCCCGGCGAAGGGGTCGGCTGGCCACTTTCGTCGACGGTGGAAAGGTAGCGGGAGTAGCGGTATTCGATGGGATCCTCCACCGTCACGATGTGACGGGGATGGTTCATGCGCAGCCAGTCGAGAATGGCGGCGAGGGTGGTGGACTTGCCCGAACCGGTCTGACCGGTGACGAGACCGAAGCCCTGCCGTCGCTTCATGAACTCACAGACCGCGCGGGTCGTGTCGGTGGAAAGACCGAGTGTGTTGAGATCGGCGATTTCATCGCTGAGGATCCGGCAGGTAATGCCCGGACCTGAGGTGCTGAGATGCGCCTGGACGCGCATCCGACCCGAAATGGTTCCATCGGGAAGCGGGAAACCCTCGGCGCTGAAGTCGGCGACCTTGTCATCGAAGAGCCTCGCCTTCACATCCTTCAGGTTCTGAAGCTTCGCGGCGGATTCTCCGACGCTGTCGGACTCTTGCCTGCTATACAAATACTCGATGACGTTCATCACCACCTCGGACGGGATCTCCCCGAGGCGGTGGATGATTTCGAGCCCGCGCTTCGTGTGGCAGTAGACCCAGTTCCCGCTCCGGAATTGGATGTCGGAAATCTTGTTCGCCCCGGCCGTGGCAAAGATCTCGCTCATGACGTAGTGCGCTTGAGCTTGAGCTTGGGGATTCATTCAGCAAAAACAATTCGGGTTATATTCAATATTAATACCATAAAAACCATATTTCAACAAAATTTGAGTGAAACGCCAGAAAATTTTAATATTCCATGATCTTTCGCAGAGTCGTCAGAGCGGGGGGGCGCGTTCGAGTAACCTCGCGAGGTCGCGGGTGCGAACGCGGGAGGCGGCTGCCTCGATTCGTGAGGCCTGTCGGCGGGAGCGGCGGGGCGCAAAAAAGCCCACCGACACCGGTGGGCTCTCGCGGGGTGGGCGAATCTTGCGCCGTTCGAGGGAGGGATCAGGGTTTTCCCTCGGAAGTCTCTCGTTTCACGACGGCACCCTTGGGATCTGCAGGCGCGGGAGAAGAGGCCGCCCGGGCGATCATGGCGTCGAATTGCTTGAAAGTCCGTTTGGAAAACAGGCTGCGTTCGGAGATTTCCATCTGACGCTCAGTGGAAAGGCGAGCCCAGTTCCCGTTGGTCTCCGCCTTTTGCTGGATCTCGTCGAATTGGGCGAGACAAAAGCCGATCTTTTCGCGGTATTCTTTGACGACCTCGATAGGAATCGTTTCGCCTTTTGTCATGTAGGGCGCCGCCTCCATCAGGTATAGGTTCATCCCTGCAGCCACCGCAGTCAGCCACGGTTCAGGGTCTTCGGTTTCCTGGTAGGCTGCGGCCATGGCATGCTGGGCGACTTTGACTGCCTGGGCATTCGCCGTGGGATTTCCCCCGAAATCATGAGTGGTGAGGAAAAGGTGGTAGGAATCGTAGGCCCCGTAGTGGGTGGGATCCAGTTTGAAACTGCGCAGCAGCATTTCCTCGATGTCACGGTAGACCGTGGCGAGGTGCCGTTCGTTGAGTCCGTTGGGGTTGGTCCGGTGATGCAGGGCGATCACGCGATCTTGAAACCAGCGTTTTCCCTGTTGGAGAGGCGTCCTTGGTTTCTCGAGGGAGGCTTTGGAAGGGGGCTCGGTTTCGCGAGTTCCCGACTCCTCCGGGGAGGATCCCTCCTTGTCGTGATGGAACCCAGTCAGGTGGTGAGGCACCACTTGCTCGACACCGAGGTGCCAGATGCGGTCGATCGTCGTCTCGGAGAGGCGTGCGAGGAGTTTTCCGTAGGCGGATCCTTGGATGGCGAAGGCGTTGCGGCTGTGGTGGAGCGGGGTGACCTGGTCGTTCAGAGAGATCATGCCCCCTGCCGCGAGGACGATCCCGCCAGCGATGAGGAGAGGTGAGGCGATCTGGGGGAGTCTCATGGTTATTTTCCCTCGCGGAAGAATTGATAGGAAAGGCCGACGGTCAGCAGGGCAAGGCCGCCGAGGTAGGCAGTAATGCGGCCGAGCTCGGCCGCTTCCATCGCCCCGAGTTTGAAGACAAGGCGGGAAGTGAGGTCCGAAAGGTGGTAATGGGGCGAAACAAGGTAAAGAGCGTTCAGCACGACGTTGTCGTTGTCGGCGAGGAAGACTTCGAGGTAGCTGATGCCGAAGAGTCCGTAGAGGGCGAGTCCGATCGTCACGGCATAGGCGGCGGCTCCGTTGAAGCGGGTGCCGAGCGCGATCGCAAGCGCCAGGAGAGGAGCGACGACGAGGAGGAAGAGCAGCGTGTATTGAAGATTGGTCACCACCCAATGGTGGGCCTCGAGTGGGTCGCCGGGCATGGCGGTAAAGGTGCTTATGAGGAAGGTGAGCACCATCATTCCCGCAAAGACGGTGAAGCAACTTAGCCAGAGTTGGCCTATCTGACGCCAGCGCGGGACGCCGAGCGTTTTGAAGTATTCGAGTATCCCGTGGGAGGCCCAGCGGTCTCCGATTGTGGCCCCTTGGAAAAGAAGCCAGCCGATCGCAGAGGTCCAGAGGAGCATCCACGCCATCTGGGCACGGGCCGGTTCGAGGAGGGATGGTTTGCTTTCCCACGGTGTCATCAGAGGCAGCGCGAACGGCAGCGCGAGGATGAGAAAGGCGAAGATCGCGAACGTTTTGCGCGAGAGGATCGAGGCGAGGGTGAGTTTGTAGAGTTCCATGGCAGGAGGCCTGTGGCCGAATAATGGGAGAAACGAAGGCGGTGAAAGGGTGAGGCAATGGAGGTGGATCAGTTTAGCGACAGGCGCGTTTCAAGCCAGTCGAGCGTGCCGTTGAGGACCTCGATCTGCTCCAGTCTGCCTTCGCGAATGGTGATGGCGCTGTCCGCCTTCAGGGTGGGTTCGTCAGGGTGCACGCAGACAAGGCGTACGATCCCCTCGGCATGTTCACTCCAGATCTGGTCCACTCTGTCACGTGCCGCGAAATCGAGGCCGGAGAAGGGCTCGTCGAGCAAGAGGACCTGCGGACCGTTGTGACGGGTCCGGGCCTCGGCCACGATCAGGCCGACTTTCTGGCGGTTGCCCTTCGAGAGCTTGCCGTAGGGCTTCTCAACATCGAGCTCGATCCGCTCCGCCATCTCCATCGCGAAGGAGCGCTGACCGTTCTTGAAGAGGGCCGAAAAAATCTGACGAGGTTTCAACTCGCCATCGAAGCGCAGGTCTTCGTCGACAAACTGCACGAGCCCCTCGCAGCGGATTTTCCCGGACAATGAGGGAATGATGCCGGCGATGGTTTTGAGAAGTGTCGTCTTGCCACGTCCGTTTCGGGCCAGGAGGAGGTGGCGACCGTTTCCGAGCTGGATGGGAGACTCGGTCGTGGCGAGGACGATCTCGGGAGCCGTGCGAAGGTAGCGGGTTTTGTAGCCGATGCGGAGGCCTTCCGGAAGGAGAATCGATGGATCACTGTTGCTCATGCAGTAAAATTTGAAAATAATGTAAATTATGAAAAATTAGTTCGACGAACTAAGATTTCAATAGAATTTTTAAATTTCCTCCATGAGAATGAAAAAACCGTCCGAGTGAGAGCGCGGCGGGGCTGACGGTCTGCCAGGCAGACCGGAGGGGTGACTTGCGTCAGTGGATTTCTTCGATCGTGACGAGCCAGTTCATCATGTGGATCGGAGGCAGCTCGGCCGGACTTTTGAGGGAAGTCAGGTTGGCGTCGATCTTGTTGGAGGCGAGGCGCTCGTCGTCGCCGCTCATGAATTCCAGCGGGGTGACCGAGTCGCCCGTATCCGTCTTCAGGCTGTTGAGTTGTCCCGTCAGTTCGACGGGGTGCTCGATTGTGAGGGATTCGCCGAAACGTTTCTCGGGTGCGAAAATCGAAAGCGGCGGGTAGAAGACATGATCTCCGGGGAGCCCGGCGTTGGCTGGGGTGGTGGCCGGAACGCTGTTCAAGCTGTCGGCGATGTAGACCCGGTAGCGGGACACGATCGAAAATCCCGTGGTGTAAGCGGTGAGGTCTTCGCCTCCGCGAAGGGAGACGGCCATGTCGGTGGGAAGCGAGGGGATGGAAGGTGTGATCACGGTGCTCTCTCCGGTCCGTGGAAAGATGTAGAGGGAATTGTTGAGGGCCATGCCCCCCGAGTTACTCAGTCCATCGATGAAGGCCGGCAATCGGTCCATATGGACGATGAGGGCTTTCCGGGTGTTCTCGAGTTCGGCGGTTTGGAAGGGGAATTCGGGTCCGCCGTCCTCCTGCTCGGTTGGCCAATTCGTCCCCCGGGTGAAGGTCGCGGAGACGAGGCCGTTGCTCGTATTTCGATAGCGCAGGCGGATTTGGGTGGGCACCTGCTCGGTGGCGGAGGACATCGTGCGCATTTCGAGGGTCATCTGGGCCTTGGGGCCCGCCATGGTGTATTGGTTCCATCCCGTCGGCGAGATTCTTTCGGCGCGGGTCCCGTCCGAAGTGTTCAACAGGGTGTTGGTGCCACGGTTCAGGGCGATGAAGGCGACCTTGCCGACATTTCCGCCGACGGAGGCTTGATAAAAGTCACTGTCGGCGGTGGTCGATCCATTAGCGCCCCCGGCGGCAGCCCGCGATTCGCGCTCGCCTAGTTCGTCGAAATCATTGTCGAGGTTGGTGCCGTCCACGACGGTCTGCCCGGTGATTGTCAGCGATTTCCGGGCCGAGACGGATCCACCTGAGACGACGACGGCGCCTTCGGTCTGAAGGTTCTCCGCTACGACCGAACCACCAAGGGACACGTTTTCCCAAGCAGTGCCGTCGGCAAACTTGCCTACCTTCAGGAGGGTCGAGGCGCTCAGCGGGATCTGCGAGGGGATTTCATAAATGGAAAGGACGTAATCCTTCCGAACCGGGGGAATCCCGGTGAGTGCTTCGTTGTGAGATCCGAAGTTGAGCGAAAACACCCACCAGTTTCGCTTCGCGACAAAGTATTCGCCGGGTCGCTTGTAGCCGAATTTCACGTCCGGATACTGGATGAGGTTGTATCGCGGGTAGTCGGCGGCGGAGAGGCCGAGGCCCTTCGAGTACCAGCTGACATAGGTCTTATCGAAGGAGATGATCGGATATTGCCTGTCGAGGAGGTAGTTCTCGTAGCTCAGCTGGAGAGCTGCCGGGACGCGGGGGCCGATCTTCAGGTCGCTGAGCATGTTGTATTCCCACCAGTTCCCCCCGTTGACGAGGCTCGTGCCCCCCAGCTGGGACCGGACCGGTGCCAACACGACATCCGAAACGCTTGAGAAGGTGGTATCGCCGGTGTTGGCCGAGACGGCCGTGCCGAGGTTCAACGAATTGATCATTTCGGCGCTGATCGATCGCTCGGCGTTGGCTGAGTCGAGGGCTTCTCCGAAGATGGTTTCCCAGTTGTAGAAGGTCGGATTGTTGGCCGAATACCGTTGCATGGCGCCGATCGCCTTGTTCGGCACGATATGGATCAAGGCGTTGAGGATGGCGTCCTCCTTTTGGGAGTAATCTTGTTTTACCTGAGCCCGGGCCTGAGCCTGAAACGTGCGGAGGTTGGCGAGGTAGGTGTATCCCGCCACGCCGAGGATGACCATGGAGACCGAGGAGACCACTGCCATAGTGGCGTAGCCCCGGTGGCGCGGTCCTCGAGCAACTGGCGGGTGAATCCTCATTAATCGGGGTTTCCCGCAAAGGTGATTTCCTCGCCGTTTGGACCGGTCATGGCGATGAGGAGAATGCCGGTGTTGTTGGAGAAGTCGACGAGAGCGGGCCGTGAGGTGATCGTCCACGAGGGGGTGGTGGGCCAGCTTGTGTCGCTCGGACCGCGGAAATAGAAATTGAGCCGGTTCTTTCCATTCGCCGGTTCGAAGCAGATGACCGCGCTGGACGAAGAGCCATCGGGATTGCGGAAGCGGAGGCGGAGGGCACGGCCGCTGGTGTTCACCGCCCCGGAAGACGTCATGGCGGCGGTCCGGCTCACATAGATGCGGTAGCTGTCAGCCTTGTTGACGAGGTTGGCCAGCAGGGTGTTGATCTGGGGAGCCTCGTCCCTGAGAAACTGGAAACTGGAGATCACCCGCGTGAAAGAGACCTGCTGTTGGAGCGTCGCGATGATCGTCGCGGCGATCCCGACGCTCAGCGATACGGCGAGAGTCATCTCGATCAGGGTGAACCCCATCCCCGTCTTGTTTCGCTTCAGTTTCATCTTCAACGGATCCGCAGCACGGATCGCGATTTCACATACTGGCGATCGCCCACGGTGTAGGTGAGAATGGACTGGAGTTTCCACGCCTCGCTGCCGCTCGGGTTGGTCGTGGCGTCGCCGCTGCCGCCGCTGGAGGAGATATTGTTCTCATCCGGCAGGCGTGTGCGGTGCAAGGTGCCGGTGACGGGTTGACCTCCGGGCAGCTTGCCGAGCGAAACCGTCGATGTTGAGACGGTCGGATGGTTTGGCCAAGGGGAAGAAGAGCCCACGAGGGTGTCGAAAGGAATCCGCGAAGCAAGAGCGGTCTCGCGGGTGATGAAAGCATCCGTCATCGTCTGCTTCACGGTCCATGCCTGACCCGAGAGGGCGTTCACCGATGCCTTGAAGGTGAGTAGTGCGACGATCACCAGGGTGGCGAAGCTCATCGAGATCTCGATCAGTGCGGAGCCGCGCTGGCGCGATCTGGAGCGATGGTGGAGCAGGCGCATCGGCGGATTGGCAAGGTCTCCCGGGAGGATCAGTCGGCACTGGTGACAGCTCCGTTGACCTTGATGGCGCGATCAACGGTAAAGGTGGTGTAGGCGATCCGGTCGACTCCGAAAGGAGTCGTGGTGAGGATTTCCAGCGTCCATTCTCCGTCCGTGGGGATGGCGGCGTCCCAGTTTTTCAGGAAGAACTGTTCGTTTCGGGGAACCGTGCCGCTGACGACGAGTGAAGCGCCCGGCACAATGGTGCCGGCGGTATCGAGAGCCGGGGGACCTGGATAGACTTGGGCGTGCGTGACCGAGTCGGGATAGAGATCCGTGAGATTTATCGCCACGTCGGGAGCGATGCCCTTGATCACCGAGGTCGAGTCGATGCCTGCGACCGTGGCCTCAGCCACCGGCCAGATCTGCAAAAATTGCGAGTTGAGCTGTGATTCGGGGGCTCCGTAGTCGGCGAGGGAAAACACGGAGAAACGCTCCTCCCCGCGAACCTTGGTGCGGTCCGGTCCCGGCACCGCGTTCACCGCGTAATTGAGGACGTGGGATCCGCTTTGGCTGAGCGAACCCTGCGAGACGAGGGTGGCAAGGCTGCGGTCGAGATTGCTTCCGTCGCCGTTTGGCCCATAGGCCTGGGCGTGGCGGAGCAGTTTCACCGATCTCGCCGGCTCCGGAGCCGTGGGGTCGGAAGAGAGGCCGTTCACCGTCACCGAGACAAAGTAGGGGCGGTCGGCGCGGGTGCGCGGGATCACGGTGTAGGGGTCTTCGGTCTGGATCTGGACGGAGGCAACCGGCACGTAGGAATTCACGTAGGTGGTGTCGAGGAGGAAGGAAGTGAGCGGAGATGACTTCACGGCCCACAGCTCAAAGCGGGCTCCGAAGGGGTTGATCGCCAGAGGGGAAAGCTGGGAGCCCTGCTGACTTACGGTGATGTCCCATCCGGCTTCGGTCGGCATCTGAACCTGTCTGACGAAGAAAGTGTAGGCGGGAGCTTGGCCGAAACTGGCGGTGGCCTCGACCAGTGCGAGCGCAGCGAGGGCGATGCGAATGGAGTGTTTCATGGCTTGGAAGAGAGCTTGGTTTCGTCGTCGTTGCGCAGAGTCCGCTCTTTCACGGCGGCTGTTTTCCCGGATTCGGCTTCCCCGGACTCTGCGGACCCGGAGGTTTCTTCTGTTTCGGGTGCCACGTAGGGCATCACCGAGATTGGCCCGCCTTTGAAGGTGGCGACGACGACCTTTGAGCTTTCTTGGAGGGTTGTCATGATCGCCTCGTCCATCGGGGCGAGGCCCATGGCTTGTTCGCGGGAGACCTCGAGGGTGCGGATCCACCCGCGGTTTCCCTTGAAGAAGTCGCCCCACGACTGGACCGTGGCCTCGTCGGTGGGTTTGAAGCGATCTTCGTAGTTGGCGGGCGTGTGGATCACCGCGCGCTTCGGGACGAGGGTGAGGAAACCGCGGTAGCTGAGCACGGTGGACTCCTTTACGAGATCGCGGTTGGTAACGCGTTTTGCCGGATCTTCGTCGAGATTCCCGATCGCGGGACCCAAGTTACGGATCGGATCGTGATGCGCCGACATCTTGAGCTTCTGCGCGAGATCCTCGTGACGCGCGGCATCCCGCATCTTGGTCGACCTTTCAAAACGGGGAGGATCGGCGGAGAACGAGAGGCCGATCGACACGAGGGTGGTTAGGTGGAAGATGACAATTTTCATGAGTTGGAGCGATTGTCAGCGGGGATTCATCTCAACCATTCACGTGCCAGGTTCCCGCACCGGAGGGCGCTCCCGGGACTTGGCTGAAGTTGGTTCCAGACTTGATCCACGCCCCGACGATGACTTTGCCCGAGTTCGACCCAGTGCCGAGGAAGGTTCCGGTCCTGCCCTTCAAACTGTCGAACTTTTGGATCGTGCCATCGGCGAAAAGCAGGTTCACGTTGGAAAGGTCCCTGCTCGACGAGGCTTTGAGACCCGTTCGCGCCGCGCTGAACTGGGCCGTCGTGGTCGAATTGCCGTTCGTGATCGTCGTCAGGTTGATCCACTCTCCGGCGCTTCCAGGGGCTGGTACGTCGCGGAAGGTGCAGAGGATGACGAGATCCTGAAGGTCGAAACCGCCGTGATTGGTGTCGGTATGGGTCAGCTCCATGAGATAGATCACGTCTCGCGGACCGAGCTTCAGGTTCCCGTTCGTGTCGAGGTAGGGGAGGATGAAACTCTCGATGGTGGGCTGCTGGTAGAGCGGCACGGTCGTCGGAGGGGTGTCGCCGTGCTTGAGGGCGCGTATCGTATTGGAGCTGTTGGTCGAGGTCCGGGTGGAAGACCAGTTGCCATTGTGGAAGTAGCGTCCGCCGAAATTGATCGTTTGACCCGCGTTGACTTGTTTGGTCGCAACGACCGTGTTTTGGTTCACTTTGTCGTGGGTGTTGTAGAAGATCCGGGAGTAGGATCCCCCGTTGAAGCTGAAGAGGCACTCGGTGGGGACCCACGACCAGCTCGTCACTTGGCCAGATTGATTGGTGGAGACGGCTTTTACCGAGGCTCCGAGGATACGCACGTCGACATATTGCGACACCTTGGCGGTCACGGTGCCGGGGCCAGTGATCGTGACGATATCGAGCACAGCCGCCGGCAAGGTGACGTTCCAGGTCAACTGCGGATGGGTGCCGGCCTGGACGATGGTCGGGAAGGCACTCAAGGTGCCCACGGGCATCACCGGTGCGTTGGTTTGCTGAGATCGGCTGAGTCCCGGGATCAGGAGGGGGATCAGGAGGGTAAGAAGCAGTTTCCGAGGTTGCATGTCTGTGTTGGGTGGCGCGGTGAATGGGATCTACCGCTAGGTAGTGGGGGGCGATCTCGGTTCGAAAGAGCAATTCTTAGAAGAATTTCCTCATTTTGACCCGATTAGAGGCATATTAGTAAAAAAAGTAAAAAAAACAATAAAAATCGTAATTTCCACAACCTAAGCCAACTAGGGCTCCACAGCGTTGATGAGCCCCCATCGGGAAAAGCGGTGCTGGCCTTGCTCAATACCCCAGCCCGAACCCGATATGAAACGTTCCCCCGGGTTCGCCGGGAAGCAGGTCTGGGTTCAGTCCGTATTCTGCCCGTAGTGGGCCGATCGGGGTTTCGTAACGCAGTCCGAGACCGACCGCATAGCGAAGATTGTCGAGCCCGGCATCCGAATCGTCGAAAATGAGGTTTCCGGCGTCGGCAAAGGGCACGACGCTGAGGCCCTTCATGGCGGCGAGGGGGATTTCGTATTCGGCATTGAAGACGGTGAAGAAATTGCCCCCAATGGGGTCCCCACTGCCGGGATCGCGGAGGCCCATGGAGCGCTCCTGGAAGCTGCGCACGCTGAAAGGTCCTCCGTTGAAGTAACGGAGGTCGATCGGGATGTCTTCGGTCTCGCCCATCGGGGAGATGACTCCGCCGCGCGCCCCGAGCCGCAGTGTGTGTTCGCCGACGGGAAGGTAATAGCCAAGGCGGCCGGTCGCCTTCCAGTATTCGATCCCGCTGCCCAGGGCGACAGGGGCCGCGGCGACCGCGGTCTGGGCAATGTAGCCCTTGCGGGGCTTCCGCGGATCGTCGCGGCGGTCGTGGGTGAAGGAAAGGCCGAGCTGGTGCGCGAGATAGGCGGTGTCGCCGAGGTAGACCGGCGAAATCTCCGCGTCGGTGATCTCGGTGTAGGCGGCTTCGCCGAAGAGCGTCACGGAATCCTGCTTCCGTTCGCCGAAGCGGCGGCTCAACTCGTAGCGGACGCCGGTTCGGAACCGCTCGTAGCCTTCCTCGGCCCGGTTGAGGGCGAAGACCCCGCCACTGAAGCGGTAGGGGCTCTCGAGGAACCAGGGATCGGTGTAGTTCACCTCGCCGCGGGCGCCGCGTTTCGAGAACTCGATCGCGGAGTCGAACTGCCGGACCCGCCCGAAGAGGTTCAGGTGACGGAATTCAAATCCCGCCATCGGCCCGTCATAGTTCGTGAATCCCCCGTAGATCCCGAGGGAGCGCGAGGAGCCTTCCTCGACCTCGATGTCGAGCACCGCGGAACCGTCGGCCTCGGTCACGACGTCGGTGCGGACCGTCTCGAAGGCTCCGGTTTGCAGCAATTCATTGACGATCTTGTTGGCTTCGGTCGGGGAATAGGGCCGGTCGATGACCTTGGCGAACTGGCGCCCGAAGAAGTCCGAGTGGACTTTTTCGTTTCCGTGGACCCGGATGCCCGAAACCGCCACGGGGGTTCCCCAGTCGGCCGTGACCGCGAGATCGACGAGGTCGGAGCCGTCCACCGTTCCCGCGGGAAACTCGCCGGCCTCGATCCGGGCGTTGAAATACCCCGCATCGACCGCGAGCGCCCGGATCCGGGAGGCGAGATTGCCCGGGACCGCGCCCGAAAACGTCTTTCCGTCGAACTCGGCGCGGAGGGCCTCGAATGCGGCCGACAGTTCCGGGCTCGGAGCCTCGGGGAGGGTGATGTTTCCGACCTTGCTCCCGTTCCCTTCCTCGACTTTCACGACGAGATTGGCGCGGGTTCCGTCGAGCTCGGAGTCGAGCGTGACCTTCGCGTCCCGGTAGCCGAGGAGCCGGTAAAAATTCTCCACCTTGCCGCGGCCGCGGCGGATGTCCTCCTTCACGTAGGGCAGGGGCCGACCCTCCGCGGCGTTGAGCCGCTTGCGCGTCGCCGCGGTGAGGAGTTCGACCACGGCCGCGTCCTCGAGGGCGGCGTTGCCCTCCACCACGATGTTGCCAAGGACCTGCGAGGGGCCCTCGGAGGCCGTCAGGAGGATGCGGGCGGACTCACCTTCGCCCTCGACCTTCCAGTCGACCGTCGCGTCGCTGTAGCCCTGTTCGCGCATCGCGTTTTCGAGGAAGAAGGCGAGGTCGTCGGCCCGCGCCTTGCTCACGCCCGCCGAATCCACGAATTTCAGGGGCGAGGCGAGCCAGGTGCGGGCCTGGGCGTCCGTGATCGTGGCGAGTCCCTCGATCCTCACCTTTTCCCCCGCCGCCTCCGCGACCAACGGTCCCCACACCGCCGCAGCGGCGGCGAGGACGAGGAACGGGACCTTGGAGGATCGGCGCATCGGGCGCGGGTTATTCGAACTGGAAGACGTATTTCAGGAGCGCCCGGTAATCGCTCTGCTGGTCGACGTCGCCCACGAAGAAAAGCTGCTTCCAGAGGCGGATCTTGCCGCCAAAGGTCTGTTCTCCGGTTTCCTGGTTCACCCGCCCCAATACAAGCTCGGTTCGATCTTCCAGCAAGTCCAATAATGTCGGGTCCCCCTCGGCCTCGTTGCTCTTTTTCTGGAGATTTTTGAGGAGCAACCCCGCCGCCTTGCCCGCCGCGACCGATCCGGCGTCGTCTCCGGTGAGTTCGTTCCGGGTCGTGCCGGTGGCGAGCAGGGTGATGATGTCCTCGCCCGGCATGGGCGGGATGCTGGTCAGCACATACTGCGGCGAAAGGACCCGGTCGTAGAGGTAAATGGCGATCTGGTAGCGGTCCGCCTTGCCCCGGGCCTTGAATTCGAGGGCTCCGTTGAACCCGGTCGCCTCGTCGAAGACGACCCGCCCCGTCTCCACGTCGATCTTGCTGAAGGGCAGGCTCATCTCCCCCTTGGCGATGTCGACCGCGCCCACCGGGGTGGGGCGGCCCAGGGTGCCGGTGAGGCGCAGGTCCGCGGTGATGGAGGACTCGAGCAGGTTGCTGCGGATCAGAAAGGGATCTTTCGTGTGGATGCGGAGGGCCACCGGCCAGTCCTTGAACGGGGACAGGGGCACGCCCACGTTGAGATCCCGGTAGGCCGCCCCGCCGCCCCGAGGGGTCCGTTCCACCGTGGGCAGGGCGGACTGGGTCTTTTTCGCGGGCAGGCCGATCGGGAGGAGGTCGAAGTTCTTGAAAAAGCGGCTGTTGGTGATCCCGATCTCGCCCGATAGCGCCGCCTTCGACCACGGGCCCGCGAGGGTGATGTCGAGGTCGGTGCGGACATTGAGGTCGGGCGTCCGCACCACGAGGACCTCGCTGCCCTTGAGGGAAAGGCGGATCGTCGGTTCGCCCCCCGGCTTGAGGAGGGCCTCGCCGTTTCCGGTGACGCTGCCGCCCGCGACCGTCGCATTCAGACGCTCGAGGACGATGCGGTTTTCCCCGAACGTGGCCACGACTTCGACGTCCTGCAGCGAGGGAGCGTTCCGGTTCTCGAGGCGCAGACGATTGAGACCGACGGAGCCGTTCCCGCGGATCTGCGGGGCCGCGACCGTGCCGGCGACCGTCGCGTCGAGCGCGATCTCGCCGGCGATGGCCTCGATTCCCGGGACCTGGCCGACGAGGAAGGCAAGGGAGCTGCGCTCCATCCTGGCCGAGGCGGAAAGGGTTTCGTCGGCGACCTTGCGTTTTCCGGTGGCCCAGGCACCCGGGAAAAACGGCAGGGCCGCGGAGAGGGTCAGCGGCTTCACCTCCGGATGCCGGTATTCCCCGGAGAGGCTGAGCCGGTCATCGCGGGCATCGGCCTTCAACTCCAGTTGGCCGACCGGCATGGCCTGTCCCTCGCGCGGCACGGTGAGCCCGCCGAGGGCGAGATCGAGGTCGAGTTGCGGCGCCGCCGGACTGCCCGAGGCGAGCACGCCGAGGTTGATCTCGCCGAGCACGGGAGCTTTCGCGAGAAAGAGCTTCGAGACCGTGCCGATCGAAAGTTGTTCGATGCGCAGGTCGAGGGAGAGGGGGGATTCCTGACCGAACCACAATTCCGGTTTCAGTTTTTCCGGATCGAGCGGGAGCGAGGCGGCGAGGGAGATCGCCTCGCGTCCGCCGCTCGTGCCCTTGCCGGTGAGTCCGAGCCGTTTCTCCTTCCACGTCAGGGCTCCCGCGAAGGAGAGAGGTTGGCTCGTCACCTTCAGGGTGGGGAAATCGGCCGCCTCGGCCGAATAGGTGCCTGCGATCTCGGCGTCGAGGGGTTCCGCACCCGCGGCGAGTCGCAACGCCTTCGCCTTCAGGTTCAGGGTGCCGGCATGTTCCCCGTCGGCGAGCCGGCCGTCGCCCTGCCATTCGAGCGCCGTCGTTCCCGGGAGGAGGTCCGCCACCTTCCGCCCGCCGAGAAGGGCGCGCAGCTTGCTCCCTTTCGCGACGAGGTCGGCATTCAGGCCGAGGGCACCCGAGTATTCCTTCGTCTTCAGGTGGAAGCCACCCTTTCCCTCGACCCGGGTCTTGTCATCGAGGGCGAGGATGAGTTCGGCCTCGATCTCGTCGTTCGCGGGAATCGAGGCGTCGAGCCGGATCGTCTCGAAGGCTTCGTCCTCCACCGAGAAGTCGGGCGAGTGCAGCGCGATCGTTCCGGCCGTGAGCGAGCCGCGTTCGAGCTTCAGGCCCTCGACCGTGGCCGAGAGCGAACCGGCGAGGGGCAGGGTCTTGAGTTTCGGCGGGGCGAAATCGGCCAGCAGGGTCGCGACGCTGCCGATTCCGAGGGAGGCGTCGACCCGCACTGCCGCCGCGGCGAGGTCGGCGAAGGTCTCCGCAGCCGCGAGATCGAGCCGGGCCGTCGCGTCGAGCAGGGTCGAACTCTGGTCGAACTTCACCCGGGCCACGAGCGGGCGTTCCGCCTCGGTCGTGTCCGTGTCCGCGTCGAGGGAGAGGTTCTCGAGGGCCATGCCGTTCCACGAGAGTCCGGAGAGAAGCGCGGCGAGTTTCGCGTCCCAGCTCGAGGGACGATCGACATCCCCCTTCAGGGAAAGATCGAGGGTCGCCAGAGGCGCGGGGATCGTCGGAGCATCGACGATGGTTTCGGGAGCCGCCGCCCCGGGAGCCGCCGTCGCCGTCAAGGGAGGCGCCGGCTTGCGATCCGGGCGGAATTCGATGCGGCTCCCGAGATCGATGGTGGCAAAACTTCCCGATGCCTTCACCTCCCCGTTGAGTTTGCCCGCGATGGGAGGCGCCGCCGTGAAGAAGCGCGTCACTTCATCCATCGCGAGCCGGTCGAGACTCAGGGCGAGGGAGAGCGGGGCCTCCTGGGCCAGGAACCCGCCCTCGACGCCCGGATCCAGCGGCAGTTGCACCGCGAGGGTGAGGGGAGTGCGGTTCTCGCGGGTGATCTTCCAGTCGGGCAGGGTGACGGTTTTTCCATCCCACGCGCCGGTGCCGGTGAGGGCGACTCCCTCCGACTTCAGCGAGAGCGATTCGAGCCGGGCGCTCTTGTCGGAGTAGGCCGCGGCGATCGATCCGTCGATGGGATGGCCCGACTTCAAGGTCACGGCCCGCAGCGAGACGGTTGCCTCGCCCTGGTGCCCCGTGGCCGCGAAGCCACCGCGTCCCTTCCAGTCGAGCGAGACCGCGCCGGTGAAAAGGGCCTTGTCCAGATCCTCCAGCACCGTGCCGAGCCGCCCCTTGGTGTCGAGCGCGATGGACGCCTCGCCCTCGTAGGTCTTGGCGGTGAGGTCGGTCGAGGCCGCGAGATGGACGCGTGTGTTCTCATCAAGACCGAGATCGGCGGCGAGCCTGACAAAGTTCTCACGCTCGATCCGGGCCGCGATCCGCGCGCCGGAGAGGGTGATGCCGTCCCAGGCGAGATCTTTCGACTCGAGGAGGACATTGCCCGAGGCGAGCCGTCCCCGGGCGAGCGCGATCTCGCGGGCCTCGAGCGAGAGCGAACCCGCGAGCGGCAGCTTCAACCCGAAATCGGCCGTCGTTTCCGCGAGCGAGGGCACCTCCGCGGCCAGGTTCGCGCGCACCGGGATTCCCGCGAGATCCGCGATTGTCGCGGCCTGATCCAGCGGGAATGAGGCGTCGACCTTCACCGTGGCCTGGCCCCGTGCCGTCTCGAGGGTGAGTTGACTGTCCTTGATCACGAGGAGGAGCGAGTCGACTCCGGACCGGTCCCAGCCGGTCTTCGAGGCGATGAGCTGTCCCGACAAGTCCCAGCCCGATGGTTTCGCCGGGTCGCCCGCGAAGCGCAGGCTGAGGTCCGTCACCGAACCGCGCAGCTTCGAACCGGGGAGGGGCAGCCGCTCGAGGGAAAGGCTCGTGCCCCGGCGCAGGACGAGCGAGGCCTCGAGTGGGCCGGGCGTTTGCGCTTTCACTGAAAGATCGAGCCCGCCGCCCGCGGCGGCGAGTCCGGCGAGCGCCTCGAAAGTGCCGGGAGAGATTTCCTTCACGGCGAGCGACTCCAGCTCCGCGTATCCGAGGAGGGAGAGCGGACCGAGCGTGATTCCGTGCGCCTCCTTCGTGATCGTCGCATCGACGCCCTCGAGCGGTTTCCGGCCCGGCAGCGACAGTCTCGCGAGCTTCAGCGAGCCGTCCGCGCCGCGCGGCAGACTGAGACGCAGTGACTCCACCGATGTGACCCGGTCGCCCTGTTGAATCACGAGGGTCAGGTCCGCGATCTCGAGGTCGGCGCGCAGCAGGTTCCAAAACGGGCTGAAGTCGTCGGGTGTCTCCGCGGGCGCCGTTTCCGGTTTCTCCTCTTTTGTGGGTTTGTCAGGCTTTTCCGGCGGCGCGGGCAGCCTGAGCCGGATCTCCGCCTTGCCGATTCGGACGGTCTCGAACCAGTCGAAGTTCATCGCACCGGTGACGAGCCCGAGCCCCCGGTAATCGACTACGATTTCCTCGACCCGGATCGCGGTTCCTTCCGCTTCGCCGTCGGAGAGATTGACGTTCTTGATCGCGAAGCCGGAGGCGAGCGTGCCGGTCACGGTGAAGTCGCCCTTCAGACCCTGCGCCTCCGCCGCCTTCAGCCCTCCGAAGCGGGTGAGGGCCCGGAAACCGGGGCCGTTGAAGATCAGGAGACCGATGAACAAGGAGAGCAAGGTCGCACCGGCCACGATCCCAAGACAGCCCCACCGCTTCTTCCGTTTCGTCGGAGAGACGGATGGAGACACCCGCGCCGGCGGGGCGTCGTCGAACTCGCGCATGAAGAAGACGGGGCGATCGGACGTTTCCCCTGACTTTCAACTGAACTCCACATTCGCGCGAAGGCAAGGTGGGCCGGGACCGCGGGACCGCGAATCGGCCGGATTTTCGCAGGAATGAGGGTGGACGGGACAATCCACGCCATGTCAGACTATGGAAAATCTTTCCACCTGTGAAAACAAAACCCATCATTGGCCTCCTCTCCGTCCTCCTGCTGTCCAACGCCTCGGGCCAGGAAAAACCCATCTTCGGCGAGCAGAGGAGCGCCACGGGGATCCGGCACTCCTTCCTCCTCTGTGGGTCGCGCACCGTCATCGTCGGCGAGTCGGGCGAGAGGCTCTGGGAGTCGAAAGGCCCCTCGCGCGACGGGTTCGTGCTGCCGAACGGCAACATCCTCGTCTCGCAGAACAACCGGGCCCGCGAGATCACGCGCGACGGCACCGAAGTCTGGGGTTACGCGCTCAGTCCGGACAACAAGGAACTCGGCACGGTCGAACGGCTCGCCAACGGCAACACCCTCACCGTCGAGCGCGGACCGAAGCCGCGCCTCCTCGAGGTCGGACCGGACGGGAAGATCGCCGTCGAGGTGCCGCTGCAGCCGGAGACGGACAACGCGCACATGCAGACCCGCCAGGCACGCAAGCTGGCGAACGGGAACTACCTCGTGCCGCATCTCCTCGCCTTCGCGGTGAAGGAATACGCGCCCGATGGTAGGATTGTCAGGGTCTTCAGGACCGATCTGGAGGAACTCGGGGGCCGCAAGGCCGAAGTCTGGCCTTTCACCGCGATCCGGCTCGCGGACCGCAACACCCTCGTCACCCTCACCCACGGAAACCGGGTCGTGGAATTCGACGCGGAGGGCAGGGTGGCGTGGAGCCTCGACAATGCGAAGGCGGGCGGACGCCTCGCCGATCCCTGCGGCGGGCAGCGGCTCGCCAACGGGAACACGATCATCTGCAGCTACGGCCAGAAGGATCCCGCGAATCCGAGGATGCTCGAGGTCACCCGCGAAGGCGAGGTGGTGTGGGAGTTTTTTCATCCCGACGCGAAGGCCCACGAGGTCCACGTCATCAGCACCAACGGCACGCCCGAGGGCGCGATGAAGTGAGGGGAGGAACCGTCGATCGGAGATAGGCTGGGGGAAATGAAAACCTTCCTCACCGCCCTGTGCCTGACCGTCGGGTCCGGCGTCCTTTCCGCCGCCCCCGCGAACACCGAACCGACCAACGCCGCCGAGGCCGCCGCGAAGAAGGCGGCCGCCGAAGCCGCCGTCGCCGCGAAATACGAGGCCTGGGTCGAGACCCTGTCGCCGGAGCGTCAGGGCTGGGAGAAGGTGCTGCAGGAAAACCTCGGTTCATTTTACCTGCCCATCCATCAGAAGGAAAAGATCGATGGCAAAAGCAACGCGTGGGACTTCGTCGAGGACGATCCCGCCCTGCCGCGGGTCCTCCTCATCGGCGACTCCGTCTCGCGGGCCTACACCCTCGCGGTCCGGAATGCCCTCGCGGGCAAGGCCAACGTCCACCGCGCTCCCGCCAACTGCGGTCCGACGAAGGCGGGCGTCGAAAAACTCGATGGGTGGCTCGGCGATGGAAAATGGGATCTCATCCATTTCAATTTCGGCATCCATGACCGGGCCACGCCCTTGGAGGACTACCGGACGCGGCTCGGGCAGATCGTCGACCGTCTCGCCGCGACCGGAGCGAAGCTCGTCTGGGCCACGACCACTCCGATCCCGGACGTGCCGGCGAAGGGCTACATGGCGGAGAGTATCGTCGAACGGAACGCGGTCGCGGCGGAGCTGATGAAGGCGAAGGGCGTCGCCGTGAACGACCTCTTCAAAGCGGTTTCCCCGCACGTCGCCGAACACCGTCTGCCCGAGGATGTCCATTTCAATCCCGCCGGATACGACTTTCTCGCGGCGCGGGTGGCGGAGGTGATTTGGTTGGAGCTTGAGTGACGGGGCGAAAGGCAGCCGCGAGCGTGAGCGAGCGGATCGTTGCATGGCGGGGTCCATTCGCTCACGCTCATGGCTACCGGGGAAGGGTGGCC
>JBILDO010000003.1:0-163829 GCA_044352585.1 Verrucomicrobiales bacterium
TGCGGTATTTTTGTGATGGCGCGGTGCTCGGCACGGCGGTGTTTGTGAACGCCGTCTTCGAGCGCGAGCAGGCACTGCGGAATCGTTTCGGGGAGAAACGCAGTTCAGGAGCGCGGAGGATGCGCGGGGCGGACTGGGGCGAGCTGCGGGTGCTGCGCGATTTGCAGAAGGACGTGATCGGGACTTAGGAGGCCGCTGAGCACAAGGATGCGGGGGATTTGGACCGGGGTGAAGCGAGAACCCACCCCTGTCGGGTCCACCCACCTTGAATGCGGAGGTTCCCTCCAAACGGGCTCCGGTTCATCGTTCGATCCGCCATGGGTCTCCGCGTCCTCCTTTCCGCCATCCTCTTCGCCGCGCCAATCGTGGCCGAGGAACCCTACTCCCCCCCCCGGTGCGAGTTGCTCCCACTCCCCGATCACCAAGCCTCCTTCCTCCAAGACGGGATCGAGAAAACGCGATGGCATTTCGACCCGAAATATCCGCGCCCCTTCTTTTATCCATTCAACGGCCCCTCGGGGACGTCGCTAACGCGCATGGGCCATCCCGGCGCACAGAACCATGACCATCATCGCTCGATCTGGTTCGCCCACGCCAAGGTCGATGGCGTCGATTTCTGGTCGGAGAACACGAAAGCGCGCGTCGTGCAGAAATACTGGTTCGCCTACGAGGACGGCGACGAGGAATCGATCATGGCCTCGCTCCTCGGGTGGAACAACGCCGAAGGCGTCGAGCTCATCGAACAGGAGCTGGTCGCCGCCGCGCGTCCCCGCGAAAACGGCGAACACGAACTCGAGATCCAGATCACGCTTCAGCCCGGCGCGGGGAGGGACTCCGTTCTCCTCGAAAAGTCGAATTTCGGCCTCCTCGCGGTGCGGGTGGCGAAGTCGGTGAGCCATCATTTCGGCGGCGGACAACTGACCAACAGCGAGGGCGCCATCGGAGAGGAGGCGATCTTCGGAAAACCGGCCGCGTGGATGGACTATTCGGGCCCCGTCGCCGCGGGGACGGGGCCGGATCGGAAAGGGGTCACGGAGGGAATCACCTTTTTCGACCATCCCCACAATCCCCGTTATCCCACCGCCTGGCATGTCCGGTCGGACGGGTGGATGGGGGCCTCGTTCTGCCTGAACGAGGCATTCACGATCCGGAAGGAAGCGCCCCTCGTTCTCCGCTACCTCCTTCATGCCCACGCCGGCGGCTCCGATCCGGAACGGGCCGCGGATACGGCCGAGGCCTTCTCGGCACGCCCCGGGTTCCTCGTGGAGAAAGCGACGCGCCCGCACCGGCAGTTCGAGGTCCGGCGTCGAACCCGCGAGGATCGGTGAACCCTTGCCGACCGCGAAAAATTCTCGTCCTTTGCCGGAAAGGAATCTTGTCTTGGGGGTGACCCCGGATTACTCCATTCCCCGAATTCACTACCGTCCCGCTTCATGCGTCACTCACTCCCGTCCCTCTTCGCCGCTTGGCTTGTCCTCGCCTCCGTTCCTGCCTTCTCGCAAAATCCCGCTCCTTCGAATCCCGCGGAAGCTCCGTCGGCGGCTCCCACCGCCGCTACCGGGCAAAAGCTCCGCATCGTGACCCGGAATCTCGAACCGTTTTCCTTCGAGGAAGCGGAAGCCCGGGTCGGCTTCGCCGCGGAGCTTTGGGACGCCCTCGCCACGAAGCTGGACGTGCCCTATGAGATCGAGGTGGTCGACTCGGCCCAGGAGATCATCGACGCGGTGCAGCAGAAACGCGCCGACATCGGGGTCGGGGCGATCAGCGTGACCTCGAAACGCGAGCAATTGATCGACTTCTCGCAGCCGTTCTACGAGTCCGGCCTTCAGATCCTCGTCGCCGGTGGAAGCGGCAGCTACGCCTCGCAGATCTTCGGGCTCATCAAGAACCTCTTCAATCTGAAGTTGATCGGCGCCTTCCTCCTCCTCCTCTTCACCATGCTCGTGATCTCGCACCTTGTGTGGCGCTACGAGCACAAGGTGAACACCGACCAGTGGCCCGAGGACTACAAGGCGGGCCTCTGGGAGTCGTTCTGGTGGACGATCAGCACGCTCCTCGTCGGCGGGGCGGACAACAAGGGACCGGTCGGCGTGGGCGGCCGCATCATCGCGATCGTGTGGATGCTGCTCAGCATCGTGCTGGTCTCGCTCCTCACCGCCTCCTTCACCACGACCCTGACGGTGAACTCGCTCAAGGGCGACATCAACGGACCCGACGACCTTCCCGGACGCAAGGTCGCGACGATCAAGGGATCGACCACGGAGACCTGGCTGAACGACAAAGGGGCCAAGGTCACCGCTCTCGCCGACGTGGCGGCCTGCATCGAGGCGCTCAAGGCCGACCAGGTCCAGGCGGTGGTCTACGATGCTCCCGTCCTCCAATACGAGGCCGCGAAGTCGAATGACACTTCGCTCCAGATGGTCGGCCCGGTCTTCGAACGCCAGAATTACGCCTTCGCCCTCCAGCAGGACAGCCTGCTCCGGGAGCGGCTCAACCAGGCCCTCCTCCTCCTCTCCGAGGAAGGCGTCGGATCGGAGCTCCGCGAGAAGTATTTCGGCGAGCCCAAGTGATCCGTCTCACTCCCCACGGTAGCTCGCGACGACGAGATTGCTGACGTATTTGTCAGGATCGTCGATCGCCTCGGCCGTCACCGGGAACACCGTCTGGCCCGTGTTCTTCCGCACGAGCTGGAGCCCGAAGTGGAAGTCGCGGAACTTCTCCGCGCAGAGTTCGGGAACCGACTTGCCGGTCTCGGCGGCGAGCGCGGTCATCCGGGCGACGGCCCCGGAGTCGAAGGCGAGGCGGACGCCGTGCTCGCCCTCGAACTTTCTCCGGAAGGCGGCGAGCTCCGAAACGATGCGCGCGTCGCCGACCGGGGCGGCTCCGGCGAGAAGGGCGGCGAGGGTGCCGGCGGGATCGGCGACGGTCTCCCCGGTGATGACGAGTTCGGTCACAGTGGTGCCGGGGAGCTCGTATTTGAAGTTCCGGAGAAGCCGCTCGCACACGGTCATGATCCCGCGGGCGCCGGTCTTCTCCCGGGCCGCGGCCTCGGCGATGGCGCGGAGGGCGTCGTCGGTGAACTCGGCTCGGATTCCGAAGGCCTCGAACTCGCGTTCGTACTGGCGGATGAGGCTGCCCTCGGAGTGCTTCAGGATGTCGAAGAGGTCGCCGGCCGAGAGCGGGTCGCAGACGACGCGGACGGGAAGCCGGCCGATGAACTCCGCCTCGAACCCGAAGTCGATGAAGTCCTGGGTGATCGGTCCGTCGGTGCCGCGGTCCGGCGAGTTGGCGGACGCTTCGGCCGCGCTGACGAATCCGATCGGGCCCTGGCGGAGGCGGCGTTCCATGATTTTTTCCACCCCCGAGAAGGCCCCGCTGACGATGAAGAGGATGTGGCGCGTGTTGATGGTCTCGCGGGTGGACTTTCCGGTGCGGCTCATCTCGAACATGGCCTGCATCTGCGACTGCATGTCCTGCGGGTTGCGGACCGGGACCTCGGTTTCCTCCATCAGCTTCAGCAGGGTCGTCTGCACGCCGCGACCGCTCACGTCGCGGCCGGAAACATTCGAGGCCGTGGCGATCTTGTCGATCTCGTCGAGATAGATGATGCCATACTGGGCGAGGTCGACATCGCCGTCGGCACGGCGGACGAGTTCCCGCACGAGATCATCGACATCGCCGCCGACGTAGCCGGTCTCGGAGAACTTCGTGGCATCGGCCTTCACGAAGGGAACGCCGATGAGGTCGGCGATGTGCTTGACGAGGTAGGTTTTCCCGACCCCGGTGGGCCCGACGATAATGACGTTCTGCTTCGCGAACTCGACGCGCTTCGCGGCCTCGGGATCGGTTCCGGCGAGCCGGAGCCGGTAACGGGCGTGGTGGTAGTGGTCGCACACGGCGATGGCGAGGGCCTTCTTCGCCTCGTCTTGACGAATCACGAAACGGTCCAGATGCTCCTTGATCTGGCGCGGGATGAGGTCGAAGCCGAGCACGGGCGAGGACTCGTCACCGCTGCGCAGGTCGTGCTGCTCTCCTCCTCCGGACGCGGCGGCATTGGGATAGGAGAAGGAAGGTTCGTTCACCGCGCTCACGGCGACGTTGTCTCCGAACTGGCTGCGGAGAAAGTCGCCGAGTTTTCGTGAAATTTCCTCGGGATCGGGAAAGGGGCTCTTGTCGTCGTCTTTTCCAGGCATGGCGGGGAGGATACGTTGCCCGCGCCCGGAGTCGATTACAAGTCGCGGGCCGTTTTCGAACCGGGAATCCAGGTCCCGGACAGGTCAACGGAGCGGCCGGAGGGTTTCCCATCGCTTCGCGAAGGCGGGGTCCACTGCGGCGAGGGCCTCGGCCTTCGGCGTGGCGAGCGAGTCCTCGCCGCAACAGAGGCCGAAAAAAACGAGGGATTCCCAAGAATCGGCGGATTCCCGGGACAAAGGTGGCAGCGCCCCCATGCCGGCCTCGACGAGCCATTGCGGGGAAAATTCGCCGATCCCGACTTCGTTCGGCCCGAACCCCAGATCGATGACAAAGGTGTCGGCACCGAGCGAGGTTACCTTGGCCTCGAGATCCCGTCCGGCGCGCCGCTTCACGACTCCGTCGAAGGGCTTCGCGGTCAATGCCGCGGCGAGCAGCCCCGGATACTGGCCGGCCCGGGTATAGGCATGGACCCACTCCTCCCGGATTGCGTTGACGAGGGGGCTGGCGAACGCCTCCTCCTGCAGCTTCTGGACGGCGCTGGAAAAGAGCAAGGTTTCGGAAAGCGGGCGAAAGGTCGCGAGGAGCGCCTTGAGCCGGTCAATCTCGGCCCGTTCCTGCGGGGAGGGTGCCTCCCCCGGCGCATTCGGCGTCTCCGTCGCACCCGGGTTGGTCGCCGCGACCTCTTCGGAGGGTTCGGAATCCGCCGGAGGCGGTGCCGGCGCCAATCTCCGGATCGCCTCGATGCGGTCGATGCGACGCTTCACCAGGCGCGGAGCAGCCCCCCGCGTCTTCAGCGCGTCGGCTCCCTTCTTGAGCGCCTTCGCCTGCGCGTCCAGATCGGAGGCGGCGGCGGCCGGATTCGGCAGGGTCGCGAGCACGGCGACATCGTTCAGAAACGGATCGACGCGACCTTTCAATCCCCCGATCCAGGCAAACGGATCTTCCGGTCTGGACTCGGTGAAGGATTTGAAGAGTGCGGTCGCGGATTCGAACTCGCCCTGCTGCCAGTTCTTCAACCCGGCCACAAGGAAACCGAGGCACTCGATACCGTCGGACGCGAATTCCGCCTCATCCGGCAGGACCGGGAGAGGGTCCGCCCCGAGGGCCGCGACGCGCTTGAGAAAATCGGAAGCCTCGGCGTTGCCTCCGTCCGCCTCGGGCGTGATCGCGAGCACTTCTCGGAACGATTCGGACGCCGCTTGCGGCTCACCCTCGAACAAGCGGATCGTGCCGATGAAGAACTGACTCCAGATCCGCGTCGATGCTGGAACTGTTTCATTCTCGATGAGGCCGGTGAAGATTTCGGATGCCTCGCGGAACTCCCCTTTCACGAAGCGGGCCCTGGCGCCGAGGAACCGCCCGGTGATCGTGTTTTCCCCTGCGGTGATGACACGGTCGCCGCCCCCGATGCCGAGATCCCCCTCGACCGCGGGGGCACGGGTTTTGACGAGATAAACCGCCACGGCCACGATCGATGCCGCCAGAACGGAGACCCCGGCGATTCCGAGACCGAGACGTCTCTTCCGGAACCGTCCGCGCAAGAGGGGTTGGACCCCGAACTGCCTCCGGCGGACCTCCTCGATCTGGGCGATGAGATCCGCGTAGGATTGGATGCGCTCCTCGGGCCGGTAGGCCATCATTTTTTCGACGAGCTTGACCGTGGCCTTGGAGAGCCCGGTCGCGGTCGACTTCAGATCGATGGAGTTCGCCTTGATGGTCTTGAGTTCCTCCATCGAGGAAGTGTTCGCGTCGAAGGGCGGCTTTCCGGCGAGGGCGTGATAGAGGGTCGCGCCCAGACTGTAGATATCCCCGAGAAAGGTGTCGGCGGCACCGTCGAGCTTCTCCGGCGGCACATAGAAGGGAGTCGCCCAGAGGTCTTCCGAGAGATCCTCGCCCCCTTGTTGCAGGGCGAGGCCGAAATCGACGAGCTTGGTCGTGCCCGCGCCGGTGACGAGCATGTTGCCCGGCTTGATGTCGCGGTGAATGAGATTCTCCTCGAACGCGGCTTGCAGGCCTCGGGCGACATCCAGGGCGATGCCGAGCACCTCGGACTCGGATAGCGCCCCCCGGCTGGCGATGAGTTGATCGAGGCTGGTCGCCTGGAGGAGCTCCATCGCGATGAAGAAGTATCCATGGTCCTGACCGACTGAAAAGACCTTGACGACGTTGGGATGGACAATCGACGCGGTGAGCTTCGCCTCGCGCTCGAACATCGCGGTGAGAGCCGCATCGAGGCTCAGCGACTGGTGCAGGATCTTCAGGGCAACCTCCCGGCCGAGATTCCGGTCGAGCGCCCGGAAGACCTGGCTCATCCCGCCTTCGCCGAGCGGTCCAACGATCTCGTATTGGCCGATCGTGGTGCGCACCCGGATGAGCGCGGCGCAATGTGGACATTCGATCTTGGCGTAGGGGGAGAGTCCCGAAACGTCCAGTGCCTTCCCGCACTCGGGGCAGTGGGTGATCAGGGGAGCATTAGCGGCGGTTTCTTCCATCAACAGATCGCAATCCGGTCCCGGAATCGCGTGAAGCGCCAGTGTATCTTTTCAAACGCCGAGGTCCAGACAAATCCCCTTTCGGGCATCATTGCTTTGCCCTTCCTGATAATCGCCATAACCACCCCAAGCGCTTGCCACCGCACGGCCACCGGGCTAGTGTTGGTCTTGCATTCGACCATGGGAGATCAACCGGATACCGTTGCCGTCGGGCCCTTCCGCCTCGGCGGGGATCGGCCCTTGTTCATTCTCGGTCCCTGCGTGATCGAGTCGGCGGGATTCCTCCGGGAGATCGGGCCTCGCATCCGGGAAATCGCCGACGCCGCCGGGGTTGATTTTGTCTTCAAGGCCAGTTATGACAAGGCGAACCGGAGTTCGGTGACATCGTTCCGCGGTCTCGGGTGCGAAGAAGGCTGCCGCCTCCTCGCCGAGGTCGGGGCCGCGATCGGAGCACCGGTCACCACCGACATCCACACCGCCGAAGAGGCCGTGATCGCCGCGGAGTTCATCGACGTGCTCCAGATTCCCGCGTTTTTGTGCCGCCAGACCGATCTGTTGGAGGCGGCGGCCCATACCGGAAGGGTCGTAAATGTGAAAAAAGGCCAATTTCTTGCTCCGTGGGACGTTAAAAACATCGCCGACAAGCTCGAAGCGTTCGGCTGCCGGAATTACTTCATCACCGAACGGGGCACCACCTTCGGATACAACAATCTCGTCGCCGACATGAGAGCCATCCCCTGGATGCACGAAGCGGGCGTGCGGGTCGTCTTTGACGCGACCCACTCCGTGCAGCGTCCCGGCGGAGAGGGCCAATCGAGCGGCGGGGACGGCCGCCTCGCCCCCGTGCTGGCGGCTTCCGCGGTGGCCGCAGGATGCGACGGGGTGTTCATGGAAACCCATCCCGATCCCGCCAAGGCCCTCAGCGACGGACCGAACCAGGTTCCGCTCGACCGGCTCGGCGGGGTCCTCATCCGGCTCCGCGAGCTTTACGAACTCGTCCGAAGCCCCGTCCTCTAATGCTCCACCACCTCCAGTTTCCCGTCGTCGCCGCGATCCTTTTCGCGTCCTTGGCGAACCCGGGTTTCGCCGAAGAGACCGGGAAAGCCCCGGGACGCGCCAAGGGTCAGAGCGCCGCCAAAGCCGGGACGGCCGCCAAAGCCGGGACGGCCGTGAAGTCCGCCCTCCCGCCGGAGTTGACCGACCGCATGCCGATCGGCCGGGAGTTCAAGGGGGTCGCGATTCCTTCCTACACGGGGGACAAGCTCAAGTCCGTCATGACCGCAGACACCGTTGTCCGGGCGGATGAACGGCATCTCGACCTTTTCAATCTGGTCGTGAAGGTCTACAACAGCGAAGGCAAGCCCGACACCACGATTTCCATGGAAGAGGCCGTCTATGACCTCGTCGCCGACGAACTCAGCAGCAAGACCCCCTCGACGATCAAGCAACCGCGCTTCACCATGACCGGCGACAAGATGCTCTTCCTGACGGATTCCCGGGTCGCTCGAATGGTCGGAAACGTCCGCCTCCTCGTTCCCGATGCGGGCAAACTCGCCCCCGATCTCGGGATGCCCGGTGCGAAACCCGCCAACGGAAAGCCACAAACGCCCTGAGACGCCCTGACAAACCCGCCCAAACACCTTTCCACGACGCCATGAAATGCCTCTCCCTGATCGCCGTCGTTCTGCTCGCGATTTTCCAGCCCCTGCATGCCCAGAAGGCCGACCCGGTCGCCGAGGTCGAAGCCGCGGGCCGAAATATCCTCTCCGATCCCCGGCTCAAGAACGTTCTTCGGACCGTCAAACCCGGCCCCGGAGCCACCGTCGAGGAAATGCAGGCGAACCCGGACGCGGAGCAGGCGGTGCGCGACGCCGCCAAGCTGTTTCAGGAGAAGACCAACGGGATCGACGCCGAAACCCTCAAGGCCGCCGCCTCCCAGGCGAAGAATGAGGGCCTCCTCGACCAAGCGGCCGCCAAGGCCGGGGAGCTGGTCAACAAGGCCGCCGCCGCGACCCGCCCCCCCGCGACCCAGCCGGAGGCCAAACCCGCCACCGTTCCGGCCACCGCCGCGACGCCGGTCGCCACCCCGACCGATGTCCCGGCGACCCGCCCCGCCCCGGGAATCTCGGGCGGCGCCCCGACCCCGGTCGCGATGCCCGTCGCCGCCGGCACACCGACTGCCGCCGGCACACCGACTGCCGCCGGCACACCGACTGCCGCCGGCACACCGACTGCCGCCGGCACACCGACTGCCGCCGGCACACCGACTGCTGGCGGCACACCGACTGCTGGCGGCACACCGACTGCTGGCGGCACGCCGACTGCTGGCGGCACGCCGGTGGCAGTCGCCGCTCCGGTCCCGGAAGGGGCGCCGCTGATCCCGGCGGCGGATGCACCGTCGGCACCGCGTCCCGCCGGAAAACTCCCCAGCGCCGTCGCGGCGGCGACCGGCAGGGTGGTGCAGGAAACCCGGGCCGAACCCATCGCCGGAGCGGCCCCGACCACTCCGATGATTCCAGACTTGCCGGACCTCGGCCCGAACGCGGCTCCGGCCCCGGTTCCGCTCTCCAAGCAATTCCAAAAGGGTCCGAACGGTGCCTATCCCTCCGGCAACCGCAGTCACATGGAGATTCTTGCAAAGGAATCGGTCATGGACAATAGCAAGGGAGTCCTCCTTTTCACCGGAAATGTCTTCATCGACCACCCCGAGTTCGAAATCCAGTGCGACAAGCTCGAGATCCAGCTTGCCGAAGGAGTGGGCATGGAAGGATCCAAGGCGGCCGGGCAATCCGACGCCAATTTCAAGCGGGCGATCGCGTCCGGTGGCATGGTCGAAATCAAGCGCGTCGCCAAGGACGAAAAGGGTCGGCCGAAGACCCAGATCGCCATCGCCCGCATCGCCGACTACAACGCGACGACCAAGGACATCATCCTTTCCGGGGGACCTCCCTACATCCAGGACGGTGACCGCTTCGTGAAGACCAATTCCGAGGATTCGAAAATCATCATGAGGGGGAACGGCCTCTATGAAATCACCGGGTCCACCAACCGGGTCCAGATCCGAATTCCCATCGAGAACAAGGAAGGCCAGGACAAGAAGACCGAAATCGGCCTGCCCGGAGGACTCGGCGGCTCCCTCGACCGCTTCCGCTGAATCCCGTTGGTGCTTCCTCAGGGCCCGCCTCCCCGGCCTCTCCAAATTCCCATGAATGAATCCGATGAAAGGCCGCCGCTGGACGAACCGTCCAGGGTGGTGCCGGGCCGCCGCGGCACCGGTTACTCCGAGGATTTCGCGGCGGCACCACCCGTCTCCCGGATGGAAACCGCCACCCATCCCGCCGTTGAGATCAAGAAACCGGTCAAACTGCGTCCTCCCGGGTCCACCGATTCACCTCCTCCGGATCCTTCCCGGGAAACCCATCTGTCCAACCGGCCCACTTCCACTGCGCCAGCAGCCGCCTTCTCGATCGCGCCTCCTTCCTCCCTCATCCGGGAGGAAAAGGAAGACGAGGAATTCGTGGCCCTCGGCGACGTCCCCGACTTCTCCGACCTCGACCTTCCTCCCACGGAATCCGACGCCCCGTCGGTGCCACCGGAAGAAGCGAAACCGTTCTTCAAGCGGGTCCCGCGCCCGACCTCGGAATCCCCCGCACCATCGCCTCCGGCGGTTTCCCCGGACCCTTCCCGGTTCGCGGACGAAGCGGCCGCGGCATCGTCGAAGCCCTCCCGTCGCGACATCGTCTTTGCGAGCGACCAATCCCTCTCGCACCGGGATCATTCCGGTTCCCTCCTCCAGACCCGCGGGCTCGTGAAGATCTACGACGGCCGCACTGTCGTGAACGGAGTCGACATCCATGTCCGTCCCGGAGAAATCGTCGGCTTGCTCGGTCCGAACGGAGCGGGCAAAACGACCAGTTTCTACATGATCGTCGGTCTCGTCCCCCCGAACGGCGGGCAGGTCCTTTTCAACGGACACGACGTCACTCCCATGCCGATGTATCAGCGGGCCCGCCTCGGGATGGGTTACCTCCCGCAGGAGGAATCCATCTTCCGCAAGCTCACCGTCGAGGAAAACCTCCTCGCCGTCCTCGAGACCCTCGACCTCCCCCGCAAGGAACGTCTTGCCCGATGCCAGGAACTGCTCGAGCGCTTTTCGATCACCCACATCCGCAAGAACATCGCCCTGACCTGCTCGGGCGGGGAAAAGCGCCGTCTCACGATCGCCCGGTCCCTCGTCACGATGCCGAGCCTCCTCATGCTCGACGAACCCTTTTCCGGGGTCGATCCCATCGCCGTGAACGAGATCCAGAACATCGTCAACGACCTCCGGAAATCCGGCCTCGCCATTCTCATCACGGACCACAACGCGCGGCAGACCCTCGAGCTCGTCGACCGCGCCTACCTCATCTACGAGGGCCGCGTCCTCCGGGAAGGGACGCGCGATTTCCTCATCAACGATCCCGTGAGCCGCGAACTTTACCTCGGTGACCGCTTCACCATGTGAAGGGCCGGAAAATCGCCATGTCCGTCAAGTCTTTTCGTTCCGGAACGCGGCCTTTGCGGACTTGTCAAAAACCGCAAACCTCTGGTACCTTTCCAGCGGAGTCAGGGAGATCCTGACGCAAACCCAAACCACAAAAACCATGCAAGTCACCAACGTCAACCTGCCCATCATCGTCACCGGCCGCCATGTCTCCGTCACCGAGGCGATGCGCGAATACGCCGAGAAGAAAGTGTCCGGCTTGCACCTCGACTATCCCAAGATCATCGAGGCGAAGGTCCTTCTCAACGTGGAGCAGGAGCGGCACATCGCGGAAATCATCCTCTTCTGCGCGAACCACATCGTCATCGAGGCCGATACGACCACCCACGACATGTATGCCTCCATCGACGAGACCATTTCGAAGATCGCGCGCCGCATGCGCAAATACAAGACGCGCATGCTCAAGTCGCACCGGCCCGAAAAGAAGCGCAAGACCACGCGCCTCGTCCACGAGATGGTCTTCCCTGCCGAGATCCCCGAGGAGCCGGAGCACGAGCACGAGCCGCACCTCATCCACAAGGAGAAATACAAGATCAAACACCTTTTCCCCGACGAGGCGATCATGGACATGGAGATGAACGAAAAGTCCTTCATCCTCTTCCACGACGCCAAGAGCGACCAGCTCGCCATCCTCTATCGCCGCGAGGACGGCGACTACGGGATGATCCCCGCGGTCGAGTGAGTCCCGCCGGACACGCCGGGTCGGCGACCCTCTCCGGTCGCCGACCCGACCCTCTTCGGTCCCATGACTTTCCCCCTGCCCCGCCCTGTCCGGCCCGGTTCGCGGCTGGGCATCATCGCCCCGGCCGGCCCTTTCGACGAGGAGGCCTTCTGTGCCGGACTGGGCTGGCTGGCGGAACGTTACGAGCCCGTCCACCGTCCCGACATTTTCGCCAGGACCGGCTACCTCGCCGGCGACGACGCCCGGCGCCTCGCGGAGTTGAGGGAAACCCTCGCCGATCCCTCGATCGATGCCATTGTCTGCGCTCGCGGCGGTTTCGGCACGACCCGGATCCTGCCCGGCCTCGATCCGGAAGAGGTGCGGCGCGCCAACAAGCTCGTCGTCGGATTCAGCGACATCACCGCCCTGCACGCCGTCTGGGGGGCGGCGGGGGTCCGCTCCGTTCACGCGCCGATGGTCGCGGCGCTGGGATCCGCCTCGCCGGCGATCCGCGGGCAATGGATCGACACGGTGGAAAATCCCGGCAACGAACGATCCTGGGAACTCTGTCCGCTCCGCGAAACGGCCTTTCCCGCCCGGGGGCTACTCACCGGCGGCAATCTCGCCGTGCTCGCCGCCCTCCTCGGCACTCCGAGGGCTCCAAGCCCCGCGGGTCGCATCCTGTTCATCGAGGATGTCGGCGAACGCCCCTACCGCATCGACCGCGTCCTCACGACGATGAAGCAGGCGGGGTTCTTCGACGGACTCGCCGGACTCGTCGTGGGTGCCTTTACCGAAGGCGATCCCGGCCCCGACGGGGTTTCCGTCGAGCAGGTCATCGCGGAGCATTTTGGAGAGGCTCCCTTTCCCGTGCTCGTCGGGTTCCCGGCCGGGCACATCGCGGAAAACGAACCGATTCCCTTCGGATCCCCCGCCTCGATCGCGGGTGGAGTCCTCACCGTGAATCCACCGTCCTCCCTCCCGCGCGACCTCACCTGACGTCCCGGCGGCAACGCCTTCCCGATTCCCCGGCGACCGGCGGATATGCTACCTTTCCGCATCCGACCGATCCATGAGACTGCTCCTCGTCGAAGATTCCAAGCGGCTGCGTCACTCCCTCGCCCGCGCCCTCACGCGGATGGGCCACGCGGTCGATGAAGCGCCCGACGGGGAAGAAGGCGATCTGTTCATCCGTGAAAACCGCTACGAGGCGATCGTCCTCGACCTGATGCTGCCGGGGCGCAGCGGGCTCGAATGGCTCGAGCGCTGGCGCGCCCGCGGGATCGAGGCCCCTGTCATCATTCTCACCGCCCTCGGCGCGGTGGAGGACCGGGTCCGCGGATTCGCGCTCGGGGCGGACGATTATCTCACGAAACCCTTCGCCATCGAGGAGCTCGCCGCCCGGCTCGAGGCGATCGCCCGGCGTGTCCGCGGCCAAGCCAGGTCCAGCATCGTCCTCGGCGATCTCGAGATCGACCTCGCGGCGCGGACGGTGCGTCGTGCGGGCACGGCCATCACCCTCACGGCGCGCGAATTCTCGTTGCTGGAATGCCTCGCCCGTCATCCCGGCCGGGTCTTCAGCCGGGAACAGATCGAAGCGCATCTTTACAGCGAGTCCGACAGCCCCCTCAGCAACGCGGTCGATGCGGCGGTGTATTCGCTCCGGAAAAAGCTCAGTCCCGACGGAACCGCCCCAGTCGTTCACACCCGGCGCGGACTCGGCTACGTCATCGAAGCGCCATGAGATCGATCCGGCGGCAAATGGCCCTGACCGTGAGCGCCGTGGCCGGCGTGGTTATGATCGCCGGGGGCGTCAGTCTCTTCTTCGCCCTCCGGCTCGCCCTGAGGAGTCAGTTCGACGACACGCTCCGGACCAAGGCCGATGCCCTCGTCATCGCCTCGGTGGTGGATGACGGCGAACTCGAGATCGATCTCGACGTCCAGGCCTTTGCCGGCTTCGGCGAGAGCAGCCCGGGTGACTATTTCGAGATCCACGCGGCCGACGGCACCGTCCTCGCCCGCTCCCCCTCGCTCGGGACGGCAAGCCTGCCGCCCCTCGGCAGCCCACCGGATCCGGCCGAGGGCGTGAGGAACTGCCCCCTGCCCGAGGGTCGGGACGGCCGGGCCTACTGGAGGCGGTTCACGCCCGCCGACGACACGGACCACCGGTTTTCCGGTCTCAAGATCATCGTCGCGAGCGACCGGGCCCGTCTCAAACGAACCCTCCAGCCGATCGCGACGACGATCGCGATGGTCGGAGCCGGAGGCATCGTCGTGATCCTTTCCCTCCTCGGGCTGGTGGTGCGGCGCGGACTGCGTCCGCTCGACCGGCTCGGTGCCGACGTGCAACGGATCGACGTGGCGCGTCTCTCCAGCCGCCTCTCCCTCGACGACCTGCCCGTGGAACTGCGCGGGATGGCGGGGAAGCTCAATGAACTGCTCGAGCGCCTCGAGGCCACCTTCGCACGCGAGCGCCGCTTCACGAGCCACGCCGCCCACGAACTGCGCACCCCGCTCGCGGAATTGAAGGCGATGACCGAACTCGGGGCAACCTGGCCGGAGGAATTCACCGCCGGTCATGTCTCGGAAATGCTCGAGGTCATCTCCGAACTCGAGGCGCTCATTGAAAAGCTCTCCCTCCTCGCCAGGGCCGAGACGGGCGGCCCCGGATCGATCGAGCGCATTGATCTCGAGGAAAGCATCCACGAATGCCTTTCCCGGCAGAAGTTGGAAATCGCCTCGCGGAATCTCGAGGTCGATTGCCGGATCGAGCCCGGTGAGTTCCTTTCCGATCCGGTCCTGTGGCGGGCGATCGTCCACAACCTCATCGACAACGCCGTCGCCTACGCCCCCGCGGGAAGCACCATCGGCATCTCCGCCTCGCCGCGATCCCTCTCGGTGAGCAACGACGCTCCGGGCCTTGCCGAGGAGGACCTCGACAAGCTGTTCGAGCGCTTCTGGCGGAAGGACGGACCGCGATCCGGAACCAAACACTCGGGACTCGGCCTCTCCATCGTGCGCTCGAGTGCCGAATTTCTGGGGGGCGCGTGCGAAGCGATGCTTGAATCGGGACGGCTTACCGTCTTAGTAATATGGAAGGGATGATCCATCCCGTCCTCGCCGGGCCATTCCCGCACCGAAAGTCCGAGCTCCCTCATCTTCCCGTCATCTCGCCATGAAACCCTTTTGCGTGAGCATCGGTCCGGCACGATTCAAGGCAAACCCGGCCGTGGCGCGGCTGGCGGTCGGCTGCCTCGCGTTGATTCTGCTCGCTCCGGTCACTTCCCGTGCGGAAAACGTCTCCCTCGACTCCTGTCCGGACCCCGTGAAAGCCACCATCCTCCCCCATCTCCGCGAGGGACGGCTCGAGGACATCAAGCGGCTCGAGGTGGAAGACCGGGTTCTCTACCTCGTGGAAATCGATCTGAAGGGCTTCCGGGAGATCACGCTCCACGTCAACGGAACCGGGATCCTGCAGAAAAGCGTCGAGGAGATCCGCCAACCCGATCTGCCCGTGCCGGTGCGCGACGCGCTCGCGAGGATCCTTGGCGGAAAAGGCCGCGCCAAGGATTTCGAGAAGGTCGTCACCGTGGACCGGATCGAATACCGCGTCGAGGTGGAACGCCCCAAGGTGAAGGACGTCGTCTACATTTTCGCCGTCGACGGCACCCTGTTGGGGCAAAAGTAACCCGGCCGACCGGCTACTCCACCGGATCACGGGACCGGAGCGGCGGGAACCCCGTCCGGTGTCGCGGGAGGCAACGGTTGGTCCGCGATCCGGACCTTCGCCCCGGTGCCGACCACGTCGAACAGGTCGATGATGTCCCCGGACTTCATGCGGATGCAGCCATAGCTCGCCGGGGTGCCAATGGTGCGTTCTTCCGGGGTTCCGTGGATGTAGATGTAGCGGGAATAGGCGTTCGAATTGTGCGGCTCCAGCCCCTTCAGCCAGAGAATGCGAGTGACGATGGGATCGCGGCCCGGCGCGTTCGGGGGCAGGACTTCACCGGTGCGCTTGCGCGACTTGAACACGGTGCCGGCGGGGGCGTTCGCGCCGATTTTCTTCGCGATCTGCAGTTCGCCCAACGGGGTGCGCTTGCTGCCGCGGTCGTCGCCGAGTCCGAACTTCGAGGTCGAGACCGGATACTCGCGGATGCGCACCCCGTCGCGATAGACGGCCATCCTCTGATCGGGAACGGACACCTCGACGATATGCCGGTCGTCGGTGACGCACGAGGTGAGGAACAAGCCGGCCGCCAGAGCGGCCCCGGTCAATGCCAATCGGAATTTCATGGTAACGGGCGGGTGGAAAATGTACCCCGGTTTCCGCTCTCCCGCAACGCCCTCGTCGCCCCCGACCGGCCGCCATCCGGGTTTCACCTCACCTGCATCATTGTCGGACTCCGCCCGGCGGCTTATCGTGTCTCCATGAAACTCGCGCGCATGCCCGATGGCGGACCCGAACTGTTCTTCACGCTCCAGGGGGAAGGACGCGGTGCCGGCCGTCCTTCGATCTTTATCCGGGCATCGCTCTGCAACCTCCATTGCCGCTGGTGCGACACCGACTACACCTGGAACTGGGACGACACGACGTTTTCCCACGAGCGGGACGCCGATCCTTCCTACCAAAAGTATCGCCGTTCCGAACAGATCATCGACCTCGAGATCGACGCCATCGCCACGGCCGCGGCGCGCTTTCCCTGCCGCAATTTCGTCTTTACAGGCGGCGAACCGCTCATCCAGGAGGCCGCCTGGGTCCGCCTGATGGGAGCCCTCGAAGATGCCGGAAGGGAGCGCGCCTGGTTCGAAGTCGAGACAAACGGAACCCTCCTTCCCGGACCGGCCTTTCTCGAACGGATCGACCAGGTCAATGTCTCCCCGAAACTCGCGAACTCGGGCGTTCCGGAGACCCTGCGCCGCAAACCGGAGGTCCTTTCCGCGCTCGCCGCGTCGGGAAAGGCGGACTTCAAGTTCGTCGTCGGCGGCGGAAGCGATCTCGCCGAGGTTCTCGAGCTCGTCTCACTCTCGGGCATCGCCGCGGACCAGGTTTTCCTGATGCCGAAGGCGCTCAGCGCCGCCGAGCTCGAGGCCGCCCAGTCCGCCGTCGCCGCCACCGCCCTCGCCCACGGATTCCGCTATTCGGACCGGCTCCATCTGCGACTTTACGGGGCGAAGCGGGGAGTCTGATCGGACGTTCCCCCGGTCGCAAAAGAACTGGCCAAGGGCGGCGTTCCACGTCACACTCCGGCGATGCAACCGATCCGATCCCGACAACCCGCCCCGCTGTCCACGTCCATCCTGCTCTCCGTGCTTGCCGCCATCCTCGTCCCGGTGGAAGGTCACACCCAGGCCCCCGTCACCAGGAGCAAGGATCCGGGCCAATGGGCCCTCATCTACGCCGACACCCTCGCCAAAAACCGGAAACTTCTCTCCGAATATTCCTGGATCTACCGCGTCGAGGTCAGCGAGAACCGCAAACCGCTCTATATCGACCAGCTCAGCGCGCGCTACGGTTCGGACGGTCGCGTCGTGACGGAGCGGATCGACCAGCAGCTCCAGATGAAGCATCGCCAGGGACCGCTCCTGAAGGCCGGACAGGAAGCGCGGCTCAAGGAGACCGAGAAGAAGATCGAGGTCCTCAAGAAATACATCGGGGACTATGTCTACATGACCCGCGGCCAGGTCGTCGACTTCTTCGGCAAGGCCCGCAAGACCGAGGCCGTCGGATACGACAACGCGCTCCGCCTCGACGCCGAGAGCGTCGTCAACCCGGGCGATTCCGTGACCCTTTTCGGCGACAAATCGACCGCCTTCCCCATCTATCTCGCCTTCACCGTGCCGCTCGACGCGAAGACCAGCATCCGCTGCGAGGTCTTTTTCCGACACCTCCGCCAGGTGAAGGCCTTCTACGGATCGCGCGTCACCGGCGAATTCACGGAGACCGGGAAGGGGTCCGCGGGCAAGGCGCTCCGCATCGAAGTCGAGAGCTACGACTACCTCGCCAAACCCTGACATTCCTGCAAAAATCCCCCGACTCCCTGATGCGCCGAAGCCTCCTCCTCACGCTCGCCCTCTCCGTTCTCGCGACGGCCAAGGCGGAGGATTCCCCGCTCCGCGAGGCCGCCGAGCTACGGGTTCGCTCGGGCCTCCCCCATTTTTCGCGCAAGGCACGCGAGGCGGGACGCGGGATCCGCGTCGCCTACCTCGGCGGCAGCATCACCGCGGCCCCCGGATGGCGGGTGAAGTCGCTCGAGGGATTCAAAGACCCGGTATCCCGCGGCGGAATGGTCCGAGATCCACGCCGCGATCGGCGGCACCGGCTCCGATCTCGGGGTATTCCGGCTCGCCCAGGATGCCCTCGCCCACCGACCCGACCTGCTCTTCGTCGAGTTCGCGGTGAACGACGGCGGTGCCGATCCGGCCCAGATCCAGCGGGCCATGGAGGGCATCGTGCGCCAGACCTGGACCTCCGGTGCGGAGACCGACATCGTCTTCGTCTACACCGTCAGCGAGCCCTTCCTCGCCGACCTATGCGCCGGAAAGTGCTCGCGCGCGGCCACGGCCATGGAGGAGGTCGCCGACCACTACGGGATCCCCTCGATCCACTTCGGCGTCGAGGTGGCGAAACGCGTCGGCGACGGCACGCTCGTCTTCAAGGGCGAGGCCCCTGACAAAAACGCCAAACCGAATCCCGCCGCGCCGATGCTCTTCTCCACCGACGGGGTCCATCCCCTCGTCGAGACCGGACACGAGATCTACGCCGCGGTCCTCGCGCGCTCGTGGGACGCCATCGAGAAGGCCGCCGCACCGTCCCCCGCGCCCCACGCCCTCCCCGCGCCGCTGCGCCCCGACCACTGGGCCGCCGCGAAGCTCGTGCCGATCGATCCCGCCATGCTCAAGGGCGGCTGGCTCCGTCCCGACTCCGGTGAAAAGGGCGACGAACTCGCCCGCCGGTTCGCGAAACACCTTCCGCAGCTCTGGCGTGCCACGACGCCGGGGGACAGCCTCACCTTCCGCTTTCGCGGAAGCGTGATCGGATTCTTCGACGTGGTCGGCCCCGACGGCGGACAACTTCGCGTCGCCCTGGACGGCGGCGAGCCGGAGGTGGTGCCCCGCTTCGATGCCTACTGCACCTACCATCGCCTCAGCAAGTTCCAGGTCGGGAGCGATCTCGATCCCTCGGCCGAACACACCGTGACCGTCTCCCTCGACGCCGCCGTGCCCGACAAGAAGGCCATTCTCTTCGAAAAGAACCGGCCCGATCTCGAAAAGAATCCCGCCAAATACACTCCGACTCACTGGAATGTTGGAGCCGTCATGCTCATCGGCGAGCCGATCCCGGCCACCCCGTGATGGGGCTCCGGGGTCCGGTCGCGTCCCTCGGGGAAGCGGACCAGACGACCGCCTTCCCGAAATTTATGGCTTGGCTCCGGCGGCATGTTGCCTATGATGCGTTCGGAATCCGGAGTCCGGGTCCCCCCCTCGATGTCCACCTGCCCCATTCATACCTTCCTGCCGAGCGGCTCGACGCCCGGCGGGATGCCGGAGGTCTTGGCCGCCTCCGGGCTTCCGGTCACCCTGCCCGAGGTGATGGAATTGGTGTCGCAGCATCCCTTGATCGCCATCGCGGTCGCGGCGGTGTTCGGACTCCTCGTCGGTTGGCTCACCCGGCCCCGGTCACCGAAGGAAAGCGAGGCAGCCCGCACCGGACCGCGGGGTCTGGAGGAACTTCGTTGGCGCCATGAGAAGCTCGTTCTGACCGAACGCCAGCAAGTGGAGAAGCAATCCAGGCTCGATGCCTTTGTCTCGGAACTCGACCCCTCCGCCAACGGCCTGGAATCCTCCCTGCGGTTCCAGGTTTTTCTCCTGACCGAGCGCCTGCGGGAGGCCCGCCAAAAGGTGGGGTCCGATCTTTCGCGGATGCGGGAGACCCGGGAACGTCTCGGCGCCGTTCTTCCGTCCCTCGAACGGGGACGCGAGTCCGTCGAAGCCTGTCGTGGCATGGCCGAGGTCCAGGCGACACGCCTCGAGGAGGCGCGCGAGTTGCTTCGGGAGATCGCCGAGGAAGCTCGCACGCTCGAGGAGCGGGTCTTCGTTCGTTCCCCCCTCGCGGCCCCCGCCGCGGTGCGACGGGACTTCATGGCGCTGAAGGGACGCCTCCTGACCCTTCCGCAGGGCTGGGCCACCTCGAGCGAGGAAACCGACCGGCGCCTCCGCGAATTGCTCGCCACCGTCGATCACCCCGACCTCGCTCCGGTGCGGGAGATTCTTCTCGTCGACGGGGCGCTCACCGCCTCGCTCGCCGGTGCCTCCACCCTGGACCTCACCGGTGCCGTCTCGGCCGTCATCGGAGCCGTCGACCGCCTCGCGTCCGCGAAAGAAGCGCCGCACCCGGAACCCGCGCACGGAGAGGCCCACTCCGTCGAAGCGCCGCTTGAATCTCCTGCGGCCACGTCCGGAATCCACGGGGACTTCGCCGATTCAGTTCTCGACCCTCCCGAACCCGCGGAGAACCTTCTCGACTTCGGATTCCCTGAACCGAACCAGCCCGACCCGTCCTTCCGCTGCCCCTCCGAGTTCACTCCTCTGTCCGTGCGCCTTTCCAAAGGCTTCCGTGATCTCACCCAGGGAAACGGGAATGGAAACGGAAACGGCTTCGCTCACGCGGGAGATGCCGACCTCGTTGCCGAACTCACTTCCCCTCCCGCCGCTTCCATCCCCGGGGAAAGCGATGATTCGGAGCGGACCCTCGTCCTCTTCTGCTCGAACAACGTCGAGCTCTGGGGCCAGACCGTCTACCGCGGGTCCCGCTGCCGCGCCCGGGCCATTGCGGAGTTTCCCGAGTGGGCTCGCTGGGTCTCGATCCGCCGCCTCGACACGAACGAACGGGTCTTCGCGCCGATCCTCACCGCGAGCCTGCGAACCGCACCGGTCTCCGATCCTTTTGGATTCAACGGCACCAACGAGTTGTTCTATGGGGCCCGCCACCTCGGGCTTTTTTCCGAGTCCTGTCCGAACGAAGTCGAGACCCGATTCACCTATGGCGGCTGGGGCTTCGGCCACCGCGCCCACGAAATCGCCCCCGAGGTCGAGCAGCTCCAGGCCGCGGGCTGGGAAGGACGCGAGATCCCGGCCGACACCGTTTTTGAGATCGTCATCCACGAAGAACTCCCGAGCCTTGGCCAACGCGACCGGATTCTCGATGGCGAGGTCCGGGCGGTGAGGTAAGCCCCCCTCCGGATCGCCCATCGATCCCCTTTGATCGACGGAAGCGCCCCGAATCGCGGGGATCCCCCGAATCGCGGGGATCGTTCCTCCGCGCCTCATTTCTTCCCTGTGGAAAACCCCGGTTCGCGCGTTTACAATAACACCATCGCCAAGGCATCCGATCATCCTTCCATCCCGAACCTCGGGATCCTCGGCCGCATCGGCGGGGGATCCTACGGCGAAGTTTACCTCGCCCGGACCGTCACCGGGATGTATCGGGCCGTGAAGGTGGTGCGACGGGAAGACTTCGAATACGCACGCACCTTCGAACGGGAGTTCGAGGGGATCCAGCGTTACGAAAAAGTCTCGCACGACCATCCGGGTCTGGTCGACGTGCTCCACGTCGGACGCGACGACGAAGCGGGTTTCTATTATTACGTGATGGAACTGGCTGACGACGAGGGCGGCGAATCGGTCGAGGCCCGTCCCGGGTCCTACAAACCGCGGACCTTGTCCTCGGATCTCCGGCACCGGGCCGTCCGCACGGTGCGGGAATGCGTCGATCTCGGCATCGCCATGGCGGGGGCCCTCGGCCACCTGCACCGGGCCGGCCTCACCCACCGCGACGTGAAGCCCTCGAACATCATCTACGTGAAGGGCCAGGCGAAACTGGCCGACGTGGGTCTGGTCGCGAGCACCGGCCAACGCACCTTCGTCGGCACGGAGGGCTACGTCCCCCCGGAGGGACCTGGGACGAGTTCGGCCGACCTCTATTCCCTGGCCATGGTGCTGTATGAAATGCACACGGGGAAGGATCGGCTCGACTTTCCCGAACTGCCGACCAACCTCGAGATCCCCCCAAGCGTGAATCGCGACGAATGGCGGGCCCTCAACGCGGTGATCTGCCGGGCCGGTTCTCCCGATCCGCGCAAGCGCTACGATTCCGCCGGAGCCCTCATCCGCGCGCTTGAGACGGTCTGCGCGGTGCCGTGGAAAGCCCCGGAACCGAAGCGAAACATCCTCCCGGCGTTCTTCGGAACCGTCGCCGTGCTGGGCGTCCTCGGCATCGCCGGGTTCGGAGGGTGGTGGCTGTGGAAAGACAACCAGAAGTTCGTCGAGCAGCATGGAAGCCTGCTTTCGGATTCAGGAAATCGCGGCGGCATCAACGGTGCCGGACTGCGGACTCCGATCGACATGAAACCCGTCGTCGGGGGCAAGGAACCGAAGCCGGTTGGAGCGGACCCTCTCACCTCGAAGACCAAAGAGGGTCGGAAGGAGCCGACCACCGATTCCGGCAAAGGAGAGCGGGCTTCGACCCGGGAGAATTCCGGAACGAACCCGCCCGCACAAGAAACCGAACTCGCCAACGCATCGGGAAAGACTCCGGAGACGACGACCGATGCGAACGTCGGCGAATCCAAGGCTTCCCCGGACGAAAAAAAACCTGGCGAGAAAACCAAGGCTTCCGAACCCGATCCCGCGAAGGAACCCGATCCTAACAAACAGGCCAATCCAGGGAAGGATCCCGCGATGCTCGTCGCCACCGAGGTCACCGGAGCCGGCGGGGCGACGGGTGGGCCCAAGCCCCTCACCGCCGAGATCGTCCGCGGCCAGGTCAAGATCACGAGCCAGCCTCCCGCCGCCACCGTCTACCTCGACGGAAAAGAAATCGGCGTGACCGAAACCCGCCTTCTTGATCTCGCGGTGGGACCCGTTGAACTCGTCCTGAAACGCGAGGGTTATCACGACCACGTCTTCCGCGGGGAAATCAAGGAAGGCACCCAGATCGTCTCCGCGATTCTTCTCCCCGACCTCGGTCCCCTCCCCGGCAATCCCTGGCTCAACTCCCTGGGGATGGAGTTCCGCCCCCTCGGCGAGGACCGGCATGAGTCGGTCAGTGAGGTCACCGTGGCCGTTTTCGACCGCTTCCTCGAGGAAAGCGGAGAGCAGATTCCGCGGGCGGGTCTCAACGGCATCGTCCAGGTTTCCGAAGACCGGGCCCTCTGGAGCTTCTGCGACTGGCTCACGGAACAGGACCGCCGCAGCGGACATCTCGGATCCGGCCATTACTACCGCCCTCTGCGCAGCGACACGAGCGGACGGAAGAACTCGTTTTTCCTCACCGTCGAACAGGAATTCGGAACCCTAGTCCTCAATTCCCAGCCGGCCGGTGCCAAGGTCTTCCGCAAGGGCGCCCTGCTCGGGGAAACGCCCGCCGTGCTCGAGAATCTCCGCCTCGGCGCGTTCGAGCTCGAATTGGTCATGCCCGGCTACGAGGTCGCCCACGCCATGGGGGATCTCGCCTCGACCGAAGCCCAGGACCTCGTTGTCTCCTTGGAACGCGACGCCTCGGTGGTCTTCGGGGAACCCTGGACGAACAGCCAGGGCATGGAACTCGTCCCGGTGGGCGACCTCCTCGTCGCCAAAACCGAGACCCCCTCGGGAGCCTACCTCGAATACCTCACCGAGCTCGGGGTCCTCCTCGATCCGGGCTCGGCGAACACCGCCCTCGATTACCCGGCTTCCGGAGTCGGCCACGCCGAGGCCACCGCGTTCTGCGACTGGCTCACGAAGCGCGAGCGGGCCCTCAACCTGATCCGCCCCTGGCAGCGCTACCGGCTTCCCACCGACCTCGAATGGAGCCGGTTCGCGGGACGGTCCGGGGAAACCGGGGCAACGCCCGCCGAACGAAACCGTTCCGGTGAAGGCGGTTTTCCGTGGGGGCCCCGGTGGCCGCCGCCCCCGAACGCGGGGAACTTCGCCGATGCCTCGGCCGCCGGCCTTCTCGGTGGAAAGGTGATTTCGGATTACACCGACGGATTCGAGACGACCGCTCCGGTGGGCCGTTTCGCCGCCTCTCCCGACGGGCTCCACGACCTCGCCGGCAATGTCTGGGAGTGGGTCCAGGAGCCCTGGTCGGACGGGGGCGACGGTCTTCAGGTGGTGCGCGGCGGCGGCTGGAACTCGGCTGATCCGGAGGTGCTGGCCACCGGGTATCGCAATCCGGTTCCCTCGGGTGCCAAGGAAGCCTTCTACGGATTCCGCTACATTCTCGAGGAGACGGGTCAGGCGGAGTGATTCCGCCGCAAGCCGTGAGGCCGCCCTCTGCAAATCCATTTGAAATCCGCTCGCGCTTCCCGAACCTTCGGGCATGTCCCGCCTCCGCATCGTCGAACTCCTGAAACGCGAATCCTCCCCCGGCACCGTCGTCGTGAAAGGGTGGGTGCGGACGAAGCGCGACTCGAAGGCCTTCTCCTTCCTCGAGCTCAACGACGGCAGCTGCCTCGCCAATCTCCAGGTCGTCGCCGACGCGACCCTGCCGGGGTATGAGGAGGCGGTCGTCCAGGCCCGCACCGGGGCCTCGCTCGAGATCGAGGGAATCCTCGTCGAGTCCCAGGGTCAGGGCCAGCGCTGGGAACTGCAGGCCAGCCGCGTCGTCCTCGTCGGTCCGGCGCCCGAGGATTATCCGCTCCAGAAGAAAGGCCACACGATGGAGTTCATGCGCTCGATCGCCCACCTCCGCCCGCGGTCGAACCTCTTCGGTGCGGTCTTCCGCATCCGCAGCCGCATGGCCTACGCGATCCACCGCTTCTTCCAGGAGCGCGGCTTCGTCTACGTGCACACGCCCATCATCACCGCCTCGGACTGCGAGGGCGCGGGCGAGATGTTCCGCGTCGTGACGATGGAGGGCGAAAAGATGCGCGCGGGAGCCGACGAGTTTTTCGGAAAACCCACCTACCTCACCGTGAGCGGCCAGCTCGAGGGCGAGACCTTCGCCTGCGCCCTCTCGAACATCTACACCTTCGGCCCCACCTTCCGGGCGGAGAATTCCCACACCTCGCGGCACGCGGCCGAGTTCTGGATGATCGAGCCCGAGATCGCCTTCTGCGACCTCGAGGGCGACATGGCCCTCGCCGAGGAGATGGTGAAGTATCTCGTCACCGACGCCCTCGAGTCCTGCGCCGAGGATCTCGAATTCTGCAACCGCATGGTCGACAAGGGACTCATCGAGCGGCTCCAGTTCGTCCGCGACCGGGCCTTCGAGCGCGTTTCCTACACCGAGGCCGTGGCATTGCTGCAGGCCTGCGGCCAAAATTTCGAATTCCCGGTCGAATACGGCCTCGCCCTCCAGTCGGAGCACGAGCGCTACCTGACCGAACACCATTTCCGCTGCCCCACCACGGTCTACAATTACCCGAAGGAGATCAAACCCTTTTACATGCGCCGCAACGACGACGGGAAAACCGTCGCGGCGATGGACCTGCTCGTTCCGGGCATCGGCGAGATCGTCGGCGGGAGCCAGCGCGAGGAACGGCTCGAGGTCCTCCTCGCGAACCTGCGGGAACAGGGCCTCGAGGAATCGGCCTACGACTGGTATGTCGACCTGCGCCGTTACGGCACCGTGCCGCACGCCGGCTTTGGACTCGGTTTCGAGCGCCTCCTCATGTTCGTCACGGGGGTGGGCAACATCCGCGACGTCATCCCCTTCCCCCGCACGCCGGGGACGGCGGAGTTTTGAACCCCGCTCACCCGCGCGGCATCGCCACCGTTCCCGCGTCGCAGAACATCGACTTCTGCTTCGAGCCTCCCGTTCCGAGCGAGGCACCCTTGCGCATCTCGAAGACCTGGCCGTCCTCGCAGAGCAGGATCAATTCACCGCGGGGACCCTGGCGCAGGCCCGAAAAACGACGCTCCCCGAACCGGCCGAGATCGACTTTGGCAAGGTGTCCGGGAGCCCCCTGCTCTCCGCCGCGGAGGGCGAGGAGTTGTCCATCGTGGCTCGCGAAGAGGAGCGTGCCCGCGAGCGAGGGAAATTGCTCGCCGCGGTAGACGAGGCTGCCCGTCGTCCGGGAAACCATGCCCGCAAGCAGATCGATCGCCACGGCCGGGCGGGTCACGACCTCCTCGAGCTGGGCGAGGACGGAGCGCCCCAGATTTCCGGTGTTCTCGGCGATATCCCAGCCGAAATGCTCCCCTCCGCGAAGGCTGAGATTGATCTCTTCGCGGGATTCATTGGCGCGCTCGGCGATGCAGAGCCCTCGCAGGAAGGGATCGTAGGAGAGACTCTCGGGCGCGCGGAGGCCGAAGGCCCAGAGTTCCGGAAGGGCTTCGGTGACGAGGCGGAAAGGATTACCCTCCGGAATGCCGTATTGGCCGTTGCGGGAATCACTCCCGAGAGGATCGATCCGCAGCACCTTGCCGTAGGCGCTCGTGAGCGAGGAGGCATTGCGCGACGGGCTGTCTTTGGCGATGGCACCGGCGGCACCATCTCCGACCCCGAGGTAGAGGAGCCCGCCCGGATCCATCGCGAGCCCCCTCACATTGTGATCCGGCCCCGGCTGGCGGAAGCGCAGCAGCTCGCGCCGCGTTCCGCGGAACTCGGCGAGGAGCGGGTCATCGACGGTGTATTCATAGACGACATCCTGGTGATGCTCCGACGGGCCGCCGAATTCGGGTAGAAAATCAACCGGGGCCGCTCCCGCCTTCTCGCCCACGACGAGATAAAAACGTCCGTAGCCGGGCTCGCCCTTCGCGAGGAAATTCGGGTGAAGCGCGAACGCGGTGAAACCGACGGTCGCCTCGGTCCTCTCGTCGGCGAAGCGACCGTAGGGCGTCGCGGTCCGGTCCCCCCCGACCCCGGAGGCGACTCTCACGATGCCCCCGTCGGCCTGTAGGATGTAGAAGATCCCGAGGGCATCACCCGCCGCATCCACGGGACCGTTCGCACGGGCGAGCAGCGAAGGTTCGGCGTCCAGCGAGAGTTCGGCCCGGACGCTCGCCGACCCCGCAAGCGGCATCAGTGCCGCCTCGGTTTCGAGGGAGCGGGCCCCGTGGACGAGCAGGTAACTCATCACTCCCAAACCCAGCGAAATCACAAACAAACCCGTCTTGGCGGCGAAGGAGAGGAAAAATCGTTTCATCAGCGGTGTCGGTTGGGGGAACAACTCTCTGAATTTTCATATTTAGTACAGTCTTTTGATAAAACTTTCAAGAATGAAACTAGAAAATTCAAAAAGATCGCAAACTTGCGAAACCATTCCCCGAAACAGGCACAAAAAAACCGGAGTTCCCGAGGAACTCCGGTTTTCGCGGGAACCCGCGGTCGGAGGGGTTACTTCGCGAAAGGACTCGCGATGAACTGGTCGAAGGCCTCGCGCATCGCCTCGACCGACTTGGCCGGACCGGTCACCTTGATGAAGACGTCTCCCTGCTCGCTCGGCAGGATCGCGGCCAGCATCGTGTAGTCCGGCTTCGGAGTCTTTGGTGCGCCCGAGAAAGGGCCCGCTCCGGGCGCGGTCTCAAGGTAGGTACCCTTCGCGGTGAGGAGGATCACCTTTTTCCCGCCCATGTCCTTTTCCTCGGTCTTCGACTCGGGCTTGCCTTCGAACTGGCCGAGCCAGCGGTCGATATTCGCCTGGACGCCGCCACCCCCGCCAGCTCCGAAGAAGAAGATGACGAGTTCCGTGTCGGTCAGGCTCTCGTCCGCATGATCGTAGACGAACTGGCCCGCGCGCATCGAACTGGTGGCCTGCTGGCGGACCCACGGTTTGCCGTAGGAGAAGGTGAACTCGCTGACGGTGATCGTCTCGTCTTCGGCCCGGAGAACCGGAGCCGTGGCAAGAAGGACGCTGGCGACAAACAGAATCAGGTGGTTTTTCATCGGCGCGGATTCTAGCCGAGGCCCTACGCCGATTCAAATCCCGAAATGCGCTCTGCGGCTGCAACCTCACTCCCCGAGCGCCGGCGCCAGCATCGGATCGTCGAGGTCGAGGCGGTAGAGGATCTGGTTGTAGTCGAACCTCGGGGTGTGCCGCGGCTCTCCGGAAAAGGTCTGGCAATAGGTGCCCTCGAAGAGCAGCACCGGCGAATCCTCCGGAGTGAACCCGGCATGGAGGCGCGGATTGTAGAACGTGAGCTTGCGGTGACTGAGCACCTTCACCGCCTTTCCCCAGGGGCCCAAAGGAGACGGGGCCTCGGAATACCAAAGTTCGCCGAGGTGCGAGGGTTTGCCGCCGTTCTCGCCGAAGACCGTGACCCATTTCTTCCGCCACGTATTCCACGCGATCGAACCGCGATGCGGTTTCACGAAACTGCCATCCGCTCCCTCGAGCGACTTGGGAGGCTCTATCGCCTCCCAGTTCCCGCGCTCGCGCCAGCCTTCGTAGGTCGCGGGCATGCGGATCGAGGGGAAGGGATCTCCGAAGAACACCCAACGGATTCCCTGCGGATCCGTCCAGAAGACAGGATGCCCGACCGGCTGTAGTTTCGGCTCGGAGCCGCCGTCCCGCTTGTCCCACAGGACCTCGATGGACTCGAAGTTCTCCGAGGCCTCGTTCCATTCGCAGAGCCCGACCCGGTGGGCGTTCATCGGCGGCTCGATCTTCGAATAACATCCGACAAGACGCTCCTTTCCGGCGGAGTCCGGCAGGCTGACATAACCGCTGATCCACGTCGGCCCCGGATCATCAGGAAACAGGTTCGCGACATTGCGGACGCGGCCTTCCCCGTCGCGGAAGTAGTCGAGCGCCAGTTTCAAGGGCGGCTCGAACGAGGCCAGCGGCCGCAAAGGTGTCGTCGCGCCCGTCATGTGGAACAGCCCGAGCGGATAACCCGGCACGTTCGTGTCGCCCCAGGCCCAGAAGATCCGGCCGCGATGCACCGCGTTCTGCACGCTGTCCGATCCGAGAACCCCGCTCTCGGTCCAGTCGCGTTGTTCTCCGAGCTTCTGGCTTTCGCCGAAGATCCCCCCGCCGGTGAGCCGGCCGAGCCGCTTCGCCACGATGGTGCGCTCGACCTCGACGACCGCCTCGCCTCCCGGCCGGGGCGTGAACCGGAACCCACGGAATCCGAATCCGTCCGCCTTCCGCTCGTATCCGTCGGCCTCGACCGTCAGCCAGGTCTCCACGTTCGTCAGTTCGGGCAGGTCAAAGGCGACGAGACCCGCGTTGTCGGAGAAAAAAGAGACGTGGTGCGTCGTCCGCAACTCCACCAGCGGCACCGGCCAGCCGTTCTCCGCATCGATCACGCGGATGCGACACGGTTCGAGGGCGGCGAGCGACGAAGCGAGACCGCAGAGGGTCGGTAACGACAGGGTGAGGTGAACGAGTGACGAAGGTGTCATGCGAGAATCGCCTTCGCGACCTCACCGCCGGTCTCGGTGAGCCGGAAGTTCCGACCGCCGTAATTGTAGGTGAGCCGCCGGTGATCGAGTCCTAACAAATGCAGAACCGTGGCGTGCCAATCGCGGATGTGCATGGGATCCACGACCGCCTCGTAGCCGATCTCGTCGGTGGCTCCGTGGTTGATTCCGCCCTTCACCCCGCCCCCGGCCATCCAGAGGGAGAAACCCTTGTGATTGTGGTCGCGTCCGTCGAGGCCGGGCGCATACGGCGTGCGGCCGAATTCCCCGCCCCAGATCACGAGCGTGTCCTGGAGCAGTCCACGACGCTTCAGGTCGGTCAGCAATCCTCCGACCGCCGTGTCGACGGTGGCGCAGGCCTTGGGAAGCCGCTGGGAAATGAGCGCATGGTGATCCCAGCCCTCGGGCGAGGCGATCTCCACGAATCGCACCCCCGCCTCGACGAGACGCCGGGCGAGGAGACACTGGCGCGCGAAAAGATCCTCGCCCGTCCCGATCCCGTAGAGCGCCATCGTTTCGGCGGACTCCTCCTTCAGATCGAGCACCCCGGGCACCTCGCTCTGCATGCGGAAGGCGAGTTCGAACGACTCGATCATGCCCTCGACCTCGGGCTGGTGCGGCTCGCGGACGAGGCGTCGTTCGTTGAGTCCGCGGAGGAGATCCAGTTGGCGGCGCTGTTCCGTGGGGCTTCGGTCGGGATTGACGATGTTTTTCATCGGCGGACCGGGCGCCTCCTGTTGTTTGAGAAAGGCGGCATAAAGGCCCGGCAACTGGCCACCGCCGAGGCGCGTGCCCTGGCAGACGCTTGGGAGGAAGGCGCTGCCGTAGTTCCGTGCTCCCCCGTCGCCAGCCGGAGGATTGAGCGTGACGAAGCCGGGCAGGTTTTCATTTCCGCTGCCGAGACCGTAGATCGTCCACGCGCCCAGCGAGGGACGCACGAATTGGAAACTGCCCGTGTGCATCTGCACGAAGGCGGGCGAGTGGTTCGGCACATCGGTGTGCAGGGAATTGAGCACGCAAAGATCGTCGGCATGCGCGCCGATGCGGGGAAGCAGGCTCGTGAGGCGCAGGCCGGACTTGCCGTAGCTCGCGAAGGGATGCACCGGCCCGAGCAACCTCGCCCCGGCCGAGTCGCGTCCGGTCGTCGAGGTTTTGCCCGAGTGTTTGATGAGCGCCGGCTTCTCGTCGAGCAGGTCGACATGCGAGGGGCCGCCCCGCATCGTCAGGAAAATGACCTGCTTCGCCCGCGCCGGAAAATGCGGATCGCGCGGAGCGAGGCCGCTCGCATTGGCCGAGGCCATCGTGCGCTTCGCGGCCAGGGCCGAGAACGCCAGCCAACCCACGCCGAGGGCGGATTGCTCGAGGAAGGAGCGGCGGGAGAATGGGTCAGGGGTCATGGGTCACGGATGGGTGAATTTCAGTCACTCCAGTCTTCGATGCTCAGGCCGGGAACACGTTGGAACTCGCTTTGATTGTTGGTCACCACGATGAGATTCAGCGCCCGCGCATGCGCCGCGATCAAGAGATCCATCGAACCGATCGGAGTGCCGGAGCACTCAAGATGGGCGCGGATCTCGCCGCAGTGACGCGAGGCGGGCTCGTCGAATGGCAGGATCGGCAAGGTGAGGAAGAACTGATCGAGCTGGCGGTGATTCTTGCCCGGATCCGCACTCTTGTCGGCGCCAAACCGGAGTTCAGCCGCGGTGATGGAGGACACGACCAGATCGCCGATCTGGAACGCGTTGAAACGCTCTTTGACGTTCGCCGCCTTCGTGCGGATCAAAAACACGCAGATGCAGGTATCGAGGAGCCGATTCATGAATCGAAGGGCGAATCGCGTTCCTCTGGTTCCGGCTGGCTGCGTTCTTCCATGAAGTCATCCGAGAATCCTTCCAGCGATTCGAAGAGCACGTTCCAAGAGTCGGTCTTGGGCAGTAGAACCACCGCCGATCCCATGCGTGCGACATACACTTCATCGGAATCAAAACGGAACTCCTTCGGAAGCCGGACCGCTTGGCTGCGGCCATTGGGAAACACCTTGGCGGTTTGCATACGGTAAGTATATACCATTGATAGATACCCATCAAGCTCAATCGATCATCCGGAAATCCGCGCTCGCGAGCAGGGCCTGACAGAGGTCCTGCCAGCGTTTTTCGAGCTCCTGGGCGTGAGTGGTGTTGTCCGGAACCGGAGCGTCGGTGAATTCCAAAAGCAGACGCTTTTCTCCCTCGTCCGGCGCTCGATTGAAACAGCGCTGGTAGGCGGCGGCAACCCGTCCATGGTCGTTGTCCGCCTCCTGCGAGATCCGCTTCGCCAACGCCGCGGCCCTCGCCCTGACAAAGTCGCTGTTCATCAGGTAGAGCGCCTGGGGCGGGACGTTGGTGCTGTCGCGCTTGCCGGTGACGAGGCTGGGCTCGGCGAAGTCGAATTGCCTGAGCACATCGGGCAACTGGTCACGCATCACGGGCAGGTAGACGGATCGATGCTTGGATCCGTCGAGGTCATCGGGAATCTTTTGGTTGAAGGCAACCATCGCGGCGGATTGCACGTCCAGCTCCGCGACGAGCGATCCGGGCCGGGGCGAAGGATCGAGTTCGCCCGAGGCCGCGAGCATCGCATCGCGCATCGCCTCGGCATCGAGGCGACGCTTCGCCTGACGCCAGAGGAGCCGGTTTTCGGGATCCTTCAGGAAGGCCTCCTCCCGCCAGGTCGAGGCCTGTTGATAGGTGCGTGAGCTCACGATCTCGCGGATGAGCGCCTTGACCGACCAGCCCTCCGCGACGAAACGAGCCGCGAGATGATCAAGCAACTCGGGATGGCTGGGCGCCGCACCGGTGCGGCCGAAGTCGTCGACCGTCTCAACGAGTCCGGTGCCGAAGAGATGCGACCAGACCCGGTTCACCATCACGCGCGCGGTCAGGGGATGCTCCGGATCGGTGATCCACCTCGCGAGTTCGAGGCGCCCGCTCGCTTCCGCGGGCACGGCCCCCTCGCTCGCAATGCCGAAGATCGCCGGCACGGCGCGGGGCACGATTTCGGCGGGATGGGCGAGTTCGCCGCGCTCGTAGCGGGGGGAATCGATTTTCTTCTCCGCTTCGAGCACGCCCATGGCGAGGGGCAGGGCGCGGCCTTTCTCGTCGACGGTCTCGAGTTTGCCCACGATGGGACCGCGCGTCCAGAGGATGCGCAAGGCTTCGCGCAGCATCTCGTTGAACTGCGACTGCATGTCGACGCCTTCGCGACGCATCTTTTCACCCTTTTCGCGTCCCGCCTTCTCATCGGCTTCGAGCTGGGAGAGTTGGCTCCTCAGTTTTTCCAACTCGGCCGGCGGGATCGATCGGTTCGGGATGAGTTGTCCGGGCAACTCGGGCAGGCGGATGAGCTTGCCGCCGCGATTGTTCTCCGAGTCGACCCAGGTGCCGTAACGAGTGTCGGTGCTCTTGAAAATCCCGGCGAGGGCGTAGTAATCGGTCATCGTCACCGGATCGGCCTTGTGATCATGACAACGCACACAGGCGAGCGAACTGGCGAGGAAGGCGCGGGAGAGCGCGTCGATCTGCTCATCGGCGACATCGGCGGCGAACTGGGCGGGATTCTGTTCGGCGAGATTCTTCGGACCGAGGGCGAGGAAACCCGTCGCAATGAGGAGACGGGCGCGCTCGGCCTCGTCCTCCGCCGGCAGGAGGTCTCCGGCGACCTGTTCGGTCAGGAAACGATCGTAGGGCAGGTCGCGGTCGAAGGCATCGATGACGTAGTCCCGATACCGCCAGGCGTGCGGATAAATCAGGTTCGCCTCCTTGCCGTTCGATTCCGCGAAGCGGACCACGTCGAGCCAGTGCCGCGCCCAGCGCTGGCCGTAGCTCGGGCTGGCGAGAAGTTGATCGACGGTTTCAGTAATCGGTGATCGGTGATCGGTATCCGTTGCGGTGGAGAGACCGTTTGCCGATGCCGGATTACCGATCACCGAAGAGGGCGGCAAACCGATGAGGTCGAAACTCAAACGCCGCATGAGCACCTCCGGATCGGCGTCAAGGGAGGGCTCGAGGCCGTTTTCCTCGAGTTTGGCGAGGACGAAACGGTCGATGTCGTTGTAGGCCCAGTCGATGCGTTTTGGTTTGGGAATGTTCGGAGCGACGACCGGACGGAAACTCCAATGCTGCTTGCGGCTCTCGAAATCGTCGCCGGTTTTTCCTTCTATGCCGTTCGCGCTCTCGCGGGGATCAACCGCCCCTTCCGCGATCCATTGCTCGAAGTCTTTCAGAATCGCCCCGGAAAGGCGTTCCTTCCTCGGCGGCATTTCGAGATCGGGATCGGTGTGACGAATCGCGGCGAGAAGGAGGCTTTCTTCCGGATTTCCGGGCACGAGAGCCGGCCCCGAGTCGCCACCGCGCAGGACGGCCTCGCGATCGTCGAGTCTCAAGCCACCCCTGGCCTTGCCTGATTCGATCGAGTGGCATTCGTGGCAGTGCTCGATGAGAACGGGACGGATTTTCGACTCAAACTGGGCGATCCGGGCGGGATCGTCCGCCCCGCGCACGCTCGCAATCAGGGCGGGCAGGAGCAGGATCCGGGAACCTGGAAAGAGCGGCCTCATTGGAACTCGAGAACCCCGTTGGTGGCATTGTCAGGCCAGCCCGTTCGCGGATCGATTGATTTCCCAGGTATGCTCACGCGGTGCCTCGATCGGGAGTTTCTTGCCACCGGCGTCGAGACGACTCCCGGAAGACCGGCACCGCAACCCCATTCGGAAAAACACGAAACCGACGATCCTCGCATGCTCGTGTTTTATCCGAATCCGCTTTGGATGTAAACTCCCATGCGAACGGACCGTATCCGTGTCCACGTCACTCCCGATGAAATCCGTCCTCCTCCGCTGCCGCCCCGCCTGGCCCCCCCTCACTCTCGTGGTTCTCCTCGTCGCGGTGAGCGGCGATCCGCTGATCGCGAAAAAGGTCGTCGCCCACCTTCTCATGCCGGCGGGGATTCTCTGGATGTTGTTGTTTTTCGCGTTGATGTGGCCCGGGGGGGCGAAGTCGACGAGGGTCGCGATCTTTGCGTTTTTTGCCGCCTACTCGATGGCCGGAAGTCCCTACCTCGGCGTCTGGCTGCTCCGGATTCTCGAAAAGCCATTTTATTCCCTCGAGCAGCCTGCGGAAGCGATCGACGCCCTCGTCGTCCTCGGCGGCGGCACGGCGATGTCGCCCGGCGGACGACCGGCCCTGGGAAATCATGGCGACCGGATCACGCGGCCAGCGGTGCTCTTTCATGAAGGACTCGTCGGCACCCTCATCACGACGGGCCGCTCCATCACCGAGGACAGCGCCGATCGACTCCTCTCGCGGGAGACCTCCCTGCTCTGGCAGGCCATGGGAATCCCGGCGGACCGGATCATCGAGATCTCCGAGCCGCGCAACACCAGCGAGGAACTCGCCGCGGTCGCGACGCTGGCGAAAGACCATCCCGAATGGAAACGGATCGGCCTCGGCACTTCCGCCTCGCACCTGCCTCGCGCCCTCAACGAGGCGAGGGCGCAGGGACTCGCCATGATCCCCGTGCCGTCGGACTTCCGTTCGGGGCCGTTGATTTTTTCACCGATGTATCTCGTTCCCCAGGGCCGGGGCTTCCGGGATGTGCAGGCGGCGATGTGGGAGTTTCTGGGGCGGGCGTTTTGACGTGATGGGCAATCCGGGATTCGCGGTTCTCTTTTTCGGAAGGAGCCGCTAGCATTCACTCCATGAATCTCCGACTCGCCGTCGCCCTGCTGCTAACCCTGCTTCCGTTCATCACCCATGGACGGGAAAAGCGGCCCAATTTCCTCTTCATCCTCGTCGACGACCAGGCGCCTTTCGATTTCAAGTTCTACGACCCGTCCTCCCCCCTCACCGCCCCCAACCTCGAGAAACTCGCTTCCGAAGGAATCGTGATCGACCGGGCCTGCCAAATGGGCGGATTTGTCGGGGCGGTCTGCACGCCCTCGCGACACATGATCATGTCGGGCCGCACGGTCTGGCACCTGCCCATCGGTCCGCTCGCGAAGACGCATTGTCCGCCGAACCTCGAGAAAGAAACCATCCCCGCCGTCTTCAACCGCGCCGGCTACGACACGATGCGCACCTGCAAGCAGGGCAACAGCTACGAGGCGGCGAACAAGGAATTCACGGTGCGCCACGATGCCTCGAAGCGAGGCGGTGATGCCGAGTCGGGCAGCGCCTGGCACGCCGAACAGGTTCTCAATTTCCTGAACACGCGCGAGGAGACGAAGGACGCCGATCCCTTCTTCATCTACTTTGGCTTCTCCCATCCCCACGACACCCGCGACGGCACGCCCGAACTGCTCGCAAAGTACGGCGCGGTCAACCACGCCGACGAAACCGCCCCGCCCCCGGCGAATCCGAAGGCTCCGGCCCTGCCGCGGAACTGGCTGCCGGAGTATCCCTTCCACCACGGCCATCCGGACCTGCGCGACGAGGTCGCCGTGAGCGGCGTCTGGAAAAACCGCGACGCGGTCACGATCCGCAACGAGGTCGGACGCGAGTACGCGTGCGCCGAAAACATCGACATCCAGATCGGACGCATCCTCGCCCGGCTTGAGGCCATGGGCGAACTGGACAACACCTACATCTTCTACACTTCCGACCACGGGATCGCGATCGGACGTCATGCCCTCATGGGCAAGCAGAACCTCTACGAGCACTCCTGGCGCGTGCCCTATCTCGTGAAGGGACCTGGAATCAAGCCCGGAACGCGCGCCGGCGGCAACCTATACCTCCTCGACACCCTCGCGACCCTCTGCGATCTCGCTGGAATCCCCGTGCCGGCGACGAACGAGGGGATCAGTTTCAAGCCCGTGCTCACCGGCGAAAAGGAGACCATCCGCGACACCCTCTACGGCGTCTACAACGGCGGGACGAAACCCGGAATGCGCTGCGTTCGCAAAGGCGACTGGAAGTTGATCCAGCATGACGTGCTCGACGGCCAAGTGCGCGAAACCCAGCTCTTCAATCTCGCGGAGAATCCCGACGAGTTCCTGACCGAACACCACGATCCCGCGGTCATCGCCCTCACGGGAGTGACGCCCGGCCCCCGTCAACGCGATCTGGCCGAAGATCCGGAACATGCGGACAAGCTCGCCGAGATGAAGGCCCTTCTCCTTTCAGAGATGCGCCGGCACGACGACCCGTGGCGGCTCTGGGACCAGCCCGACGACGGGCTCGTGCCGCCGGTGGAGCCGGCACCGAAGGCGAAAAACGGAAGACCGGGAAAGAAGCGGAAATGAAAGGCGGCCGCGGGAAAAACGGATTCTCCACGCACGCCCCGTCCGTTGGTTGCCGTCGTTTCGAATGATGACCGGCACCTTCCGGCTCTCCGATCTCCGCATGCGTTCCTCCTTCCAGTCTCGGGTTTTGAGCCTCGCCCTCGTCGTGGCCGCCGCATCCCCGTTCGGCGCCCGCGGTCAGGAAACGGGAACGCCGTCCTTCCATCGCGCCGTTCCCGCGGCAGTGACGGAACAGGATTTCTCGGCCCTGAAAACGAGTTCGCCCTTTCTCCGCTCCCTCGACCTTTCCCAATCGCTCATCCTCACCGGATTCGCCCGGATCGAGGGCGACCTCTACGCGACCTTGCTTGATCGCGAAACCAAGGAGACCCACGTGGTCTCGAAAGCGGCGAATCCGCAGGGCTGGCGGATGGTCGCGGTCGCGGGAGACCAAAACGATCTCGAGACGGTCACGGCCCAGATCGCGATGGCGAGCGGCGAGGTCTTCGCGGTGCGATTCGACGAGCAGCAGTGGAAGCCCGGCGAAGCGAAGCCGGGCGGGGGCCAGGGCGGTCCGGCAAGCCCGCCGCAGCGCGGACCCGACGGACGTCCCGTCTACGCGAATTTCCGCGAGGGCATCTCGGGTGACGGCTTCCGCGGCCCCCCGCCGCCGGAGATGGTGGCGAAGCTGGAGAAGCTCGACGACCAGACCCGCGAGCGGCTCATCCAAGGCATCCGCGAATACCGCGACAAGAATCCCAACGTCAGTAGCGAGGAGAAGCAGAAGCTCTTTTCGCGCATGGTGGACGAGGAATTGCGGCGGAGGAGGTGAACCCGCTCTTCCCCTTCCCGCATTGATCGCGCCATCCCTGCCCTCTCGACAACGGGGTCAAAAGATGAGAAGACCGCGCCATGCAAACCAATCGCCTGTTTTCCTCCCGCCAACTCCGCCTCCTCGCACCCGGCCTCGCCGGCGGTGTGGCCGTGGCCGCGATCCTCGCCCTGCCCGGCCGGCCCGAACCGGCCCCAACGCCGGCGCCCGAGGCGGCGCCGCCCGGCTGGATGATCGGCCCGGATCCCCTGAAATTGCCCGCCGGGATGCCGGAAATGGGCAACCAGCACGGCGATGTCGCGGTTGCCTCGAACGGGGACATCTACGTCAGCCTGATGCAGGGCCTCCGCTCGGGCGTGCAGGTCTACTCGGCCGATGGCACCTACCTGCGCAACGTGAAGAACGCTCCGACCGATTTCCACGGCTTCGTCATCCACAAGGGACCGGACGGGGAATTCATCTACGGCCCGCAACTCGGGGCCGGCAAGATCCTCAAACTGAGCCTCGAGGGTGAGGTCGTCATGACCATTCCCGGCGAGTCCATCCCGAAGGAACACTGGCAGGTCAATCCGAAGAACCAGCAGGCGGCGCTCCGTCTCACCGGCTGCACCGTGGCGCGGAACGGGGACATCTTCGTGACGGACGGCTACGCCACGGACCGGGTGCACCGCTTCAACGCGAAGGGGGAATACCTCGCCACCTTCGGCGGCAAGGCGGCACCCTACCATTTCAAGACTCTGCACAAGATCGCGATCGACAACCGCTTCGATCCCCCGCGGATCGTCGGCACGGACCGGGCCAACAACCGGGCGGTACACCTGTCGCTCGAGGGCGAACTGATCGGCGAGATCGCGACCGACCTCCTCATGCCCGCCGCCGCGGTGGTGCAGGGAGACTTCCTCGCCGTCGGCGAGATCAAGGGGCGCGTCACGATTTTCGACAAGGAGAACCGCGTCGTGGCCCGTCTCGGCGCGAATCCGAATCCGCAGGAAGTTGGCACGAACAAGGTCGAACCGTCGAAATGGAAGCCCGGCGTGGTCAACGCGCCCCACGGAGTCGCCTTCAGCCCGTCCGGCGATCTCTACGTCTCGGAATACAGCGTGCACGGCCGCGTCTTGAAATTCGCGAAGGCGGTGGCGGTGGCGGCGCGCTGAGGGCCCGGCCGTTCCGGGCGGAAAGGACCGAAAGGGGCGCACATCGGGGCCGGGGGCGGCCCCGCTCCTTGGTCTGTTGCGCTTGACGCGTCCGCCCCCATGCGACACGATGCGCGGGTCCGGGTATTTCCCGGGCTTTTCCAACCACGACTCATGACTTCCCCCGCATCCCTCGAGCAAGGCCCCTGGTGGCGATCCCTCACCCCCTATCACTGGTTCGTCTTCGCGATGGCCTCGCTCGCGTGGCTCTTCGACTGTCTCGACCAGCAGATCTTTCTCCTTTTCCGCCAGCAGGCGCTCGAGAATCTTCTTCCGGAGGGCACCGATCCTACCACGATCAAAACCTACGGTGGCTACGCCACCTCCATCTTTGTCGCCGGCTGGGCCACGGGCGGTCTGATCTTTGGGTCCCTCGGTGACAAGTACGGGCGGGCCAAAATGTTGACCCTCACCGTGCTTCTTTATTCGGTCTTTACTGGTCTCTCCGCTCTTTCGAAGGGGTGGCTCGATTTTGCCGCCTATCGTTTCATCACAGGCCTGGGAGTCGGCGGAGTCTTTGGTCTCGCCGTCGCTCTTGTGGCCGATTCTCTCCCGGATCACGCCCGAACCGGAGCACTCGGTTTGCTCCAGGCGCTATCGGCGGTGGGCAACATCACCGCAGGGCTTATCAGCATGTGGATCGGCAGCCTCATCAAAGGTGGCTCCCTCAGTCCCGATACGGCATGGAAGCTGGCTTTCCTCATGGGTTCGGTCCCGGCCTTTCTCTGTGTCTTCATCCAATTCCGCCTCAAGGAGCCGGAAAAGTGGGTGCAGGCCCACGCCCAAAGCAAGATTTCGGGCAAGGGAATGGGGTCCTATGTCAGCCTTCTCGGCGATGCCCGCTGGCGCAGGCCGGCCCTTCTCGGGATGATGCTGTGCATCTCCGGGGTCATCGGGCTCTGGGGGATCGGTTTCTTTGCTCCCGAACTCGTCGGTGATGTCATCTCGAACTCTCTGAGAGCCAAGGGGATCGCCGAGACCGAGATCGCGAGCGAGGCCGCCCACTGGAAGGGCATGAACAGCATCGTGCAAAACCTCGGATCCTTCTTCGGGATGATCGCTTTTGCTTGGATCGCACAGCGCGCGGGCCGCAAGCCGGCCTTCACGATCGCCTTCCTCGGTGCCATGATCGCGACCTGGAGTTATTTCCAATTTTTCAACGGAGTCGGTGACATCTGGATGAGTGCGATCATGGGATTCTTCCAACTCGCGCTCTTCGCCGGTTTCGCCATCTACCTTCCCGAACTTTTCCCGACCCGTCTCCGGAGTACGGGCACCAGTTTCTGCTACAACGTGGGACGATTCCTCGCGGCGAGCGGTCCCTTTACCATGGGCGTGCTCCAACAGGCGCTTGCCAAGGGTGCGACCTCGCCCGAGGAGAAACTCGCCGCCTTCCGCGAGACCTGCCAGTGGATGAGCCTGATTTTCCTCGTCGGGCTGGTGACCCTGCTTTTCCTCCAGGAAACCAAGGGCAAACCCCTCCCGGAAGATGTTTGAAACCAAACGGTGAACATTTCCGTCTGGAGAGGAATCCCATCATGATCATGAGATTCCTCCCCCTCCTCCTCGCCGTTGCCTTCGCTCCGCTCGGGGCACAGGCCCAGAATACCGTGATCGCCCGCCTCGAACAGGCGAGCGATTCGGAAATCCAGGCCCTCCTCGCGCGCTTCCCCGCCGCCGACGCGAACCGGGACGGCACCCTCACGAAGGAGGAGGCGATCGCTTTCGCCAAGGCCGCGATGACGGGCGGAGGAGGCAAGGGCAAGAACGCGTCGGCGGGATCCGGACCAGCCCCGACCGCGGCGGACGCGGCCTATGGTCCCCACGAGCGGAACGTGCTCGATTTCTGGAAGGCGGAAGGCGAGGGCCCACGCCCCCTCGTCATCTTCATCCACGGCGGCGGATTCACCGGCGGGGACAAGTCGAAGTGGCGCGAGGGCGGTGAAATCCCGCGCCTCCTCACGAACGGATTCTCGTGCGCCGCGATCCACTACCGTTTCCGCAAGGACGCGCCGATCCAGGAAATCCTCCGCGGCGCGGGCAGTGCAGTTTCTCCGGACGAAGGCAGACGAATGGAATCTCGACACGACCCGCTTCGCCGGATTCGGCGGATCGGCCGGAGCCGGCACCTCGCTCTGGCTCGCGACCCGGGACGATCTCGCCGATCCGAAGGCGGAGGATCCCGTCCTGCGCGAATCCTCGCGGTTGCAGGCCGCCGTCCTCGTCGCGACGCAGGCGACCTACGATCTCACGAAATGGGAGAGTTTCCTCGGACCCGCCGACCCGGCCTGGTGGAGCTCGCCGAACGAGGCGGCTGAGTTCTACCACTTCACCGTCCAGGCCGACCTCGCGAAGCCCGAGGCCCAGCCGATCCTCCGCGAATGCGACATGCTCGCGTGGATCTCGAAGGAGGATGCCCCGGTCTTCATCAACAACCGCGGTCCCGACGGTCCTTCCCAAAACCGCGGCCACTATCTCCACCACCCCGAGCATGCCCGGCAGATCGAGAAGGCCTGCAGCGCCGCGGGGGTGAAATGCATCCTCGCCGGGGAAGGGAAAAACGATCCCGTGGCGTTCCTCCTTGAAACGTTCCGCGGCACCGGGGCGGAGTGAGGGAGCGAGGCGGAGACCGGCACCGGAAATCCCTCGAAGTTCGCTTTGGAGCCCTCGCCATCTCCATGCCCCCTGCACCCGGGGACCATGGGAAGCCTTGATCGGGGTGGACCGGAGCGAATCCGGTGCTAGCGTTGGGACGGGCTTACCCCTGTCGCCTCGCCATGGAACTCAGCCGCTTCACCGACTATTCGCTGCGCACCCTGATCTTTGCGGGACTGAACCGGGATCGCATCATCACCGTGCCCGAGGTGGCGGCGGCCTACGGGATTTCCGAGAACCATCTCGTCAAGATCACCCACAAGCTTGGAAAACTCGGTTTTCTCGAGACCCGGAGAGGGCGCAGCGGCGGATTCCAGCTCGCCTGCGACCCGGCTTCGATCAATCTCGGTGAAGTCGTCCGGGCCACCGAATCCCTCGCCCTCGTCGAATGCCTCGGCGCCGACGGCGGCCGCTGCCCGATCGTGCGGGCCTGCATCCTCAAGCGCGTCATCAGCGAGGCCCGCGACGCCTTCCTCGCCACCTTCGACCGCTACACCCTGCAGGACATGCTGAAGCCGCGCGAACTGCTCCTGAAAAGCTTTCCCTGATCCCGGCTCCCCGGCGGAGTCCTCCGTGCCCGGTTTCCCGGCCCGATTGGCGGAAAAATCGGATTGAAGGATCAATCGCCCCCGCGATAGTGCCGTCATTCATTGAACGACCAAACCCATGCCTACCTACGACTACGAATGTCAAAAGTGCGGACACCGGTTCGAGGTGTTTCAATCGATGAAGGACGAACGGCTCACGGACTGTCCGCTGGAATCCTGTGACGGCCACGTGAAGCGTCTCCTCGGCACCGGTGCCGGCATCATCTTCAAAGGGTCGGGCTTCTACGAGACCGATTACCGCAGCGCCTCCTACAAGAAGGCCGCCAGCGCTGACAAGCCCTCCGACTCATCGTCCTCGTCCTCATCTTCCTCGGGCGGGTCTTCCGGGGAATCCAAATCCGCGTCCACGTCCTCGACTTCCACTGGCTCAGGGAGCGGGTCGTGATCGCCCCGCCCACCTTTTCCCCTCTCCCCATGAGTTCGCCCCACGATCAGGAAGATCCTGCCTACCCCTCCGATGAAGCCGCCGGTTACCCCCCGGATGCCTACGGAGCGCCCGGGACTTACGAAACCCATGCCGGCTACGATCCCGGTTCCGCCCTCGTCGAGGACAACCCGGACTACGGAGCCGCCGCCGCATACCCGGACCCGAATCAAGCCTATTACGACGAGGCGGGGCGGATCTTCTACTACGACGAAAACGGGCAACCCTACTACGCCCCGGAGCAGTCTCCAAGTCCGGCCGAATACGGCGTTTACGACGAAACGCCCCCCGTTGCCGCGGCTCCGCCCCCCGCGCCGAGGAGATCCGCACCCGCGAAAAAGAAGGTTGGCGGCCGCGTGCCACAGCGGAAGCCCTCCACCGCGGGTCCCGCCGGACGCCGCAGACCTCCGAAGCCCGTCGTTTATCGTGAGGGAATCTCTCCGATGACCGTGCTCCTCACTCTCGTCGCCCTAGGCATGCTCGCCGTCGTCGTCATGGTCGCGATGCCGAAGGATTTGGCCTCCGTGGGGGGCTACGCCGTGGGTCTCACCGACGGAGGCAAGCCCCGCAACCTCCTCGCGGAAACCCAGAAAATCATGATCGACCGCAACACCGACCTGACCTTCTCGGAGGAGGAAGTGAACCGGTATCTCAACTACCGCCTCTCCGGAACACAGAAGGGGATGATGGCCGCCATCGTGAAGTTCCGCGGGGTCTACGTCGACTTTTCCCCCGCGAAGGCTGAGATGATCATCGAGCGCGAGATCTTCGGCCGTCCCGTCACGATCAGCGTCGATCTCGTCGCCGAACAGATCCGCCGCCAGATGGTCTACAAGCCGGATGCCTGGCACCTCGGAAAGATCTCCCTCGGCGCCCGCACCATCGGGCCCGTCGTCGAATTGTTCACGCGCCTCAGAGGTTCCCTCCTCGACGAGTATCACGTGCTCCAGCAGATGTCCGACGTCCGCTTCGAGGACAACAAGGTCGTTCTCGACGCGCGCATCTGAGCCACACCCGATGTCGCAGGAATTCGAGACCATCCACGTGGGCCGTTTCCTCACCTATCGCCGCAATGCCCGCGGCTGGGAATACGTGACCCGTTCGAACGCGAAAGGCTGCGTCGCCATCCTCGCCGTCACCGACGACCACCGGGTCATCCTCACCGAGCAATACCGGCCGCCGGTGGGACGCTCCGTCATCGAGCTCCCCGCCGGACTCGCCGGCGACATCCCCCTGCAGGAGGACGAACCCCTCCTCGTCGCGGCGAAGCGGGAGCTGAAGGAGGAGACCGGCTACGAGGCGAAACACTGGACCACCCTCCTCGAGGGCACTTCGTCCGCGGGCATGACCGATGAACTCGTCACGATCTTTTACGCCACCGGCCTCGTCAAGATGACCGAAGGCGGCGGAACCCACGGCGAGGACATTCGAATCCACTACGTCCACCAGTCCGACGTCGTGAAGTGGTGCCGCGACCGCCAGGCCGAGGGCCTCCACGTCGACTTCAAGATCTTCGCCGCGCTCCACCTCGCCCGCTCCGTCGCCCAGTCGAGCGAGTCCCGGCTCTGGTATTGAGCCGTGGTCGCCCTAGCGAAGCTCCCATTCGGCGGGGAGTTCCGCCCTCGGGAAAAAGGCGCGCGCTTCGTCCCGCATCGCGATCCAGTCGCCCGCGCCATAGCGCCTCGAGAGATGCTGCAGCACGAGACCGCCGACTCCGGCCTCGGAGGCGAGCCGGCCGACGAGGTCAGCGGTCATGTGCGCGTTCTTCACCGCCAGGGCCGCGTCGGACGCGCGATACTGGCATTCGCACACCAGCGTCGTCGTGCCGCGCAGCCAGGCCACGAGGTCGTCCCATTCCCGCGAGCCGGGTTCGACTCGGAAATCAGTGAGCCAGGCGACCGAGGCCCCCGGCGTGGTCACGAGTAGTTCCTGGCGGATCTCCCCCACCCTCACCGCGCGACCCGCCACCTCGACGAGGTCCGCCTCGTCGCCCTCCGTCTCGTCGACCACCTCCTTCAGCCACGGGCCCGGCAGGTAACCGCAGCGATGCAGCGCCACCGGATCGATGTTGCGGCGGGGTGATTCGACGACGCGATAGGCCATCGACGGGATCGATCCGTGCGGCAACGCCCGGGCCTCGAGCCGCCAGAACGACGCCCGATGCACCACCGGCACCGGGTAGGGCCGGTCCGGCTGGCGATGGCAGGCAAACGCCTCGCTCGTGAAAAACCTCGCTGATCCGATCGTCTCCGGTCCGATCTCCCGCACGATCCACTCGCCGGGCTGGCCGGCGTGGAGATTCCACACGAACGATTGGAAGCGGTGTCCCATCCGCCCGATCGTCTCCGGAGGACCCCACACCGACACCGGCACGTCGGGTCGGTTGTAGTTCTGCCGGAAAAACCCGTCGAACCCCGAGACGTGGTCCATGTGGAAATGCGAGAAGGCGATGTGATCGACCGCCTGCACCTCGGAAGCCCTCAAGCCGTCAAGACATCCCTCGCCGCAGTCGAAAAGGAGGCTCTCGCGGGCCTGCCCCGAATCGACGACGACGTGGAGCGCGTTGTCCGCGCCCGCCCGGCCCAGGATGCGCCATTCGATCGACATGCGGGAAGGTAGCCGTTTGCCCGCCGACCGCCAGTGTTTCCGCAGTCCGGCTTCGCCCGTCGGACGAGGGAACCGCTTGCGGCGATGGAACGATGTGAGATTGACAGGAGTGGCCGGAAAGGTCATCAAGGATCCGATGGCCTTGTGCCATCCGACTCCACCCTTTCCCCCACTTCATCGCTCCGACCCTCCATCCTCCCCCACCCCGGCGGCGCTGGGTCCTGAAGCTCGCGCTGCAGGCCGAGAAGGTGTATGACGCCTTTCACCGCTTCCTCGCCCGGATCACCGGACGGCTCGGAAAACCGATGGTGGCCGAGATCTACCACGCGATCCGACACGAGCGCGGCGTCGCGGTGAAGGGACGGGTCCTCCTCGCCCGGACCTGGCCGCATCCGGGCATCGACGATCCCGGACTCGTCAACCTCTACCACATGCTGCGGCGCTGGTGCACGCCGGAGCGGCCCTACTCCCTCGTCCGGCTCAGCGTCGGCGGCCCTGTTCTCGAGAAGCGAGCCGACCGCGAGGGTTACTTCGAAGTCGAGATTCCCGCGGCCGAGGCACCCGGCGACGAACTGCTCATCGAACTGCCGGAATCCGAGATTTCTCCTCCGGCGCGCTGGCCCGTCGAGAACCTCGCCGCGAATCCCCGGTTCATCGTCCTCAGCGATGTCGACGACACCGTTCTCGTGACCCACGCCGGAAAACTCTTCCGCATGATCGCGACGACCCTCTTCGGCAACGCCCTCACCCGTCAGCTGTTTCCCGGGATCGTCGAGCTGTATTCCGCCCTGCGCCAGGGAGGCGACCACGGCGAACGGAATCCCCTCGCCTACGTCACCAGTTCGCCCTTCAATCTCCACGGCCTCCTCGAACTCGTGTTCCGGGAAAACGGAATGCCCTTCGGTCCCTGCTTCATGACCGACTGGGGCCTCGACGAGGACAAGTGGCTCAAGCGCGGCCACCGCGAACACAAGCTCGACGCGATCAACCGGGTCTTCTCCTGGTATCCTGACAAACCCGCCATCCTTCTCGGGGACACGAGCCAGCTCGACGTCCCCATCTACGTCGAGGCCGCCCTCGACCACCCCCGGAGGATCCCGCTCATCCTCATCCACAAGGTCAGCTCGCCCCGCCGCATCGCAATGCTGGAGAAGGAGGCCGGAAAGCTCGCCGGCAGCGGCACCGCCCTCCGTTTCATCGCGGATTACGCCGAGGCCGCCTCGATTCTCGCGGAAGGAGGCTGGATCACCCGGGAGGAACGGGCCCGGGTCGAAGCGGCCGCCAACGCCGAGCGTCCCTCCTTTCCCGAGCGGGTCATGCAGCGCCTCAACGAGGAATCCCTCACCGATTCGCCTCCGTCGGACGGAAGGTGAGGACGACGCGATAGCGGTGGCTGAAGGGCTCGTGCTCGAGCCAGGGTTCCTGGAAGAGATAGAAGCCCCTCGCCTCGTAGAAGACGATCTCCTCGCGGATGCGCGGCTCGAGGTTTTCGTAGGGCGTCGTGTCCTCGACCCAGTCCATGCGGCGGTGCAGACGACGGTCGACCGCGCAAAAGCGGGCGATGATGCGGTCTTCGACATCCTGGATGCGGGCGAGGGCCTTGCTGCGGTTCATGGAACGGGGATACGAACGGGAACCCGCTTTGGTTCGTGGTCATTGCCCCGTCAACCGGTCCACCAGCCCCGTGATCCGCTCCTCCACCGTTTCGGTGAAGGGCGCACGATGGCCGTATTCCCACATGCCTAGGGTGCCCTCGTAGCCGCCCTCCCGGAGGACGCGGAGCGAAGGCACGTAACAGAGCAGATCGTTGTTGTAACCGCTCACCCAGGTCGTGTTCCACCCGTAGGCCTCCTTGAACTTCAGCGAATAGTCCACCACGGTTTCGCCGGTCAGGGCGATGAAGGTCAACCCCGCGCCGAAACGCCAGACGTGCACGGGATAATCGAGTGATCCGGGCGGACCACCGGCCGTCTCGTGCTGGCGGATGAAAAGCTCGAACTCGCGCCGGTGCATCCCGCTCAGGTTCGGGACGCGTTCCTTCAATTCCGCGAGGGGCAGTCCGGGCTCGAGGTCGAGGGTCGCCTCGCCCATCGCGACCCCGAGGGGGCCTGACAAAGACCCCATCGATCCGGCGAGGACCTGGTTCACCGCCTCGGCGAGGATCAGCCCGTAACGTTCCGCAAGCGAGACGGCCTCGGCATCCTTGCCGCGGATGCGAGGCAGCGGATTCGCGTCGCCACCGCAGTTCTGCACGAACATGGCCGCCGCCCCCGGATTCGATTGTTCCAATGCGACCTGCGCGAATCCCGCGTAATCGCCGTTGAGACTGAGCCCGCCCAGCGCGGTCGTGTGGCAGGAGTAGCCGAAGACGATGCCACGGAGCCGGTTCCCGCTGCGGACCGCGAGCACCGGCACGTCCTGATCGACCGGACCCGGCAGGGCGCGGCTCTCCGGACCGCGCGAACGGCGCCGGTTCACGGCGACGCCGGCGAGACCGAGTTCATAAGACAGCTCGGCCGGAGCGAGATCGGCGATGGCATCGGCGATGACCGACTCGTAGGCCCGGTAGACCTGTTCGGTGTAGCGGTCCTTCGCCGCCGCCTCTTCGGGGGTGAACTCGTAGTAGAGCCAGAGCACGTCCTCGGTCACGGGACAGCTGTGATTGTGCGAGGTATTGAGGATGAGCCGCTCCCTCGGCAGCCCGTGTTTCTCCTTGGCGGCCCCCGCGATCCGGGCGATCATCTTGTCGCTGAGACCGACGAGGTCCGCGGTGACGAGGACCGAGGTCGCACCGGATTCATCGCGCAAGGCGAGGGCCTTCAGCCAGATCGGATGGTCGACTTGTTGCGACATCCGCGTCTTGCCTCCGTATCCGGCGAGCGGAACGGATTCCGTCGGCGTGATGTCGGCGCGGGCCAGACCCGCCTGCCATCCGGCCTGCAAAGGGAGTGGCAGCACGACCAAAAGAAGAGACAAGAGCCGTTTCACCCCGCGAGGATGCCCGGAAGCGCGGCCTTGCGACAAGTCACGCAAACGAGGCGCGATCGGAGACACGCGGTCCGGGAAAAAGCTGTCATGCTGCCAGCCATGAAATCGCTCTTCTTCATCGTCCTCGGGTGTCTCGGCCTCGTTCCCCTGACCGCGCGGGCCGAGCCGTCCAAGGATCGCCACGTCATCCTCGTGAGCATCGACGGATTCCCCGCCTACCTTTGGAACGACCCGACCCTGCAGGTTCCGAACCTCCGCAAGCTCGCCGCCGAAGGGGCCTCGGCGAAGGCCATGACGGTCAGCAATCCGTCGATCACCTGGATCAACCACACCACCCTCGTCACCGGAGTCGAGCCACGGAGGCACGGCGTCCTTTTCAACGGGCTCCTCGTCCGGAAGGACGGCGTTCCTCCGCTGATCGAACCATGGGTGGACAAGTCCCGCCTCGTCTTCGCGCCGACGCTTTACGATCTCGCCCACGCGGCCGGACTCACCACCGCCGAATCCGACTGGGTCGCGGTCACGAACCCGGGAACGATCACCTGGAGTTTCGCCGAACTGCCGAAGCCGGAGGATCCGGTCGTGAAGGAGATGATCGGCGCCGGAGTCGTGACGGAGGAGGAGATCGGGTGGATGCAGATGGGACCGAACCGGAAGGGCGTCGCCTTCCTCGACGCGATGTGGACGAAGGCGGCGATCCACATTCTCGAGACCCATCGGCCGAACCTGCTCCTCTATCACACCCTCAACACCGACTACACCCATCACACCTACGGCCCGCGAAGCGGCCCGGGCTACACCGCACTCGAACTCGCCGACCGCTATGTCGGCGACCTCGTCGAGGCGGTCGACCGCTCCGGCCTCCGGGAGAAAACGACCGTCGTCGTCGCGACCGACCACGGCTTCAAGAGGGTCTCAAAGTTCGTCCAGCCGAATGTCGCGCTGAAGCAGGCCGGACTCGCGCGCGGGCTGGGGCCCACCATTTCCTCGTGCGACGCCTACGTCATGGCCCAGGGCGGCATGGGATTCGTCTATGTCACCAATCCGGCCCGGCGCGCCGAATTGATTCCGCCATTGAGGGAGTTGTTCTCGAAGATGGAGGGTATCGCCCAGGTCATCGACGGGGAGGAGGGCCACCGCCTCGGCATGCCGAAGCCCGGGGAAAACGCGGGCATGGGCGATCTCGTCCTCTACGCCGCCGACGGCTACGCGATCCGCAAGGAACTGAACGGAGACCAGGTCGTCGTCCCGGCCGAGAACTATGCGGGCACCCACGGCTACCTCAACACCGATCCCGACCTCGACGGCATCTTCATCGCGAGCGGGGCCGGGATCCGGAAAGGGGTCGTTCTCGACCGCGTCCGCAACCTCGACGTCGCCCCGACCCTCGCGAATCTGATGGATCTTCAGTTTCCCGGGATCGATGGTCGCGTCCTCGACGAGATCCTCGAGTGAGGCGCCCTCCGGGTGGCCACGCCCGCATCGATCCGCGACTGACATTTCCGCGAGCGGCGTTAAGATCGCGGCATGAGCACGTCCCCCCACCGCCCCCTCTGGACCCCGTCCGATCCCAAGGAACGGACGAAACGGCCGCTGGCCCAGTCCCCGGGCTCGCTCGTCCATCGCGGTGCGCGCAGGACCGATGCCGCGCACCTGAGGCTCGTCGAGTACAACGAATCCTTCTCGCAGGAGAAGACACTCGACTCGATGCCCGAAGAGGGTCTGCTCGCGGCGGACGACCGCGTCCAATGGCTCCACTTCACCGGACTGCATGAGGTGGAGGAACTGTCCCGCATCGGACGCATCCTTGATCTCTCGACCCTGCTTCTTGAAGACATCCTCCACACCGGGAGCCGTTCGAAGATCGAGAATCACGAATCCGGTATCTTCATCGTGACCCGTCTCGTCCAACTCGATGAGCGCGTCAGCACCCTCGCGATCCAGCATTTCTCACTTCTCCTGTTGCCGGGCAACATCGTCCTCACGTTTTCCGAGGGACCGACCGACGTGTTCGATCCCGTGCTCGATCGCATCCGCATGAACACCGGAGGCCGCATCCGGCGCCTCGGCCCCGACTACCTCGCCTGGGCGCTGCTCGACGCCATCGTCGACAATTACCTCCTCGTCACCGACCGGCTCGACGATGCCGTCGTCGCCCTCGACGAACGGCTCCAGGACGATCCCCGTGATGTCGAGGTCGCGGAGATCTACGCGCTGAAGCGCGACATCAACCAGATCTACCGCACGACCCGCCCCATCCGCGAAATCGCCGCGGGGCTCCTGAGGGAGAACGGCACGCTGCTCACCGATCGGGCTCGGCCGTTTTTCGTCGACCTCAACGACCACGCCATCCAGGTGGTCGAGACGACCGAGTTCCTCCGCGAGGGTAGCAACGCGCTCCGCGAGCTCTACCTTTCCCTCGCGAGTCATCGCATGAACGAGGTGATGAAGGTGCTCACGTGTTTCTCCACGATCTTCCTCCCCCTGACCTTCATCGCGGGGATCTACGGGATGAATTTCGAAGACATGCCCGAGCTGAAGCATCCGCTGGGCTATCCCGTCGTCTGGATCGTCTTCGTCCTGTGCGCGGCGGGCATGTTCTGGCTCTTCCGCAGGATGCGCTGGCTCTGATCCGCCAGCCCGGTCCGCCCCCCCCCAATGAACGAGCGCACCGTCATCTTCGGAGTCGATCTCGCCTGGGGCGAACGCAATCCCGACGGAGTGACCCGGATCGAATTCGACACGGCCCTGGAAGGAACGCCGGCCCGGTTCGAGACGCACCTCCTCCGGGGCGACGAAGCGCTGCTGTCCTATCTCTCGGTCGCGGATGGGGCGGGGAGGGTGCTCGTGGCGGTCGATGCTCCGGTGATCTGCCCGAATGAATCGGGATCCCGCCCGGTCGACCGGGAATGCACGAGCCGGTTCGGCAGGAATGACGCGGGCTGCTACCCGGCGAACCAGAGGCTCTGCCGGCGCCCGCTTCGCATCGCCTCGGCGCTCCGCGAACGGGATTTTTCCCTCACCACCGACCCGGAACGTTCCTCCCGGATCGTTTGTGAAGTGTATCCGCACCCCGCCACGATCCTTCTCTTCGGCATCCGGAAAACCATCAAATACAAGAAGGGAATCGTCGCGGAAAAGCGGGTGCGGTTCGCGGAATATCAGATGCACCTCCGGGAATGTCTCGCCCGGGAGCTGCCCCCGATCCCTGATTCCTGCGGCCTCCAGACGCTCCTCGCGAGCCCCTGGACGAAAGCGGTCGAAGACCAGACGGACTCCATTCTCTGTGCTCTCGTCGGCTACCTGCACCTGCGGCATCACGGCCGGCGCTCGGAGGTGATCGGGGACGACGAGACGGGGCATATCCTGCTTCCTGTTCCAAATCCCGCTGCCGGAACGTAACCTTGAGCGTGCCCGAATGCCTTTTCATCCGCTCGACCGAGATCGCCGCGCCTGTTGCGGCGCTGCGCGACTGGCATTTCGCGGAGGGTGCCTTCGAGCGGCTCACCCCGCCGTGGGAGAAGGTCCGCCTCCTCGAGTCGCCCTTTCCCCTCCGCAATGGATCACGCGCCATCGTCGAAGTCCGCATCGGTCCTCTCCGCCGTCGTTGGGTCGCCATTCACGAAATCACCGAACACGGCTTCATCGACCGCCAGGGCGGGGGGCCCTTCGCTTTTTGGGAGCACGAACACCGCTTCGAGGCGATCGACGAACGGACCAGCCGACTCACCGACCGCATCCGCTACCGACTCCCCTTCGGATGGCCCGGCCGGATCTTCGGGCGCCCCATGGTCGAGCGGAAACTCGACTGGCTTTTCCGATACCGCCACGAGGTCACCGCCCGCTCCCTCACCGGTCGCCCTGACAAAACCACTTCCGGATGAAACGCGAATCGGTCGAAACCCTCGTCATCGGAGCCGGGCTCTCCGGACTTGCCGCTGCGGCGCGCCTCCACGAGGAAGGGCGCGATATCCTCGTAATCGAGGCTTCCGACGCCGCCGGGGGACGGGTCCGCACCGATGAAGTCGACGGGTTTCTCCTCGACCGCGGATTCCAGGTCTATCTCGACGCTTATCCGGAAAGCGGGAGGTTCCTCGATCTTCCCGCCCTTGACCTGCATCCCTTCGAACCCGGCGCCCTCGTCTGGAAGTGCGGCAAGCTCCGGCGGATCATGGACGTGTTCCGCCGCCCGTCTCACCTCGTCGAAACCGCCCTGCAACCGGTCGGCTCGCCGCTCGACAAGCTGCGCGTCGCGCGGATGAGATGGCGCCTTCTCCGAAAGGCTCCCGAGGCGATCTGGAGCGCCCCCCAGCGGACCACGATCGACCTGCTGCGGGGCGAGGGTTTCTCGGAGGGGTTCATCGATGAATTCTTCCGCGGGTTCTACGGAGGCGTTTTTCTCGAGGACCTTCTCGTCACGTCGAGCCGGATGTTCGAGTTCACCTTTTCCCTTTTTGCACGCGGGTCTGCCACCTTGCCAGGAAGGGGAATGAAATCCATCCCGGGGCAACTGGCGGCCCGCCTTCCCGCCGGGACCATCCGACTGAAGACCCCGGCCCGCGCCATCGAGGGGATGAGGGTGCGAACCGACGAGGGGGAAATCACCGCCCGCCATCTCATCCTCGCCACCGACGGAACCGATGCTGCCTCCCTGATTCCCGAACGGTCCGCTCCCCGCTGGAATGGCACGACCTGCCTTCAATTCGCAGCCCCGGAGCCCCCGTTTCCCGACCGCCTCATCGCCCTCAGAGGCGACCGCACCGGCCTGATCCACCATCTCTGCGTCCCTTCGAACATCGTGCCGGGCTACGCGCCTCGCGGCTCGGCAATCGTCTCGGTCTCGATCATCGGATCCGGGGGCGACGCGGCCGATCTGGAGAACCAGGTGAGGCGCGAGTTGCGCGACTGGTTTGGGGCCGTCACCGCCTCGTGGCGAACGCTCGCCATCCAGCGCATTGCACGATCCCTCCCGGCGAATTCGCCCGGAAGCCTTGCCGCACTGCCCCAGCAGAACGGAATCCTGCTCTGCGGAGACCACACGCGCAGCGCCTCGATCGAGGGCGCAATCGCGTCAGGACTTGCCGCCGCCGATGCCGTTCTGGCCTCCCCGAGTTAAGAAGGCCGGCCTTGCCGCGCGGGCCGAGCGGAGACACATTCCCGGGTGCTCCCCGCCTGGAAAACCGAAATCATCTCCCTCACCGAGGGGACCGAGGCCCGTTCCGCCAAGATCGACGCCTCCTTTTTCCCCCCGGTCGGTGAAGGGGCGCTATCAAACTGGGAACTCCGGCACGGCGTCACCGTTCCCGGCGGGATCCGTTCCTACCTGCTGCAATCGGACGGGCTCGAGGCCGCGCGCGGACTGTTGTGGCCGGTCCTGCCCCTCGCCCGCTGGGAGTTCATCGACGATCCCTGCGCATCCGCCCATTCCTGGATCCGCTTCGGCGAGAGCGCGACCCATCGCTACCTCCTCTCCCTCGGCCACAGCCCCTCGATCTACCGCCACGAAATCCACGGATCGGACGAGGAATTCTTCGCACCCACTTTCCGGGCGTATCTGCAGAAGGTCTTTCGGGGAGATTCATGAGAAGCGGCGCGAAAAAGTCTGGCCGACCGGCCCCGCTTTTGCCACGATGCCGAGCCCCCATGAATCGATTCCCCCTCTTCTCCCTGCTCGCCGCGATCCTCATCACCGGCTGCAAACGGGTTCCGGAAACGCCCGGGAAACCGGAGGTCGCCCTCGTCATGAAGTCGCTCGCGAACGAGTTCTTCAAGACCATGGCGGACGGTGCCGAGGCGTATCAAAAGCAGAATGCGGAGAGCTTTGACCTCGTTTCCAACGGCATCCGCAACGAGACCGACCTGGCCCAGCAGGTCGCCCTCGTCGAGCAGATGATCGCCCGCGGCGTCGCCGCCATCGTCATCGCCCCGGCCGATTCGAAGGCGCTCGTTCCCGTCCTCAAAAGCGCCCAGGAGGCCGGCATCATCGTCGTCAACATCGACAACCGCCTCGACCGCGCCGTCCTCGCCGAGGCCGGAGCCACGATTCCCTTCGTGGGCCCCGATAACCGCGAAGCCGCCCGCCTCGTCGGCGGGGAACTCGCCAAGCAGTTGAAGCGCGGGGCCCAGGTCGCCATCCTTGAAGGAGTCCCCACCGCCTTCAACGCCCAGCAGCGTCGAGCCGGCTTCGAGGAGGCGATGCAGGCCGCCGGAGCCGCCGTCGTCGCCGTGCAGAGCGCCTCGTGGGAAATGGAGAAAGCCAACCGCATCACCGCATCCCTCCTCACCGCCCACCCCGACCTTGCCGCAATCCTCGCGAGCAACGACAGCATGGCCCTCGGTGCCGCCGCCGCGGTCAAGGCCGCCGCAAAGGAAGGACAGGTCCGCATCGTCGGCTTCGACAACATCAGCGCCGTCCAGGCACTCATCCGCGAGGGCCGCGTCCTCGCCACCGCCGACCAGCATGGCGGACAACTCGCCGTCTACGGAATCGAAGCCGCCCTCTCCATTCTCCGGGGCGAAGCCGCGCCGGAAGACAAGAAGACCCCCGTCGATCTCATCACCAAGGCACAGCTGCCTTGAGGGGAATCCCCCAGATGACCATGCCCGTCGACACGCCATCGCTCCGGTCGCGCCTCCGTCTCGATGAATCGCTCGGGCTTCTCGGGGTGCTCGCCCTGCTCGTCGCGGTCTTTGGTGTCTTTGGCAGGAATTTCCTCGGGGCCGCCACCTTTCAGCAGATCGCCAACGAGGTCCCCGCGCTCACCGTCCTCGCCGTCGGCATGACCTTCGTCATCCTCACCGGGGGCATCGACTTGTCCGTCGGATCGGTCATGGCCTTCTCCGGATCCATCCTCGGGCTCGCCATGGTCGATGCGAAGCTGCCGCTCCCCGCCGCCCTGCCCCTCGCCATGCTCACCGGAGCCGCCTGCGGCTGGGTCAACGGCTTCGTCTCGGTCCGCTTCCGCGTCGCCAGTTTCATCATCACCCTCGGGATGATGCAGGTCGCGCGCGGGCTCGCCTATCTCGCCACGGATTCCGAGACGCGTTACATCGGCAAGCCGGTCGAGGCCCTCGGGGCCCCCCTCGGCGGACTCGGCCTCTCTCCCGCGATCCTCCTCGCCATGCTCCTCGTCGTGGCCGGACAGATCGTCCTGCGCCGCACCGTCTTCGGGCGGCAGGTCCTCGTCATCGGAGCGAACGAGGAAGCCGCGATCTACTCCGGCATCCGCACCCGTCCCGTCCGCATCGCCGTCTTTTCCCTGGCCGGAGCCCTCGCCGGGATCGCCGCCGCCTTCGCCAGTTCGAAGATGGGCGCGGTCGATCCCAACGCGGGAGCCGGGATCGAGCTCTCCGCCATCGCCGCCGTCGTCGTTGGCGGGACCAGTCTCATGGGTGGACGCGGCTCCGTCACGGGGAGTTTCCTCGGCGTCCTCATCATCGCCACCCTCGATGCCGGCCTCGCCAATCTCGGCGCCTCCGATCCCGTAAAATACCTCATCACCGGCCTCGTCATCGTCCTCGCGGCGATTGCGGATGGGTGGCGGGGGAAATGATCGGGTTCGCGACGCCCACACCATCCCGGACCTTGGCACCCTCGAGAATCCAACTCATCCTTTCTTTACCAAAAACCCTCTCACCTCATGCACCGAACCCTCTTCATTTTGCTCTTCCTCGGCCTCGTCACCGTCGCACTTCCCTCGTCCGCCGAAACCAAGCCGCCGGTGAAAATGATCTTCGACACGGACATGGGCAACGACATCGACGATGCCATGGCCCTTGCGATGATCCACCAGCTCGCACGTCGCGGGGCGGTCGAACTCCTCGCGGTGACCTCGACGAAGGATCACCCCAAGTCGGTCGCCTACATCGACGCGCTCAACACCTGGTATGGCTTTCCCGACATTCCCCTCGGCGCGGTGCGCGACGGAGCCGCGAAGGAGGAGGGCAAATACAACGGGCAGGTCGATCGCAAGGGACCCGACGGCAAACCCTTCTTCCCCCACGACCTCGACGGCACGAAGGCTCCCGAAGCCGTCTCGCTGATCCGCAAGACCCTCGCCGCCCAGCCCGATGGTTCCGTGGTGCTGGTGCAGGTGGGCTTCTTCACCAACTTCGCCCGGCTCCTCGATTCGAAGGGTGACGACGCCTCCCCGCTCGACGGCCCCGCGCTGATCAAGGCCAAGGTGAAGGAACTCGTCATCATGGCGGGAGCGTTCCAGACGATCGGATTCGACACCAAACACATCGAATACAACGTGAAGCTCGACATTCCCTCGGCGAAACGCATCGCCGCCGAATGGCCCACCCCGGTGATCTGGAGCGGCTTCGAAATCGGAATCGCCGCGGCGTATCCGTGGCAGAGCATCGTCGAGGATTACGGATACGCCGAACCCCACCTGATCAAGGACAGCTACCTCGCCTACGTTCCGAAGCAGCCTCACGACCGCCCCACCTGGGACCTCACCGCCGCGCTCTACGCGATCCATCCCGATCGCGGATACTTCGGTGTTTCGCCGAAAGGCCACGTCCACGTCGATGACGAGGGGCGCACCGACTTCCACGAGAAGGCCGATGGCAACGACCGCTACCTCCTCATGAACGCAGTCCAGACCGAAAAGGTCCGGGAAGCCTTGGTCCAACTCTGCACCGAACCACCCGTCCGGTGAGCCGGATCAGTCGATTTTTCCACGAGGCCGGGACGCATCAGCCTTGATGTCCGATGCAAGGTGCGTGAATCACGATTGTGAATCATTCAGGGAAACGCCAGACAGCCTCCTCGCCCCTTGAAAAGAGGAATTGAAGCTCCGCCGCTTTCTCGAGTGGAGAGGTTCCGGGACCCGCCCCTCCTCCGCATCCTCTCAACGAGGCGATCCGATGCGGGCAAAGGGTGAAGCGACCGGCATTCGCATCCAAAAAACCGGCATGCCGACGACAAGACTCCCGCCGCGGTGGGTCGCAGCGAGTCGGCGCGGAGCGCCCTCCAAGGAAAGAAACCGTCCTGATTCGTGAATCACGGTGAAGATGGAATCGACCGCCCCCAAATCGGACCGTAAGGGAGGCGTTTTACGCGGGGAGGGCTTCCGAACGGCTTTCAAACCACCCCGATCCCTCCAAAAAGGCTTGAACTGGAGCCGTTCCAAGGGAAGGAGTAGCGATTGGTGCGGCGATGGCCGCCTCATCCGCATTGCCCCATGCCCCGAGCCGTCAAAACCAGTCCGTCCGCAGATTCCGGCATCGCGCCCGGTCCCGCCCCGGGTCCCGCCTTCGAGGCCGCCCTCGCCCAACTCGAGGAGTTGGTCGAGGAAATGGAGTCCGAGGAAATTCCGCTCGAGGCCCTCATCCGGAAATACGAAGAAGGCACCCGGCTCTACCAGCTCTGCGAGCAGCGGCTCGACGAGGCCCGCGGACGTATCGAGATTTTGAGAAAAAAGCGTAACGGCGAGGCCGTATTGGAACCTTTCGGCGAAGAGTCCGGAGAATCCGTCACCGAATCTGGCGACCCCAAGAACGATGGAGAACTGTTTTGAATTTCCCGAGATCCCGTCGGAGCAACTGCCGAAGGTGGACAACGCCGCCGCCCTCAAGGAGCTTCCGCTCGAGGAACTTCCGAAGCTGGCCGAAAACATCCGCCGCACCCTGATCCGCTGTCTCGCCCACACGGGGGGGCACCTCGGTCCGAACCTGGGCGTGGTGGAGCTGACGATCGCGCTGCACCGCGTCTTCAACACGCCGGAGGACAAGTTCGTCTTCGACGTGAGCCACCAGGGTTACGTGCACAAGATGCTGACCGGCCGGTGGGACCAGATCCACACGATCCGGACCTACGAGGGGCTGAACGGTTTCCTCCTCCGTAGCGAGAGCGAGCACGACTGCTACGGGGCGGGCCACGCCGGCACGGCGGTCTCGGCGGCGCTGGGGATGGCCTCGGCCCGAGATCTCCTTGGGAAGGAGGAGCATGTCGTCGCCGTCGCCGGCGACGCGGCCTTCACCTGCGGCCCCACCTTCGAGGCCCTCAACAACATCTCGGAGACGACAAAGCGCTTCATCCTCGTGCTGAACGACAACGAGTGGTCGATCGACCGCAACGTGGGGGCGATCGCGAAGTATTTCCACGCCCTCCAGACGAGCTCGACCTACGCGCACATCCACGACAAGGCCGCCGAGTTCGTCGAGCGCATCGCGGGCAAGTCGATCCGAGGCATCGCCTCCCGGGTCGAGAGCGGGGCGAAGAACCTGCTCTTCCCGAACGTGCTTTTCGAGAAATTCGGGATCCGCTATTACGGTCCGATCGACGGCCATGACATCGACCTGCTCGTGAAGACCTTCGATTTTCTCAAGGACCAGGAGGAGCCGGTGATCCTCCACGTCATCACCGAGAAGGGCCGCGGCTACGAACCGGCCAAGGCGAATCCGATGAAGTTCCACGGTCTCGGCCCCTACAAGACCGAGACCGGCGAGACGCCGCCCGGCGGCGATCCGACCTTTTCGCAGATCTACGGCACGCAACTCGGGAAATTCGGACTGCAGGACAACAAGATCGTCGCGGTGACCGCGGCGATGCCCAGCGGGACGGGCCTGGTGGAGTTCCAGAAGGTGGTGCCGGACCGCTACTACGACGTGGGCATCGCCGAGGAGCACGCCGCTCTCTTTGCCTGCGGCCAAGCGGTGCAGGGGCTGAAGCCTTTCCTCACGATCTACTCGACCTTCTTCCAGCGGGCCTACGACATGGCGGTGCACGACATCGGCATCCAAAACCTGCCGGTACGCCTCTGCATGGACCGCGCCGGTCTCAGCGGCGATGACGGACCGACCCACCACGGACTTTTCGACATCGGCTACATGCGGCATATCCCGAACTGGATTTTCATGCAGGCGAAGGACGAGGATGAATTCGTCGACATGCTCTGGACGATGGTCCACCACAACGACGGCCCGTCCGCGATCCGCTATCCGCGCGGCGCCGGCACCGGGGCGAAGCCCAAGGCTCAGCCGCAGCTCCTCGAGATCGGGAAGGCGGAGGTCGTCGCCGACGGCACCGACATCGCCCTCTTCGGCCTTGGCAATCTCTTCGAAATGGCGGAAAAGACGCGCGACCGGCTCGTGGAGATGGGTTACTCCGTCGCCCTGGTCAATCCGCGCTGGATCAAGCCGCTCGACACGGCCTGCATCGAGAAGTTCGCCCGTCAATGCGGGCTCGTCCTCACCTTCGAGGACCACACCCTCATGAACGGCTTCGGGGCGGCAATCATCGAACACCTCAACGACGCGGGCATCTCCTGTCCGGTCGAGCGGATCGGCTGGCCGGATGAATTCATCGAGCACGGCCGCCCCGACATCCTCCGCGCGAAGCACGGCCTGACCGTGGACCATGCGGTGGAGAAGGCTCTCAGACAACTGCCCGCGCGCCAGAAACGCGCCCTGGCGGGGTGAGGTGATCGTGGCTCACACAAGGCCACGAAGACACGAAGGTGGACCAGGTGGAACCGTTGCTTGGGATCTTTTCCATGGTCGCGTTGCGGCTTCGTGTGAGACCCCGTCCGCTTATACCAAATCAGGAAAAGATTTAGACGATTGCGATGCGGTGCCACCAAGGAGCGGGGCCGCCCCCGGCCCCGTCGAATGCGCAAGGGACGGTCGTTCGGGGCCGAGGGCGGCCCCGCTCCTTGAAGTTCCAACTGGACGGGAAGACTCACCAATCGTCCGAAACTTTTTTCAGAATCGGTATTACTCCAAGTCATTCATCGCGGCAGCGCCACTCCGGAAATCGCGTGCATCGCCGAGGATTCCGGGCGAAATTCGGTGATGTTTCCGTCCGTGCCCATCCGTTTCCGGTTCCTCCCCGGACTTCTCGCTCCGCTGCTGTGCGCCTCCTGCCCTCTCGCCGGAAGCGCTCAAGGGATGCAGATCTTTGTCAAAACCCTCACCGGCAAAACGATCACCCTCGATGTTGAAGCCTCGGATACGATCGAGAATGTGAAAACAAAGATCCAGGACAAGGAAGGAATTCCACCGGACCAGCAGACCCTCATCTTTGCCGGGAAAACCCTGGAAGACAACCGGACTCTCTCCGATTACAACATCCAGAAGGAGTCGACGCTCCACCTCGTCCTCGCCGCCCCACCGGTGGTTTCCCCGCCGGACATGGGACCGGAGATCAGAAAGGTGCGGACGGGGATCCGCCGGATCGCGGGACAGTTGGAACGTTCCGATGACTGCCGAAGGGTCAGGCAGCTCAAACTGCGCCTTTCGACTCTCGGGAAGAGGCTCATCGACCTTCTCCGGATTTCCGGCGCCGCACCCTCGGCCATCGAACGCGAACGTCGGACCGTGGAACGGATCCGCCTCTCCGCCTCCTGCTCGAGCGGGTTCACCGGTAGCCCGGACCACCGCAGGGTCCTCTATCCACGCTACATCGGGCGCTGACCTAGGATTCGCGCCGTTCCGGCCTACGGTCCGGATCAACGCTCCGCCAGTGACTCCCACCGCAGAACCGACCTCCCCTCGGCGTCACTGGCCCCGAGATCGACGAGGAAGGAGACGCTCCAGTCGTTCAATCCCTCCGCATCGACGAGAACCTGCTCGACGCGCCAGGTCCGCTTCGCCTCGTCCTCCCTGACGTGGAAATGCTTCGCATTCCGCGCCTCGGGATCGAAGCGGAGCGATCCCCTCGCCTGCCGGAAGGACCCGATCCTTTCCGCCGGCGATCCTTCCGCTTCCTCCGCCTTCGGTGCGAGTTCGAGCGCCCCGGCCTCGTCCCCCTGCCAAAGCCGCTTCAGGAAATCGAAGACGACGCCGCGGACGAGCCGGGTGAAGGCGGCCCGGTCGCGGGTGATCGCGCGCGGCTTCGGTGGGGCGGCCTCAGCTTTCGCCGACGGCGGCGCGAATTCGCCGTTCCGCATCCGCTCCCACTCGTCGAGAAGGGTCGAGTCGATCCCGTGCAGGATCGTGCCAAGGAAGGTCTCGGCCTCGTCGAGCTCCATCGTCTTCAGGGCCGGCGGAATGGTCTGGACGAGGACCTTGTAGACCTCGGAGAGATGGCGCAGCAGGACTGCCTCGCTCCGCTCGATCTTGTAGTGTTTCACGTAGTCCTCGAATGACTGCCAGTTCTCGAACATCTCGCGGGCGATCGACTTCGGCCGGACCCCGGCCTCCTTCGCCCACGGATTTCCGATGACGAAGTCGTTGTAGGTCGCGTAGATGAAGTCCTTGCCCGGCTGGGGATGCGTCACCTCATCGAGACGCTCCATCCGCTCGTCATACTCGAGCCCCTCGGCTTTCATTTCGGCCATCAGGGCGGTCTTCGCCTTCTCGACCTGGCGGCGGAGGATGATCCCGGGATCCTCGAGAATGGATTCGATGACCGAGAGCACGTTGAGCGCGTAGTCGGGCACGTCGAAATCGAGTTTCCCGACGGCGTCGAGAAGGTAGAGACCGAGGACCTGATTCAGCGAGAAATCCTCCTGCAACTCGATGTGGAGGGCGACCTTCGCGGGTCCGCGCCGCTCGGTTTTCGGGATGAAGGTCAGGATCTTGCCCCCGATCAATCCGCGGAAGAGGGCGAAGGCGCGACGGCGCAGTTTTTTCTTCGCGGGCGCGGTCTCATGGCAATCGCGGATCAACTTCCGCAAGGCGAGACATCCGTCGTCGTCGCGACGGGCGAGGATGTTCAGGAGCAAGGCGTGGTGCATCGCGAAGCGCGAGACGAGGCGTTCGGGCTCGGCCTCGATGAGGGCGCGGAAAGTCTTTTCCTCCCACATCACGAATCCCTCGGGCGGTTTCTGTTTCACGAGACGGTTCCTGCCCCCCTTCTCCCCGGCTTTTGCCTCGGCCCGCAGGTTCGCGATGACGTGCGCGGGTGCCTGGGCGACGACGAAACCGAGGCTGTCGAAACCGCGCCGCCCCGCACGTCCCGCGATCTGGTGGAAGTCGCGCGCCGCGAGGATCTTGGTCTTGTCGCCGCTGTATTTGAAGAGCTGCGTGAAATGCACCGTGCGGATCGGCACGTTCACCCCGACGCCGAGAGTGTCGGTCCCACAGATCACCTTGAGGAGACCGCGCTGGGCGAGTTTCTCGACGAGGACGCGATATTTCGGGAGGAGTCCCGCGTGATGAATGCCGACGCCGTGACGGATCAGTTTCTGGATCTCCTTGCCATAAGGACTCCGGAAATCCGCACCCACCAGCGCCGCCGTGATCGCCTCCTTCTCCTCCTTCGAGCAGTAGTTGCGGCTCATCAGATTCTGCGCGGTCTCGGCACAGGATAGCTGGGTGAAGTGGACGAGGTAGATCGGGGCGCGGTCCTGCTTCACGAGCTCCTCGACCATTTCCTCGAGGGGGAGTTTGTCGTTGTAGTCGAACTCAAGCGGCACGGGCCGCTGCGCCGACTTCACGAGCACGGTTTCGGCTCCGGTGAGGCGCGTCAGTTCCTTTTCGAAAAAGGAGGTGTCACCGAGCGTGGCGGACATGAGGAGGAATCGCGCCCGCGGCAGGGTCAGCAACGGGATCTGCCAGGCCACGCCGCGCTCATTGTCCGAGTAATAATGGAACTCGTCCATGATGACGTCGTCGATCGCGGCGGCAGGCCCCTCGCGCAGGGCAAGGTTCGAGAGGATCTCGGCGGTGCAGCAGATCACGGGGGCCGAGGGATTCACCGTCGCGTCCCCGGTGATCATGCCGACCCGTTCCGGACCGAAGACTTCGCAAAGGGCGAGAAATTTCTCGTTCGCGAGCGCCTTCACCGGGACGGTGTAGAAGCTGCGCCGCCCCTGGCACACCGCCCGAAACTGCACGGCGAGGGCGACGAGGGTTTTTCCGGATCCCGTCGGGGTGTTGAGGATGACGTTTCGGTCGCCGTAGAGTTCGAGGATCGCGGTTTCCTGGTGTTCGTAGGGTTCGATGCCCGAGTCGATCAGGTAAGCGAGAAAGGCGTCGAGGACCGCGTCGTTCGTGGCAGGTCCTTCGAGGCGGCTGGGATCGAGCGCGAGCATGGAGCCTACAAGAGGAGCATGGAACCGCGGGTTGCCCAACGAAATCCTTCGCTTCCCGCGCTCTCGGCGATTCCCGGACATGCCAGCCGGGTTCGGCGAGAACGTTCCGTGAACTACCCGCGTCCTTCCCCGGGACCCGTAGACAACACCACGGCGGCTCCGAAAAACGAAAAAACCCGGCTGGCACGAATGCCAGCCGGGTTCCAATTTCCAAGGGAACAAAACAGGGAAAAAGGGATCAGAAGGAGACGGTCAGGGAAGCGCCGCCCCAGATCTCATCGGTATTCGGGTTGAGGCCTTCACGGGCATCCATGGAGAAGTTGGTCGCCACGTAGGGGGCGATCACGACGTTTTCTGCCAGCTGGAAGGGGAAGGACACGTTCAGTCCGACGTGGGTGAACGCATCAGCGTCAAGAGCGGAGAACCCAAGAGCGGGGAAGGAAGCATAGTAATTGCTTCCGCTGTAGCCGATGGTGGCCGCCGGAACGATCGAGAAGCGATCGGTCACCGGGATCGTCGTGTCGATGCTCGCCTGGAAATAGTGAGCGTCGAAGAACAGATCGTAGTAGTAACCGGCCCCGATGTTGAAGATCCCAACCGGAATCACGGCGGAGAGACCCACTTCATGAGCGTAGTGCTGACCAATGTCGTTGCCGAAGAATTGGTTGAAGAAGTAGTAGTGGGTGTAACCGAGGCGGAGGCTGGCGAAACCGGCGTCATAGGTCAACCCGAGACCGAGGTCGAGTTCCGAATAGGAGGGGTCGAAACCACTCGTGTCGGAAGCGCTGTCCGTGTAATAGGTGAGGAAATCGAGGGCAAGATCTTCACTGATCTGCTTCGAAGCCGTCACGCTGGACCAGACGTTGTCGCTGGAGAACCAGAGGCCACGGAAGTAATACTGGCTGTCATAGCCCACGGAGACCTTGGCGCCGATGGGATCGAGGGTGGGCTCGACCGGGGCCTTGGGCTCCTTGCCACCCCAGTCGCCGGCTTGGGCAAGGGGCAGGATAGCGGAAACGGCAAGAGCGAGAACGCCCGCCGCAGTCAACGAATGATGACGTGATTTGATCATGTGGTTTCTTTATATTGGTGATTGAGGTGGGACGTTTCCGCCATCCTTTGGATGACCCGCCCTCACGATGGAACAAGAAAAGCAGGGATCATGCCAAAATTTGGCGGCTGTGTTGAAAAACGCTCTAAGAAGAGTCGTTTCCCGGCCGTTAAACAACCCCCCTTGCCTTTGAAGTCAATGAGTTTTTACTCTTTTTTTATAATTAACTGAAATTCAGCAGCATAGCGAAATCGTTGCATCCGCTCGCACTCGTGGTCTGAAGCGAAAACACTTTCTGAAGCCGCCTTTCGTCCGATTCCGGGCCGCGATCCGCCGGGCTAAATAATTCTTTTCCCGTCGAATTTTTGGCAGTCTCCCGGCTTCCATCGCTTCATTCCGCGCCTCCGAGGCGAGGCGCAGGTCGCTCGTCCGTCGGACCAGGAACATGAACGCTCGGGGGCTCGATCCGCTGGGCGAGAGCGCCGCCGGCTCCAACGTCAGGTGCCCCGAGGTTTGCGGCAAATCCGGTTCGCGCGAAGCCGACCACAAAGGCCGGTGGACGAGGTGCCCTCGCCAAGTCCGCGAGAAAAACGAAGGATCAGGAGCTCCGGGATTTCCCGATCGTCTGCGCCTGATACATCTGGGCATGGTAGGGACAACAGGCCCCACCCCCGTTCTGCCAGTAGTCGAAGCTCGGCTCATGGTCCGGCTTGGCAGCCGCCGCACCCGTTTTTCTCGCCCCCCGACCCACTTCACCGGGGCCGTTGGCGGCTGGATTCGAGGCGCAGGAGATCAAAAGGCTTGAGGCGGCCAAAAGCGGGAGGAGGGGAAGAACGATTCTCATGACCTTGAATTCGGGGAAGGTTCGGGGGGGGGCGGAAAACCGGCTCTTTCGCACAGCACGGAGACCAAGGGGAATTACCGCCGGATCCCCCGAAACGCAACTTGATTGCGAATTTTTCTTGCAACAAGCTTGCGTTAGAGTTAAACCCTCGCATGACTCCTTGCGACTCTGTTTTTCGTGATCGTCAGATCCGCATTTCTCCCTTCCTGGCGGTGCTGTTCACCTCCGTGGTCGTCTCCACCGAACCGGCTTCGTCCCAAACGACCGCTCCGGTCATTGATGACTCGATCAACCGCGTTCTCCCGACGCCGAACGGTTCCACCGGCGCGGACTGGCTCTCGGGGACGATGTTGTTCCCCTCGGCCGGTTCCCCGGATGCGATGGACTGGCTCACCGGAGTGAATGTCAACGCCGGGGGCATTCTGTTCCCCCACATGCATACCTGGGGCGTTTTCGGCGGATCCACGACCGATCCCTCGAGTCTCGCCTCGGGCCACCACGATCCACAGGCCAATGCCACGCTTCAGGCCCTCGAGCCGGCCCTGTCCCTTCGCGCCGGGATGCTGCAGGGCTTCGCCACCGGGGTGGGAGTGACGGATTCGGAGGGCGAATTCGAGTTCTTCCTCGAGGAAGCGTTCCTCAAGCTGATCGACCTTCCCTTCGGCACGCAACTCCGCGGGGGCCAGTATTTCAACCGTTTCGGTTTCCAGAACTCGGTTCACAACCACGGTTGGATGTTCGTCGATCAGAACCTCGTCAACGGTCGGTTTCTCAACGAGGGGGAACTGATCACCCAGGGGGGCGAGCTGACTTGGGACGTCCCCCTCGACTTCATGCGCGTTTCCTCGATCTCGGCTTCCGTGGGCGGAATGCGCACCCATGCCCACGATCATGGCCACGCCCACGAAGGTCACGGCCACGGGGAGTCCCCCTTCGAAGCCGAGGGCGCCTCCTTCAATGATCTGCTGGTGGGCGCCACCTGGGTGAACCAGTACGACTTCGACGACCGCAACCGCCTCACCGGAATTCTCTCGGGGGCCTGGGGGGAAAACGCCTTCGACCGCCAGACCCAGGTCTACGGGCTGGGCGTGGAATATCTCTGGCGGGAAAACGGCTACGCCATGGGCGGGCATTCGGTCCGCTGGCGAACCGAAATGATGATCCGCGGGATCGATGCGGTTTCGGGTCACCTCCCCGGTGAGCATGAGGATGAGCACGGCCACGAGGACGAACACGGTGAACACGACGAGGACGAGGACGAGCACGGGGACGACGATCGCGTCGCGCGCAGCTTCAATGACTTTGGCATCAACACGATGCTGATCTTCGGATTCAACGACCGGATCGAGACCGGGATCCGCGCGGAGTGGGTCTCGGGACTGGATGAACTCGGTCTCGACAACCGCTGGCGCCTCTCCCCGATGATCACCTGGTATGCGAATCCGCAGCGCACCCTCCAGACCCGCCTGCAATACAACTGCGACTTCTCGAACGATTTCGGGAACGAGCACTCGATCTGGTTCCAGGTGGGCACGAACTGGGGCGGCGCGGAAGTCCGTTGAGGTCGGGCGGCGTGAGGCCCGGTCCGGTGACGGGCCGGAGTCCGGGTCAACGCTTCATGACGGGACCGATGTAGTCGGTCGCCACCACGAGGTCGTCGAACCACACCCGGCTGAGTGCGGGCGGACTCGCGACGCGGTTCTGCCGGTAGGCGTTTTCGGTGACGTAGTGGCTGAGCATGAAGTAGCTCACGGCCAGCTCCGGCACCGTCCGCCAGCGGAATCCTTCGAAGGTCTCGGTTCCATCGGCGCGGACCTCGAACCCCTCGCCGTTCCATCGGCCGGTCTTCGTGCCGAGTCTGATGTGGGCGACCGGCGCGCCATCGAGCCACAGGGCCAGTTCCCCGTCGCTCCGGCCCACCTTGTTGCATTTCACCATGATCTCGACACATTGCCAACGCCCCGGGGCGGCGCGGGCCGGCCTTCCGGCCAGAGGCCGTTGCCCCAAAAGCCTCCATCGGCGCTCTGCTTCATGTCGTGCCAGTAGTGTAGAACATCCAAGACCCGGGCGCGGGAAGGGTGCCGTAGTCCCCGTTCGGTTCGATGGCTCGCTGAAGCGCTTGTTGGCCGCGGCATGAAGGCCGACGGATCCTCGCGGCCGGTTCGTGGGCGGGTTGTAGCCGCCGAGGCCGCTGAAGCGATGCAGGCAAGGTGGGCCCGCGGCGAACTTTACAGCGCGGGATGATTCTCGATGCCGGAATCTCCCGGATGGCCTGTCGCGATTCCGCGCCCCCAGGGGAAGCGGTTCAGGGTCGAACGACGTGGCGGTGACGAGGAGGCAAAGGGAAAATCGCATGGGGACGAAGCGAAGCTCCCGAAGCGGGAATCCTCCCCGCGACGGCGTCTCTGCAAAATCGCGTGGCGCACCGTTCCGTCACTGCTCCGGTCAAACGACACGGTCGGGCGCGCTCGCTTCGCGGGCGGGAAAAGGCTCCCTTCCCTCCAGGCTCCGAACCGCCGTGGCTGCCTTCGCGCGACAGGAAATCCGGGGCCTCGGGCTTTTCGAGGTGGTAAATATATTGTCGCGGGGGTCGCTTTCTAGTATCGTCACGAACTCTCCGGAATCCCCCATTCGATGAAAGCCCTCCCTCTCCGACACCTCCTCATGCCGCTCTTCGCGCTTTCGGTCCTGCCCCTGCCGGCCGACGAAATCAAGATGAAGGCGGGCCAAACCTACACGGGGCGGATCACCTATGAGGCCGCCGACATTGTCAAAATCGAACTGAACGTCTCGGGATCGATCAAGGAAACCAAGGTTCTCGGGCGGGCGGACATCGCCTCGATCACAAAGGACGCCCCGGACGACGTGGAATTCAACTCCCTTCAGAAACTCCTCCCAACCCCCTCCCTCCTTCCCGCGGAGAACTACCGCAAAATGCTGGAAACTGGACCCGACACCTTCCTCAGGAACTTCCCCGACAGCAAGCACGCCGCCAAGGTGAAGGAAATCCGCGAGACCCTCGCGAAAGAGCTCGATCAGGTCGAACGGGGCTATCTCAAGCTCGAAAACGATTGGATCACGCCGCAGGACAAGATCGATTTCCCGGAACTGGTCGATTCCCGGATCCGCCTTGCCCGGATGCTCGTCTACGCGAAAACGCCGAACATCAACAGCTGCATCAGCGCGTTGCGGGAATACGAGTTCATCGAAGAAAACTATCTTGGCTCGCCCGCCTTCCCCAAGGCGGTCGCAACCGGCATCGAGACGATCTCCAGCCTCGGACGGCAGTTGCAGACCCTTTCGGCGAACGCGGATTACCAGGAAAAGGAGTTCGAACGCTCCCTCGAAATCGCCTCTCCGGAAAACCGGGCCCAGATCACGGCGGCCAGAGCCCGGGAAGACAAGATGTTTTCGGAACGGGTCGCCGCCGACAAGAAGGCGGGGATCAAGTGGGTGCAGCTGAACTTCCGCAACAAGGATTCGATCAACGAATATCTCAAACTGGCCGGAAGCGAATTGGCCCGCCTTCGCGAGTTCGACCTTGCCGGCCTCGCCGCCCAGGGCGAGGAACTCGTCGCGGTCGACAAGCTCGTGGCCGCCAATCAGATCGCCGACGCGAGGGCACGGCTCACCGTGGCTGCGGCGATGATGGGCCAGAAGACCGGACCCACCTCCTCCAAGTCGAAAAGCAAGTCCGTCGCGGCCACCGGCTCCTATCTGGCCGCGCTCAACGCGAAAATCTCCGCCAAGGAGGCCGAAGAGCGGGAGAAAGCCAAGGCCAAGGATGCCGCCTCCGATTCCGAAGCGCTCACCGCCAATCTGAAGGGAAGCGCGGATGGGAAGGGCGATGCCTCCAAGGGCGCTCCCGACAGCGAGCCGGGGAATGCCCCGGGGGGGACGAAGGACGCCGACGAAAAGGGCCAGGACAAGCCGGCCGAGCCTGTCGATGAGTTCGCCGCGTTGAGCGGCGGAAAAAAATCCTCCGAAACCTCCTCTGATTCGAAGGCCAAGGAGAAGGGCTCGAAGACGAAATCCGAAACCAAGCCGAAAGCCAAGAGCACGGAGTCCGAAGAGGACGAGGACGGGGAAGAGGGAAAGACCCGGAAGCCGCGGCCCGCTCCGGTCGTGATCGAGGAAGAGGATGGATTCCCCTTCTGGGTCATCCCCGTGGGCATCACGCTCCTCGCCCTCATCGCCATCGTGGTGATGAAGCTTCTCGGAATCGGCGGGAAGAAGGGCGAAGAGTGATCCCGCCCTCGCGGGCCCTCCCCGGGGCCGTTCAGACCAGGCCGAACGCCCGGTCCATCGCCCTGGCGACACCGCGTAGTTCCTCAAAGTTGCCGCCGGCGACCTCCGCGGCGCACCAACCGTGGAAGTGGATCTCCTTCAACGCCTTGGTGACATCCGCATAATCGATGTCCCCCTGGTCGATCGGGGTGAACTGGTTCCCGGCGCGGGAGAAACCCTTCACGTCCAACTTGATGATCCGCTTCCCGAGGGCGCGGATCCAGTCCCCCATGCTCCCGTACTTCCAGTGGTTCCCGATATCGAACTGCAGCCCGACCCAGGGAGAATCGAACTCGTCGATGTAGGCCGCGAACTTTTCCGCGGTCTGGTCCGCCTTGCCGGCGTGATCATAACAGAACTCGTTCCAGACGTTTTCCACCGCGATGGCAACCCCGAGGCGCGCGGCCAAGGGGATCGCTTTCCGCACGTTCTCGACACTGCGATCCCAGACTTCCTTTTCCGCGCCGTCCTTCCCATGCCCGACCACCAGGAGAACGGTGTGACCGCCCACCGCGTGGGTGGCCTCTAGAGCCCTCAGGAGCGTCCCGAGCGCTTTCTCCCGGACCTTCGGATCGGGATCGGAATGCCGGACGCTCCAATGGTCGGCGCAAACCGTCCCATCCACGGGAAGCCCCGTTTCGCGGATCGCCGCGCGGGCCTCCTCGATGTCATACCCGGGAGCCGACAGCTCGATGCCATCGAACCCGGCGCGCTTCGCGATGGCGAATTTCTCGGACAACGTCTTCCCCTCGCGGACCATGCCGATCTTCAGGGTCTTGTAGAAGCGCCCCTTCAATGCCCCGGGTTCCGGGAAAGTCTGCGATTTCAATTCCGGCACGACCGCGGCGGCGGACAGGAGGGTGGCGGTTCCAAGAAACTGGCGACGGGATGAAGTTCTCATTCCGCGATCAAAGCGGTTCCCGCGCGGATCGTCAAGCGCAGCCGCCTACGCGGATCGGCCAGCGCCCCCGGTGCCCTCCGCCCCGCGCGGAACGAGGCCGCAGCCGGACCGCGGCCTCGGACCAACGAAAGGCCGGGGAAATCCGGGCGATCCGGGCAAAAAAAAACCGCCCTGCGAACAGGGCGGTTAATTTTAAACTGGCGGCGACCTACTCTCACATGGCCTATCGCCACACTACCATCGGCGCTGCAGCGTTTCACTTCCGGGTTCGGAATGGAGCCGGGTGGTTCCACTGCGCTATGGCCACCAGAGTCCCACACCCGAACATCGGATGCGGACCTCTGGCGGTCAATGTGCCTCTTCTGATCACCGGTCACCGGATCTCTGACAACTGTATAACGGGAAAACAACGACTCACAATCACGAAGGAAAGAGCTGGAACAAGCCAAACGGATGATTAGTACTGCTCGGCTGAATTCATTACTAAACTTATACCTGCAGCCTATCGACGTGGTAGTCTTCCACGATCCTTCAGGGAGAACTAATCTCGGGAATCGCTTGACGCTTAGATGCTTTCAGCGCTTATCGAGTCCGCACATAGCTACCCAGCCGTGCCCTTGACAGAACAACTGGTATACCAGAGGTGCGTCATTTCCGGTCCTCTCGTACTAGGAAATGAACCCCTCAATTCTCCTGCGCCCACAGAGGATAGAGGACCGAACTGTCTCGCGACGTTCTGAACCCAGCTCGCGTGCCGCTTTAACTGGCGAACAGCCAGACCCTTGGGACCTTCTCCAGCCCCAGGATGCGACGAGCCGACATCGAGGTGCCAAACTTCGCCGTCGATATGAACTCTTGGGCGAAATCAGCCTGTTATCCCTAGAGTACCTTTTATCCGTTGAGCGATAGCAATTCCACATTCAACTACCGGATCACTTAGGCCTGCTTTCGCATCTGTTCGACATGTCCGTCTCACAGTTAGTCTGGCTTATGCCTATACACTCGAAACGTGATTGCCAACCACGCTGAGCCAAACTTCGCGCTCCTCCGTTACACTTTGGGAGGATACCGCCCCAGTAAAACTGACCGGCTGTCATTGTCCTTCCGCCCGGTTCAGGGCAGGATGTTAGATTTTCCAAATTCAAAGGGTGGTGTCTCATTGATGACTCCGCGACCCCCTGAAGGGCCGCATCAAAGTCTCCCACTTACGCTGAGCATTGAAACCGAAAAACCAGTGACAGCTTACAGTTAAGGTTCATAGGGTCTTTCCGTCCTTCTGCGGGTAGGCGGCATCTTCACCGCCACTACAACTTCACTGAGCTCCTGGTTGAGACAGCGATCAACTCGTTGCACGATTCGTGCAGGTCGGAACTTACCCGACAAGGAATTTCGCTACCTTAGGACCGTTATAGTTACGGCCGACATTCACCGGGACTTGGGTTCAGAGCTTCGCTTGCGCTAACCCCTTGCCTTAATCTTTCGGCATTGGTCACGTGTCACATCCTATACATCGACTTGCGTCTTCGCAGAATGCTGTGTTTTTGCTAAACAGTCGGTTGATCCATTTCACTGCGGCCCTCCGAAGAGGGCACCCCTTATTCCGAAGTTACGGGGCTATTTTGCCGAGTTCCTTAACCAGGTTTCACTCTTGCGCCTTGGTATATTCTACCCACCCACCTGTGTCGGTTTACGGTACGGGTTCCCTTAGCACGACACACCGGCTTTTCTTGACAGTCCTTCGATCAATACGGATTGGCCGTAGCCGCACCTCGGAATTCAATCACCTAGTTGATCTCCAGCCTGTGTCACCGGTGCTTTGGGGCCAGGAAGTGCAGGAATATTAACCTGCTGTCCATCGCCTACGCCTATCGGCCTCGACTTAGGTCCCGACTAACCCTGGGATGAAAAACATTGCCCAGGAAACCTTGGGTTTACGGCGGAGAGGGATTTCACCTCTCTTATCGTTACTCATGTCTGCATTCTCTCTTCCCGGAACTCCACAGTCGGTCACCCTCCTGCTTCAAGGCTCCGGGAATGCTCCTCTACCACGCGCAAAGCGCGTCCAGAGCTTCGGTATGACGCTTATCGCCAATCATTTTAGGCGCAGGATCACTCGATGAGTAAGCTATTACGCACTTTTTAAATGGTGGCTGCTTCTAAGCCAACATCCTCACTGTCTAAGTAATCCCACCTCCTTTCCACTTAGCGTCATTTGGGCACCTTAGCTGCTGATCTGGGTTGTTTCCCTTTCGAAAATGAAGCTTATCCCCCACTTTCTCACTGCCGCACTACACCTGCCGGTATTCGGAGTTTGGTTGAAGTCGGTACCCGGGTGTGGGCCCTAGTTCATTCAGTGCTCTACCCCCGGCAGTCAGCATGCGACGCTGCACCTAAATGCATTTCGAGGAGAACCAGCTATCACGGGGTTTGAATAGCCTTTCACTCCTACCCACAGCTCATCCGAGAACTTTTCAACGTTCACCGGTTCGGTCCTCCACGTGAAGTTACTCACGCTTCAACCTGGCCATGGGTAGGTCACCTCCGCTTCGGGTCTAGTGCCTGCAACTAAGTCGCCCTATTCGGACTCGCTTTCGCTCCGCCTGCGTCCCAGAAGGACTTAAGCTTGCTACAAACACTAACTCGCAGACTCATTAAGCAAAAGGCACGCCATCACCCCAAAGGGGCTCTGACTCCTTGTAAGCACATGGTTTCAGGTACTATTTCACTCCGCTCACAGCGGTACTTTTCACCTTTCCCTCGCGGTACTGGTTCACTATCGGTCGCCAACGAGTATTTAGCCTTTCGCCGTGGTCGGCGTATCTTCGTGCAACGTTCCACGTGTGCCGCACTACTCTGGGTACCCCTAGGGTCGACTCGGTTTTCGATCACAGGCCTTTCACCTTCTCTGGAGTGCTTTTCCACACACTTGATCTAACGTCGCCGATCCCACGTCGGGGCCCGAAACCCCGGGACCAAAGGCCCCGGTTTGGGCTGTTCCGCTTTCGCTCGCCACTACTTACGGAATCGATTCTCTTTCTTTTCCTCCGGTTACTGAGATGTTTCACTTCACCGGGTCTCGCGAACCCGCTCCTATGAATTCAGAGCGGGACGACCGGGTATTACCCCGGCCAGGTTACCCCATTCGGAAATCTCCGGGTCAAAGCGTATTTGCCGCTATCCGAAGCTTATCGCAGCTTATCACGTCCTTCATCGCCTGTTGGCACCAAGGCATCCGCCATGTGCTCTTAACAGCTTGTTCCAGCATTCTTGAAATGCTTTCAGAGGGTTTTGCTTAGTTCCCTCCGCTGTATGTCTGACTTTCCTACGAAAACTGAACAAAGTTCAGTCAAAATTGTAGTCATTATTTTCCCATATACAGTTGTCAAAGATCCGATCGGGCGGGAGGGAGCGCAGGGGGTATCGCAGGGAAATGGGTCTGACAGGATTTGAACCTGTGACCCCACGCTTATCAAGCGTGTGCTCTAACCAACTGAGCTACAGACCCGGAAAATCCCGGACGCGCGCCCGACCCCCATTCTCCGGAATGGAGAAGTGGAGGCAAGGAGACTCGAACTCCTGACATCCTGCTTGCAAAGCAGGCGCTCTACCAACTGAGCTATGCCCCCGGAGTCCGCTCCGCGCGCTCTCTTTCGGTCATCGAAAAGGCAAAGGCCAAATTATGTGCTGCACGCCGCAAACAACGGCGTCATTTGAATATTTTGAGGGATGTCCGTCTCCGGAACATCAACCCTTCACCCGGATCACCCGGGCGCGAGGGCTTCGACCTATCCGCCTTGAGCTCTTTACGAGTGAGTGCCGGTGAGATTGGCACTCCAGCGGACTAACTCCATAGAAAGGAGGTGATCCAGCCGCAGGTTCCCCTACGGCTACCTTGTTACGACTTCATCCCAGTTACCACCTACACCTTAGGACCTTCTTGGTGAAGGCACTTCGGGTGCGAGCGGCTTCCATGATGTGACGGGCGGTGTGTACAAGACCCGGGAACGTATTCACGCTGCCGTAGCTGATGCAGCATTACTAGCGATTCCAACTTCATGTAGGCGAGTTGCAGCCTACAATCCGAACTGAGCCCAGTTTTAAGGATTTCCTCCACCTCGCGGTATCGGTTCACATTGTACTGGACATTGTAGCACGTGTGCAGCCCTGGGCGTAAGGGCCATACTGACTTGACGTCATCCCCTCCTTCCTCCCAGTTAATCTGGGCAGTCTGAACAGAGTCCCCGGCATTACCCGCTGGCAACAGTTCATAGGGGTTGCGCTCGTTACGGGACTTAACCCAACATCTCACGACACGAGCTGACGACAGCCATGCAGCACCTGTGATGGTCCACCCGAAGTGACGACAAGCTTTCACAAGTCTACGACCACCATGTCAAGCCCAGGTAAGGTTCTTCGCGTTGCATCGAATTAAGCCACATGCTCCACCGCTTGTGCGGGTCCCCGTCAATTTCTTTGAGTTTTAATCTTGCGACCGTACTCCCCAGGCGGCACGCTTAACGCGTTAGCTCCGGCACGGAAGGGGTCGAACCCTCCCACACCAAGCGTGCACCGTTTACTGTCAGGACTACAAGGGTATCTAATCCTTTTCGCTCCCCTGACCTTCGTCTCTCAGCGTCAGTAATTGTCCAGAGCCTCGCCTTCGCCACTAGTGTTCCTCTCGATATCTACGCATTTCACTGCTACACCGAGAATTCCAGGCTCCCCTCCAATACTCAAGCAAGGCAGTATCGGATGCAGTTCCGGGGTTGAGCCCCGGGATTTCACATCTGACTTACCCCGCCGCCTACAGACTCTTTACGCCCAGTAAATCCGAACAACGCTTGGGACCTTCGTATTACCGCGGCTGCTGGCACGAAGTTTGCCGTCCCTTCCTCTTCAGGTACTATCAATGCCCGCGCCAGTGACTGCGCAAGCCCTTACTCCCTGATGACAGGAGTTTACGACCCTAGGGCCTTCATCCTCCACGCGGCGTCGCACCGTCAGGCTTTCGCCCATTGCGAATGATTCTCGACTGCTGCCACCCGTAGGTGTCTGGACCGTGTCTCAGTTCCAGTGTGACTGATCATCCTCTCAGATCAGCTACCCGTCATCGCCTTGGTGGGCCGTTACCCCGCCAACTAGCTGATAGGCCGCGAGCCCATCCCGAAGCGACAGCTTGCGCCGCCTTTAATCTTTCGATCACATGGGGTATTAATCCGAATTTCTCCGGGCTATCTCCCACTTCGGGGCAGGTAACTCACGTGTTACTCACCCGTTCGCCACTAAGAGCCTTTAAAGCAAGCTTCAAAAGCCCTCCGTTCGACTTGCATGTCTTATCCACGCCGCCAGCGTTCGTTCTGAGCCAGAATCAAACTCTTCGAATAGAAACTTGATCCCGCTTTCGAAACGCTAGCCGCCCCTCTCGGAGCTGCTGTTGTTCTATTACGGAAAATTGACGTGAACTAGGCTCCCAGAAGGAGCTTCGTTCGGCACGTTACTTGCTTTCACGTGCAGCACATAATTTAGCCTTTTCCTTTTCCGCCGACTTCCTTAATGGCACCCCAGGATCCCTGGAAGCACTCTTGAAAGTCGGCCTGATGTTCTGAAAGATCTCGTTCGAATGAACGTCTCATAAACCGTTCCCGGTTTAGTGGAGCCACCCTCTTTTGGGCGGGCGGTGAATGTATCCGGGTTCTTGGGATGGTCAAACGGTTTTCATCAGTTTTTTTCGAAAATCACTTCCGGGATCGATGTGCGCCGACCCCTCCGCTTTATGGTTTTTTCAGCGGGATTGGCGGAACCCTTTCCCCATAAGGGTTTTTGGCGGTTCTTGAAGCGTTCAACCGTTCGCAGTCGGATCCTCGCGCTTTCAAACGAGCCCGCACTTCCCGCAGTTTGTCATCGGAGGTCCGATCGATTAGATTGGAGTTGAATCATGGATCGCTTCCTTTTCCGCTCCCCGTCCGTCGTTGTCCTTTCGCTCTTCCTGATTCCGATCGCCTCGCTTCCGGCCCAGATCCCGGTCGCGGAACCGGTAGGCGCGGATCTCGATCCCGGCGAACCGACCCAGGCCGCCCCCACGGCATCGAAGTCCGGAGCCGTCACCGAGGTCGCGGCCCCGCTTCCGGTCGGCCCCGAAGAGGAATCCCTCAGGAACCAGGTGAAGTCATTGCTACCGTCGGAGCGGCATTTTTCCGAGCTCGCCTCGATTGTGATCGGGCAGGTCTACGCCCAGCGTGGGTTTCGCCCGCTCTGGAGAGCCGACACCATTGCCGCCGGATTCCATCGCGCCTTGGGCGAGCAATTGAAGCGTCACGCGCTCCCCGAGCTGCTCGCGATCGACCCAGAGACACTGGTGACGCGGGTGCCCGTCGGCGGACCGGTCGAGGCGCGGGACCTCGCCCACACCGTGGCCTTCCTCGACACCGCGCTGATGGTTCGCATCGGAGTGGTCCCCTCCTCCATGATCTGGCCGGACTGGGATTCCGGCGACAAGCCCGGATCGGATGAAGGCTCCGTCGAGTCCATCGTCGGCGATCTCGTCACGGTGACCTCGGCCCACCCGTTCGAAATGGAGAAGGCGATTCATGCCATGGGGCCGAAGAACTGGATTTACCGGGAACTGCACAAGGCCTACCCAGCGGCTAAGGAGGCCATTCTGAAATATTCCGGCCTTCCACAAATCCCGAGTCCCGAGCAGATCGGTCCGGGCAAGCCCGGAGAGTTGTATCCGGCGGCCCCGGCCATTGCCGCGCATCTCGTCGATCGAGGCTACCTGGCGATGGCACCGGCCGAGGCGGCCGCCCTGACGATGATGACGCCGGAGCTCACCGGAGCCCTCATCGCCTTCCAAACCGATTACGGACTCGACCCGGACGGCGTTTTCGGCCAGGCCTCGTGGGGCCACCTGAACGCCAACGCGGCCGACCGCTTCCGCTCCATCGTCATCAATCTGCACCGCGCCCGCCTCATGCCGGGGAAGCCGGGCGACCGATACCTCATCGCGAACCTGCCCTGTGCCGAACTCTATCTTTTCGACGCAAACGATTTCCCCGCGAAATCGATGCGGATCGTCCACGGCAAGGCCTCGGTCGCCTCGCAGCACACCCGGATCTTCCGCGACCGCATGCAGGAGGTCGTCTTCGGCCCCTACTGGAACGTCCCGCCGAGCATCGCGAGAAAGGAACTGCTCCCGAAGATGCAGGAGGACTGGGGTTACCTGAGCCGGAACAACTACGAACTCGTCAATTCCTTCGGAGGCAGCGCCGGAACCCGGGTTTCCCCGGACACTCTCGCCGCGGTCTCCTCGGGGAGTCTTCTCATCCGCCAGCGGCCGGGCGGGAGCAACGCGCTCGGCTACGTGAAGTTCCTCTTTCCGAATCCCCACAACATTTACATGCACGACACCCCGGCCCGAGACTTCTTCGCCCGCGCCAACCGGGACTACAGTCACGGCTGCATCCGCGTCGCCAAGCCGGACGAATTGGCCGAGTGGGTTTTCGCCCCCGAAGGCTGGACCCTGGAGCAGGTGCGCGGCAGGATGAAAAACGACCTCAACAAGGGTGTCACGGTGAAGGGTGGCATCAACGTCTACATCACCTACTTCACCGCCTTTCCACGTCCCGCTCCCGGGGGCCGTTTCCTGATCGCTTCGGGCCGGGACGTCTACGGCCTCGATTCGGTCGATGCGAGGACCCTCGCCGCCTTCATTCCCTGGCAGGAAGCACCGGCCGCGCCGCTCACAAGCCCGTCGGGTGGTCGATGAAACCGACTTCGAGTCCGGGAAACTCGGCCGCCCACCGTGCCGCGAGCGCCTTCACCCCGAAGGTCTCGGTGGCGTAGTGGCCCGCGTAGATCAGGTTGATCCCGAGCTCCTCCGCCGCGGTGTAGCTCCAGTGCGGCCCTTCGCCGGTGAGGAAGGTGTCGATCCCCGAGGCGGCCAATTCGTGGATCTGCGAGCCGGCTCCACCGGTGATGACTCCGAGTTCCCGGACGCGTCTCGTTCCCCCGGGAGCCAGTTTCGGCTTCTCACCCACGGCTGCCGCGACCCGGGTGAGCAATTCGTCGCGGTCAAGATCGCAGGTCAACCGCAGCCCGAGATCGAAGCCTTTCCATGGGGCGAAGGGCCGGCCTTCTCCCGCGAATCCGAGCGCGGCGACAAGGAGCGCGTTGTTCCCCAGCTCAGGATGCCGGTCGAGGGGGAGGTGCGCCGAGTAAATGGCGAGGTCGTGATCCATCGCCAGTTTCAACTTCCGGTAAAGCGCGCCCTCGATCCGTTGCGCGCCCTGCCAGAAGAGCCCGTGGTGGACGACGAGGAGATTCACTCCGTTGGCGCAGGCTTCCTCGATCACGGGGAGGCAGGCATCGACGGCGGACGCGATCTTCGTGACCTCGCCGGAATTCGCGAGCTGGAGCCCGTTGAGGGCCCCCGGGTAATCGGGAATGGACTCAATCGAGAGCCAGTCGTTCGCGGCACGGACAAGGTCGCTGAGGGTGGGCATGGCGGGGAGCGTAGTGGAATTTCCGCCGATTTCCAGTACCCCCCCGCATCGCAGGCCGGGAAGTTTCTGAAATCCTCAAAAGAGCCGCCCCCCACCCGGTTCGAGATTCTCATGGGCTTCGCCTCGATCCCGGTCCATCAAGGTGCCGGACTCCACCGCGAGCGTCTGCCGCGCCGGGAGTCTTGCGGCGCGAACCGAGTCACGCCAGCGCCTCCCGGATGATGTGCCCGTGAACGTCCGTGAGACGACGCTCCATCCCGTTGTGATACCAGGTGAGCCGCTCGTGGTCGATCCCCAACAAGTGCAGGATCGTGGCGTGGAAATCGTAGACCGTCGCGACGTTCTCGACCGCCTTCCAACCGAACTCGTCCGTCGCTCCGTAGCTGAAAGGGGCCTTCACGCCCGCACCCGCGAGCCAGCCGGTGAAGCCGGCGGGATTGTGGTCGCGACCGCTCGCGCCCTTCTGGAAAGTGGGCATGCGGCCGAACTCGGTGCACCAGACGACGAGGGTGTTTTCAAGCAGGCCGCGCTGCTTCAGGTCCTTGATCAGCGCGGCGGTGGGCTGGTCGAGGATGTGGGCGTGACCGGGATACTGGTCGTAGATCGACTTGTGCCCGTCCCAGTTGCCGACCCCCTCGCCCATCGCGTAGGCGCCGTTGAAAAGCTGCACGAAGCGCACCCCCCGCTCGAGCAAACGCCGCGCGAGGATGCAGTTTTTCGCATAACCGGCCCGCACCGCGTTCTGCGTGTCGTCGGCACCGTAGGCTTTCAGCACGTGGGCGGGTTCGTTCGCGAGGTCGGTCAGCTCCGGCACGGAGAGCTGCATCCGGGCGGCCAGTTCGTAGCTCGCGATGCGCGCGGCCAGTTCGGAATCACCGGGAAACTGCTCGAGGTGCCGGGCGTTGAGCCGCTTCAGGAAATCGGAGGTCTCACGGTTCGCCGCCGGAGAGATGCCCACCGGCGTGTCGAGGTACCGGATCGGCTTGGCCGCGTTGAATGACGTGCCCTGGAACTGCGCCGGAAGGAAGGCCGAGCCCCAGTTGTTTCCCGCCGCCTGGGGAAAACCGCGGGGATCGGGAATGGAGACGAAGGCGGGGAGGCTGTCATTTTCCGAGCCGAGCGCGTAGCTCGTCCAGGCTCCCATCGAGGGATACCCCTCGAGCGTTTGCCCCGTCGACATGTAGGTCTCGCCGGGGCCATGGGTGTTCGTCTTGCTCGTGAGCGAGTGGATGAAGCAGAGGTCGTCGGCAAGTTCCGCGAGATTCGGGATCAGGTCGCTGATCATCTTGCCACTCTGTCCGCGCGGCTTGAAGTCGTATTTCGGCTTGATCAGGTTCCCCTGCTCGCCCTGGAAGGTCACGATCTTCTGGTCCGACGGCATCGGGGTATCGTGACGTTTGACCAGCTCGGGCTTGTAGTCCCAGGTGTCGACCTGGCTCACCGCGCCCGAACAGAAAATGACAAGGACGTTTTGCGCCTTCGCCGGGAAATTCCCCTGGCGCGCCGCATAGGGCTGCGCGGGATCGATCCGGGGACGGAACGGTCCGGGTTTCGGGGCGGAGGCGAGCAAGGAATCGCGCCCCAGCAACTGGGCCAACGCGATCGACCCGAGCCCCGTCGCCGATCGGCTGAGGAAACGACGCCGGTCCAGCAAGGTGCGCCCGGCAGCGGAGAGGGATTCAGCGTTGGGACGGTTCATGTGGGGAGAATACGGGTGAATCTCGACCATTGAAAACCCGTCTTTGCGGCCGGGCAATCAAATTGTATACAATGTTCAACGCTCAGCCCTCGGCCGCGAGCAAACCTTGCCAAAAAGGAAGCATTCGGCTACCATTTTGCTACCATGCCCACCCTTGTCATCAAATCCTTTCCCGAAGAACTGCATGCCAAGCTCAAGGCGATGGCGGCGGCACACCGACGGTCCGTGACGCAGGAGACGATTCATTTGCTCGAGACCGCGCTGACTTTCGAGGAGGAGGCTCCCTCACCGGGCTCCAATCAATCCAAATGGGCCAACCGCAAGACGCTGCCGGAATACGACGCCATGCTGGCGTCGGGGGCTTTTTCCGGAGGAACCGACTCCACCGTAATCATTTCGGAAGAACGTGATGCGCGATGACTCCCGCCTACTTCGATGCCAACTACGTGTTCAAGCTTCAAGTAACCGAGGCTGGCAGCGCTGAAGTCCGTGCGCTCGCATCAAGTGTGAGCGAAATTCATTCGGCCGCCCATACCAGGGCGGAATTCGCATCCGCCGCCTTTCGAAAGGTGCGGGAAGGATTCGCCACGATGGACGAGTTCCGACGCCTTCTGGCTCAATTCAAAACAGACGTTTCCACGACCACCGTCGTTCTTTTGCCGCTTGTCGATCCGGTTTACGACCGCATCGAAGCCGCCTTCGCCACCGCCCCGTCCACGCTCTATCTCCGCGCCGCCGACGCGCTTCATCTGGCGACGGCGGCGGAGCACGGCTTCACCGAGATCTACTCGAACGACCGGCAACTCCTCGCCGCGGCGTCCCATTTCGGAATCATGGGTGTGAATGTGATCGCGTAGCCCGCATTGCTCATCCTCTTTCCTCGCGAGACGCGGCGAGGCGGTGGCTCCCGAGCCCGCTCACCGCAACCGCTCCGCCAGGAATGGTGCGGTGCGGCTCTTTTTCACCTTCGCGACTTCCTCGGGCGTGCCGCAGGCCACGAGTTCGCCTCCGGCCTCGCCGGCCTCGGGTCCGATGTCGATGAGGTAATCGGCCTCGGCCATGATCTCGAGGCTGTGCTCGATGACGACGACGGTATGCCCCTCGTCGACGAGCCGGTGCATCACCTCGAGGAGGCGCTTCACATCGGCGAGGTGGAGTCCGATGGAGGGTTCCTCGATCAGGTAGAGGGTCGACTTGGGTTTGCGGTTCTGCCGCAGCAGCGCATGACTGGCGCGTCCGATGCCCTTGGTCAGTTCGGTGACGAGCTTGATACGCTGCGCCTCGCCGCCGCTGAGGCTGGGGCTGGGCTGTCCGAGCCGGAGATATCCCAGCCCGGTCTCGCGCATCAGGTTGAGGGTGCGCGCGATCTTCGGCACACCGGCGAAAAATTCGGCGGCTTCGTCGATCGAGAGATCCATGACATCGCCGATCGATTTCCCGTTGTATTCCACCTCGAGGGTCGAGGCGGCGTAGCGGCGGCCCCCGCAATCCTCGCAGACCACGAAGGTGGTCGGAAGGAAGTTCATCTCCAGCTTGATCGAGCCGTTGCCCTTGCAGGTCTCGCAGCGGCCGCCCTCGGTATTGAAGGAGAAGCGCGAGGCGGTGTAGCCGCGGGCGCGGGCCTCGGGGAGCTGGGCGAAGAGGGCGCGGATCTCGTCAAAGACCTTCACGTAGGTCGCCGGAGTCGAGCGCGAGGTCTTGCCGATGGGCGACTGGTCGACCTCGTAGACGGTCTCGATCCGATCGACTCCCTCGATGTCGTCCCAGGGGCGTACGGGAGCGGCTTTCGCGCGCCCCTTCGTTTTCGCCGCCGGTTTCCGTCCGGTCTTCGCTGCGGCGAGGGCCTCGGTCACGGCAGGCTTGAGGACGCCGCGGAGAAAGCTCGACTTGCCTGACCCGGAAATGCCCGAAATCACGGTGAGGCGTCCCACCGGCACCCTGACTTCGAGGTTCTTGAGGTTGTTGGCGCGCGCTCCCTTGACGACGAGCCAGTCCTCCGCGCTCTTCTTTGTTGGGAGTTTGCGTCTCGATCCTCGCAGAGGATGCACCAACGGATGCGCGAACGCCTCCCGCGTCGGCGATGCCAATCCGATCTCCGACCTCCGACCTCCGACCTCTCCCGAAAACAGGGTTTTCGGATCCCCCTGCCACACCACTTCGCCGCCGTATTGCCCGGCACCGGGACCGAGGTCGATGAGGTGGTCGGCGCGGCGGATGGTGTCCTCGTCATGCTCGACGACGACGAGGGAGTTGCCCTTTTCACGCAGTCCCACGAGGGTCTCGAGGAGCTTCGCGTTGTCGCGCGGGTGGAGGCCGATGGTGGGTTCGTCGAGGACGTAGAGGACGCCGCGCAGGTTCGACCCGAGCTGGGCGGCAAGGCGGATGCGCTGGCTTTCCCCTCCGCTGAGGGTCGTGGCGGACCGGTCGAGCTGCAGGTAGCCCAGCCCGACCTCCTCCATGAAGCGAAGCCGCTGGGTGATCTCGGGAAGGATGTCGCGCGCGATGAGGGAGCCGTGCTTGTCGAAGGAGAATCCCGCGACGATTTCGCGCGCCGCGCTCACGGACTGCCGCGCGAGATCGGTGATGGCGAGTTCGCCGATGCGGACGTGGCGGGCGACCTCGTTCAACCGGGTCCCGTGGCAGGCCGGACACGGTTCGGTCTCGCTCTCGTCGGCGCGGGAACGGCGCAGTTCCTCGCGCAGTTCGGCGTCGAGGACGGATTCGGCGTCGCGTTCATCGAGGCCGCCGGGCCGCTTCTCGACGCTACCGTAGCCGCGGCAGACCGGACACCATCCGTGGGGCGAGTTGTAGGAGAAAAGCCGTGGGTCGAGATCCTCGAAGGAGCGTCCCGTCTCGGGATCGACCATCTCGGTGTTCATGACGTGGACCCGGTTCTCCGCGTCGAAGAATCGCAGGGTGCGTTTGCCGAGCCGAAGGGCCGTCTCGACGAGCTCGAGGACCTCGCCGGCCGGCATCTTTTCCGTGACCTGGCCGACAATGACGTCGATGCTGTGTTCGCGGAAGCGCTCGAGCCGCTTGAAGTCGCCCACGGCAATGATCGCGCCATCGACGAGGAGGGATTCGTAGCCCTGCTTCGCGGCCCACTCCGCGACCTCGGTGTGATAGCCCTTGCGGGCTCGCACGAGCGGGGCCATGACGCGGACGGTGCGGCCCTTCTTCGCGGCCTCGGCGCGGAGGCGCGTGACGATGGCCGAGGGCGTCTGTTTCTCGACGGCGTTGCCGGTATCGGGCGAATACTGGCGCCCGAGCTTGGCGAAGAGAAGTCGCAGGAAATGCCAGACCTCGGTGACGGTGGCGACGGTCGACTTCCCCCCGCCCCGCGAGATGCGCTGCTCGATCGCGACGGTGGGCGGGAGACCGGTGATGAGGTCGATGTCGGGACGCTCCATCTGCTCGACGAACTGCCGGGCGTAGGTCGACATGCTGTCGAGGAAGCGCCGCTGCCCCTCGGCGAAGAGGATGTCGAAGGCGAGGGTCGACTTGCCCGATCCGCTCAGCCCGGTGAGGACGACGAATTGCTCCCGCGGAATCGTGAGGGAGAGGTTCTTGAGATTGTTCTCGCGGGCGCCGTGCAAGGAAATCGCATTCGCGATTTGCTTGTGGTGATCGGTGATCGGTGATCGGTATTCAGTGACAGCCGCCTCGGCGACCTTGAGCGACTTGGTCGGTGTCTGATTACGGTTAACCGACAACCGTTTACCGAGATACCGTCCCGTCCGCGATTCCGCGCAACGCGCCACCTCCTCCGGCGTCCCGCACACCACGACCTCCCCGCCTCCGACCCCGGCCTCTGGCCCCAGGTCGATGACATGGTCGGCGTTGGCGATGACGTCGAGATTGTGCTCGATGACGATCACGGAGTCGCCCGCCGCGACGAGCCGGTCGAAGAGCTTCAGCAGCATCGCGGTGTCGTCGAAATGCAGTCCCGTGGTCGGTTCGTCGAAAATCAGCAGCGAGGTCTTCCCGTCGGCGGCCCGGCGCGCCGGTTTGGCGAGGAGATGGCCGACGAGCTTGAGCCGCTGGCTTTCGCCGCCGGATAGGGTATTGAGCGGTTGGCCGAGACGCAGGTATCCGAGTCCCACTTCGGCGAGGAGTGCGAGACCCGGGACGATGGACGCGGCCGGCTTGCCCTCGATCGCGGAAAACCACGGGATCGCCTCGCTCACGGTCATCGTGAGCACTTCGTCGACGTTTTTCTCCTCGAGCCGGATCTCGAGCGCCTCGGGGGTGTAGCGTTTGCCCTCGCATTCGGGACAGGTCACATAGAGATCGCTGAGGAACTGCATCTCGACCTTCTCGAATCCGTTGCCCATGCAACGCCCGCAGCGGCCCGCACCGCTGTTGAAGGAAAAATAGCCGGGGGTCAGGCCGCGCGACCGGCCGTCGGCCGATTCGGCGAAGAGTTTTCGGATCGTCTCGAAAAGGCCCGTGTAGACGACGGGTGTGGAGCGCGGCGTGCGGGCGAGGGGCGACTGGTCGACGAGGACGACCTCGCGGACGTGGCCGAAGCCCCGGATTTCCTTGCACTGCCCCATTTCGGTCTCTCCGGTAGGCTGTCCGAGCGCCTCGAGGAGATTTCCGTAGAGGACCGGATGCACCAGGGTCGACTTGCCCGATCCGGAAACGCCGGTGACGCAGCAGAGCACGCCGAGGGGGAAATCGACGTCGATCTTCTTCAGGTTGTGCTGGGCGGCGCGTTTCACCGCGAGCCAGCGCTGCGGCTTCCGTCGTTCCGCGGGAACGGGCACGGTCTTCGCCCCTGACAAATACTCCATCGTGAGCGAGCGGGGATTTTTTCCCAGCGCGATGGACGCGTCCCCGGGCGTGGCGGTCCCGGGACCCTCGTAGACGACCTCGCCCCCGCCCTCGCCGCGTCCCGGCCCGATGTCGACGAGGTGGTCGGCGGCGCGGATCACGGCCTCCTCGTGCTCGACGACGACGAGGGTGTTGCCGAGGTCACGGAGTCGCCGCATCACCCCGACCAGCCGCCCCACGTCGCGTGGATGCAGCCCGACGGTCGGTTCATCGAGGACGAAGAGGGTGCTGGTGAGGCTCGCTCCGAGGCAGGTCGTGAGATTGACCCGCTCCGTTTCCCCGCCAGAGAGGGTGCGGGTGGGGCGGTCGAGATCGAGGTATCCGAGCCCGACCTCGCGGAGGTATCCGAGCCGGTTCACGATCTCGCGGTGGAGCATCGTGGTGGTTTTGTCAGTGACGGACACGGGCACCGCCGCGATGAACGCGAAAAGGTCGTCGATGGAGAGCCGCCAGAGTTCGGGCAGGGTCTTCCCCTCGATCCGGAAGGCGAGGGCCTCGGGTTTCAGGCGCGTGCCCTTGCAGGCCTTGCAGAGGGTGTAGCTGCGGTAGCGGCTGAGAAAAACCCGCACGTGCATGCGGTAGGCGCGCGACTCGAGCCAGTCGAAGAAGCCGCGCACGCCATACCAGACCCCCTGTTGCCAGGCCTCCTCGGGATCGCCGCCCTCGCCCTCGAGGATCCAGCGCTGGTCGTCCGGGGACATCTCGTCGAAGGGTCTCACGAGGCTGAGACCGCGCCGCCGCGCACACCGTTCGAGATCCTGTTCGCATTCGTAATAGGAATCGCCCTGGAAGGCACGCACGAGCCCCTCGGCGATGGAGAGCGACTTGTCGGGGATCGCCTTGTCGAGATCGATCCCGATGACGCGTCCGAAACCCTTGCAGGCGGGACACGCGCCGAGCGGGTGGTTGAAACTGAAGAGCCCCGGCGTCGGCGGCTTCAGCACCGTGCCGGTCGAGGGCGAGGTCCAGTCGCGGGAGCATTCGAGCCGCCCCCCCGAATCGGGATCGACGATGGCGACGACGCCCTTGCCGAGATCGAGGGCGCGCTCGACCGCCTCGAGAAAACGCGTTTTCCGGGCCGGGTCGATGCGGTCCTGGATGATCTCGACGCGCGCGGGCAGGACCTTGCGTTCGTAACCGGTCGGGTCGTCGACCCGATAGGGTTTGCCGTAGAGCCAGACGCGGAGGTATCCCTGTTGCTGGAGAAAGGCAAAGAAATCCGCCACCTTCGTGCCGGACGGCGCGTCGATCGCGAAGAGGATGAGGAGCGCCTTGCCGGGTCCGAACCGCTCCACCGATTTCCGCAGGATCGACTCGGGCGTGTCCGGCGAGATCTCCTCACCCGTGACCGGATCGTGGCCCTTCGCGAGCCGGGGGAAGAGGAGCTTCAGGTAATCGTTGATCTCGGTGATCGTGCCGACGGTGGACCGCGTCGTCTTCACCGCGTTCTGCTGCTCGATCGCGATGGCGGGCGGGATCCCGCGGATCGCGTCGACCTGCGGCTTGTCCATGCGGTCGAAGAACTGGCGTGTGTAGGGCGAGAACGTCTCGACATAACGTCGCTGGCCTTCGGCATAGAGCGTCTGGAAGGCGAGGCTCGACTTGCCCGATCCGCTCGGGCCGGTCACGACGATGAACTTCCCCACGGGCAGGTCGAGATCGATGCCCTTGAGATTGTTCTGCCGTGCCCCGCGGATCTCGATGAAGGAGTCCGAGGAGGCCGGTTTTTTTGTTCGTCTGGTCGCCATGCCTCGCGTGCCCGGAGGTTACGCGCGGCGGGGCGGGTTGCATGGGGAAAAATGGGAGAATGTCGCCGTCCTTCGTCTTTGCAAAACCGACTCCTTGCCGTAATTTTTTCCCCATGATCATCACTCTCCCAGACGACCCCGCGCTCATCGAAATGGGGGAGGCGGAAATCCGGATCGACCTCGCCTGCGGCGCCTACGCGGCGGGCCACGTTTCCCGGGGGGTCGCAGCGCGCATGGCCGGTTTGGATCGCTTCGCTTTCGATCGCATCCTCGTGGAACGACGCATTCCCTCCTATGACGAGGAAATGCTTGCGCAAGACCTTGAAACGCTGCGCTCCCTCGACCGGAAGTGATCGTCGTCACCGACACCTCCGTCGTTCTGAACCTCTGCCTCATCGGGCGGGAAGCCTTGCTGCCGGAGCTCTTCGGAAAGGTCATTGCTCCTGAGACGGTGGCGGGCGAGTTTCAGCGCCTCGCCATCCAGGATCCTCGGTTTCACGGCCTGGTCTTCCCGGAGTTCGTCGAGAAGGTGGTTTCCGTGACCAGCCTGCCCTCGACGATTTCGGTTCGCGGCCTCCACGACGGAGAGATCGCCGCCATCTCGCTCGCCCTCGAGCGGAAGGCGGACGCAATACTGATGGATGAGCGCGCTGGTCGCTCCGCCGCGGTCTCTCTCGGGCTGAAGCCGGTCGGCTTGCTCGGCATCCTGCTCGAAGCGAAGGCCCTTTTGCTGATCCCCGCTTTGCTTCCGCTTCTCGACCGGCTCGAGACCGAAGCCGATTTCTGGATCGGTGCGGAGTTGCGCAACTCGGTCTTGAGGTCTGCTGGGGAGGCTTGAAGCGCGTAGGCACCGTGCGCCATCGTTCCGGCCACGTCGGTGCATGACATTTTCCACCGGATCCGCTACCCATTCCATGCCGGAACCCGTGACTGATCACCCCCACACTGATCTTCTGTCTCGGCCTTGCCCACCTTGGATCTGGGAAAAGGCCGACAGCGCTCGGCGACGGATTCACCATGGAGCGTCAAGGCGCGCTTCATAGGAGCGTTTGGAGCCTTGGATTTTCCGAGCAGGGCCGCGATTCCAACGATGCCAGGCCATGACCCAACTCAGGGCGTTTGGCCGCACTTCCACGTTGAGGAACTGAAATGGCGGGGCAAAGCCGCGGCATCAGCGGGCACAAGGCGCTCGTTCAGTGTGGGGATGGATTCGAGAACCAATCCGCGACCAAACTTCGGACTTCCTCTTCATCGGCATCGGTTCCGCGAAGGATGAGGATCAGGAACTGTTCCGGTTCCCAGTCGATGGTCCGTGCGTGCCGGAAGAAGAAATCCACCGTCTCAGCCAGTCCCTCGTCGTCGTGCCAGGTCGTCATGACGAAGGGCGAGGGGTGGCCATCGACCTCGTCCATCACAACGACCCAGTCGATCGCGTCGTCCCACAGGGAACTTCCTGGACCAAAGCAAACCGCGTAACGGCAACCGGAACGGACGATCCGATCGGGGAGATCGCCGCAAACCTCCGGTGTGATGCATGCTTCCCTCGCAATGAGAAGGAGCGCATACCCGGCCGCGGGAAAAGGCCTCGTGAATTCAGAGGGATCGTCAATCTTGAGCAACCACACATTGTCAGGAAGACCGGGCATGGATGGATCGTGATCAGGGTTCCGGAAAACCGCAAGAAGGAATGGATGGGTGCGCGGCAGTTGCCGACGGATCGAATACCTGGTGCATGACATTTTCCACCGCAACTCCGGCGACCCGGAGCATGACATTTCCCGGTCCGTTCGCTATCTTCTCAAATCGTCGAATGCCCGCTGACCCTGACAAACCCGCTTCCCTGATCGACCAGCTCATCCGCGACCACGGCGACGAGGTGGCCGGCCGGGTCGCCGCGAAGCTGGGTATCTCCCGCGAGGTGGCGGCCAAGGCGCTGCCCGCGGCAGCTTCGATCGTGATGGCCCGATTCGACCCCGTGGCGCGCCAGGCCGGTGAACCGGAGGCCGAATCCCTCGACGGCGTCCTCGGCGGTGCGGGCGAGCAGGTGAGCGAACGCGTCGGGGCCCGGCTCGGGATCACGCCGGAGCAGGCCGCCGTGGTCGTGCCGATGATCCTGCCGGTGATCCTGCGCTTCCTCGTGCGGCGGGTGCCTTACGGTGGCGTGGCCCTGACCCTCCTCGCCAACACCGTCGAACAGCAGGGTTACGGAACCCTCGACGAGATCGCGATCCGGCTCGTGCAAAAGCTCATGCCCAAGGTCGATCCGGAGGGCCGTCCCGCGCCGAGCCTGGCGACCCGGCTGGGACGTCTCGCGGGAAAGTATTTTCCGAGCGACCGCGATTGAGGACGATCCCCTACGCGAATCCGGCCGCTCGTGGATTGTCTCCGATTTCGATTTCGGGCATCCTCCCGCCATGCTCAAGATCTTCGCCCCCAGCGAACCGCGTGGCCGGTCATCGTCATTTTGCGACGGCATCAACCGACGGAATTTCCTGAAAGTCGGCGGTCTCGGCACCGTCGCGAGCGGATTGGGGCTGACCCTACCCGGCCTTCTCTCGCTCGAGGCCAAAGCCGGCATCGGGAGCTCCCACAAATCGGTCATCCTCATCTACCTCGTCGGCGGGCCTCCGCACCAGGACATGTTCGACCTGAAACCGAACGCGCCCTCGGAGTATGCCGGCCCCCACCGCCCCATCGGCACCAATGTCGATGGCATCGAGATCTGCGAACTCTTTCCGATGATGGCGAAGCGGATGGACAAATTCGCCGTGATCCGCTCGCTCGTCGGCGCGCAGGGCGGACACGACGCCTTCCAGTGCTACACCGGGCGCAAGCCTCAGGACGCGCCCGCTCCGGCCGGAGGATTCGCGCCTTTCGGCAGCGTCGTCTCGGCGGTGCAGGGAGCCGTGCACCGGGACGCGCCTCCCTTCGTGAGCCTGTGTTACGACTGCACCCACGGCCCATACAACGAGCCGGGCCCCGGCATGCTGGGGGTGAAACAGTCCGCCTTCCGCCCGATGGGGCCGACCCGATCGGACATGGCTCTGCACGGCGTCACCCTCGACCGCCTCGGCGACCGCGCCGCCCTGCTCCGGAGCATGGATCAATTCCGCCGCGATGCCGACGCGACCGGACAGATGGAGGGCCTCGACACCTTCAATGAACAGGCCCTCGGCATCCTCACCTCTTCCAAACTCGGCCACGCCCTCGATCTCTCGAAAGAGGATCCCCGCGTCGTCGCCCGCTATGGAACCGGCGACGAGGTGAAGCGCATCGACGACAACGGGGCGCCCCGGGTTCCGCAAAGTTTCCTCGTCGCCCGCCGTCTTGTCGAGGCCGGCGCCCGCGTCGTCACCGTGAACTACAGCAAGTGGGACTGGCACGGCGGCAAGGGGAACGAGATCTTCAAGCGCGAGCACGAGGATTTCCCCATCTTCGACCAGGCCATCACCGCCCTCGTCGACGACCTCCACGAGCGCGGTCTCGCCCAGAACACCACCGTCCTCGTCTGGGGGGAATTCGGCCGCACCCCGACGATCAGCGACCAGGTCGGCCGCGATCACTGGCCGCGTGTCGCCATGGCCCTGATGGCCGGCGGTGGCATGAAGACCGGCCAGGTCATCGGCGCCACCGACCGCCTCGGGGGTGAGGCGGTCGATCGGCCCGTCACCTTCCCCGAAGTCTTCGCGACCCTGTATCACAATCTCGGCATCGACGTCGCCACGACCACGGTGAACGACTTCGCGGGACGTCCGCAGCACCTCGTCGAGGGAAATGCCAAGCCGATCGCCGAGCTGATCTGACCTCACGGCGCCGCGCCATGAGGTCCCCCTTCGCCGCCCTCGTCCTCGCGTGGTTCCTGGTGCCGTTCCGGGCCGGATCGGCGGATCCCACCTACGAGGTCGTGCCCGGCTGGCCCGTCCTGACAAACCCGCCATCGCTCGGCCAATGCGTCGGGGTCGGGGTCGATTCCGGGAACCGCGTCTTCGTCTTCCATCGCTCCGGCCGCACCTGGTCGGATCCGGCTCCCGCCGAACCCATCGCCACCGACACCGTCAGCGTCTTCGACGGAGCGACCGGGGCCCGCCTCGACTCGTGGGGTGCGGGACGGTTTCTGCTGCCCCACGGACTCACCATCGATCCCCGGGGAACGGTCTGGCTCACCGATGTGGGGCTGCACCAGGTCTTCCAGTTCACGCCACAGGGCGGGGAACTCCGCGTCCTCGGCGAGGCCCGCGTGCCCGGTGCGGACCGGGCGCATTTTGCCCTGCCCACCGACGTTGCCGTGTCGCCCGATGGTTCGCTCTATATCAGCGACGGTTACCGGAACACCCGCGTCGTGAAGTTCGATGCCACCGGGCGCTACGTTTCCGAATGGGGCACGAAAGGGAGCGGTCCTGGCCAGTTCGACCTGCCCCACGGCCTCACCCTCGATGCCGCGGGGCGGCTCTGCGTCTGCGACCGCAGCAACAGCCGCATCCAGGTCTTCGATGCCGGGGGCACCTTTCTCGGCCAGTGGAAAGGACCGCGGATCGGACGTCCCTATGGCATCGGCACGGCTCCCGACGGCCACCTCTTCCTCGTCGACGGAGGCGATCCCGCCGACCCGGTGGACCAGCGGGGCAAGGTCGTGAAACTCGATCCCCGGGGGACCGTCGTCGCCACCTTCTCCGGTCCCGGCCTCGCTCCTGGTCGCCTCCAGCTCGGACACGACATCGCCGTGGGACCCGATGGCGCGGTCTACGTCGCCGAGGCGACGGGGAAACGCGTGCAGAAGTTTGTGCCGGTGGTGGAGTGAGGGGCGGACGGGGTTTGGCGGGGGGATTCGCCCAACCCAGGGTCAGGTAGGGGCCCACCCAAGGAACGGTCGTGCCCGCACCCGCCGGATTCCCGGGAACACCCGCCCGGGTCCCAGCGCGACGCCCCCGGAATGCGCGTCCAACCCGGCCTCACTGAGGCCGGCTACAGCGATCCGGGGCCCCGCCCGGGACCGACGTCCTGCCGATCGGAGGAAGGGCGATCTCCCGCAGGTTCAGGGAGGCCGGCAGATCGGAATCCAGCGATTGGCCCTCGCCCCGCGGCCTTGAGGGCGGAACCCCACCACGATGCAGTAGCAGGAGCAGGGTTGATTCCGCGATGACGATCCGGCAATAGTCCGGAATGCCCCCGATCCCACGCCTCCTCCTTTCCAGTCTTTTCCTCGTCGCAATCCTCCCCGCCGAGGCGGCGGTGGTGCGGATGGAGGTGACGGGGCGATCCGAACTCGGCGAGACGGGCTACGAGGAGATCGTGGGGCGGCTGTTTTACGAGATCGATCCGAAGTCGCCCGGCAATGCCCTCATCGCCGATGTCGGGCTCGCTCCGGTGAATGCGGCGGGGCGGGTCGCTTTCTCCTCGGACCTGCGCATCCTGAAACCGAGGGAGACCTCGAAGGGAAACGGGGCGGCCTGGATCGAGATCCCCAACCGCGGGGGCAAGGCGGCCCTGAACGAGTGGTTTGTCAGGCACGGCTTCACCGTGGTGAGCGTGGGTTGGGAATTCGACGTGCCGACGGGGGGAAACAAGCTGCGCATCGAGGTGCCGGAGGCGCGGGAGGTCGACGGCAGCCCGATCCGCGGAGTGGTCCGGGCCGTCTTCACACCTGACAAAGCGCTCGACGAGCAGATCGTGACCGATCTGGCGGAGTATCCCGCCATCGATCCAAAGGGAGCGGAGAGCCGGCTCATCGTCAGAACCCTTGCGGCCTTTCCCGGAGGCGACGAAGTGCCGCGCGACCGGTGGACCCTCGAGGGCAATCGTCTCCGCCTCGAGGGCGGCTTCGAGCCGGGGAAAACCTACGAGGTCTCGTGGCTCGCGGAGGGGCCTCCGGTGGCGGGACTCGGATACGCGGCGATCCGCGATGCGGTGTCGTGGCTGAAGCACGATGAGGGTTCCCCCGCCAGGATGGAGCAGGCCTATGCCTTCGGTTCCTCGCAATGCGGACGTTTCCTGCGCGATTTCCTCTACCTGGGCTTCAACACCGACGAGCAGGACCGCATGGCACTTGATGGAGTGATGGCCCACGTCGCGGGAGCGGGTCGACTCGTCCTCAACCAGCGCTGGTCCACGCCGCGTGCGGTGGCGGGCTACGACACGGCGTCCTATCCCTTCGCCGATTCGGCGCAGGAGGATCCGGTGAGCGGTTACCGCGAAGGCATTCTCGATAATCCGCGGGCGAAACATCGTCCCAAGGTCTTCCACACGAACATGGCCGCGGAATACTGGGGCGCGGGAAGGGTCGCCGCGCTGACCCACACGGATGTGGCGGGCGGGGAGGACATCGTGTTTCCCGAGGACGTTAGATCCTATTTCTTTTCCGGCACTTCGCACGGCCCCGCCGGATTTCCGCCGGCGGCATTGGTGGAGGGGGCGCCCCTCGCGAATCCCGTCAATGCGGGCGCGTCGATCCAGGCCCTCCGCCTCGCGATGCACCGCTGGGTCGCGGAAGGAATCGCCCCGCCGCCGAGCGTCCATCCGAAACTGGCCGACGGTACCCTGACAACGGTCGAAAACGTGAACTTTCCAGCCGTTCCCGGGATGGCTTCGCCGAAGACGGTGACGGCGGGCGGAAGGGCGGCCAATCCGCAATGGCCCGACGGGGCCGGCGCGGGCGCGGCGCTGCCCCTGCTCGTGCCGCAGGTCGATGCGGATGGCAACGACCTCGCCGGCATCCGCATGCCCGACGTCGCGGTGCCCCTCGGCACGGCCACGGGCTGGGTCTTCCGCCCCGAGGCGATGGGATCGCCGCATGAGATCTATCTGCTGCGCGGGGCCTGGATACCCTTCGCCATGACGAAAGCGCGCCGCGACGAAACACGGGATACGCGTCCGTCGATCGAGGAACGGTATGCCTCGAAGGACGACTACCTCGCAAAGGTCAGGGAAGTCCTCGAAGACCTGATCACACGACGTTTTCTCGACCCGTCCGATCTCGAGCCGCAACTGAAGCAGGCCGGGGTCCGCTGGGATTGGGTGGTGGGCAGGCCGGGGGCCTGAGCGCACCCTCTTTGCACGCCGGAGTTCGACTCCTCACACGTGCGAGGCCTTCGTGCACGAGACCGGGGCGCTCACCCCTTCAGGTCGTAGCACATCAGCTTCTCCTGCTCGCGAAGATACAAGCGCCCGTCGACGACGACGGGATGGGACCAGCTCTTCCCTTTCTGGAAGGCCGGCTTGAACTGGCTTTTTAAATTGTATCCCTTCGTCGTGGCCTCGATCAGGGCGACAACGCCGTCCTCGTAACGGAAGACGAGATCGCCTCCGACGAGGACGATGGCCGCCGATCCCCCGCCGGGGCCGCGCTGGTCGCCGCCCCAGACGATCTTGCCGCTCTTCAATTCCACGCAGACGGGGAATCCGTTGTTGTGCGCGTGCCCCAGGTAGACGTGGCCGTCCTTCAGGATCATGCCGCCGTGATGGTTTTGCAGGGTCTTGCCGTCGAGGAAATACTGTTCCTCCGCATTCACTCCATCGCCGTCCGTGACGAGCTTCAGCAGGGCCGATCCCGTGCCGTAACCGGTCGAGACGAAGACAAGGTCGCCGTCGATGAGCGGAGTGGGGATGTTGGCGGTGCCGTTGGCAACCTTGTTGTAATGCCAGAGCGGTTTCCCGTCGGAGGCGCGGACGCCGAGGGCGCCGCGGCCGGTGATCTGAACATACTGCTTCACCCCGCCGCCCTCGGAAATGACGATGGACGAATAACCGGCTCCGTCCTTCCCCTTGCTCCCGGCATCGGAGGGCGCGGGCGAGCGCCAGATCTCGGCCCCGGTCTTCTTGTCGAGGGCGACGATCATGGCCTCCGGTCCTCCGGGCGTGCAGACGAGGCGATCCCCGTCGACGAGGGGCGACTCGCTGAAGCCCCAGCCGCTCATCATGACACCGCCGAAGTCCTTGGCGAAATTCTTTTTCCAGACGACCTCGCCCGAATCCGACTTCGCGCAGACGAGGTCTCCGGCGAGGCCGATCGCATAAACGAGGTCGCCGTCGACCTGGGGCGAGCCGTTGCTGTGGCCGCCACCGCCGAAGGGTGTGCTCCAGAGGAGCTTGCCGTCCTCCACCGAGAAGGCGACGAGCGACTCGCCCTCTTTCGATTTTCCGAGCGTGTAGACCTTGCCGGCGGCGATGGCGATTCCGGCGTAGCCCTGTCCGCATCCCTCGCTCTGCCAGAGCAGTTTCGGACCGCCCTCGGGCCACTTCGCGAGCAGCCCGGTCTCCGTGGAAATGCCGTCGCGCTTCGGGCCGCGCCAGCCGGGCCAGTCGGCGGCGGGGGTGGACGAAATGAGGGCGAGAAGGATCAGGGCGGCGAGGGCGGGTTTGTTCATGGGGCGAGGGTCGGGGAATGATGCCGATTCCGGCGCAGGAAAGCGAGACTTTTCGAAGCATTGACCACTGGCAGGATCCGTGACACATTCCATGCCATGAAGGGCACCATCATTGTCGGCAGATCCCGTCGCATTGTTTTGCCCAAGGAGGTTTGCAAGCGACTTCATCTCGAGGAAGGAGACGCGCTGGAAATTGCGGTGGAGGGTGACAGTCTGCGGCTGCGTCCGAGGGCGAACGAAGGGGTCGGACTCGTTCGCGAAGGAGGCTTGCTCGTCGCCACGGGATACCCAAACGGCGTCGATGTGGGCGGCGCCGTGCTGGCGGATCGGGAGGACCGCGAGGATCAAGTCGCGCAAGCCTACCGGACGACACGTGGCAAACGCGCCCGATGATCTACCTTGATGCCAGCGTCCTCGTGGCGGCGGTCGTCGATATCGAACCATACCACGCGCCGTGCGCACGGCTCCTTCTCTCCAAGGAACCGAAGGCGGTTCGCAGCCACGGATTGGTGGAAACGTTTTCGACGCTCACCGGAGGGCGTCTCCCTCTTCGGCTGTCACCGTCAGTTGCCGATCGGCTCATCGGGGTCAATCTCGTGCCGCGCCTCAGGATCGTCGATCTGGCCGCCTCGGACGTGATGAGGGCCATCGCCGACAGCGAATCGCGGGGAGTGCGCGGTGGGGCGATTCACGATCTCCTCCACTTGTTCGCGGCAAAGAAGGCGAAAGCCTCGACGCTCTACACGCTGAACTTGAGCCATTTCCGGGCTTTTCATCGGCGCGGCGACCCCGAGGTGAGATTGCCGGAGTAAAACCAATCGGCGTTCCATGAGTCCGGCGCAAAAGAGCGTGACGAGCAAAATCGCGATGACCTCGCTCGTCGTCGCTTTGTTGCTCGGCACCCCGATCCCGATCGTCTGGTTCGGAGCGAAGGAAGCGGAGAAGCGGATCGCGGCGGGAGATTTGGATGGCGCCGAGCGGATGCTCTCGGTGTTCGGAGCGCTCTCGACCTATCCATTGCTGCCTCGCGTGGCCGAGGCGCGGGTCCACGGAGTGCGGTGCGAACTCTCGGCAAGGAAGGGCCTCGACAGCGACGCGATGGATCATTTCGTGAAGGAGTTGTCTATTCTGACCGGCCACGACCTCACGACCAAGGCGACCGATGGGGAAGAAGGGCCGGAGCCCTCTGCCTCGCTCCTCCGGTTCCGCAAAGGCGTCGAGGATTGGTCGCGGGGATACGCCGCGTGGATCGAAAGCGCTCCGGAATCCATGCCGGACTTCGATCGGGATTTTCTCGTCCCGGTTCTTGAAACCGAGACCGACGCGGATCCGGATTCCGTTTCGGGAGACCCGGCCTTCGTCGAATCGCTGCGTGAACTTTTCAACCGGGCGACGAGGGGTGAAGCCGACGATGAAATCGCTCCGTTCCTCGAGCGGCACTCCCACCAACTCGAAGAGGCGCGCCGATGGAGCGACGAACCAGGACCCGGTGGGGAGGGGATCGTGGGAGTCGGAGAAGCAAGCGATCTTTTTCGCATCCTCTATCTCGAGTTCCTGCGATCCTGTCAAAACCATCAGGAACCCGAAGCGTTGGCGTCCTTCGCCCGCTGCGGCCGGATCCTGAGACGGGTCGAGGCGGAACCGTCCCTGGTCGCCCTTCTCGTGATCTTCACACTGCGGTCGCAATGGACGGGATCGACCGAGGAACTCGTCGAACGGATGCCGCTCTCGATCTCGTTCCGACAGGGACTGGCCCGGGAGCTGACCCGCTACCGATCCGATCCCGAGTTCCCTCCCCTCGCCTTTCGATACGAATACGCCTCCTTCCGCAAGATCTACGTCGATTCCTATCTCGATGGAAACTGGGAAAAGGCGAGTCCGGCCGAGCGGCGTCTCTTCGTCCGACAGTTGAAACTCGCGTTCGCCCGCCACGAAGCCCTGGCGGCGGCCGTCTCCGCCGGCGCCGATCCGAAGGTGTCCGAGGCGACCTTCAGCGCGCTCCACGAGGCGGGGAATCTGTCACCGAAGATCCTGGAACTGCGTCGACGGTTTTCGAGGGTGTTCCATGAACCGAAGGCCCTGACCGAGGCGGATGGCGGCGACTTCGCCAAGGCCATCGACGAGTGGGTCGTTTTTTTGAACGACTCGATCGCGACTACCCGTCTCGGCCGCCTCGACGAAACGCTGCGGGAGCTTTACGAAGAGGAGACGCGTTTGATCGGGAAGTTGGAATCCGAACCCTGACAAACGCCTTTGGCCCCTCACCGCGGCAATCCCGCGGGCGCTTCGGCGAGGCGTTCGATCCCGAGGATCTCATGGTGGAACCACGGTTCGTTGGTCTTGCGCTTGTGCATCACGGTCTTGGCCGGGTAGGCCGCGCCGTCGTGCTCGCGCCAGTCGCTGAAACGGTAGATGTCGTTGCGCCAATCCATCCGCACGAGCCGGTGGGTGCCGGGATCGAAGTGCAGATCGAGGGCCGGTTCGATCGTGCCGGTCAGCCGAAGGGCGACGGTGACCTTCCCGTTCTCTTCGACCCCCGAAATGATCTCGAGGAGGGTCTTGTCGTCGGTGAGCGCCACGAGCGTCCAGGCCCAGACGTCGAACTTGGCGGGTTCACCATCGCGGTCCTTGCCGCCCAGCCACCAGTATTTCGGGGCCTCGAGAATGGATTCCCGCACGCTGGCCTTGGCCGGATCGGCGAGGACGGGGCCGGAGTTGAACCGTTCCTTCATCCGGAAGACCCGCAGGAGTTTTCCCTCGCCCCCGGCGGCCGAGATGACTTTGTCGGCGAGTGCCTTGGCCTCGGCGGAGGGTTCCGCGGTGGCAGGAAAGACCACGGCGGCCGACAGGATGGAAAGCAGGAAGAGAGTTCGCATGGATGGCATTGGATTCGCGGGATCGTAGGGAAAAGGCTGGGGGAATGGCAATGCCGATCTTCCGTCCACCTCCCCATCGCGCTCACGAAACCATCCACGAGGCCAGTCCGAGAAACGCGCCGATGCTGATCACATCCGTCGCCGTGGTCAGGAAAATCCCCGAAGCCGTCGCGGGATCGGCTCCAAATCGCTTCAAGGCGAGGGGAATGAGCGCTCCGGCAAGACCGCTGACGACACAGCTCGCGACCATCGCCATCCAGACGACGAGGCCGAGGATCCAGGCGTCCGCCTGGCCCCGGAAATGGGCGTAGAGCCACATCCCGATTCCGGCCGAGAGACCCGTGAAAAGCCCGTTGAGCAAACCCAGCAATCCTTGCTTCACGACCAGCTTCCGTTCACCCCCTTTTCCGAGATCGCCGAGGGTCATGCCGCGCAGGGCCACGGCGAGGGCCTGGGATCCGGTGTTGCCCGACTGACCGGCCAGCACCGGGAGAAAGGCGGCGAGGACGACGATGCAGTCGAGCGTCTCCTGGAAGACGCCGACGACGGCTGCGGCGACGAAGCAGGTGAGGAGGTTCAGCTGCAACCAGGGATGGCGCGAGCGGAGGCTGCGGGCGAGCGGAGTGGAAAGCCGTTCCCCTTCCTCGACCCTGACCATCTGACCGGCCTGGGCGCTGATCTCGATGGCGCGCGCCTCGAAGAGGCTCTGTCCGCGCACTTGTCCTAACAAACGTCCCATTCCATCGCAGACGGGATAGACCGGGTAATGGCGGTGCACGACGAAGCGCATCGCATCGGTCAGCTCGAGGCCGGGATCGAGGGAAAAGGGCTCGCGCAACATCACGTCCCCGAGCCGGGTCTCCGGCGAAGCGAGGAGGAGGTCGCGCATCACGAGGAGGCCGAGGAGTTTGCCTCCGTCATCGACGACGTAGCCGTAGGTGATGAAGGCGGTCTTCGCGAGGTGGCGCAGTGCCTCGACCGCCTCGGCGACGGTCACTCCTGGGGCGAACGAGGCCGGGGCCGGCTCCATCAGCCAGCCGATGCTGTCCTCGGGAAAGGCGCGGTTCTCCCGCCACTGGCGCGCCTGTTCGGGCGAGGCCGAGGCGATCACGGCGTCGCGCGATCCGTCCTCCATCTCGGCGAGGACCCGCTGGGCGACCATGGGATTCAACTCGCTGAGGACGCGGGCGGCCTCCGCGCCGGTTTCGTTTTCGAGGAGATCGGCCGCTTCCTCCGCGTCGCGGTGCGAGACGGGTCGAGGAGGGCTTCGGTGTCGGCGGAGGGATCGGTGTCGGACGGGGAGGACATCGGAGGAGAGGAGAAGCAGGAGGGCGGCCAGTCGTGTTTCTTGCGTGGAAAATCACCCGAGGATTCGCCGGATGTCGGCGATGAGAATCTCCACCTCGGCCAGGATTGCACGGATTTCACGGCCGATTTCGTCGAGGCGGATGCCACCGAGGAGTCCGTCGTTTTCCGCGACCTTCAGTCCGGCGAGGGCGTCGTGAAGGTGTCCGCGGGCCTGCTTCAATCGAACGAGCGAGTCGCCCGCGAAGAGCGGATCGGGCGGCCATTCGCCTCGTCGCATCGAGGACTGGAGGGCTCCGGCGAGCTTCACGCCGGCAAAGGTGACGCCGTCGGTGATCTCGACGAAGGGGTGCTCGGGCGTGAGGGTGGCTTTCTTCTGGATGTTTCCAATCAGCTCGCGCCACAGGCCGATCGCATAATCCGTGGTGTGGACGACGAGGGGATGGTCCACGTCTTCCTCCTCCTCTTCCTCATCCATCGAGTCCTCCGCCTCGAGCATGGCGGCGTTCATCTCCTCGATCCAGCGGGCGCGTTCCTCTTCCTCCTCGGGCGTGAGCGGCTTCGGCTCGGGTTCGCCGAGTTCGCGGCGCAGGCGCTCGCGTTCCTCCTCCATGATTTGCGCATAGTCGGCATCCTCACCCTCGCGCTCCATGCGTGCTCCGATGCGGTCGAGGAGCAGGTCCATGCGGGCGGCTTCGCGGTCCGCCTCGATCTCCGCCTCGCTGCGGGGCGTTTCGTCCTCGGGTTCGAGATAGTCGTCGAGATCGAGAGCTTCGGTGTCGAAGGGCTGGAAATCGGTCCGTGGTCCTCCGGGCCGGTCATCCGGCCCCATCACCCATGCGGCGACAGGCTCGAGGGAGAGTTCGTAGTCGGTCGACTCGAGGACGACGCGGCCGTTGCAGGTGCTGAACCATTCGAGGTAGAGGCAGTTCCCCAGGGTGTGCTGCCGCTCGGCGGCGGGCAGCCGGATCCATTCCTCGATGGGGCGGTCGGGAATCTTGACCTTGTGCGAGGCGGTCATGTCTCCGACCGAGCCCGTCTGTTCGGATTGGAAGCCCTCGTAGACGGGCTCGTCGTCGACCCGCGCCGCGCGATGGAACGTCAACCGGTGACCCGCGAGATCCGGCCAGAGGAGCCCCTGCAACCGGAGCCGGACCGGCTCATCGCGCCCGACCACGTCGAGGTGACCGATGACGGTTCCGCGGACCGTGAAATCGAGGGCACCGCCAAGGACGTTGGTATCAATGCGAAGAGCCATGGAATCGGGGTGATGCGGAACTGAGGCGAGCCGGAGGCCCGGCGCAATGTTTTTCGCTTGTGCACCTTGCGGGAGTTCGGCTTGACTCGGACCATGCCCGCCGCCCTGAACCGACCCCAGCCACCGTTTCCGGCCCAAGCCCCCTCCTCCAGCGGAGCCGCGATCACGAGCCTCGTCCTCGGCATCCTCTCCGTCGCCGTCTGCCTCCTGCCGCTCGGTCCGATCGCGGTGGTCTTTGGTCATGTCGGGCTCTCGAAAATCGCGAAGTCGCGCGGACAGCTCACCGGGCGCGGCATGGCGATCGCGGGCCTGGTCACCGGATACCTTGCCACGGTCGTGCTAGCCGGATACGCGGCCCTGATCACCTATGGGATCAAGTCCGGCATGGACCAGGTCGGAAAGCCCGATGAACCGTTCGTGGTCCCCGACCTTTCCGCGGTGACGCTGCCGGATCTGGGAGGAGGCGAGCTGATCGAGGGCACCGAGGTGAAGATCCACGACTTCGCCGCGTCGGGGAGTGGTCCGGCCGGATCGACGCGGTTCCGCGTCCTCGTTCCCGCCGGAGTTCATCGGGAGTATTCTCTCCCTTGTGTCCTCGTCGCTCCCGCCGGGAGCAACCTGCTCAGCGGAATGGATCTCGACGAGGGGGACTACTTTGATGAAACCCTGCCGTATGCCGAGGCGGGGATGGTGGTCGTCAGCTATTCGATCGACGGGCCCATGGGAGAGGACGAGGATGACGTCGGCGCGGCCTACGAACAATTCCGCTCGGCCGGTGCCGGGGTCGCCAACGGAGCCCTCGCCTTGCGGCTGGCGCGGGAGAAGCTGCCTTGGGTCGATCCCGAAAAAATCTTTTCGGCGGGTCACAGTTCGGCGGGCACGCTTTCGCTGTTGCTCGCCGCGCACCTTCCCGATCTCGCGGGCGCGGTCGCCTACGCACCCGCCTGCGATGTCGCCGCCTTCCACAAGGACCTGCTCGACGAACCGTTCTCGGGCCTGCTCCTGCCGGGCGCCCGGGTCTTCGTGCAGCGCTCCTCACCCACGATGCATGCGGCGCGGATCAAGGTTCCCGTTTTTGTCTTCGGCGCCCGCGACGACGACAAGGTCACGAGCGAGGAATGGCGGAACTTCGGGCGGGCCGTCACCGATGCGGGAGGCGAGGCCGAGGTGAAGACCGTCGCCACCGGCGGACACTACCAGTCCATGATCGACGAAGGCATTCCCGCAGGGATCGAGTGGATCCGGGCCCGCCTTTGATTACCGAAATGGCGCGATCTGGCACCATATTGTATACAATCCGAGTTTGCGGTTTCCGGAAAACGAGTGGAAAGTGGCGCATGCCCAATCCTGTCCATCGACCAACCCGGATCCTCGCCCGTGTCGGAGCGGCCTTCGTGGGCATGTCAGGATTCTGCTCAGCCGCCGAGCTGCCGTCCGTGCTCGAGGCCCGCTGCCTCGACTGCCATGGCGGGGAGACGCAAAAGAGCGGCCTCCGGCTCGACTCCCTCGTCGCGGCATTGCGGGGCGGCGACTCCGGGGAAAAGACCATCGTTCCCGGCAAGAGCGAGGAGAGCTACCTCATCTCCCTCGTCACCTCGACCGACAAGGCCCACCGCATGCCGCCGAAGGGCGCCTCCCTCACCCCGGAGGAAATCGCGAGCCTCAAGTCCTGGATCGACCGGGCCGACACCTGGCGGGCCGCGCAGGCCGAATTGGAAAAGAAGACGACCGATCACTGGGCCTACCAGCCCGTCGTGAAGCCTGCCGTTCCCGCCACGGGACATGCCAACCCCATCGACGCCTTCATCGAGGCAAAGCTGAAGGAGAAAGGCCTCGCCTTCAATCCACCGGCCGGGCCGCGCGTGCTCCTGCGGCGCATGGCGCTCGATGTGACGGGCCTCTTTCCTGACGAAGACACCACGCGGCGATTCCTCCACGACATTGAAGCCGAGGGAGCCGACGCCGCCCACGTCGACGGCGCCGTCGCAGCGCTCGCCGACCGTCTGCTCGACAGCCCGCATTTCGGCGAGCGCTGGGCCCGGCACTGGCTCGACGTGGTTCGCTACGCCGATTCGAACGGTTTCGAGACGAACCACGAAAGGCCAAATGCCTACCATTACCGCGACTACGTCATCCGCGCCTTCAACGACGACAAACCCTACGACCGCTTCGTCTTCGAGCAGCTCGCCGGCGACACCGTGGGTGAGGACGCCGCCACCGGATTCATCGTCGCGGGTCCGTGGGACCGGGTGAAGGGGCAGGATCCCCTCCTCAACAAGATGCAGCGGCAGGACGAATTGAGCGACATGGTCAACACCGCCGGCACCGCCTTTCTCGCCACCACGATGGGCTGCGCGAAGTGTCACAATCACAAGTTCGACCCCGTCACCCAGACCGACTTCTTCGCGATGCAGTCCGTTTTCGCCGGAGTCCAGCACGGCGAACGCGACCTGCGCGGCACCGACGACGTGGACCGCAGGGCGCGCGCCGGGAAGCTCGCCACCGAAATCGCGGCCCTGCGGAAGGAGCTCGCCGCCCTGAAACCGGCACCCTATCTCGGCTCGACCCTCTTCATCGACGAGGTCGACCCTGTCAGAACCACCAAACTGGTCGAGCCGAAGGCCGAGGGCAAGAACCGCGAGGGTTATCAGCGCGGCCACCTCGGCGACCTCGGCGGCGCGGACCGGCTCCCGAACGTCTCGGGCGGCAGCTACACCTGGTTTGAAAACACGGCCGGCCGCGAGGTCTTCGCCTGGCGGCCACAGGCGAACGGCCGGAAGCGCGTCTGGCTCTCCTGGGGCTGCGGATTCCTTTCCCACACCGCGGACGCGCGTTACGTGCTCGACCGCGACGGCGATCCCGCGACGCGCGGCGACCAGGCCGAGATCGCCAGAGTCGACCAGCGGAAATTCGCCGACGGCACCGCCGATGTCGGCAACAAGGCGATGTGGTCGGGATTCCACGATGCCGGAGAGCATGAGTTCGCGGAGAAGAGCGCGATCTTCCTGCGCGGCGGTGAAACCGGGGCGGCTATCAGCGCCGACGTCCTCGTGTTGCAGGATGCGGGTGCGACCGGCGGCCAGCCGCGACTGCGGGCTCCCGTGAATGCGAAGGCCAACGAGGAGACCTTCGCTCCGGTCGAGGCGCGTTTCGTACGTTTCGCGATCGAGGCCAGCAGCAGCGGCCAACCCTGCCTCGACGAACTCGAGATCTGGTCCGGCGAAAGCAATGTCGCCCTCGGCGGCAAGCCGACGTCCTCGGGGGATTTTCCCAACAATGCCGCCCACAAGCTCGCCCACATCAACGACGGCCAATACGGCAACGGACGATCCTGGATTTCCAGCACGCCCGGCAAGGGCTGGGTCATGATCGAGCTGAAGTCGCCCGCGACCGTCGACCGCATCACCTGGGCGCGCGACCGCGAGGGCAAATACAGCGACCGCCTCGCGACCCGCTACCGCATCGAGGTGGCCAAGGACGCGAAGGGTCCCTGGCAGGCCGTGGCTTCCTCCGAAGGCCGCGCTCCGGTCGGAGCGCCCGCCGCCGACGCCATCACCTACGAACTCGCCGAGCTTGATCCCGCCCAGGCCAAAAAAGCCCGCGCCGTGTGGGACCGCATCGCCCCGCTTGAAGCCGAGCGCGCCGCTCTCAAGGCCATGCCGAAAGTCTACGCCGGCCAGTTCGTGCAGCCGAACGAACCGACCAAACGCCTTTTCCGCGGCGATCCGCTCGCACCGAAGGAAGTCGTCGCGCCCGCGAGCCTGAGTGTTTTTGCAGGATTGTTCGGCTCCTTCGCCCTGCCCGCCGACGCGCCCGAGGCCGATCGCCGGGTTGCCCTCGCGAACTGGATCATCGATCCGGCGAATCCGCTCACCGCCCGTGTCATCGTCAACCGGATCTGGCATTACCATTTCGGACGCGGCCTCGTCGCGACGCCCTCCGATTTCGGTGCGATGGGATTCCGTCCCAGCCATCCCGGGTTGCTTGACTGGCTCGCGGCCGAACTGGTCGAGCACGGATGGTCGCTCAAGCACCTCCACCGCCTCATCCTCACCTCGAAGACCTACCGCCAGTCGTCCGCCCCGCGTCCCGAGGCGCTATCGGCCGACGCGGGCACGGAATTCCTCTGGCGGTTTCCACCGCGCCGCCTCGAGGCCGAGTCGATCCGCGACAACACCCTCCTCGTCAGCGGGGCGCTCGACCCGCGGATGTACGGACCCGGCTTCCTCCTCTTCGAGCCGAACGCCAACTACGCCCGCAACTGGATCGCGAAGGACGACTTCAGCCCGGTCGACTACCGTCGCATGGTCTACGCGCTGAAAATACGGATGGAGCACGACGCCGTATTCGGGGCCTTTGATTGTCCGGACGCCGGCCAGGTCATGCCCGCACGCGGTCGCTCGACCACGCCGATCCAGGCATTGAATCTCTACAACAGCGGATTCCTTCTCGATCAGGCCGACCGCTTCGCCGAACGCGTCAAGGCGGCGGCCGGGAGCGAGGATCCCGCCGAGCTGGCCGACGAGGCCTTTCTCCTCGCGTTTGGACGAACCTGCGAATCGACCGAGCGCGAGGAGGCGGCCTACCTGACGAAACAACACGGGCTCGTCAGCCTTTGCCGGGCCCTGCTGAATTCGAACGAGTTCCTGTTCCTCCAGTGAATGCGTTCCGGAACCGGGACCGTTTATTCGTCCGTCAGGTGCTTGAGCAGACTGCCCACGTAGCCGTCCGTCCGCGGTGCGGGCATTCCCGGCTTGCGGGGCAGTTTCCGGATCGCCTCAAGGCGCGGCGCGGCGGCTTCATCGAGGTAATCGAGCGCGTTCACCGCGAGGATGGCCTCGAAGACGTTTCCTTTGCCCTGGTCCGCCTTTTCGAGGAGGAGGTCGAGCGCCTGCTCCCGGTCCGCCTCATCCCCGAACCGGCCGAGCGACTCCGCCGCGACGATCGCGACGCTGCCGCAGGGATCCCCGAGCACCTTGCGCAGCGCCTCCGCTCCCGCCTCGAAGCCCTTCTTCCCGTGGATCAGCAAGCCCGTCGCGCCCCAGTAGCGCACGCCGGAATCGGGACTCCCTAACAACGCCACGATCGCGGGGAGATCGGCGATTTTCCGCGAACTCGCGAGCCTCGCTGCGGTGAACACCGCATCGAAGTCGTACTTCGCCGGATCCCGGGCCACCTCGAAGGGCGTCGAGCCGGCGGCACGCGCGTGGATCTCCGCCTCGGGGAGGAACCCGATGTCGCGTATCTGATGCTCCCACGATTCATGGGCTCCGCGCAATTTCGCCAGCACCTCCGCGTGCTCCGGCACATCGACGAGATTCACCACCTCGTCGCGGTCGCTCTGCAGGTCGTAGAGCTCCTCCGCCGGCTTCTCCTGCCAGAAATGCGACTGGGCTTCGTTCAGCCTGCCTTCGTCAAACAAGCCCCGCCACACCCGCGTCGTCGGCGTCTGGAACATGTAGTCGATGTTTTGGCCGTAGATGCGGTGTGGCAGGTATTGCCGCAGGTAGACGTGGCGTCCGTCCGTGACCGAGCGGACCAGGTCGATGCGCTCGTCCATGCGGCCGCGGAATCCGAAGTTGAAATCGCGGCCGGGCTTTTCGAACTCCCCGGCAAAGGCGATCCCCTGCATCCAGTCCTTCGGTTCGATGTCGGCGAGACTCAGCATCGTCGGGGCGAGGTCGACGAAGGCGACGAGCCGGTCGCTCGCGCCGCCGGTGGTGTATCCGTCAGGGGCGAGCGACTTCCATTTCTCCGGGAAATGCACGATGAGCGGCACGTGGAGACCGGAATCGTAGGGCCAGCGTTTGTTCCTCGGCATGCCCGATCCGTGGTCGCCCCAGTAGAAGACGATCGTGTCCTCGGCGAGACCGGCTTCTTCGAGTTCACGGAGCCGTTCGCCGAGTTGCGCGTCCATCATCGTGATCCGGTCATGGTATTGCGCCCAATCCTTGCGAACCTCGGACGTGTCGGGGTGGTAGACCGGGACCCGGACCTTCGCGGGATCATGGATGCGGTTCCCCTCGGGAATGGCGTTCCGGATCTGCGACTCGTGGGAGATCGTCGAGTTGAAGACGGCGAAGAAGGGCCGGCCCTCCGCGCGTTTTTTCCAATGCGCCTTGCCGCTGCTCTCGTCCCAGACATCGTCGCCCTTGACGAGGTTGTAGTCCTCCTTCGCGTTGTTCGTGCAATAGTAACCCGCCTCGCGCAGGTAGGCGGGAAAGAGTTTCATGCCGTCGGGCAGCGAGGTCTGCGAGCGCATGTGCTCCGACCCCGTCGCGGGAGGATAGATCCCCGAGATCACCGTGGTCCGGGCCGGGGCGCAGACCGGCGCGTTCGACCACGCCCGGGTGAAACGCATCCCCTTCGCGGCGAGCCCGTCGAGGTTCGGCGTCACCGCGTTCGGATCGCCGTAGCAGCCGAGATGGGGCCCGTTGTCCTCCGAGGTGATCCACAGGAAATTCGGACGATCCGCCGCGGAGACCAGCGTGGTCGCAAACAGGAGAAGGAAGAGGGTCGGTTTCATGATCGAAGAGGGTCGCAACGGGGACTCCACCCTGTCAGGTCCGACGGGAGGAGGCAAAGTCAAAATGGCATACAATCCCCTTGCCAATGAACTCCGTTACCGGTTGCCGGTTTCGCGGCTTCGTCGTAACCATTCCCGCCATGAGAAAAGCCCTCCCCCTTCTCCTCCTCGCGATCCTTTCGGCGGCCCCGGTGATCCATGCCATCACCCCGGCGGAGCTGGAGGCCCGCTTCAAGCCGCTCCCGACCGTGCCCGAGAGCGAAATGCCGGCCCTCAGCAATGCCAAAGGCACCTTCCGCGGACTGATCCAGCACGAAGGTCTCGAGGGCCACACCTGGGTCGCCTTTCCCTTCGTCGAAAATCCCGCCAGCTTCGGCTTCGATCCGCAGGGACGTCTCTACGTCGCCGAGGCGAACCGATTCTGGCTCGGCGTGCCCGATCTGCGCGGGGCGAACGAGCTGATCCGCGACGACTTCAAGGCCGTCACCGTGGCGGATCGTCTCGCCATGTATCAGAAATACGCGTCGAGTTTTCCCGAAGGCTGGTTCAGCCGCGTCGCGGATCGCCTCGTCCTCCTTGAGGACCGGGATGGCAATGGTGCCGCCGATTTCCGTTCGCTCTTTTCCGATCGCTTCAAGCGCCCCGAGGACGGGATCGGATTCTCCGTCCTCGCCGATGACGGCTCGGTCTATTTCACCTGCATCCCGAGCGTCTGGAAACTGCGCGACACCGATGGTGACGGCAAGGCGGACGAGGAGAAGGAAATCTCGACCGGATACGGAGTGCGTGTCTCATTCATCGGTCACGACCTCCACGGCATCGTTCGCGGACCGGACGGCCGCCTCTATTTCTCGGTCGGCGACCGTGGTTATCACGTCACCACCGCCGACGGCAAGGTCCGTCCCGGATCGGGACGAGGCGCCATCTTCCGCTGCGAATCGGACGGATCGGGACTCGAAGTCTTCTGCACCGGACTCCGCAATCCGCAGGAACTCGTCTTCGATGACCACGGCAATCTCTTCACCTTCGACAACACCGGCGACATCGGCGACAAGGCGCGCATGGTCTACGCGCTCGAGGGGAGCGACTCGGGCTGGAACATGTCGCACCAGTCGCCGCACCACTACGCGACCCATCTCGACTGGGGCGGCTTCCGTCCCGAACAATCGATGTGGGTGAAGGAACGGATGTTCGACCTCTACAACGAGGACCAGCCGCAATGGGTCTATCCGCCCGCCTCGCACGTTGCGAACGGCCCCTCGGGCGTCACCTGGCTCACGGGCGAATCGCTGCCCGCGGACCTGCGCGGCAAGTTCCTGCTTTCGAACTACCGCGGCGCCTCGGACAACTGCAACCTCCTCCTCATCTCGACGCAGGCAAAAGGAGCCGGCTACGTCGCGACCGAGGAACGCGAGATCGTCCGCGGGATCGGCGCGAGCGATGTCGAGCTCGGCTACGACGGCAATCTTTACATCTGCGATTTCGGCGGAGGCTGGAGCGTGAATGAAAATGGATCGATCCAGGTCGCCGGATCCAAGAATGCCGCCGAACGCGAGGCCGGATCCAGGGTCGCGGCAATGTTCAAGGAGGGCTTTGAAAACCGCGAAGTCGGCGCACTCCGCGAACTCCTCTCCCACTCCGACCGCCGGGTCCGGCAGGCGGCTCAATTCGCCCTCGCCGATCGCGGGGAAGAGGGCCGCGCCGCTTTCACCGCCGTTATCAACGAGAGCACCGGCCAGGTCGCGCGCCTCCATGCGATCTGGGGGCTCGGACAGCTCGGACGCCGCGAGGTCGCGGTCGCCGATGCGCTCGTTCCCCTCCTCCTCCAGACCGATCCCGAGGTGCGCGCCAATGCCGCGCGCGTTCTCGGGGACCTGCGCGTCGAATCCGCGAAAGCCGCCCTGCTCGATGCCCTCGGCAAGGACGACTCCCTCCGCGTTAGATCCCTCGCCGCCATCGCCCTCGGCCGCATCGCGAAGCCGGGTGACACGGAAGTCACCAAGGCTCTCTTCTCGGACGCCCTGACAAACGGACAGAAGGAAACCGACATCGTCTTTCGCCACGCCCTGATCTCCGCCCTTTCCCAGATCGCCACCGCCGCCGATGCCGCCGCGAAGGTCGATTCCGGATCGCGCGAGGAACGACTCCTCGCCGTCCTCGTCCTGCGCCGTCAGGAAAGCGCGGAACTCGTGAAGTTCCTCGGCGATGCCGATCCGCTCGTGCGTCGCGAGGTCATCCGTGCGATCTACGACACCTCCGTCCTCGACACCGCCGCCGGCGAAAGCATCGCCTCGCTCCGCGACGGCATCGCCGATCTCCCCGAGGCGGTGCAACGCCGCCTCGTCGCCGCGAACTATCGCAAGGGCACGCCCGCGAATGCCCTCGCCATGCTCCAGCTCGCCGCCGACGGTTCCCTCGCCAAGCCGGTGCGCAAGGCGGCCTTCCACGCACTGAAGCAATGGGAGGCGGCGATCGAGACCGATCCCGTCCTCGGACATTACCGCCCGCAGGTCGTGAAGGAAGGACGCAACTTCGCCGCGCTCGCCCCCGTGCTCGGAGACGAGTTACGGAAGTTCCTCAGTGCCTCCAACGATGCCGAGTTCACCACCCTCGCAATGGAGTTCGCGACCACGGCGAAGATCGAGCTCGATCCCGCCACTCTCCTGGCCCAGGCGGGAAATGCGAAGCTCACTCCCGGACTCCGCGTCGCCGTGATCGAAAGCCTCGTCGCCTCAAAGCCGGAAGGAACGCGCGAGCGCATCACGTCGCTCCTGTCCGATGAAGCCGTGCCGGTCCGCGCCGCCGCGATGAAGGCCGCCTTTGCCCTCGGTCTCGATGGCATCGCGGCCCAGGCATCGACCGCGATCAACGAGGCTCCCCTCCCCGTCGCTCGCGCCGCCATCGCCGGGATCGCAGGCACCGATCCCGAGTCCATCGTGACGCTGTGGAGCGAGCGCAGCAAGAACCTGCGTCCCGGTCTCTGGCTCGACGCCTACCTCGCCCTCGCCGAAAAGGGCCGCCCCGAAGCCGCCGCCCACGCCGCCTCGGATCCGAACGCGGTCTTTCTCCTCAGCCTCCAGGGAGGCGATGCCTCCGCCGGCGAAATCGTCTTCAAGAACCAGGGCGCCTGTCTCCAATGCCACAAGGTCGGCGGCGAGGGCGGCGAAAAGGGCGGCGTCCAGGGGCCGGACCTGCGGGACGTCGGCAAACGGCTTTCGCGCGAGAAGATCCTCGAGTCCGTCGCCAATCCCGGAGCGGAGATCGCGCCAGGCTACGGCATGACCACCGTCACGCTGAAGAACAACGAATCCGTCATCGGACGTCTCGCCAAGGAGACGGCCGAGCAGGTCACCGTGATCGGACTCGACAACAGCGAACGGAAGATCGCCCGCGGCGAGATCGCCTCGGTCGCCCCACCCGTCTCGGCGATGCCTCCCGTCGCCGCGGCTCTGCCACCGCGGGATTTCCGCGATCTCGTCGCCTTCCTCGCCACCCAGAAAGGCGGCAAGTGGAAAGCGGACGACGCCTCGCACGGGGATGACGAGAAGATCGCGAAGTGAAGTGATTCGCTTTCCCCAAGGAGGGGCGACATTCTCGTCGCCCGGCCAGCCGGGCCTCTCATGTCGGGCGACAGGAATGTCGCCCCTCCTTGGGGCTCCCGGCTCACTTCAACATCCGCAACGCCGCCGCCTCGAAGATCCCCTGCCACTCCGGCGCGAGGAGACAATCGCTGTCCTCCTGGGCGTTGCCGCGGTTTTTCGCCTGCTCCAGCGTGGGTGCGTAGTAGAGGTAGCCGTTCGTGTACCCTGACACAAAGGTCAAGGGATGGGGCGAGCGCTCCTTCAATCCCAGTCCGATCTGCACGGTCAGTTCGGCGGGAAAGGAGACAAGCCGGAAGTCTCCGACACGCAGGCTCATGACTTCGGCGGTGACCGTCTCGCCGAGTTCGGCCCGCCTCTCCTGATGGCGTGCAAGCAGGTCGCGGTTGATCTGCTTCCGCGTCAATTCCTCCATCGTTCGGATGTTCCTCAGGTAGGCGTCCATCGCGGCGCGGTTGGCGGCGTCCTGGCTTTTCCAGTCGTTGCGTCCGAGCAGCTCCTCCTGCAGGTAGCGACCCGCCACTTCGGAGGGGTAATCGCTGTTGAGGTGATATTTCACGTAGAGCGGCAGGAAGGTCTCGAAATTCAGGGTCGTGCCTTTCAATGCGAGAGTCAGCGCATCGATCTCCTTCTCCATCTCCGCGATTCTTGGGCCGTGGTCCGCGCGGGGCAGGGTCAGCGTCTCGCTCGCGATCGAGAGCGGAGCCCCGGCCGCGGTCACGATGGTGCGGAGTCCTGACAAAGCACTAAAACCGAGCCGCATTCCGAGGGACTTCCCGTCGCGCGGCAGGTCGACCGACTTGTAGAGCACCGGATTGATGTCGCCGCCGCAGCCCTGCAGGAACAAAGCCGTGGCGGTGCCGTCGCCGAGATTCGCCTCGATCGTCTCCGCGGCGTATCCGCTCAGATCCGCGCCATTGCCGCCATCGGGCAGCCCCATGATGGGATGGACCGCGAACTGGAAGACCGCCGCGAGCGGTTGACCGTTGTCGATCCGGTCGAATCGCAACAGCCCGATCTCGGAATCGATCGGCCCCACCGCGGCGACCTCGTCGTCGAAGGGCAGGGCGTAAGCGTGGCGGACGTCGGCTTCCTTGCCGCTCTTCAGTTTGAGCCGGCGGTTTTCCATGATCGTCTCCTCGCGCCCGATGCCGGCTCCAGCTTTGACGGGGACACGGTTCTTCCACGCTTCCGTGACGGCCCGGATCGTGCGGGCGGCGATGTCCGGGGCAACGAGGGCATGACAATGACTCGCGTTCACCACGAACGAGTCCGGAGCGATCCCCGGATCCTTTTGCAGGGCCGCCCGCACCTCGGCTAGGAGGGGATCGCGGATCGACCCGATCCCGGCCACCGCCACCGCATCGATCGCCACGATCACCGCGTGCGTTTCGCCCTGCGACAGAACCAGTGCCTTCACCATCGGCGGATTCTCCTTCGCCGGATGATCGGGATGCGTGATGTCGACCTTCGCGACTCCGGCGAGGAGGGGGGCGGCGGAGAGATCCAAAGCAAATCCGGACAGGAGGCTGACGTAGAGGCAGGCGGCAAGAAGCGGGGCACGATTCATCTTCCCGGCATTCTTCCGGATTCGAGCCTGCCTGTCGATGGCGCACTGTGGCGGAAGTGCGCGACAGGAACCCCGGACGGAGACTGGATCTCAAACCGGATACTCCCGCCGTCCGAAAATCGCCGTGCCGACGCGCACCATCGTCGCGCCTTCGGCGATGGCGGCTCCGAAGTCATGGCTCATGCCCATGGAGAGTTCCGGCAGGGCGACGCCGTGGGTCTGCTCCAGTTCGTCGCGCAGGCGCCTCAGGGCGGCGAAATGGGGCCGGACTCGTTCGGGATCCTCCTCGTAGGGCGGCACGGTCATGAGACCCCGGATTTCGAGATGGGGAAGCGAGGCGATTCCGGCGAATTCGTGTTTCAAGACAGACACCGGGAAACCGAACTTCGCCTCGTCGCTCGCGACATTGACCTGGAGGAGAATCCGCGCGACCATGCCGAGTTCGCCGGCGATGCGGCTGACGTCGCGGGCGAGGTCGGACGAGTCGATGCCGTGGATCAACGCGCAGACCGGCAGAACCTTCCGCACCTTGTTCCCCTGGAGATGGCCGATGAGGTGCCACTCGAGACCCGCGGGCGATTCGGGCACCTTGGCGAGGAGTTTCTGGACCTTGTTCTCGCCGAAGATTTTCTGTCCGGCCGCGGCGGCCTCCGCGACGTCGCTGGCAGGCCAGGTCTTGGAGACGGCGACGAGGGTGACGGATTCCGGCTCCCGCCCGGCCCGCCGGGCGGCCTCGGCGAGCTCATTCCGAACGCGGTCGAGATTCGCGGCGATGCTCATGATTCGTGAAAGGTGCGGAGACGTTCCCGGTCCATCCTCACAATCCGCCATTCCGGGAGGATTTCACCCCCAACCCGTTCGTAGAGATCGATCGCATTCCGGTTCCAGTCGAGCACGGTCCATTCGTAGCGGCCCGCACCCCGCTCGTGGGCGATCGTCCCGACCGCCTTGAGGAGCGCCTTGCCATATCCCCTGCCCCGGTGGGTCGGCCGCACATAGAGGTCCTCGAGCCAGATTCCGGCCCGTCCGACGAAGGTCGAAAAGGTGGAAAAGAACACGGCATACCCGACCGGCTCCCCGTTTTCCTGGGCGAGAAGGGCCTCGGCCGCGGGATTTTCGCCGAAAAGGCTCTCGTGGTAATCCTCCACGGTCGCTGTCACGAGATGCGAGAGTCGCTCGAACTCAGCCAGTTCTTGGATCATTGTCAGGAGCTCGGCCAGGTCCTCCGGTCGAACCGGACGGATCTGGAATCGATTTGTTGAAAAATCGCTCATTTTCTTTCCTTTGATTTCACACTTGGCACGCACACTGCTTTTCTAGCTTTCGTCAATCGGTCCTGGACCGACTGGCAAAGGGTTGAAACCAAAACGGCAACCCGGTTGACCACAAGTCTTTTGCAGGTTTTACGGGGGTTTTTCCTGCGCTGGTCAACCGGGTTGTCCGTTTCAACCCGGAAACCCCGGGCACGACATCAAGTGGACTCTCATCCCGGAAGACATCGAGGTCGGATTGTTTTCAATGGGGACCTGGTCGCCCCCCCAACGCTACGCGTCTCCCAAGCACTCCGGACACCCGGAAGAGCCAGAATGAATGCAACGCGATAACGGTCATTGCGAGAGCGATGAAGCTGCCGCACTTTTCCCTCAGATGATTGGAACGTTCAGACAGGGTGCTCCCGGCACGGTCCTCCTCCTCGGCATCGCGCTGACGGGGATGACTCCGGCCCGGGGCGAGGAAAAGACGGCGGGTCTGGCGGAGAAAACGGTTCCCAACTTCACGCCGGCGCAAATCGAGTTTTTTGAGAAGAAGGTGCGTCCCGTCCTCGCCGAAAACTGTCTCGACTGCCACAGCGGGACCAAAGCGAAGCTCGGCCTGCAATTGAACCATCGCGAAGGCTGGTTGAAAGGCAGCGATTACCGCAAGGTCATCGACCTCAAGGAACCGGCCAAGAGCGTCGTGATCCGGGCCATTTCCCACTCGGGCGAAAAGGACATCCGGTCGATGCCGGAGGAAGGCGAAAAACTGCCGCCCGACGCCATTGCCGCCCTCACGGAGTGGATCGGCATGGGTCTGCCGTGGCCGGCAGAGGCGAAAAAACCCGATTCGTCGACCGATCCGAAGCAGCATTGGTCCTTTCAACCGGTCAAACCGGCTCCCCTTCCTCCCGGCACGGGGCATCCGATCGATCACTTCATCCGCCAGGCCCAGGCCACCAAGGGGGTGACCCCGGCCCCGCGCGCCGACCGCGCCACGCTCTACCGCCGCCTTCATTTCGATCTCCTCGGCCTGCCGCCGGAATACGAGGCGCTCCGCAAGTTCGTCGAGGATCCGCGCTCCGACGAGGAGGCTTACTCCGCGCTCGTCGATGAGTTGCTCGCCTCCCCGCACTACGGCGAGCGCTGGGCCCGCCTCTGGATGGATGTGGCCCGCTACGCGGACACGAAGGGCTACGAGGGCGCGGGCACGGAGCGCCGCTTCATCCACAGCTACACCTATCGCGACTGGCTCATACGGGCCTTCAACGAGGACCTGCCCTACGACAAGTTCCTCCTCTACCAACTCGCCGCGGAGCAACTCGTCGACGCGAACGGCCCCGACAAGCGACACCTCGCCGCAATGGGTTTCCTTTCCCTGAGCAAGAACGGGAGCCAGGACGAGATTCTCGACGACCGCATCGACACGACCTTCCGCGGCACGATGGCCCTGACCGTGTCGTGCGCGAAATGTCACGACCACAAGTTCGATCCCATCCCGACAAAGGAATACTACAGCCTCTACGGCGTCTTCCTCAACTCCCTCACCGTCGATAGACCGACCATTGGCGAGCCCAAACCCGGCCCCGAATACGATGCCTATCTCAAGGACCTCGCCGAAAGGCAGAAGGAGATCGACGGTTTCCTCAACCCCATTCTGGAGAGGATCGGGAAGGAACACCCAACCCTTGCCGGAAACCGGGCCGCCCTCATCGGCAAACTCGACCGCGAAGACCGCCGCAAGCTGAACACGCTCGAGGGCAAGCGCGACAAGTTCATCGCCGACTCGGGCAAGGAGCCTGACAAAGCCATCATCCTGCGCGACCGCGAAAAACCCGCCAACCAGCACGTCTTCATCCGCGGCAATCCCGGCCGCCCCGGCGAGCTCGCCCCCCGCCAGTTCCTCTCGATCGCCTCGGAGGGCGGCGTGGCCAAGCCCTTCCAGACGGGAAGCGGTCGCCTCGAGATGGCGAAGGAGATCACCCGGGCGACGAACCCGCTCACGGCGCGCAATCTGGTCAACCGGGTGTGGATGTGGCACTTCGGCGAGGGCATCGTCCGCACCGTCGACGATTTCGGCCACACCGGCGAACGCCCCGATCATCCCGAGTTGCTTGACTGGCTCGCTCACTGGTTCGTCGCGAACGGATCCTCGGTGAAGAAACTGCACCGGCTCATCGTGACCTCGGAGACCTGGCGGCAGCAGTCCTCGAATCCGAAGTCCGAGCAGAACGTGCTCGTCGACGCGGAGAACCGGCTGCTCTGGAATTACAAGAAAAAGCGCCTCGAGCTCGAGCAGATGCGCGACGCGATGCTGTCCGTCTCGGGCAATCTCGACAACGCGATGTTCGGTCGTCCCGTCACCATTCTCGGGCCGGGTTATGTGAACCGACGCTCGGTCTACGCCTTCATCGACCGCCAGAATCTCGATCCGACGTTCCGCAATTTCGACTTCTCGAATCCCCAGGAAACCACCGGCAAGCGCCCCAACACAACGATCCCGATGCAGGCGCTCTTCACCCTGAACAACGACTTCGTCATGGATCAGGCCGAACTTCTGGCCAAAAGGACGGAGTCCGCTCCGGACCGGATCGCCCGGCTCCATCGCGCCGTCTTCGCGAGGGATCCTTCCGAATCCGACCGCCAACTCGCGGAGAGTTTCGTCTCGGTCTTCGCCACCGAGTCGGGTGCCCTCGGGCCGCGCCAGACGAACACGGAGTGGAGCTACGGCTGGGGCGATGTCGATCCGGCGACGAAGAAGGTCGTCTTCCATCCCTTCGAGCATTGGGTCAAGAATGTCTGGCAGGTGGGCAAGGAGCGTCCCCTCAAGAACGATCCGCTCAGCTACCTCTTCGCCGACAACAACGGCAGTGCCCACCCCGGCCACTCCGCGCGCGAAAGCCTCATCTACCAATGGCGCGCTCCCGATGATCTCGTCGTCGCGGTCAGCGGCGAAATTTTCCGACCAACCGTGGGCAAGGGCAACGGTGTCCGGGTCAAGGTTGCGACCACGAAGGACGGAGTCGTCTACGACCAGGTTCTCGTTCCCGCGAAGGACAAGATGGCCGTGAACCTCGACGGCGTGAAGATCGCCAAAAACGAATGCCTCTATTTCATCGTCGACCCGCATGAGAAGGACTCGTCCTTCGACTCGATCCGCTGGAATCCCCAGATCACCGATCTTTCCGGCCACTGGCCGCGCTGGGGCATGGCCGAATCCTATTCCGGCCCGGCCACGCCCGCGACGACCTGGGGCGCCTACGCGCAGGCCCTCCTCAACACGAATCGTTTCCTCTTTATCGATTGAATCCGGTCCCCGTTACCCATGGCTCTTGACCCGTGACTCCTCCCCCATGACCCCCCTCTCCCGCAGATCCTTCCTCCACCGTGCCGGCATGGGCATGGGCGCCCTCGGTCTGGGTCCACTCCTTTCCCAGCTCAACGCGCAGGGAAGCCGCTCCCTCAATCCCCTCGCCCCGGGAAAGACCCATTTCCCGGCCCGGGCGAAACGCGTCATCCACATCTTCGCGAACGGCGGCCCCTCGCAGGTGGACTCCTTCGACTACAAGCCCGCCCTCGCGAAATACGATGGCAAGGAGATGCCCGGCGAACTCCTCCGCACCGAGCGCAAGACCGGTGCCCTGATGAAGTCGCCCTTCAACTTCAAGCAGCACGGTGAAAGCGGGATCTGGGCGAGCGATCTCTTCCCCAGGGTCGCGGAGATGGTCGACGACCTCTGCATCATCAACTCGATGTATGCCAATGTCCCGAACCACGAGCCTTCCCTCATGCTCATGAACACGGGGGCCGAGCGGGTCAATCTCGTCCGCCCCAGCGTCGGCAGCTGGGTCACCTACGGACTCGGCACGGAAAACGAGAACCTTCCCGGCTTCGTCTCCCTCTGCCCCGGAGGCGTCCCCATCGTCGAGACGCAGAACTGGCGCTCCGCCTTCCTCCCGGGAGCCTACCAGGGCACCCACATCGACACAAAAAACAGCCAGGTCGCCAAGCTCATCCCCGACATCCGCAACCCGCGCATGACGATGGACCTGCAGCGCCGCCAGCTCGATCTCATCCAGGAGATGAACCACCAGGACGAGGCCGCGACAGGATTCGATCCCGACGCCGAGGCCCGCATCCATTCCCTCGAACTCGCCTACAAGATGCAGATGGAGGCGACCGATGCCTTCAATGTCGAGCGGGAGCCCGCCCATGTCCGCGAACTCTATGGCGACACCCTCCACGGCCGCCAGATGCTGATCGCGCGGCGCCTCATCGAGCGCGGCGTCCGTTTCGTGCAGATCTGGCACGGCGCCGGCCAGCCGTGGGACAGCCACTCGGAGATCGCCACGGCGCACGGCCGTCTCGGCGAGGAGGCCGATCGTCCCATCGCCGCCCTCCTCACCGACCTGAAGCAGCGCGGGCTCCTCGAGGACACCCTCGTGATCTGGGGCGGGGAATTCGGCCGCACCCCGACCGTGGAATTGCCCACCCCCGGGGCGAACGACGCCAACACGAAGCTCGGCCGCGACCACAACCACCACGGATTCACCATGTGGATGGCCGGGGGCGGCGCGAAGCGCGGGTTCCAGTTCGGCAAGACCGACGAGTTCGGCTTCAAGTCGGTGGAGAACCGGGTCCACGTCCACGACCTCCACGCCACCATTCTCCATCTCCTCGGATTCGACCACGAGAAACTCACCTACCGTTATGCAGGAAGGGATTTCCGCCTCACCGATGTGCACGGGAAGGTCTTCCACGAGTTGGTCGCCTGATCTTGAGACGATTTCTCGTTGAGACCACAAGACTTCGGTCGCTGGCTCCAATCGGGGGAAGGCCACTCACCGTCGTCGCAACGAAAGCGGGTTTCTTTACCGATCAATCGCCTACGTCCCGAACACATCCTTCTGCAAATCCCGCATTACGCGCAACTCACCCCAGTTCGCCCCGCGCATGCGACGGGCTCCGCTGGTCCGCTTTTCGCCGAATCGTTTTCGCAGCGACTGCTCGCGCTCGAAGACCGCATTCACAAATGCCGCCGTGCCCAGCACCGCTCCGTCGCTGAAATACCGCACCCGGTGACGCAGGACCTGATGCACCGGAATCGCTCCTCCTTGCTCCATCACCGCTTCGACGACCTCCGCCTTCAAGCCGCGACGGCCCCGTTGGCCGGGTTCGGGACCTCCCGCGATTTCCTGTCCGTCCAGATGGAGGAACATCCGGTATCGCGCCGCCGTCCGCCGCCAGTCCTGGCGGAACTCCGGATCCTGAAGGGCTTCGCTCAACATGAGCCCCAGCCCCTCGCGAGCGCGCATCGCCCGCCGTCCTCCCCCTACCGCCTCGGCGTATCCACACCAGCGATAATCCTCTGGATTGGTGACGATTCCTGCCCGGATCGGATTCAGATCGATGTAGGCCGCGATCGTGAGCAAGGCCTGTTCGTTGTCCTCGATCAGGACACTCTTGTAGCGCCCCTCCCACAGCGTCCCGGTGCGGCCGAGGCGTTTGTTCATGTGAAAGGTGATGCGCAGCTTTACCTCCTTGAGGAAGAGCCCGAGATCCCCGCGGCGGCGTTCGTAGCGGGCGAGGATTTCGCGATGCCAGCGCTCGTCTCCGGCGGCGCGAGCGCGTTCCAGTTCCTGTTTCACGCCTTCCACGACATCGCCAGGGGAGAGCAAGGGAAGCACCCCGAGCAAACCCTCCTCGTCGAGAGGAGCAAGGGTCTCCCGGTCCGGCACTTCGAGGAGCAGGTGGAAGTGGTTCGACATCAAACAATAGGTCACGATCCGCACCCCGGTGAACGCCTCCTGGTTGCGGAGGATCTTCCGAAAGATCTCCTTGTCCTTGGCTTCAAAGATCATGCGCCGGTCCACGACGCGGGACATGACGTGGTAAAAGGCTCGGCCGTTTCCGAGAAGGCGGGCGATGCGCATGGCGGGGCGGGTGAATGGGTAAAGGCGTCGGTGAGCAAAAGCGGAATGGAGACCGGATTCCCTGACAAATCGGGCATTTCGGCGGAATGTCAACATTGTTTGTCCGTCCCTTAATGTCATGTCCGTCCCTTAATGTCAACACGGTCGTGCCGCGGGCGAGGATGATCTGCCGCTGCGTGTCGTCGGAGAGATTGATATGCTACAAAGCCTCGCGGTGTTGCAGCCACAGCGCCTTCTTTTCAGCAGGCGCGGACTCCTAGGCGCGCTTTGCTCCTTTCGTGGCGATGTCCACCTCGGGCTTCTTCAGATTGCGAGGTTCATCGTTTTGGGCAAGCGCGGCCAGCGGCGCGAGCAGAAGGGCGGTGATGGTGGTTTCCATTGGAGGCTGAATCATTTTGAAGGTGTGGCTGACTTCAGCGGCTGATTCTGCGAATCACGCGCATCCACCACGGTGAGGCGCTTTTCGCTGATGACGCGGCGGAGATCTGGCAAATCATAGAGCTTCAGCGCACCATGCACGGTTTGGAGCAGCATCGCGCCGCAGCCTTGTCGGTCGCTCACGACGCTGGACCAGCTATCGAGCGTCTGGCGCAGCTCGACTTGGGCGAAAAGCTCGCGTTCCAATGCGGCGGCGTGCAGCACGGCCGGGCCTGCATGTCCGACGCCGGTGACGCGGATGCGATTCCGTGCATCGCCAGTGGTTTCATACGTTCGCAGCCAGCGTGCGGCGGAGAGCACGTCCTCCGTCCACATGCCGAGGTAAGATTTCTCCAGCAGATAGGCCATGAACCACTGCTGCCAGTCCTTCGTGGCGGGCATGCCTTGGTAGGTGACAGGGATTAGGTCATGCAACTCGCCGAGGCCGCGCAGGTCCACCGCGACCACGATGGCTCCACCGCGTGCGAACTGCTCCAACTCGCCGCCCGGCATCATCGCGCGATTTTTTCCATCGCCATCAAAATAGAGCACCGCCTGGCCATTGCGTTGCGCGGGCAGCATGACGAGCGCGGGCAAAACGATGCCGTAGTCGTGCGAGAGCGTGAGCTTGCGCAGCTCATAGCCATCGCGCGCGATGCTGGCGACCTGCTCCACCTTCGCGCGTGGCAACAATGCGGTGCGGCGGATGCCGACGAGTTCGCGCACGCGGTCGAGAAGCTCGGGCTGCGGTGTTTCTGCCCAAAGTTTCGCACGAGTCGCGGCGAGTGTTTTTTCAGTCTCGGCATTCACATCGAAAACCGTGCGCTCGCCGGGCAGATCGAGCACCTGACCGCCATCGGTGACGGTGTAGTCTTCTTTGGCGAGCACTTCGAACGCAGGCTCGGAAACGTGGCCGTCCTTGCCCTGGAGCCAGCGGTTCATCCAGTTCACCGCGCCCTCGCGGAGCTGGAGGTGGAAGCCGTGCGTCTCGTCCGTCTCCACGAGGTCGATGCGCTCGGGATGATCCAGCCGCGCAAAGAAACGCTTCCCCTCGCGAAAAGTCTGCCACACGCCGTCGATGCGAAAACTGTCGCGCGTGGCCACGCACATCAGCGTCGGCTTTGGCGCGTGCATCATCACATACTCCGCGTGCGTCATGCCGTGTGCGATCTGGCCGAAGATATTCTGCTCCGCGTCCTGCGGCCCGTTCACATTCATGAGGCTGCGCATGGAGGTGAGGTAGCAACTCGGCGCCGCGGCGTAAATGCGATCATCCAGCGCCATCAGATAGCTCGTGAGCGTACCGCCGCCGGAGTTCCCCGTGCAGCCGAGACGCTGCGCATCCACCTCCGGCCTGCTGGCGAGATAATCCAGCGCCCTCACGCCATCCCAGATCCGAAATTGCGCAAAACCCGTGCCGATGGGGATGCAGCTCACACCGAGCACCGTGTGATTCGGCCCCGTCGTCTTCCCCGTCGGAAGCCGCGCCTGATGCCGCTCGCCCTGCCCGAGCGGATCATAGCAAAACGCCACCATGCCTTGTTTTGCCAAAGCGATGCACACGCGCTGATACTTCTCCTCGCCCTTGCCACTGCCGCTGTGTCCGCACGGCACGAGCACGCCTGGGAACGGCCCTTTGCCCGGCGGCAAAAACAACAAGCCCGTGACATGCATCCCCGGTCTGCTGGCAAAAATAACCTTATCCACACGATACCCATCACGCTCGATCACACCCATCGTCCGCGCCTCCAGCGGCATGCGTTCCGGGAAACCGCCGAGCCGCTCGATGAAAAACTCCCGCATCCGCTGCTGATATGCCCGCGCCTCATCAGCGGTCTTGATTTTCTCAAACGCCTTCTCGCGAGCATCGAGCGCGTCGTTTGCGTGCTTCAGTAAATAGCGATGCAGCATCAGCGTCTTCGGCCCATCAGCGAGTTCGGCGGGGAGGACACTGAGCGTGTCATCGGCAGCGTGCAGTGATGCGGTGAGCAGCAGGGCGGTGAGGAGTCGTTTCATAAGGCAGGCGGATTACGTCAAGGGATACCATGACCCAGCCGGGGCGAGCCGCTGTGGTTTAAGGGACGTAGTTTAAAGTTTAAGGGACAGGCATTCAATTTGTTTTTGTCTTTGTCAAGCTGATCAACAGGCTTTAGAATCAACAATTAAGCCGTCCCCACCTCACCACACTTTTCCCCATGAGAACCGCGCGTCTCCTCGGAACCGGCCGATCCTTCTACCACGTGATGTCCCGGGTCGTTGACCGGCGCATGGTCTTTGAACGCAAGGACAAGGAAATCTTCCGCAAGATCCTCCGCAATCAGGAGGCCTTTTCCGGGGTGCGGATCGTCACTTATTGTTTGATGTCGAACCACTTCCACCTGCTCCTCGAGGTTCCGGACCGGGAAACGCTGGCTCCGCTCGACGAGGAAGGCCTGTTGGCCGTGCTTCCCCTGCTTTACGAAGGCCATGTCGTGGAAGGCGTGAAGCAGGAGTTTGAGCGCGCCCGTGCCGCCGGGGACGAACGCTGGCACCGCGAAATCCTCTCACGCTACGAACGTCGGCGCGGGGATCTCGGGCTCTTTCTCAAAGAGGTGAAACTGCGCATCACCTTTTACATGAACAAGCGCCTCGGCCGCACCGGGACGCTTTGGGAAGGCCGCTACAAAAGCGTGTTGGTGGAGGCCAACGAACAGGCGCTGCTCACGATCTCGGCCTACATCGATTTGAACCCCGTCCGTGCCGGAATCGCCTCGAATCCCGAGGATTATCGCTGGTGCGGCTACGGGGAGGCGGTCGGGGGAGGAAAGCGGGCGCTGCGGGCTCGCGAAGGCCTTGGCCTGATGCTGGCGGAATCGCTGCAGGATCCGCATTTCCGCCAGGATTGGCGGCGCACCGCGGCGCGTTACCGGGTCTTCCTTTACCTCGACGGACAGGAAATCGCGCGAGGTCCGGAGCCCGGGCAGCGGGGACGTCGCGGGATGAAGGCGGAGGTCGTCGAAGCGGTCGTGGAACAAGGCGGGGCCATGCCGGTGCGGCAGGTTCTGCGTAACCGGGTGCGATATTTTTGCGACGGCGCGGTGCTGGGCACGGCGGCGTTTGTGAACGGGATCTTCGAGCGTGAGCAGTCGTTGCGGAATCGTTTCGGGGAGAAACGCAACTCGGGAGCGCGAAGGATGCGCGGGGCGGACTGGGGCGGGTTGCGCGTGCTGCGCGATTTGCAGAAGGACGTGATCGGGACGTAGGGCGTGCCGGGGCCTTGGTGAGGCGCGTCCTGACCTGGATCCGACCGGCAAAAGCAAAGGAAAGGAGGCTGTCCCAGCCTCCCGTTGGACGCGCCATTCGCCGCTTGGGAAAGCGGCGTTCCTTGGGTGGGCTGCACACGCACAGGGAAGGAGAGAGGTGGCCCGCGCCGAGATGGCGCCGACCTTCAGAGCGACAGGACGTTCAAGGGACTTCGGCGTCGTTCCGGACCTGCATGGGCTGGAAGCCCATGCCACATCCACGACCGAATTCCGAAACCTTGGTGCGGAGAAGTATAGCAGTTAAAAGGAAACGTTGTTTATCTGTCCTTTAATTACCATGCGGGGATAGGCGAGGTTTGGAATGGCGAGGCAGGACCACGGGTGGGCACGGATGGTCACGGAAGTGCCGAGATGCTTCGAAGCCGGTGGATTTGACCCGTGAAAATCCACGATCATCGACCACGTAAACCGCGGTGGGCAGGACCTTCCCGAACGAAAGCGAAGCCACCGTGGCCTGGTAGGCGCCCAAGGATCCGGATCATGCCCGCGGGTGCGCCTCGTCGTAGACCTTCTTCATCCGCTCGATCGAGACGTGGGTGTAGATCTGCGTCGTCGAGAGGCTCGCGTGGCCCAGCAGGGTCTGCACGCTCCGCAGATCCGCGCCATGATCGAGGAGATGGGTCGCGAAACTATGGCGAAGCTTGTGCGGACTCGCCTTCTGGGGGATGTCGCAGAGGGCGTGATATTTACGGAAGAGGTCGGAGATGGCCCGGGTCGTGAGCCGCTTCCGCGACTTCCCGATGAAAAGCGGCCCCGACATGACCCGCGCCGCGTTGCGATAACGGTGAATCGCCTCCGCCGCCGCGGTTCCCACGGGACAGATCCGTTCCTTGCTCCCCTTGCCGAAGACGCGGACGCACTCCTCGTGCAGGTCGAAGTCCCCGACATTCAGCGAGGCGAGCTCCGAGAGACGGATCCCCGAGCTGTAGAACAGTTCGAGGATGGCCGCATCGCGTTCCGCCGTCCACACCGGGGCCTGTTTCGGCTGGACGATCTTGAGGGGCTTTTCGACCAGTTCCAGCACCTGGCGCTCGTTCAGGACAACGGGCAGTTTTTTCTCCGCCTTCGGGAGTTGCACGTCGGCCACGGGATTGGCCCCGAGGCCGCGCCGGCGCACCAGGTAACGGTAAAAACTCCGCAATGCCGCGAAGTGGAGGCGCACCGTGGCCCGCCCGAGCTTGCCACGCATCAACAGGAAAAGATAATCACGGAAATCCTCCGCATCCGCCTGCTCCCAGCCCTTTTTGGCGGGCAGCCACTCCCGGAAACGGGTCAGGGCGTGATGATAGTTGCCCAGAGTCCGGTGCGACCGGTTTTTCTCGACCGAGAGGTACTCGAGAAACTCCTCGAGGCGTTCGTCATCCGCTCGGGTGGCGCCGGTCACGGTGCGGTGGGCGGTTGCGCCACGGGGGTCAATTGACCGAAGCCCCGCCCTTCGGCCAGAACTGGGCACCCCGGTAGCTGAGGGAGGAACTCATCGCGCCGGGCGAGGAATCGGGATGCTCGGGAAGGCGCACGGTCTGTTCGAAAATCGAGCGGAAGCCATGCACGTCATTCCACCCGAGGGCGATGCGGTATTCGCGGTCGTCCGCGAGAAGCGGCACAATGAAATGACCCGATTCGCGATGCAGGAAAATGGTCTCCTCGGCATCGGTCTCCTTCCCGTTCACCTGGAGGCAAAGGCGCACCTTCGAATGGATCGGCTGGCGCTCGCTCGTCAAATTCCAGTAGATCACCGCGGTGTCACAATTCCGGGGAATCACGGTAAAGGAGTCGTCACAATAGGGAAGAGTCTCGAATGCTGGATTCTGGGCGATGGCTTCCATGAAACGGTCGTTGGTTCGGTATTTAAGTGAACTTAAGCATATTGATTCTGGAATTACCAGAGTTTTTTAAAAATTTGGGAAAAAATTTTCCTTTCCCGGATTTCAGAGGCGGAAACGCGGCGAACTGCTACCCTATCCCATGCTCACCAAGCGCATCATCCCCTGCCTCGACGTCACCGACGGACGGGTCGTCAAGGGCACCAATTTCGTGAATCTCCGCGACGCCGGCGATCCGGTCGATTGCGCCGTGGAATACAATCGCCAAGGGGCCGATGAACTGGTTTTTCTGGACATCACCGCCTCGTCCGACGGACGAAAGACCATGGCCGATGTCGTCCGCCGCACCGCGGAACGCTGTTTCATGCCGGTCACGGTCGGCGGTGGCATCCGCAAGGTCGAGGACATGCGCGAGATGCTCCTCGCCGGGGCGGACAAGGTCGGAATCAATACCGCCGCAGTCAACGATCCCGAACTCGTCTCCGCCGGCTCGAAGGCCTTCGGTGCCCAGTGCATCGTCGTCGCGATCGACGCGAAGCGGAAATCCGACGGCACCGGCTGGGAAGTTTACACCCACGGCGGGCGCACTCCCACCGGACGCGATGCCGTCGCTTGGGCCAAAGAAGTCTACGAGCGCGGCGCCGGCGAAATCCTCCTCACCAGCATGGACGCCGACGGCACCAAGGCCGGATACGACATCGCCCTCACCGCCGCGATCAGCGCCGCCGTGCCGATCCCAGTGATCGCCAGCGGAGGCGCGGGCAATCTCGACCACATGGTCGAGGTTCTTGACCGGGGCAAGGCCGACGCCGTCCTCGCCGCAAGCATCTTCCACTTCGGCGAATACACCGTCGCCGACGTGAAGGACTACCTTGGCAAACACGGTGTTCCGGTGCGACCGGCGGGCGGATGAGGTGCGTCGATGGGTCAGGAGCGATGCCGCTTTTCGGTGCAACGCTCCGAGACGAAGGCGGTTGATTCCGATGTTTTGGTGGATCCTGAAGGGCGGGAAACGTTGATTTTGACTCCCACCTGGATAGGATTCCTCTGCGCGTAGCGCCGATCAGACCTACGCCCCGCCGAACGATTCCCAACCCACCATCCGACGAAGCGGGGTCTCCTCGTCGAGAGTGGGTCGGGTCACCGACCCAACCGGGTTCACTTCTTGTGGGCGGCGACGATCGCGTCGATCTCGGCGCGCTTCACGCCGGCGGGAGCGTTCACGGCGGCAAACTTGGCGCGGGCGGCGGCGGCCTGCTCGACGGTGACGGCGGGAGCGCTGTTGCCCCATTCGTTGCGCACGTAGGTGAGGACCGCGGCGAGCTTCTGGTCATCGAGGCCGGCGGCGAGAGGGGCCATTACCCCCATGTAGTTCATGTTTTCCTTCGCGATCCCCTTGAGGACGACGAGGAGCGGGGCATCGGCGTCACCGAGGAGCAGCTTCGAACCAACCAAGCTGGGCGCCATGAGGGCGGGACCGGCTTGGAGACCTTTGCCGTCGGGACCGTGGCAGGCAGCGCAGAGCATGTAGGATTGCTTGCCGAGGGCCATCACCGCGGGATCGACCGCAGCGCTTCCTCCACCGGTGGCCGCGGGGGCCGCACCAGGCGCAGCGGCGGGAGCGGGGACCGGTGCGGTATTGGCCACGGCCGGAGCGGCGGCAGCCGCAGCGGGAGCGACATCTTGGGGTGCCTCCTTCTTCTCCATCCCTCCGATGAAGGCGAAGCCGACCATCCCAAGCATGACGATCAGGGCAACGGGAACGAGGATGAGAAAAAGATTCCCGAGGATCGAGGAAACCGGGTGGGTGGAGTCGGAAGAGTCGTGGCTCATGTCAGGATGAAAAAAGCGTGGTTTCGGGGGATGTCAACGCGAATGCGCCTGCAGATGGCTACGCCGGATCCTTTCGCGAAGATGCCCGGGAACGGGAATCAGCCGGCCATAGCGATCCCGCGGCGTTCACCCAGGGCCTTGAAAAGACGCTGTCCCCGATTCTCCCACCGGAAGGCCGCGAGGCAGCGTTCGTAGGCGGTCTTTCGCATCGCTTCGAGCCGGTCGAGGTCGTCGATGGCGCCGATAACGGCGGCGATAACGGCGGCGATGAGGGACGCGGTGTCCGGCTCTAGAATCAGGTGGTCGGGACTGCTGAGGGGAAGGCCCTCGACCGCCTGGACGAGGCCGGCGAGAGGGAGCCCGTGGAAGAGATATTCAAGCGTCTTCAATTTGAAGCCGCCGCCGAACTCCTCGACGATCAATCCCATGCGCGCGCCGAGGAGGTAGGGGCTCATGTCGGGGACGCGGCCGACGAAATCGACTCCGGGAAAACGGGTCGTCATTTCCCGGCGGAAGGTCTCGTTGGTCTTTCCGACGATCTGGAGCGCGATACCCGCGTCGACGAGGGGCACCGCGGCCTGCTCGAGGAACCGCTCGAGATTGATGCGCTTTACGATCCACTCGAAGGACCCCGACATGACGACCCGGCGCGGCGTTTCGGCGGTGATGCGCCGCTCGGGAAAAAAAAGGGCCGTCGTATCCGGGGTTCAGGCAGAGATACTGTTGTGCGGGAAACTGTTCCCGGTAGGCCTCGACCTCGGCCGGGGTGATCGCGGTGACGAGATCGGACTCGCGACAGAGGGCTTCCTCCTGCCTCGCGTATTTTTCGCCATCGAGGCGGAGAGCGAAGCGCCGGGGCAGGTTTGCGGATGAGTTCCTCGCGACTTCGCGGCGAACCTTGGCCTCGTGGTTGTGGGAAAGATAGACGACGACCGGGTCGCCGGAGAGCGTGCCGGCGCGACGGCGGTTCCGGATCGGATCGAGGGCCCAGCCGAGGGCGGCGTGATCGATGAGGATGGCATCCCAGGCCTCGCGGTCGAGGGCTTTGGCGAAGGCTTTTTCGGGACCGCCGTTTTTGAGGCGCCAGGAATCGGCGGGGTATCGGGTGAAGAGGCTGCCGAGACGCGAACCGAGGGTGGGCGAACCGAGCCGCCATTCGACCCGTTCCTCGTCGCGGTAGACGCTGGCCTCGCTGCCATCGCCCATGGGGGATTCGTCGTTGTCGTGCGCGAGCACGGTGAGATCAGCGCCCGGCAGGAGGATGGAGACGCGCTTGCATTCGGTGAGGCCGCACATCACGAAGACCTCAAGCCCGGGAAAGAGTCGGCGCAATTCCTCGCCACGACATAGGAGAGATTGTCATGTGACAAAGTCACTCCCCGCGGGCTACCGGTGCTGCCGGACGTGAAGACGAGACAAACCGGATCGGGATCGCATCCATTCCAGTCCTTCTCGAAGGCGTCTTCCGAGAGCGCCTCGGACCAGCCCGCTTCGCCGATCACGAGTAGGTTCGCTCCCCCGCCGCCCACCTCTTCCAGTGTTGCCGCGGTGGTGGGATCGACGACGATCAGGAAAGGCTCGGCTTGTCCCAGGATCGCGGCGAGGCCCTTGGGGCGGAGTTTTGGATTGAGAATGGTGAAAATTCCCCCAGCGAGCGCGGTTGCAAAGACGGCCACGGCCACTTCGGCGCGGTTGGACGCGAGAATCGCAAACCGGTCGCCCCGCTTCAAGCCGGACCGACGGAGGAATCCCGCAAACGCCCGGACCTGCCCGGCGGTTTCGGCATCGGTCATCGCGTGCCCGAAGCGGTCTTCGAGGAACGGCAGTCCGGGATGTGCCTGAGCCGACTCGAGAAGCAGGCCGGACACTCCCGAGCTCCGCTGCCAGCGACGCGCCAGGGTGGGGAAACAACTCATGGTTGACTTAAATTGATAATTTCAATAAAAAATAATTTATTCAGTCTCGTTGCCGGGTTCCGTGATTGGGGCGGGAAGGCTTCTTGCGTCGCGCCAGTTCTTGCGAACCTTTTCGCGGCGAACCGCACCGAAAAAGGATTCGCGACGGTCTCAGCGGTGAATCGTTTCTTTCGCTTGCCGCGTCCCCGAGAACTTGGTTTCCTTTACGCACCTTGAGCGCCCTCCTCCAACGCGCCGCGTCCGAAGAGACCTACGAGCTCTCCGCCGTGACAATCATCGGGCGGAGTTCCGAATGTCAGGTCGTCATCCCCGATCCGCGGGTTTCGCGACGCCACGCCATGGTCCGGAAGCAGGACGGAGGTTTCTACCTGTTCGACCTGGGCAGCTTCAACGGCAGTTATCTGAACGGGGCACGGGTTACGGCGGCGCGTCAATTGATTCACGGAGACGTCATCAGTTTCGCCGAGCATGAGTTTCACTTCTCGGAGCTGGGGCAAAAGTCCTCGAAGGCCAATCAGGAGGATCTCGGCGGTTCGACGATCGCCCTGATCCGATCCACCCCGGTGATTCTCCTTGTCAGCGATATCAAGGGATTCACATCGCTTTCGGAGCTCATCGAGGCGGGCGAGCTCGCGCAGATCATCGGGAGCTGGTATTCCGATTGTGAACGGATTCTGTCGGAAGCCGGCGCGACCGTGGACAAGTTCATCGGCGACTCCGTGCTCGCCTACTGGACGGACGTGGGTCCGGAGACGCTCCGCGCCTCTCTGAGGGCTGCGGAGCAACTTCTCGCGTCATGCGAACGAATCTACGGGGAAAGACCGGGCGTCTTTGACTCGGTCGGGCGGAGTTTCGGGATCGGGGTAGCGATCCACACCGGAAAGGTCGCTTACGGCGGCATGAGCCAGGGCGAATTCACTCTCGTGGGCGATCCGGTGAATTTGACCTTCCGGCTCGAGTCCCTCACCCGCGACCTCGGACGGAGCGTCCTTGTCTCGGGAGACTTCGTCCGCGAATTGCCGGACTTGCGGCCTCTCTTCAAGAACCACGGTGTGAAACTGGTCAAAGGCCGGGTCCAGGGCGTCGAAGTCTTTTCCTTGATCGCCTTTCCGGATCCCTGAGGCGGAAACAGCGAACGCGCCCCTCCCCGCTCCGGCGAAGGCCTCACCCCATCCGCCCCGAGATGTAATCCTCGGTCTCGCGCTTCTGCGGATTGTTGAAGATCTTCAGCGTCGCATCCATCTCGATGAGACGGCCGAGATAGAAATAGGCGGTGCGGTCGGAGATACGCGCGGCCTGCTGCATGTTGTGAGTCACGATGACGACGGTGAACTGCCGCTTCAGTTCGAGGATGAGTTCCTCCACCTTCGCCGTGGCAATCGGATCGAGAGCCGAGCATGGCTCGTCCATGAGGAGGATATGCGGCTGGTTGGCGATGGCGCGGGCGATGCAGAGACGCTGCTGCTGTCCGCCGGAAAGGCCCAGGGCGCTCTGGTGGAGCCGGTCCTTGACCTCGTCCCAGAGGGCCGCGCCCTTCAGGCTCCGCTCCACGACCTCGTCGAGGACCTCGCGTTTGCGCTGTCCGGCGACACGGAGGCTGTAGACCACGTTTTCGTAGATCGACTTGGGGAACGGATTCGACTTCTGGAAGACCATCCCGATGCGCTTGCGCAGCGAAATCACCTCGAGGTCGGGATCGAAGATGTCCTGCCCATCGACGGTGATGGTTCCCTCGTGGGAGATCCCGTCGATGAGGTCGTTCATGCGGTTGAAGTTCCGCAGAAGGGTCGTCTTTCCGCACCCGGAGGGTCCGATGAAGGCGGTCACCTCGTTCTCGGGAACATCCATCGTGATCCCGTGCAGCACCCGGGCGCTGGGATTGTAGTTGAAGGAAAACTCGCGGACCTGGATGTAGTCCTTCTTCCGGACGGTGCCCGGAGACGGCGACAGGTCTGCGGCGCTGGAAACGGCTCTGGGCGTCGTTGGCATCGGCTGGGGCTCGCGGGTGGGTTCGGTGTCCTCCATGAAGAGGTTCGGTGAAAAGGCGGTGTCGGGAAAGGGCGGATCAGAAGGCGCTGGTGGCGTATTTCCGCCGGAGCCGCTCCCGGAGGAGAATCGCGGCGGCATTGAGGGTCACGACGAGCCCGATGAGGAGCAGGGTCGTGGCGAAGACCATCGGTTTGGCCGCTTCGGAATCCGGCGACTGGAACCCGAGGTCGTAAATGTGGAAACCGAGGTGCATGAATTTCCGCTCGAGGTGGATGAAGGGGGCGACGGTGTCAAGCGGCAGGGTCGGGGCGAGTTTGACCACCCCCACGAGCATGAGCGGGGCGACTTCGCCCGCACCGCGCGCCATGGCGAGGACGAGACCGGTGATGATTCCGGGGACGGAGGCCGGAAGCACGATCCGCTGGATCGTCTGCCACTTCGAAGCCCCGGCCGCGAGCGAGGCCTCGCGGGCTCCGCGCGGGACCGCGGCGAGCGCTTCCTCGGTCGAGACGATCACGACGGGAACGGTCATGAGCGCCAGGGTGAGCGCGGCCCAGAGGATCCCCCCCGTGCCGTAGGTGGGCGTGGGAAGCCGCTCGGGGAAGAAGAGTTGGTCGATGCTGCCGCCGATGAAATAGACGAAGAAGCCGAGACCGAAGACGCCGAAGACGATCGAGGGAACCCCGGCGAGGTTGTTCACCGCGATGCGGACGGCCCGGACCATCGGCCCCTGCTTCGCGTATTCCCGGAGGTAGATTGCGGCGATGACGCCGAAGGGCACCACCGCCACGCTCATGAGCAGGGTCATGATGAAGGTTCCAAAGATCGCGGGAAAGACCCCGCCCTCGGTGTTGGCTTCTCGCGGATCGCGGGAGAGGAAATGCCAGATCTCGCCGAGGAATCGGCCGGTTCTCCCGAAAAATCCGAGTTGGTTCGGATAGTGAACCGCCATGAGGTCTCCGACCGCGACCTCGCGCTCCGTCCCGCCCGGGAGACGGTAGACGAACCGGCCGTCCTTCTGCTCCTGCCTCAAGGCAGCGGCCCTGGACGCGAGGGCTTCGTAATCTTTCTGGAGCAGGGCGAGTTCCGCCTCGACCGCCGCCTTCTTCTCCGGGGTGAGGCGGTTTTCCAATTCGGCACGGCGTTGGGAAAGGCGAACCGACCCCATGCGGTGGTTGATGCGACCGATGTCGGCCTTCTCGATCGATTCAATTTCGGCGCGACGCCGGTTCGACACGGCAATGGCCTCGACCAGGCGGTCGCCGAAACCGGCCTCTGCGGCGCGGACTTCGCCCGAAGGCGTCTTCAAGGCGACCGGGTAACCGATGAGGTCTCCGTATTCGACCCGCTCGGCGACGACCAGGTCGGCGGGAAAGGATCGTTTCGTGATCTCCGCTTCATTGACATAACGGAAACCGAACCCGTAGGCATCACGGTTGCCGACGAAAAACTGAAGTTCATGCTCGGACTCACCGGCCTTCGAGGGGATGCGTTTCTCCTGGCGCTTCCGCACCTCGCCCGCGAGCGTTTTCGCACCCTGGATCGCCGCTTCACTGCCCTCGACAAGTTCCACTTCCATGACCCGGGCCGGCCAGAAGATGCTGAACCCGTTTTTCACGATGACGCCGAGGAGGGTGACGATCATGAGCAGGCCGATGGCGAGCCACATCCCCGAAAACCACACCATCGGCTCCCCCGCGGCGGGGCCGTCCTTGGCTTGTTCGGACTGGGTGAAAAGACTCATCGGAAAAACGGTTCAAACGGTCTTGTAACGCTCCCGCAGGTGCTGGCGGAGGACCTCGGCGACGGTGTTGACCGCGAAGGTCATGACAAACAGGGCCACCGCGCCGAGAAAGAGGGTGCGATAGAGCGTGCCGTGGTGCGGAGCCTCGGGAAGTTCAACCGCGATGTTGGCCGAGAGCGTGCGCATCCCGGAAAAGACGTTCCACTCCATGATCGGGGTGTTGCCTGTCGCCATGACCACGATCATCGTCTCGCCGACGGCACGTCCCAGTCCGATCATGACGGCGGAAAAGATCCCGGCCGAGGCCGTCGGGAGGACGACCCGCCACGCCGTCTGCCAGCGGCTCGCCCCGAGGGCAAGGGAGCCGGAGCGGAGCGCCCCCGGCACGTTGGAGAGCGAATCCTCGGCGATCGTGAAAATGATCGGGATGACCGCGAACCCCATCACGAACCCGACGACGAGCGAGTTGCGCTGTTCGTAGGCGGTGCCCGTCACCGCAGGCCACCACCTCGTGAAGTCGCCGATGCGCTCGCCCGTGGTCGGATCCTTGACCGCGAAGAGCAACTGCTCGAGCATGGGACCCAGGTGCCAGCCGCCGAAGAGGATGAGCAGGAGCACCGGGGTGAAATAGAGGAACTCCCGTCCCGGAGGCACAAACTTGCGGACCGACTGGGGACGGCGGCTCCAGAACCACCCGATGAAAAACGAAGCCGCCGGGAGGAGGATGGCAAGGCAAAGAATGGAAGGGACGCGCCGCTCGAGGATGGGCGCGAGCCACAGGGCGGCGAGGAAGCCGAGTACGACCGAGGGCAGCGAGGCCATGATCTCCATGACCGGCTTCACGTAGACCTTGTTGCGAGGATGGAGGAATTCGGAGGTGTAGACCGCCCCGAAGAGGGCGATGGGCATCGCGAAGAGGAGCGCGTAGAAAGTTCCCTTCAGCGTGCCGAAGATCAGTGGGACGAGGGAAAGCTTCGGCTCGAAATCATCGGACCCGCCGGTGGACTGCCACTCGTGCTTGGGCTCGGGCGAACCCTCATACCAGACCTTCCCGAAGAGCGCCTTCAAGCTGATCTCCGGGTGCGGGTCGTCGAGGAGGACCCGGTGGAAACGACGGTCCTCGCCGAAGAAGAGCAGTGAATCATACTTCGCTCCGATGAAGGCATGCCTCACCGGAAAGGGCAGATCCCCTTCCCACCGGACCTTCTCCGTCGTCGCGTGGCGCAAACTGACGCGGCTCCCCGATCCGACGAGGAAGGTCTTGTTCCGAAGGCTCTTCGCGTAAATGGTTCCGTTCCCATCCTCCGGGAGCGCGGGGAAATCCTTGGTGCGGTGAAAGATCCGCACGGGCTCCTCGTCCGAGCGGAAAAGACTGAAGACCCGGTTCTCACCGCCCTTCGACAGGAAGACCAGGGAGACATCGCCGAACAAGAAACCCGCCTCGCCAATGGAGGGATCGTCAAGTTCCTTGAAAGGGCGGAAACTCTGCCGCAACTCGAAGGCGACACCGTTGCCGGTCCGGAAATGGTAATCCACCTCTCCGTTGGCATAGACGACGACGAGGGAATCGGCCCGGTTCGAGACATGAAGCGATTCGAGGGCGACCCCGGGGCGGAGGGTGCCGCTCAAATCGGCCGTACCCGTCTCCTTCCAGGTGCCGGACCCGACCAGGCTCCGCTTCCGCTCGATCAGTTTTACGAGCAGTTGCTTTCCGGGTAGAGCGGCCAGAGCGGAGGCTCCCGGAGCGGACGCTCCCGGAGCGGCGTCCCCGGCAGTGGGCTCGAGATGAACGGCGATGAGGCGGGCCGCGCCCGACTGGCCGAAGGCGACTTCACGGACCGCCCCCGCGAAGGATCCGGTGAATCCCTTCGCGACTTTCTCGCGGATCCGCCGCTTTCCGCCCTCAAAGGTGGTTTCGTAGGAATAATCGAGGAGATGCACCTTTCCCCCGGAGGTGCCGATGGCGATGACTCCACTGCCGGGTTGGGCGTTGGCTGAGGTGATCGATTCTCCCGCGAGAAAGTCGAGGGACGACTCGGTCACGAGACCGCCTTCGGTCAAATCGGAGGCATACAAACGGCCATCGGACCGCAGGGCGAGTGGGCGCTCCCCCCATTCGTCGGAGGCGATCGCCAGGTAATCGCCCGCCGGAAGAGCCACGCGCGATGCCACCGCCCCGTTCAGGTCAATCCTCGCCGACCGGAACATGGGAACCACCTGCGAGACGATGAATACGAAGATCCCGATCACGGCGACGACCACCGCGATTCCACCGACCCGGATGAACCGGTTCATGAAGGCATCAACGAAGAGAACCCAGCGGGACGCCTCGAAGCGCCGGGGGTCCGGCACCCGCGGCGATCCGGAATCTCCGGAAGGGGCTTCGTCTCGCGTGGCAATGTCGTTCATCGGAGGCGGATCGAGGGACCAACCTCCGACACCCAATGTCAAAAAGTCCCCGCGTAAAATCGAATCTCGGAAGGTGGCGAAATTTTTACGGGGCGATTTCCGCCAACACTTCGCCGACCACCTCGGCGGGCATCGGATAATAACCGTCTTTGACCACGACTTCCTGGCCTTCTTTCGAGAGGACGAATTTGAGGAACTCCAGCGTGAGGGGATCGAGGGGTTTCTCGGGATTCTTGTTCACGTAGATCGACAGGAAACGGGCCAGCGGGTAGTCGCCGGACAGGCAGGCTTCGTAGTCCGGCAGGGCAAGGGCATCCGCCGATTCACCCAAGGCGATGGCCTTGACCCCGGAGGTCTTGTATCCGATTCCCGAGTAACCGATGCCACCGAGGTCGCTCGCGATCCCCTGCACGACGGCGGAAGATCCCGGTTGTTCCTTCACCGATGCGTCGAAGTCCCCTTTGAGCAAGGCCTCGTCCTTGAAAAATCCATAAGTCCCAGAGGCGCTGTTGCGGCCATACTTCGAAAAGTCCTTTGAGACCCATTCTCCGGTCAGGCCGGCCTCACCCCAGGTCTTGATCGCCTTGCCACCGGCCCGGAAGGTCGAAGAAAAGATCGAATCCACCTGCTGCATCGTCAATCCGTCCACCGGGTTGTCTTTGTGGACATAAACGGCCAAGGCATCGATCGCGACCTTCACTTCGGTCGGCTTGTAGCCGAATTTCTTCTCGAAGGCATCGATTTCCTCGGATTTCATCTCCCGGCTCATCGGTCCGAGTTGGGCGGTGCCCTCGATGAGGGCGACCGGCGCGGTCGAGGATCCCTTGCCCTCGATCTGGATGTTCACGTTCGGATACTTCGCCTTGAACCCTTCGGCCCAGAGCGTCATGAGGTTGTTGAGGGTGTCGGACCCGATCGAACTGACGTTGCCGGTCACCCCGCTGACCTGCTTGTAGGAGGCGATCGCGGGATCAACTGTGACAACTTCGTCAGAATACGCGGAAAACGGCAGGGAAAGGACCGCAGAGAGCAGGCAAAAACGGGAGATCGTGGGGTAGTTCATCGATTTTTTGAAACAGAGGGGTTCCGGAATGTGACATTTTCGTGCGCCTTCGGGTCCTGATCGAGCCCCTGAGCGGAACACCTCCCGACACTCCGCTTGACCTCTCCCCATGCAATCCGGGATAAGTGTCATTTTTGTCACGCTTCACCCTTCCGCCTCGGCACCCGCAGAATTCATCCCACCGTCCTCACCACGTAGCCACCGGATTTCTCATCGGGTTGGAGCTGGATCAACCCCCGTTCGCGCATTTCTTCGAGGAGGGCGTTGAATCCTCGGAACCCGTAGTAACTCTCGGCGAATCCCGGCTTCTTCCGCTTGATCGCCTGCTTCAGCATCGATCCCCAGATGATCTCGTCCTCTCCACGGGTCTCGGCCATGGTCTCGAAGGTCTCGAGGACGAGTTGCACGGCCTCGTCCCTCCGGTCCGCGAGGACGGCGGCCGACTCCGGCGGATTCGCCTCGACGACGGCTCCTTCCGCCGCGGCCGGGACCCTCGCGTTGCGTTTGGACGTGTTCTGGCGGCTCTTCGCGCTCTCCTTCTTGCGGACGAGGTCGTCGTAGAAGATGAACTCGTCGCAATTCGAGACGAACAGGTCCGAAGTCGACTGCTTCACGCCGACTCCGATGACGTCCTTGTTGTTTTCCCGCAGCTTGCTGACGAGCGGCGAGAAATCCGAGTCCCCGCTGATGACGACAAAGGTGTCGATGTGCGGCTTCGTGTAGCAGAGGTCGAGGGCGTCGACGACCATGCGGATGTCGGCCGAGTTCTTTCCCGACTGCCGCACGTGCGGGATGTCGATGAGTTCGAAGTTCGCCTCGTGCATGGCCCGCTTGAATTTCTCGTAGCGTCCCCAGTCGCAGTAGGCCTTGCGCACCACGACACTGCCCTTCACGAGGATGCGCTCGATGACCTTGTGGATGTCGAAACGATCGTAGCGGGCCTGCTCCGCACCGATCGCGACGTTCTCGAAATCGGCGAAGATGGCCATGTTGCAGGTCTGGGAATCCGCGGGCATCGCCCACCCTAAACGGAAATCGCCCGGGTTCGCAATCGTGTTGCGCGAATAAAAATTGACACGGGGGTGTTTTCGCATTGCCCCGGGACTGGAATTCCGTCATCCTGTCCCCCATGAACGCGATTGAGCAGCCCGTAGCCCCGAAGTCGAACACCGGAAAAATCCTCGGTTGCGTGGGGTGCGGATGTCTCACCGTGATCATCGGAGTTGCCGCCGCGGTGATCTTCGGACTCCTCGGCCTTCGCAAGCTTGCAACCGAGAGCGACGTCTACAAGGATTCCGTCGCCGCGATCGCCGCGAACCCGGCCGCGATGGAGGCGGTGGGAACCCCGCTCGAGCCGGGATGGCTGATCCAGGGCAATTTCAACTCCGACAACGGGAACGAGACGGTTGACATGACCATCCCGGTCACCGGACCCAAGGGCGCGGGCACGATCCGCGCCGTCGCCAGCAAGTCCGCCGGAGCGCCCCAATGGGAATATTCGACCTGGCAGCTCGACGTCGAGGGGCGCGAGCCCATCCCGCTCGGGCAGTGACCGGGAATCACCGGCGCAAGCCTTCTCCTCGCTCACGCCGTTGCCGTGGACGCAGCCTGATGCGAGACTGTTTCGATGCAGTTCTTCCTCCTCCTCTTCCTCATCGCCCTCACGGGAACGCTCTGGGGCCGATCCCGGTTTCTGAAGATCTACGGTCAGGAGTCGCTGAACCATCTCTCCTCCGGCGTGACCGGCGCTGAATTTGCCGAAGCGATCCTCAAACGGGCTGGTCTCGGCGGCATCGCCATCGCCAAGGGTCGCGGAGTCCTCCCCGATTTCTACGATCCCGAGCAACGCCGCATCTCCCTCGCACCCCAGCACTTCGGAGCCGCGACCTACAGCGCCCTCGCCCTCGCCGCGCTCCAGGCCGGCAAGGCGCTCCAGCATGCCGCGGGACACCGCCCTCTCCTCTGGCGGGTCGCGGCGGTGCGCGCCTCGGTCTTCCTCTCCCCATGCCTCCTCTTCCTCGGGATCGTCACGCTCGCCCTCGGGATGACGAAGACCGTCTTCCCCCTCGTCATCCTCACGTGGTCCCTCATCGCGTTCTGGAATCTGATCACGGTGCCCACGGAGGTCGATGCCGGCATCCGGGCCAAGCGCGTCCTCGACGAGATGAACGTCTTCCGAAATCTCGACGAACGCATCGGGATCGAAAAGGTCATCGGAGCGGCGAGCACCGCCCACATCGACGGACTCTCCCTCGTCGGATCCTGGCTGACCCGGACCTTCCTGCCAAACGCCCCAGGGAAAACTCCCTGAGGATTTCCGCGATCTTCCCTCGATCCGGGGGGCCGCCCGACACCTGCCGGCGGAAGTCTCCGCGTCCCTTCGCACCGGGTTCATCCGCACCCCGCGGTCAGGCCGCCCCGACCCCGTAGCGGATCTTCGGGATCGCATTGAGGAGGTTGCGCGCCGCAGCGGATTGCGGGTTCGCGAAGAGCTCACCGGCCTCCGCGACTTCCACGATCCTGCCTTTTTCCATGACCGCGATGCGGTCGGCGAGGTAACGGACCACGGAGAGGTCGTGCGAGATGAAGATCATCGTCAGATCGAGTTCGTCGCGCAGCTTCAGGAGCAGGTTCAGGATCTGCGACTGGATCGAGACATCGAGCGCCGAGACCGGCTCATCGGCGAGGATCAGCTTCGGCTCCGGCCCGAGGGCGCGGGCGATCGCGATGCGCTGGCGCTGGCCGCCGGAAAACTCATGCGGATACTTCCGGAGGAAGCGGGGGTCGAGACCGACCCGCTCCATCAGCGCCGCCACCGCCGCCTCAAGCGCGGAACGATCCCCCTTCAGCTCCGTGCGCCGCGTCAGGATCGCCTCGGCGAGGGTGCTGTAAACCGTCATCCGCGGATTGAGCGATGCGTAGGGATCCTGGAAGATCATCTGGAAATCGCGCCGGCGCTTCCGGATCTCCGCCGCGGGCAGGTCGGCGAGGCGTTCCCCCTCGAGCATGACACTGCCCGAGGTCGGCGCGAGCAATTGCATGACCAGTTTCGAAAGGGTCGACTTCCCGCAACCACTCTCCCCGACGAGTCCGAGGATCTCCCCCTTCTCGATCGAAAGGGAAACCCCGTCCACCGCCCTCAGCAGCGTCTTCCGCGGAATCGGCCATCCCTCGCGACGGATGAAATGGCGGCTGAGGTTCTTGAGTTCGAGGTAGGACATGGGCGATGGCTTCAAACGTCCGAAGTGTCGGTCGACAGCACCCTCACCTCAAGTCCCGCGATTCTTCGGAAATGCATCTCGTCCCTCGGCCCGACCAACACCCCGCAACCGAGGAGCCTCGCCGTGGCCGCCACGGCAATGTCGTTCTGGGGGATCATCGTCCCGCTTTGGGTCAGTTCCGCAACAATGTCCGCGTGATGTTCCGCCGTCTCGGCCGTGAAGGGCTCGACCCCCATGAGCCGACGCAGCGCCTCCAATCGAGCCAGCCGACGGGCTGCTTTCGCTGCCGAATCAGCCAAGCGAACTCCGGCCAGAGCTTCGGCCCAGACGACGGCCGGCATCACCAGTTCCTCGTTGCCATCGAGGGAAACGTCACATCTCGCCTGCTGCGCGCGTTCCCAGGCGACAATTGCCGAAGTGTCGAGAATCAAGCCCATGGGTCAGCCTCGGCTTGATCCACCTCATTCACCCTTTCAAGGTCATCCGCGAAACCGGGATCGAGCGGCAGTCGCCCCAAGACCGCCACCATTTCGGCCCAGGTTGCACGGCGGGATCCTGCAGCCGGAGAAAGTTCCGCGATCGGCTGATCGTTCTTGGTAAGAACGAAGTGCTCTCCCTTGTGTTTCACTCTGGCAAGATAATCGCCCAAATGACGCGCGGCCTCGGTGGAACTGATCACCGTCGATTTCATACGTAAAATTGTAATTTACAACTTTACGGAAGTCAACGGAACTTCCCGGCACGGCCCGTCCTGCGGTTCACCCGAAGAGTGCCATCACCGGCCTGCCGGTGGAGAATTGCGGCTTGGCGAGTCCGGTGTTGAGCGTGGGATCGAAGAGGGGCACCCCCATGGCGTGGAGAATGGTGGCGTGGAGATCCTGCGCCGTGACCGGATCCGAGGCCGGTTCCGAGCCGATCTTGTCCGATTCGCCGTAGACCGCGCCACCCCGAATCCCGCTGCCGGCCATGATGGCGGAAAAACATTGGGGCCAATGGAGCCGACCGGGAGGGCCCTTCGTGGCGATCTTGGGAGAGCGCCCGAATTCGCCCACCGCGACGACGAGGGTGTCGTCGAGAAGGCCACGTTCCTTGAGGTCCGTGAGCAGGGCGGAGAGCGCTTCGTCGAGACGAGGGAGACACCAGCCCATGCCGTAGGAGCCCGAGCCAAAGGCGTCCCCCATTCCCATGCTCCCGCCGTGCATGTCCCAACTGGAGGCGGGCGGACCGCCGCCGGCACCCGGGGCCGCTCCGGTCCAACCGTTCACAGTGATGAAGCGAACGCCGGCCTCGACCATGCGCCGGGCCAGGAGCAGATTCTGGCCGAGCGGATGCATTCCATAGCGTTCCCTCACCGCCAAGGGCTCGCGGTCGAGTTCGAAGGCGGCCCGTCCCTCGGCGCGGGTCAGACCGTCGAAGGCTTTTTCGCGCAAGACATCCCAATCCTTGCCGAGCGGCTGGTTGGCAAGGACGTCGGACTCGAGCTGCCCGAGGAGATCGTGCCGGCTCCCGAGGCGCTTTGGGTCGACCCGGTCGTAGACCTCGGGCGGCTTGAAACCGGGCATGGCCGGATGATTCTCGGCCGAACCCACGAAGACCGGGGCGTAGGTGGACCCCAGATAACCGCCCAGACCGATGTTCGGCGCACAGAAGACGGACGGTCCGACGCACTTGATGAGCCAGGCGTTGGACACCAGATTGCGCTCGCTCGGAAGATGTTTGGACACCACCGAGCCGATGTAGGGAGCATCGTCGGGAACGCCTTGCTGCACCCGCTCGACATACTGCCCGCTGAGCAGATTGTGCATCGCGTCGAAATGGTTGGAGATAGGCCCGGGATGATGCATCGAGCGGATCAGGCAGAACTGATCGGTCACCTTGGCGAGCTTGGGATGGAGCTCGCTCAGTTGCATGCCCGGCACCTTGGTCCGGATCGGCTTGTAGGGTCCTCGGATCTCGGAGGGGGCGTCCGGCTTCAGGTCCCAGGTGTCGAGGTGACTGGGACCGCCGCAGAGCAGGATGAAGATGCACGACTTTTTGGAGGCCACCGCCTTACCCGAGGCGTCGAGCTTGTCGGTGCCCATCACGAGCCCGGGCACGCCGAGGTTGAGAGCTCCGAGGGTTCCGGCCTGGAGCATTTGTCGACGGGTGAGGTTGGGGAGATCCATGGGGCACCGTATCACGTTCCCGAGAGCTTGGGGAATCCGTGAAAATGGGACAAGGAAATAATCCGATCGACCGGGGACCGGATCGCGCCACGACCGTCCTCACCCTGCGAGACACCCCGCGCAATCCTGCACCCAGTGCGCCGCGCCGACCTCGACCAGTTCGGGCCGCTTCGCGGCATGGGCGGGACTCCCCTCGTTCGTCGCGCATCGCGGCGCGAAGGCACAGCCGGGGATCTCGCGCGCGAGATTCGGGGGCAGGCCTGGGATCGTGTAGAGTTCGCGTCCCTTCTCCTGCATCGCCGGGATCGAACGCTGCAGGGCGCGGGTGTAGGCATGGCGCGGCGTCTCAAAGAGCGCCCGCACCGGGGCGCGCTCCACGAAGCGGCCCGCATACATTACGTTCACATCATCGCAGACCTCCGAGACCACCGCGAGATCGTGGGTGATGAAGATGACCGCGGTGCCGAGTTCCCGCTGGCGCGCCTTGATCAGGTCGAGGACCTGCCGCTGGATCGTCACGTCGAGGGCCGTGGTCGGCTCATCGGCGATGAGGATCTCGGGTCGTGTCACGAGCGCCATCGCGATCATGACGCGCTGCCGCATGCCGCCGGAGAACTCGTGCGGATAGGAATGAATGCGGCTCGCGGGATCAGGGATGCCGACGGCGGCGAGTTCACTGATCGCCCGTTCGAGGGCTTCGCTTTTGGAAAGACCCAGATGCAGCACGAGCGGTTCGATGAGCTGCGTCGAGATCCGCAGGTAGGGATTGAGCGAGGTCATCGGATCCTGGAAAATGAATCCGATGCGGCGTCCGCGGATCCGGCGCAATTCGGGCTCGGGCAGTTTCAGAAGATCAACCCCGTCGAAGCGGGCCTCCCCCCCCTCGATCCGGCCGGGAGGCATCGGGATCAGCCCGAGCAACGAATAACAGGTCACCGACTTTCCCGAACCCGATTCCCCCACGATGCCCACGGTCTGGCCGGCCTCGACGTCGAACGAGACGCCATCGACCGCACGCACGATCCCGTCGCGGGTGTGGAACCAGGTTTTGAGGTCGCGGACTTCGAGCAGGGCCATCGCCTGGGGCGGTAAAAGGTGGGAACGTGAAAGGTAAAAAGTCAGGAATCCAGCGAAGCTGGCGCGGTCGCCGGGAGCCAGGCGGTGAGATGGCTGCGGCTCATGTCGTAGGGGGAGAAGTCCAGCTCGACCATCGCTCCCAACGGATCGACTCCTTCGGGCGGGCGGGGCCCCTTCCGCTCGATCACCGCGTAGGCGCGGTAGCCGTTCGCCATCTCGACGCGGTAGAGACGGCCGGGCTCGAGGATCTCGACGACCCGGCCGACGGCTTGGATGGGGGGACGCTCCGGCATCTGGAAACAGTTTGCCGCAGTCTGGCCGCGGATCAGGAATTCGCAACGAGAGAGCGCAGCAATTCAAAGATCTGCTTTTCACGCGACTCCCGGATCGGCTTCGTCGTGCTCGCCTGGACGAGGTAGAGCTTCGACCCGGTGTCGAAAAGGAAGAGGTGGAAGCGCATCTCGAAGGTCTCTTCCCCCTTTTTCACGGTGGCCTCGACCGCGGTGTAGATCGCCGGCCATTTCCGGGATTTTCCGACGACGTCTCCGGTCTTCGATTCGGCCACGTCCTTGACCTCGAAGGTCGCCTCGTAGTTTGCGATCGTCGCGTCGAGGATTTCCTGCATCCCGCCGGCCTGGACCGTATCCATTTCGCGGATGAAGAGCGAGCTGCGGTTGTCCTGGGTCGCGTATCCGGCGACCACGTCCTTGGCATTGAGATCGGTCTTCTGCCAGCCGTCGGGAAGGATCAGGGAAAGGCGTCCCTCCGCGATCTCGAAGCGCTCGCCGCGACGGATCGGCTCGTCGGCGGCGGTGCCAAGGGCGACGATCCCGGCGCAAAGGATCGATAGAAAATCGGTCCGCGGGGAAAAAAGGCGTTGCTCCGGGCTCATCTTCAACCTCTATAAGTCCCCGAATTAAAACTCACGAACGCCCCCATGGCACGCATTAACGACAATTTTCTCAAACTCAAGGCCGGTTACCTCTTCCCCGAGATCGCCCGGCGCGTCACCGCCTTCAACGAAGCCAATCCGGAAGCCGCGAAGCGCCTCATCCGCTGCGGCATCGGCGACGTCACCGAGCCCCTCCCGGAGGCCTGCCGCCACGCCATGCACGAGGCGATCGACGAGCTCGGCAGTTCCGCCACCTTCAAGGGCTACGGCCCCGAACAGGGCTATGCCTTCCTCCGCGAGGCCATCGTCGCGAACCAGTATGCCAGGCTCGGCATCTCCGCCGACGAGGTGTTCATCTCGGACGGCTCGAAGTGCGACACCGGCAACATCCTCGACATCTTCGGCCCCGGCAACATCATCGCCATCACCGATCCCGTCTATCCCGTCTACGTCGACACCAATGTCATGATCGGGAACACCGGTGACGCCGATGAGAGCGGCGCCTACGCCGGACTCGTCTACCTGCCGTGCTCTCCGGAGAAAGGGTTTGTCCCCGCCATCCCGGACCGGCACGTCGACCTCGTCTACCTCTGCTACCCGAACAATCCCACCGGAGCCACCGCCACCCGGGAACAGCTCGAGGCCTGGGTCGCCTATGCGCGCCGGGAGAAGGCCATCATCTTCTACGACGCCGCCTACGAGGCCTTCATCCAGGACCCCGCCCTGCCCCGCTCCATCTTCGAGATCGAGGGCGCGCACGACTGCGCCATCGAGTTCCGCAGTTTCTCCAAGAACGGCGGCTTCACCGGGGTGCGCTGCGCCTCCGTCGTCATCCCCAAGACCCTGAAGGGATTCACCGCCGACGGCAAGGAACAGGCCATCCACCCCCTTTGGTCGCGCCGTCACAGCACCAAGTTCAACGGCGCCAGCTACCCCGTGCAGAAGGGGGCCGCCGCCGTGTTCTCCGAGGCCGGGAAGGCCCAGGTCGCCGCCCTCATCGAGGGCTACATGGGCAACGCCAAGCTTCTGCGCGAAGCCTGCACTGCGGCGGGCCTCCCTGTCTATGGCGGCGTCAACGCCCCTTACGTCTGGGTCGGCTGCCCCGCCGGACTGACCTCCTGGGACATGTTCGACAAGATGCTGAACGAAGCCAACGTCGTGATCACTCCCGGTTCCGGTTTCGGAGCGGCGGGCGAGGGCTACTTCCGCATCTCCGCGTTCAATTCGCGGGCGAACGTTGAGGAAGTCTGCCGCCGCATCCGGCAGCTCTTCGGCTGAGAGACTGCAGCCCTCCCTTGGTGTAGCGGGTTTGCAAAGACGCGGCCCTGCTTCTCCGCCCCGGGTCGATCCTCGGGAACGCTGCCCCGGATCAAAATCCGTTGGACAGCCCTTCGTCTGGACAATATCCTGTCCAGCATGAAGGCAATATCCTACACCGCAGCACGGGAAAATCTGGCCGCGACGATGGAGCGGGTCTGCGAGGATCACGATCCCGTGATCATCACGCGGAAGCGAAGCCATTCGGTGGTCCTTCTCTCTCTGGAGGATTACGAATCCCTCCAGGAGACCGCCTACCTGCTGCGGTCCCCGGCCAATGCCGCACGTCTTTCCGAATCGATCGCCGAACTCGAAAAAGGAGGAGGCGTGGTCAAGAGCCTCGGGGATCTGCCTTCATGACCATCCAGTTTTCGTCGCGCGCGTGGGAAGATTATCTTTTCTGGCAGCAGCACGACCGGAAGATCCTCAAAAGGATCAACCAACTTCTCGAAGACATCGGCCGGGCCGATCCCTATGAGGGAATCGGAAAACCGGAACCACTCAAACACTCGTTTTCGGGATTCTGGTCGCGCCGTATCACGGAAGAACATCGCCTCGTGTATCGGGTATCCGACCAAATCATCCAAGTTGCCCAAGCGAGATACCACTATCAATGACCCTCTTTCCCGTCTCGTGAACCTTCCCCCGTGCCCCATGAACCCTGACATCTCCCTCCGCCGCGTCCGCGTCGGCGTCGTCCAGCTCGCGATGCGGCCCATGGCCGGACCCTCGGAGTTCTTCGACCATGCCGCCTTTTTCCTCGAGGCCATGGCCGGCTATGGCGCCGACTTCGTCTGCTTCCCCGAATACGTGAACGCCCCCCTCATGGCACCTTGGAAAACCGCGGGTGCCGCCGCCGCAATCCGCCAACTCGCCGACCTCACCCTTCCCACCCGCGACTTCTTTTCCCGCGAGGCCGCCTCGCGCGGACTCAACATCATCACCGGCAGCATGCCTCTCGTCGAAGGCGACCGGCTCTACAACGTTGTCTATCTCTGCCGTCGCGACGGCACCATCGAGGAACAGCGCAAACTCCACGCCACCCCGAGCGAGGAGAGCGAGTGGCGGATGAGCGGCGGCGACAGCCTTCGCGTCTTCGAGACCGACTCGGGAAAAGTCGGCATCCTCATCTGCTATGACGTTGAGTTCCCCGAACTCGGCCGGCTTCTCGCCATGGAGGGCCTGCAAATCCTTTTCGTCCCCTTCTGCACCGACACCGCCTCGGGATACCACCGGGTGCGCTATTGCGCCCAAGCCCGCGCCATCGAGAACGAATGTTACGTCGTCGCCGCGGGCAGCGTCGGGAACCTCCCCGGCGTGGCCAACATGGATTTCCAATTCGCCCGCTCGGCCATCTTTTCTCCGAGTGATTACGCCTTTCCCGAAAACGCGATCGTCACCGAGGCTCCGGCGGGACTCGAGACCGCCCTCGTCGCCGACCTCGACCTCGGTCACCTCGACGATCTCCATCGTCGTGGCAGCGTGCGGAACCTCCGCCAGCGGCGGACCGACCTCTACCGCGTCGAGCGGGTTCCCGGCGGCGAATGACGCCCGCGTCCCGGACACTCCCAACCCGGGGAGCGGCCCGCGCTCTGCAAGCGCGGACTTTACAGGCGCTCGGCCCAGGCCTTTCCCGCAACGGGCGGTGCATATCCGAACGCCCCGTTTTGCGCAAAGGCCCCGCATCACCGACCTTGCCCTGTTTCGCGACCTTCGCTAGGTTGGTTGCGATGAAGACCTACCGCGTCCGTTTCTCCCCGTCCCTCGACCCCGGTGAGGGGAACCTGCTCGACGATTTCCAGTTTCCCTGGATCGATCGCCCCTGCCCGCGCACGCACTTCCGGGCGGTGGCGGATGGGACGACCTTTACCTTCCGCTTCGAGGTCGATGACGCCGATCTCGTGCTCGATCCATCGGAAGATCCGGGCGAAGCTGTCCTCGGTTCCGACCGGGTCGAACTGTTCTTCGCGACCACGCCTGACCTCACCACGCCCTATTACGGGGCGGAGATGGACCCGCGCGGCGGCGTCTATGACTACGAAGCGATCTATCATCGCAAGTTCGACCCCACCTGGCGGTTCCCGGGTCTGCAATTCACGGGCTCCTTCTTCGACGGAGGCTACCGGGTCGACGGGCGCATCCCGCTGACGGTGCTGCGCGATCTCGGGTGTTTGCAGGGATCGCAGATGACCGCGGGCGTCTACCGGGCCGAGTTTTCGCGCGGACCGGAGGGAACGATCCAGGACTGGATCAGTTGGATCCACCCCGGAACGGAAAAGCCGGATTTCCATGTTCCGGGGTCGTTCGGAACCTTCGTGTTCGAGGAGTGAAGCGCGGACAAATCCTCCCGCCCGCTCATTTTCAGGTTGAAGCGGGAGCACTCCGTCGGTTGCGTGACCCAATGCGCCGTTCCCTTCCCATCGCGATTGCCGGAACCGGCGTGGCCGTTCCGGACACGATCTTGACGGCCGCGGAGCTCGACGCGCGGCTTGGACTGCCCGCGGGGGAAAGCGAACGCATCACCGGGATCGCAAAACGCCACACCGCGGTCGACGAAACCGCGTCCGGGCTCGCCGCGGCCGCGGTCCGCGAAGCCCTCGCGGATTCCGGGATTCCATGGGAGGAAATCGACTGCCTCGTGTGTGCCTCCGCGACGATGGACCAGGCCCTGCCCTTCAATGCCGCCATGGTCCTCGCCGAGCTCCCGGAAGCACGCGATCACCGCGTCTCCGCGCTCGACGTGGGGGCGAGTTGCCTTTCCTTTCTCCACGCCCTCGACTTCGTCTCCTGCGCGATCGGCGCGGGGCGCTACCGGAACGTCGTCATCGTGTCGTCGGACATCGCCAGCTACACGACCGATTACCGGAATCTCCGCGACAACGGCCTCTTCGGAGACGGAGCCGCCGCCGTCGTCATCCGCGAATCGCGCGATGGGGAACCTTCCCTCCTGCTGGCATCGGAAAGCATCACCTTACCCGAGGGCGTCGAACTGTGCCGGATCCGGTCGGGAGGATCCCGCTTCCACCGCCGTGGCATGCCGGAACACAGCGAGGCGCTCTTCGAGATGAACGGGCGTCCGCTCTTCGCCCTCGTCGCCCGCGAACTACCCCGGTTCGTCGCGGATCTCCTGGAATCGGCCGGACTGGTGCAACGCGACCTCGCCTGTTTCATCCCCCACCAGGCGAGCCGCCTCGCCCTCGATCACGTCGCGAAGAGGCTCGGATTCGATGACGGCCGGATGGTCGATGTCTTCGCGGAATTCGGCAACCAGGTCGGGGCCTCGCTGCCGACGGCGCTGCATTTCGCGAGGCACCGCCACGGACTGGAACGCGGCGACAAGGTGCTTTTGTTAGGCTCAGGTGCCGGAGTCTCCCTCGGGGGCATCGTCCTGGTCTATTGAGGTCATGACCGCCGCCCTCTCCACCCCGGTCCGGTTCGAGCTGCTCAGGGTCGGTCATTGCAGCCATCCCGAATGTGTCGCGATGCGCGGGGGGCGGTGGAAGTCGATCGAATTTCCCGCCCTCGTCGGCCTAATCGGACATCCCCGCGAGGGCCTCATGCTCTACGACACCGGCTACTCGCGGCATTTCCGGGAGGCGACCCGCCGGTTCCCCGAGTGCCTCTACCGGACCGTCACTCCGGAGCGTCTCGACCCGGAGGAGGAATTGCACGTGCAGCTCGAGGCGCGGGGATTTTCGGTGAAGGATGTCTCCACGGTCATCATCTCGCATTTCCACGCCGACCACATCGCCGGCTTGCGCGACTTTCCCTCGGCCCGGTTCGTCGCGATGCGGCCGGAGTATTCAGCCAACCGTCGCCGGAGTCGTTTCGGGCGGGTGCGGCGCGCCTTCCTCGCGGATCTGCTCCCGGCGGACTTCGAAAACCGCGTCACGTGGGCGGAGGCGCTGCCACCGATCGACCTGCCGCCTGCCTGGGGAGCCTTTCGCCGGGGATTCGATCTCCTCGGCGATGGCAGCCTTATCGTGATCGACCTGCCCGGACACACCGAATCGCAGCTCGGCCTCGGCTTCGCGGCGGAAGGGGCGGGCGGGACCTTTCTCGTCGCCGACGCCTGCTGGAAGATCGAGGGGCTGCGGGAACGGCGTCCGCCCTCTCGCCTCGCCCATTCGCTCTTCGCCGATGCCGCCCGCTATCGAGCCACCTTCGGGGCCCTCTGCGATCTCTTCGCCGCGCCGGGAGCCCCCCGGATCATCCCCTCGCACTGCGCCACGACCTGGGCGGTCCTGGCGGAACAAAGGACCCTTCGCTGTGAGTGACCGGCTCCTCATTCTCTGGCACTTTGTCAGGACCCGGTGGCTTCCCGGTCCCGACCCCCGCGCGCGCAAACGGATGCACCGCCGCTTTCTTGAAAAGGTCCGGCGTGAGTGTCCCTTTTACCGCGACCGGGACGAGATTCCCATCCTGACAAAGCCCGAATTCCTCGCCCGGTTCGAGGTGCTGAACCGCCACGGATTTTCCCTCGCGGAGGCCACCGAGGCCGCCCTTCGTGCCGAGCGCGAACGGGACTTCCGCCCGGAATTGCCCGGTGGCGTGACCGTCGGCCTTTCCTCAGGCACGTCGGGCACCCGCCACGTCTTCCTCGTGGGGTGCCCCGAACGCTGCCGCTGGGCCGGGGAGATGTTCGCCCGCACCCTCGAACCGGACTCGCTCCGCCAGATTCTCAATCCCTTCGCCCGGCCGCTCCGGCTCGCCTTCTTTCTCCGGGCGAGCAGCAATCTCTACACGACCCTCGCGAGCCGGCGGGTCCGCTTCGATTACTACGACCTGACGAGGCCCTTTCCGGAATTGATTGCCGGTCTCGCCGCCGCTCCTCCCGATGTCCTCATCGCCCCGGCCACGGTTCTCGCCGAAATCGCGAAGGCCTCGCCGCCGGTGCGTCCGCGCCAGGTCATCTCCGTGGCCGAAGTCCTCGACCAGCGCGACCGGACCCTCGTCGAGCAATGGGCGTCGGTCAGGGTCGCGGAGGTCTATCAGGCGACCGAGGGTTTTCTCGGGTCTTCCTGCCGCGCCGGGCGCATCCACCTCAACGAGGAAACCCTCCACATCGAGCGACTCTGGATCGACGACGCGCGGGAGCGGTTCCACCCGGTCATCACGGACCTTTCGCGCACGACCCAGTGGTTCGTCCGCCACCGTCTCAACGACGTCCTCATTCTCGATCCCACGCCCTGTCCTTGCGGCCGCCGAACGACGACCCTCCGTGCCATCGAGGGGCGGGCCGAGGAGGTGCTGTGGTTGCCCGGGCGGAACGGAGCGCTCGCCCCGGTTTTTCCCGACCTCGTGCGCCAGGCCATCTATTCCCTCGACCGGCCGCCCGATCGTTATCGCGTCGAGCAGCACGGGATGCGCTGGGAGTTGCGGATGCAGGGAGGGCACGAGGAAGAAGTCGCGTCGGCCCTCCTCGCCATCGCCGCGCGGAACGAACTCGGCGCGCCCGGGATTGTCTTTCTCCCCTGGATCGATCAACCTTCGGCGGAGAAGCAGAAGCGCATCCGCTGCCTCGCCCAACCGGAATGAAAACCAGGATCCTCGTCACCGGCGCGTCGGGATTTGTCGGGAGTTCCTTCTGCCTGCGCCATGCCTCTCGCGAAGATCTCGAGATCCGCGGGCTCGGGCGTCGCAAGAGCGACCTGCCGGGCTATGTGCGCGCCGACCTGACCGAACCCCTCCGCCTCGACTGGACGCCCGACGTCGTCATCCACGCCGCGGCCCGTTCCTCGCCGTGGGGAAGCCTCGATGAATTCCGCCGGCAGAACGTCCTCGCGACCCGGCACGTCCTCGACTTTTGCGCGAACCGAGGAGTGGGAAAGCTGGTCTTCGTCTCCTCAAGCTCGGTTTACTACCGGGAGGGCGACCAGTTCGACATCCGCGAGGACACGCCCATCGGACCGGACTATGTGAACCATTACGCGCGGACCAAACACGAGGCGGAGCAGCTCGTGCGCGGGTATCACGGGGCTTGCTGTATTGTCAGGCCCCGGGCCGTCTTCGGCCCGCGCGACACCGTGCTCTTCCCCCGCATCCTCCGTGCCGCGGCGGAGGGGCGCATGATTTCGATCACCCGGCCGGGACCTCCCGCCGTCGGCGACCTCATCTACATCGACACGCTCTCGGATTACCTCCTCCGAGCCGCCCTCGACCCCGCGGTGACGGGTGATTTCAACCTCACCAACCACGAGCCCGTCGTGATGGGGCCCCTCCTCGCCGAGCTGTTCGAGCGTCTCGGACTGCCCCCGGCGGGACGCGACGTGCCGCTGGCGAAGGCGATGCGCGTCGCCAGGATCGTCGAATGGGCCTACCGGACCTTCGCCCCGTCGAAAGAACCGCCCATCACCTGCTACGGAGTCGGCCTACTGGCCTGGTCGAAGACCTTCGATCCGGAGAAGTGCCGAAGGGTCCTCGGTCCGCCGAGCGTGCCGCTGCGCGACGGGATCGAGCGTTTCATCGAGTGGGAAAAGGAACGTCGCGCGAATGGCGGAGACGGAAACTTCGCGGTAATGTGAACCGATGAGCGCGCCCACGCCGCCAATTTCCCCGAACCGAGCCGCGATCTTCGGCGGATCCTTCGATCCGGTCCATCGCGGACATCTCGCGATGGCGGAACGGGCCCGCACCGTGGCCGGTCTCGACCGGGTCGTCTTCATGCCCGCGGCCGTTTCGCCCTTCAAGAAGGGAACCGTGGCGAATGCCTCACAGCGGGGCGAGATGCTCGAGATCGCCCTGCGCGAGAGCGGGTTCGACTGGGCCGAGGTTTCAAGTTTTGAACTGGAGCGCCCCGCCCCGAGTTACTCGTGGCAAACCGCGAAGCACTTCTCGACCGCCTTCCCACGGACGGAGTGGTGCTGGATCCTCGGCACCGACCAGTGGGAACAGATCGACCAATGGGCTGAACCGGAGATTCTCCGGGAACTCCTCCACTTTCTCGTGTTCACGCGGGAAGGAGAGGCCGTGCGGGATCGCCCCGGCTGGCGCCGGACCGCGATTCCTTTCGCCCACCGCGCCTCCTCGACCGCGATCCGCGCCGACCTCGCCGGGCACCGGGATTGGCTCCCGTCCGGCGTGTTTCGTTATTGCCGGGAACACGGCCTCTACGCCTGAGCTCACCAAGGAGGCCGTTCACCCCACCACCGCGTGGATGACATGGCCGTGCACGTCGGTGAGTCGCATGTCGCGTCCACTGAAGCGGAAGGTGCTCTTCGTGTGGTCGATCCCCAGAAGGTGCAACATCGTCGCATGGAGATCGTACATCTCGAAGCGGTCCTCGACCGCCTTGTAGCCCCACTCGTCGGTCGCGCCGACACTGACGCCGCCCTTCACCCCGCCGCCCGCCATCCAGACGGTGAAGCCGAAGGGATTGTGATCGCGTCCGTCCGCCCCCTGGGCGAAGGGGGTGCGTCCGAATTCGCCGGCCCAGACGATGAGGGTGGAGTCGAGCAGTCCGGTGCGGCGCAGGTCCTTGATGAGCGCCGCGATGGGCTGGTCGACCGTCTTGCAGTTCTTGGTGTGGCCGTCGAAGAGATTGCCGTGCTGGTCCCAGCGGTCACCGTTGCCGTTCGGGCAGGTCAGTTCGATGAAGCGCACCCCGCGCTCGACGAGGCGGCGGGCAAGGAGGCACTGCCGTCCGAAGGTGCGGGTATTCTCGTATTCGGCGTCGAGTCCGTAGAGTTTCTTCACCGACTCGGGTTCGCCGGTGAGATCCGTCAGCTCCGGCACCGAGGACTGCATGCGGAAGGCGGTCTCGTAATTGCCGATCATGCCCTCGATCTGCGGATCCTGGCCGCTCGCGGCGAGGACGGATTGGTCGAGTTGGGAGATGAGACGGAGTTTGTTCTTCTGCAACTCCGGCTTCGGTTCGCCGGGGCGGATGTTGGCGATGGGCTGCTCGCGCGGCAGGAAGACCGAACCCTGGTAGGCGGCGGGAAGAAATCCGGATCCAAAGCAATCGAGTCCACCCGGGGGAATGAGACCGCCATTGAGGACGACGAAGCCCGGCAGGTTGCGGTTCATCGTGCCGAGGCCGTAGCCCAGCCACGCGCCCATGCTCGGACGCCCCTGGAGACCGCTGCCGGTGTGGAGGAAATAATTCGCCGAGGTGTGCTCGGAGAATTTCGAGGTCATCGACTTGATGAAGGCGATCTCATCGATCACCTCGGGATCGGCGAGGTGGGGAAAAAGATCGCTCACCCACGCGCCGCTCCGGCCGCGCTGCTTGAAGGCCCACTGGCTCTTGAGAACCTTGCCGACATTGTCGAACTGCGTCGGGGCGAGCTCGCCGATGACCTCGCGGGGATCGCGGCCGTGATATTTCTCGAGATGCGGCTTGTAGTCGAACGTGTCCACCTGCGAGGGACCGCCGTCCATGTAGAGGAAGATCACGTTGATCGCCCGCGGAGCGAAGTGCGGGGTGCGCGGAGCAAGGGGACCCGACGGGAGCGATGAGACGGCGGCCATCGCTTCCTCGTGCATGAGGGCCTGAAGGGCGACACCGCCGAATCCAAGCGCGCAGCGGCGGAGGAGGTCGCGGCGCGAGAACGGGGCGGGTTGGAATCGTTGGCAGTGCATGGGGAGGCGCGCTTCGCGCGCGGAAAAAGGTGGGGGGGCGCTTCGCTCCGTAAAAGGCGGGAAGGTAAAAGGTAAAAAGTAGAGGGAGCGATGTTGGCGTTGGATGAAATGAAAGGCTACGTTTTCGGGGATGCGTTTTGTGTTGAGCGTTCTCTTCGTGAAAACCTTTTACTTTTTACCTTCCCACCTTTTACTGCGTGATTCGCCCAAGCATCACCGAACGAAGATAAAATCCTTCGAATTGAAAAGCGCATGCGCGAAGTCGGACCAGACCCTGCCGTCCCGGATTCCGTAGAGGGTTGACTGCTGGTCGAGGAAGGCCGCGAGGGAGCCGAGGGTGGCTTTGTCAGGCTCGCGGCCGGTGGCGGCCTCGACCATGCGGGCAACGCGGGCCCCATCGTCGAGACCGGGTTCGGCGAGGACGCGGGTGGCCCACTTCTTCGCCTGGTCGGTCACGAAGGGATCGTTCATCAGGGCGAGCGCCTGGGCCGGGACGTTCGAGACGCTGCGGGCACCCTTCGGGCCGAAGGGATTCGGCATGTCGAAGGTCATGAGGAGCGGCGGGAGGAAGTTCCGGTAGATCGACCCGTAGATCGTCCGTCGACCGTTCCCGTCGAGCGGTCCGCTGGGACGAGCACCGCGGCCGGTCATGAAATCGGTCCGGAAGGTCGGAACTGACGGACCGTAAAGCTTTCCGTCGAGCGATCCGGAAACGGCAAGGAGATGGTCGCGGATCGCCTCGGCGGTGAGCCGGCGCACGGGCATGCGATGAAGCAGCAGATTGGTCGGGTCGGCCGTGGCGAGGAGATTCAGGTCAATGTCAGGATGGGGCACGGAGGCCTGGGCGTAGGCGTTCGTCAGGACGAGCTTCCGGAGGGTGCGCTTCAGCGACCATCCGTTCGCGACGAAGTCATTGGCGAGCCAGTCGAGCAGTTCCGGATGCGAAGGGACCTGACCCATCGGCCCGAAGTCATCGACGCTCGCGACGAGACCGCGTCCGAAGAGGTGATGCCAGATCCGGTTCACGGCGACGCGCGCGGTGAGGGGATTCTCCGGGGAGACGGTTTCCTCGGCGAGGACGAGACGGTTTCCCTCGCGCCCCCCGAGGGCGGTGAGGATGCGGCGCGGCACCTCTTCGGCCGGGCTGCGATGGCTGCCCCGGACGTAAACCCGCGCATTTTCCGGCGTGCCCTCGGCCATGGTGAGGGCGAAGCGCTCGGGCGGCAGCGACTTCGCGAGGCGGCGCCCCTCGGCGAGGAGGGCCTCCGTTTCCGGCGTGACGGCAGGCAAGGCGACAGCGGGGTTCTCGTCCGTTCCCGCAGGGTCGGCGAAGCGGATTTCATCGACTTCGTAAAAGCCCGCGCCCGGATCGACGAACTCCAGGTAGGCTCGGTGGCCGCGATATTTTTTCAGGTCCGCGTCGAAGCGCATCCAGGCGAATTCGCCCTTCGTGTCGGGATTCTTGTGAATGGTGCCGCGGAAGAGGAGTGGCTGGTGCACCGCCATGTGGTAGTTGTCGATGACGACGCGCATCATCCCGCCGCGCGCGCGGAGTCGGACATGGATGACGTCGCTCCCGATCGTGAAGGTGGGGGAACGCAGCACGCCGCTGTGGGCCTCGCCGAGGCGCGCGCTCGAGACCGTGCCGGGTGTGGTCAGGGTGCGCCCCTCTTCGAGCGTGAAGCGCGGCGAGATCCCGCTCGGCGCGAACGCTTCTCCCACGATCGACCAGCCGGGCGGAAGATCCGCGCTTTCAAAGTCGGCGAAGAGGGCGGCGTCGGGTTCATCCCGTGCCGGAGCTTGCGAACCTTCCGGCAGGGTTGCATCCGCCTTCGCGAGCAGTTCCCGCTGCTTCGCCGCCGCCGCGGCGCGCGCGCCCCCCGGGTCCATCGACCGCTCGGTGCGGGCGCTGCCGTGGAGATAGCCGGTGAGGGCGTAATAGTCCGCGGTCGAGATCGCGTCGAACTTGTGGTCGTGGCAACGCGCGCAGGAGACGGTGAGCCCGAGGAAGGCCTTGCCGTAGACGTCGATCTGGTTGGCCTGGTGGTCGGATTCGTCGGCGAGGACGTCGGTGGGCGAGTGGGTCGCCTCGTTCAGATACCAGAAGCCGGTCCCGAGGACGGATTCGTTGAAACCCTCCTTCGCGTGGCGGCGGGGATCCGCAAGGAGGTCGCCCGCGATGTGTTCCTTGGCAAAGAGATCGAAGGGCACGTCGTCATTGAAGGCGCGGATGAGGTAATCGCGGTATTCGAAGGCGTGATCGATCGGGAAGTCGAACTCGTGCCCGTGCGTCTCGGCATAGCGAACGAGATCCATCCAGTGACGCGCCCACTTTTCCCCGAAGTGCGGCGAGGCGAGGAGGGCATCGACGACCTTTCCGCGGCGCTCTTTCGAGAGGTCTGAAAGGAAAGTCTCGATCTGCTCCTTCGTCGGCGGCAGACCGGTGAGATCGAAGGAAACCCGCCGCAGCCAGGTGCGGTCGTCGGCGGGTGCGGCGGGGCGGAGCCCGGCGGCCTCCATCTTCGCGAGGAGGAAGGCATCAACCGGAGACGACACCCAGGCCGCGTCCTTCACCGCGGGAACGGCCGGTTGCACGAAGGGACGCCACGACCAGTGTTGGGCGCGGCGCCCTTCCAGATCGAACGTATCGCTCTCGCCGGCCTGCGGGACCGGTTCCTCCGGCCAGGGAGCGCCGCCCGCGATCCACCGGCGGAAATCCTCGACCACGGCGGCGGAAAGCTTCTCCTTCGGCGGCATGCGCAGGTCGGGGTTGCCGTAGGCGATCGCCTCGACGAGGAGGCTGTCGTCCGGTTTGCCGGGAACGAGCGATGGCCCCGTGTCGCCCCCGGCGAGGAGATGGGAAAGGTGGTCGACCTGCAGCGAACCCTTCAGCTTTTCCGAACCGGCACTGTGGCAGGAATAACATTTCTCCGCGAGGACCGGCCGGATCTTTTCCTCGAAGAAACGGACTCCCTCCTCCGGCGAGGCGAACCCGGCACCCATCGTTTCGATCCCGCAAAGGATCCAAAGGCAAAGACCGGCCGATGCCGCCCTTCCTGCACGGGGATTTGCCCGACCCACCTTGTTCGCAACGCTTCGCATCCTGAGCATCGATACGAAACTTCACCCGCATCCGTCGAACCCACAAATCCGGGAAGGACACAAACTGATACGATTTTCCCGCTTTGTTTGGCAGATAGGACCAAATTGGCGTAGATTTCCAATCAGTTCACGCGATTCCGCCATGGCCCGCCCCCTCCTCGAAGTCATTCCGACCGGTCCGACCCAGGCCTTTGTCTTCAAAATCGATCTCGATATCTGGCCGGTCTACCACTACCACCCCGAGTATGACATCCTCCTTTCCCTGAAGGATCACGCCGGCGAGTTTCTCTCGGGCGACCATATCGGGCGTCTCACCCGCGGGACCCTGATCATGAACGGGCCGAACATTCCGCACGCCCTGCATTCGGGAAAACCCGACGAGAGCGATCCCGCCTGTCCCTCGCTGGCCGTCATCCAATTTTCCCGCGAATCGCTGGGCGAAGGGCTCCTTCGCAAGCCCGAGATGCAGCCGGTGCGCGAGTTCCTCCAAGCCGCCGAACGGGGGTTCGAGTTTTTCGGAGCCTCAGCGCGACGGGCCGGGGAACTGATCCTCGCGATGGAGTCCCAGACGCCGTTCGAGCGTTTCGTGCAATTGCTGCGTCTTCTCCAGCACTTCGCCGTCTCGGAGGAAAAGCGGCCGCTCGCCAGTCCCGCCTTTTCACCCTCGCTGAAGGCGAGCGACATCTCGCGGCTCGACGAAGTCCTCGCCTGGCTTCGGCGTCACCGGGCCGATCCGATCACACTCGCGCGCGCCGCCTTGGTTGCGAAGATGAGCCCTAAATCCTTCTGCCGCTTCTTCAAGGCGAACACCGGCAAAACCCTCGTCGAATATCTGCACGAGCTCCGCGTCGGCCAGGTCTCCCGCCAATTGCTCGAGACCAACCGCCCCATCTCCGAAATCGCGCTGGAATGTGGCTTCAACAATCTCTCGAATTTCAACCGCCGTTTCCGCGAGCTCAAAGGAATGACCCCGCGCGAGTTCCGGAGACGCACACCGATCGATTATCCGGAACCGGGACGGGGACCGGGAGGACGACGAAAACCGAGGTGAGCCGGCGCGGCGAGACCGGAGATGCCCGCGACTTTCGAAGATCGGAACCGCTGGAGAGGTCGGTCGCCACGGCCGCAGCGTTGTCATCCGCGTCATTCCCGGCTCAGGGGGAAATCCTGACCGAATTATCGGCAAAATACCAACGAAACCGCGATCGCGCCATCTGCCGGCTGAAGACGGCAGACACCCGCTCCCGCCGTGGGCCGTTGAGTTCCAAAATCCTGACAAGGCAACCGAAAACACCGGCCGTGTCGCGACGGCGCGGGAAACCGTTTGCGTGTCGATTTTGATCCACTACGGTGATAGAATGTCAAATTTTTTCGAAATGAACCCCGGCCCGTTTCGTTCCGCCGAGGGGAACTGCGAAAAACACGGTAGCCCGGACACCGGGGATGCTCTTTCCGGGGGCGCGCGAGTGGGATTCCGGGGAATGTCGTTCGTCAAGGATTGTCCCGTCTGCGGGGTGCGGAACACGATCTCCGCGAGCCGGATCGGGATGGGACCGCGGGTCCGTTGTGAATGCGGATTCCAAATCCTCTTGAATTTGGACAAACTCGACGTCCCGGAAAACCAGAAGGTCGTTTACGGCCGGACGAGGGATTTCTTCTCCTACCACGGCCGGCTGCCCGTTGGGGAATTCTGGATCAGCGCCGCCGCGGCCTGCCTCTTCCCCGGGCTCCTCCTCGCCGCCGTCTATTCCAGCACCTATCCTGCGCCGCCGAGTCCGCCGTTCGTGAACTTTTCCATCGCGCTTCTGGCCGTCTTTCTCCATCCCATTTCCGTCAAGCGAGGACACGACCTCGGGCTCAGTTGGGTGTTCGGCAGCCTCCCGTTGATCTCGGTGGCGCTGGGCAATCTGTCGGGGCTCGTCCCCGAAGACGAATGGCGGGGATCGGTCATCGCCTCTATTCTCACGAACTTGCTTTACCTCATCTCGCTCGTCTCCCTCGCGACCACCCTTGCCCTCGCGTTCCTTCCCGGTCGGAGGCGGGTGAACCGATATGGGCCGCATCCGCGGATGGTGCGATTCGACTGGTAGGCCGGAAGCGGATCACGCGCATGAACCGATGACCTCGGTCGTGCCACGCCCTTCCGGGTGCATATGGGCACAGGCCGAGGAGCGGAAAGCCGGGGACCCCGCGGCCAGGATTCCACCCGGCGGCCTTTTCCGACGTCCGGAATTTCCCTCAATCCCCTGAAAAAGCGGAGCGGCTTGGGGAATACGAACTGGATTTGCCCTATTGCAGCCCGATTTTTTCGGGTATACCGAAACCGCATGCCAAATCCATGGACCGGGGTGGGAAACCCCTACACTCGCGAGGAAGTCCTCGCCCGGCTCCGCGACACGCTCGCGCGGGGCGAGGCCATCATCGCCGCGGGCGCGGGCACGGGGATCAGTGCCAAGTTCATCGAGCGCGGCGGCGCCGACCTCATCATCATCTACAACTCCGGCCGCTACCGCATGATGGGCCATGGCTCCATCGCCGGAATCATGGGCTACGGCGATGCCAACGCCACCGCCATGGAGATCGGGGAGTTCGAGGTGCTGCCGGTGGTGAAGGAGATCCCCGTGATCTGTGGCGTCCACTGCACCGATCCGCGCCGCCGCATGTGGCATTGGCTGCAACAGGTCAAGGCGATGGGCTTCTCGGGGATGAACAACTTCCCCACCCACACCATCATCGACGGCTCCTTCCGCCAGCAGCTCGAGGAGACCGGCATGGGCACGGACAAGGAGATCGAAACGGTCGCCCTTGCCCGGCGCATGGACCTCTTCACGATCGTCTACGTGGCCTCGCCCGCCGAGGCGAAGGCCATGGCCGAAGCCGGAGCCGATGTCATCATCGCGCACGTCGGCTGCACCGTGGGCGGATCGATCGGCGTGACGAACGCAGCGATGTCACTCGAGGACGCCGCCGTGGCGACGCAGGCGATCATCGATGCTGGCAAATCGGTGCGCGACGACGTCATCTACCTTTCCCACGGCGGTCCCATCGCGACGCCCGCCGATGCCGCCTTCATCAACGAACGTACCGATGCGGTCGGCTTTGTCGGTGCCTCCAGTCTCGAACGCATGGCGGTCGAGGAGTCGCTGACGCAACTGACCCGCGAGTTCAAATCGATTCCCCTTCACCGAACGAAGTGACATGCCCGGAAAACGCATCGCGGTGATCGGCACCCTCGACACGAAAGGCGCGGAACACGCCTACGTCGCGGATCGCCTGCGCGAGTTCGGGCACGAACCGGTCCTGATCGACCTCGGCACGGGCGGTCCCGCCACGATCAGGCCTGACATCACCCGGGACGAGGTCGCCGCGGTCGGCGGAATCGATCTCGCCGCGCTCGCCGCCACCGGCGACCGCGGCACCTGCATCACCGCGATGAGCGAAGCCGCGCCCGTTCTCCTCGCGAAAATCGCGGCCGAGGGACGCATCGACGGCGTCATTTCCCTCGGCGGCGGGGGCGGCACCGCCCTCGGCACCGCCGCGATGCGCGCCCTCCCGGTCGGATTTCCGAAGCTGATGGTCTCGACGATGGCGAGCGGCCACACCGCCCCCTACGTTGCCGGCAAGGACATCGTGATGTTTCCCAGCATTGTCGATGTGTCAGGACTGAATCGCGTCTCCCGCCCCCTCTTCCGCCAGGCCTCCGCCGCCATCGCCGGAATGGTCGATGCGGCGTGGACCGAATCCACGGAAGACCGCCCCCTCATCGCGGCGAGCATGTTCGGCAACACGACCCGCTGCGTCGATCTGGCGAGGACCGTCATGGAAAGTGCCGGCTACGAGGTGCTCGTCTTCCACGCCACCGGTACGGGAGGCCGCACCATGGAAACCCTCATCGGAGACGGTCTCATCAGCGGCGTCCTCGACATCACCACCACGGAGTGGGCCGATGAACTGGTCGGCGGCGTCCTCACCGCCGGACCCCACCGACTCGAGGCCGCCGCCCGCGCCGGAGTCCCCGCCGTCGTCGTGCCGGGATGCCTCGACATGGTCAACTTCGGCGCCCGCGACACGATCCCGCTCCGCTTCGGTGGACGGAATTTCCATGCCCATAATCCCCAGGTCACCCTGATGCGGACCACGCCGGAGGAAAACGACGAACTCGGCCGCATTCTCGCGGAGAAGGTGAACGCCTCGACCGGTCCCGTCCGCGTTCTTGTTCCGGCGCGGGCGATCAGTCTGATCTCGGCTCCGGGGCAGCCCTTTCACGATCCGGAAGCCGATGCGGCGCTTTTCGGTTCCCTTCGCCGCCATCTCGATCCCGCGATTCCGCTGGTGGAAATGGATGTCGCAATCAACGATGAGGTCTTTGCGGAGGCGTGCGCGGTGAATCTGCTTGAGATGCTTGCCAACGATTCCGTGACCTGACAAACCCACTGTTTTCCCCCTCCCGACATGGAAGACCATTTCGACCCCCGCTTTCCCTCGATCGAACACCTGCGCGAGCGCAGCGCCCGTCGTCTGCCGCGTTTCGTGCTCGAATACCTCGAGGGCGGATGCAACTCCGAGATCAACCTGCGCCGCAACACCGAGGAGATCCGCGAGGTGCGGCTGATGCCACGCTACCTCGGCGACTTCAAGGGCGCGGATCTCAGGACACAACTCTTCGGCGAGACCTACGAGGCGCCCTTCGGCGTCTCCCCCATCGGCCTCCAGGGCATGATCTGGCCTCGCGCCACCGAGATCCTCGCCGCGGCCGCGACGAAACACGGCCTGCCCTTCATCCTCAGCACCGTGGCCACCGCCAGCATCGAGACCGTCGCCGAGATCACCGGCGGCAAGGCCTGGTTCCAGCTTTATCATCCGGTCGAGGAGGATCTGCGGAACAAGATCCTCGACCGCGTCGAGGCGGCGGGGCTGCCCGTGCTCGTGATCCTCGCCGACACGCCCGTCTTCGGCTACCGACCGCGCGAGATCCGCAACGGTCTCGCCATGCCGCCGAAGATGACCCTGCGCAACATCGCCCAGATGATGACGCGGCCCCACTGGTCCTTCGCCCAGCTCGCCACCGGTGTGCCGGAGTTCGCCACCCTGAAGCCCTACCTGCCCGGCGGACTCGACATGAAACACCTCGGCCTTTTCATGAACCGGACCTTTTCCGGCCGCCTCAATCCGGCAAGGCTCGCCTCGCTGCGCGATCGCTGGAAAGGGAAACTCGTCGTCAAGGGACTCGTCAGCGAGGAGGATGTCGAGACCGCGCTCGGGATCGGCGTCGATGGGATCATCGTTTCCAATCACGGAGGACGCCAGCTCGACGCGGGTGAGTCAACGATCGCGCCACTGACCCGGCTCGTGCGGCGTTTCGGCGACCGCACCACCCTCATGCTCGACAGCGGCCTGCGCTCCGGCCCCGACATCGCCTGCGCCCTCGCAAGTGGAGCGCGCTTCGGTTTCCTCGGCCGCAGCTTCATGTACGGAGTCGCCGCGCTCGGTGAAAAGGGCGGCGACCACACCATGACGATGCTGAAGCGGCAGCTCCGGCAAGTCATGGAACAGCTCGCCTGTGAGCGGACGGACGGTTTTCCGGGTCACCGGGCCACGTCCCTTCATCCCTAACAATCATCCCATCACGCGGAGTCCGGGTCGGGGGAGGTCTCCGAGATCCGGAGTTCGATGGATCGCACGCCGCGTGGCGGCGCCTCAAGGTGCCCGGGAGCCGCGGCTGAGGACATCCCCTCCCCTGCGAAAGCCCTCGGCCATTCCGCCCGCGACGGGATCGAAGTTTGCTTTCCGTCCCGGATTCGGGACCGCCGCCAATTGGTTTTCCCGTCTTCTCTCCTTGAAGTCTTGGAGTGATCGCCTCCCCGGATATCCCCCCCTGCTTCGGCGGAGGGTGCGCCAGGGACGTGAAACGCCAATCCCCGTTGCTCCCGTTCACCCCACCATCTCGAAGACCCTCTGCGGGGAACAGACCCACCGCCGGACTCGTTTCCCTCCGTTTGACACGTAGGGCCCTCCTCCGGCCCATGGAGAAAACGCAGGAAGGTAGAGGTCGCGCGAGCCGTCCTCGTTTTCCTCCATCACAAACGCCGGAAGCCGCAGGGTCGTTCCGGCCCCATCGCCAATCCGCACCGAGGGATGAAGATGACCCCGCACGCGCCAAGGCAGCTCCGGTCTCGAAGAAACGAGATGTCCATGTTCAAAGAAAAAATCCCCCGTCGCCCAGGAATCGACCCAGGAAAACTCCCGGCGCACCCCACCGCGGTCGTGGTTTCCGGCGATGAGAACGAGTTCAGGCCCCAGATCGCGCACGGAAGCTAGCCAATCTCGCGCCGCCACCGTTTCCACGGCACCATCCACGACATCTCCGGCAAGCACGAGCGTCACCGGCCGATAGTGGAGCACTAGCTCGCGGAGGCGAGATGCGACCGACTCCATTCCCCAAAGCGGCCAGAGCGCCCCATCGCGGCGACGACCCGCTTCGAATCCAAAATGAAGGTCGGCCACCGCAAGCCACCGATCTTCTTCATGAAAAAGGGCGAGCCGCCCATCGAGAATCAAGCCATTAACAAGACGGACCGAAGCGGCGACGGAGCCGGAAGAGAGGGGCTTTTTGACGCACATGAGACGCGTTGATTCCGGTTCCCATCGTGCCCGGCTTCGCTTTCACAATCAAGCGGATTCCGCTCGAAAACGGCGGGTGCGCGTTGCGCGCTTCACATTCCCCTTGTCGGCACCGGGGCATCCTGATAGCCTCGGGAAATGTCCAAGGCCATCGTCGATCCGAACGAACTGAGGCGTTTCGCCGAGGAGCTGAAGCGCTTCAACGGAGACCTGCAGAATTCCCTCTCCTCCCTTCATGCCCGATTCGCCGCCCTCGGCGACACTTGGCAGGACCAGGAGCATGTGAAATTCGCGCAGGAATTCCAGGAAACCATGAAGATGCTCCGTCGATTCATGGAGAGCTCCACCCACCAGGGCCCCTTTCTCCTCCGCAAGGCGCAGCGCATCGAGGAATATTTGAACCAGCGCTGATTCCCGCCGTGTCCGGAGCCCACGTCACCAACCTCGAGGCCCTGGAGCGTTTCCGTTCCAGCCTCGTCCTCTTTGTCGAGCGCGCCCATTTCGTGCTCGACGAAATCAGCGAGGAGGTGAAGCGCACCCGCATCTGGCTCCAGACCGAGCAGCGGATGAGACTCGCCCACGAGACGAAACGCTGCGAACGCGATCTGGAGATGCTCGAGCAGGAACTCTTCACCGCCCGCCTCTCCGACCTTGCCCAGAAAAAGACCGGTGTCCAGATGCAGGTGAACCACAAGCGCCGCGAACTCCGCGATCTTGAGACGACCCTGCGCAAGCTCACGGCCTGGTCGCGGAATTTCGACTCCACCGTCGAGACCGAAGCAAGAAAGGTCGAAAAGCTCCGCCACCACCTCGACACCGACACCATCCGCGCCATCCAATTCCTCACCGAAGCCGTCCGCCAACTCTCCGCCTATACCAACGGCGGCGATCTGTGACGTCATTCGTCATTCGTCATTCGTCATTCGTCATTCGTCATTCGTCATTCGTCATTCGTCATTCGTCATTCGTCATTCGTCATTCGTCATTCGTCATTCGTCATTCGTCATTCGTCATTCGTCATT
>JBILDO010000028.1:0-64745 GCA_044352585.1 Verrucomicrobiales bacterium
CTTCACCGCCGACCGCCAACCGCCCACCGCCGACGGCCCACCGTCGACCGCCCACCAACCCTGGTCCCTCTGCCTCCTCGGGGACGGCCCCCTGCGCGAACGTCTCTTCGCGCGATGTCACGAACTGGGCCTGAACATCATTGAATCCGCTCCTTGGGAATTCCAGGTCGACGCGTTCGCAGAAACTCCGGACCATCCGCCCACTGCCGACCGCCCTCAGCCCACCGCCGACCGCCCTCTGCCCTCCGCCAAAGGCGGAACGCCTACCGTCTTCTTTCCCGGATTCAGACAGATCGGGGAGTTGCCGCATTTTTACGCCACGGCCGGAGCCTTCATTCATCCCGCTCTCGAGGAGCCGTGGGGACTCGTGATCAACGAGGCGATGGCGAGCGGGCTTCCGGTGCTTTCCGGAAGCAATGTCGGGGCCGCCGCGGAGTTGATCGAAGCGGGCTGCAATGGCTGGACCTTCGATGCCTGGGATTGCGCGGAAATCGCCGCGGCGCTGCGCCGCCTCTCCGATCTGGACGAGACGCAGCGCCGTGACATGGGCCTCGCCAGCCGCGAGATTCTCGAACGCAAGGTGCCGACGGCGGCGTTCGGAACGGGAATGCTCGAGATTCTGAACCTCTGAGATGCGCATGTCCGAAGACTCCGGCCCGTGGATCGTCAGCCAGATCGGCGCGCGGGAGCATTATGCGATCCCGCGCGCGCTGCATCGACGGGGCTGTCTCGGGCTGCTCTGCACCGACACCTGGATCCGGCCCGGGTCCGTCTGGTCCTGCCTTCCGGGAACGAGGCGCTTGAGGGACCGGTGGCATCCGGACCTCGACGGGGTTCGGGTGTTCGCACCGAATTCCCGCATCCTCGCCTTCGAGGCAATGCAACGGATCCGGAGGCGCCAAGGCTGGGAGACGATCCTCGCGCGAAACACACTCTATCAGCGACTCGTCATCCGCCATCTTTCGACGCACTTCCCCACCCACGGAACAAGGAACGAGGAACCGGGAACGAGGCACCGTTCCCCTCCCCCCACCCTGTTCAGCTACAGTTGCGCGGCCCTGGAATTGTTCCGTTTCGCGAAGTCGCGCGGATGGCGCACGGTGCTCGGACAGATCGACCCCGGTCCCGAGGAGGAGCGCCTCGTCGCGGAGGAACATCGCCGCCAGGCCCATCTAAAGAGCTCATGGAACCCGTCGCCTCCGGTTTACTGGGAGCGCTGGCGGAAGGAAGTCGAACTCGCCGACCGCATCCTCGTGAACTCGGACTGGTCGCGGCAATGTCTCCTCAAGGAGGGAGTGCCGGGGGAGAAGATGGAGGTCGTGCCGCTGGTTTACGAGAAGGCGATGGGCGGGGGGCAGGTGGCGGTGGGCGGGGGGCAGGTGGCGGTGGGCGGTGGGCAGGTGGCGGTGGGCGGTGGGCGGTTGGCGGATGGCGGCGGCCGGTTGGCGGTGGGCGGCGGGCAGTTGGCGGATGGCGGTGGGCAGTCGGCGGATGGCGGCGGGCGCTTCGAGGTGTTGTTTTTGGGGCAGATCAATCTGCGGAAGGGAGTGGGACGGCTCCTCGAAGCGATGCGCGAGCTGCGGGACGAACCCATTTTTCTGACGCTGGCGGGGCCGGGCGAGATCGACCCGTCGGCTTGGGCGGATCTGCCGCAAGTGAAATGGGTCGGCATGATCCCGCGGAGCGAAGTGGGTCGCCTTTATGAGGCGGCGGATTTGTTCATTCTCCCGACGATCTCGGATGGTTACGCCCTGACCCAGCTCGAGGCACTCGCCCACGGGCTGCCGGTATTGGCCTCCCGGGCCTGCGGCAACGCGGTCACCCACGGAGAAAACGGATGGCTCCTCGACGATCTGGAACCGTCCACGATTGCCAACGCGATCCGCGCGGCCCGGGAAGCCCTGCCCCTTCCCAATGTCGCCCCACCCCGGTTCGGGCTCGAGGATCTGGGGGAATCGCTCGTGGCGGGAACGCCGGAAAGGGGGGGACGATGAACGGGGAACACGCAAACATGGGAATTTCCCGAAGTCAGGCGATGCCTTCGAATGAAGCGTCCGCCCAAGCCACGAAAGTCCGCCGGACGCGGACGCCCCGGCGGTGCGTCCCTACCGGAAAAACGTGCCGCACACCGAAAAGCCCCAAGGAACGCCGCTGTCCCAAGCGGCGAATTGCGCGTCCATCGGCGGGTTGGGGACAACCCGCCCTACCTCGTGCGTTTGCAGCACGCCCAAGGAACGCCGCTTTCCCAAGCGGCGAATGGCGCGTCCGTCGGCGGGTTGGGGACAACCCGCCCTACCTCGTGCGTTGTGCAGCACACCCAGGATCCCCTGACACGAAGGTGCCCCGCATTCCGGTGATCCCAACAGACCTTTCTGCTTTTCCCCTGCTCCGTTTCCTTTTACGATGGGGGCCTGCGGTCGCCCCCTGATCCTCTCACGGATGAACCTATTCGAACTTCCCCTGTCCTTCTGGGTCGCCTTGCTGACGGCGATCGGGGCGGGGCTTTGGTTCTGGAACCGGCGCCAAACCGGCTTCGGCATTCCGGCGATGGCGGTGATCGGCACGGTCGCGATCTGGTATTTCGGCGATGTCCTCTACAACGATTATTCACTGATGCGAGGCCAGTTCACCGACGACGTCCTCATCCTGGCGTGGTGGCAGGTCGTACTCTTCCTCGTCTCCTTCACCCTCATGGTGCCCCGCATCCATCGCTCGATGAACCGTCGGCTCCGCAGCCGGGGCAGTGAAATCCTCCGCTTCGTCGCCGATCGCGAGATTGAGAATCCGGTCTTCCAGAACGCGATCGACCGCTTCCTCGGTCCGCTCCTCACCGCCTGGGGTCTGCTCATGGCCCTCGCCCTCGTGCGGGTGGAATTCGATGTGCCCGGACTCTTCCTCCCCTGGCTCGGACACAAGGCGGAGCCGTGGAGCCGGGACCGCGTCGGAGGGGGCTTCGACGCGTTTCTCTCGCTCTGCCAATACATCCAGATCTTTCTCACCGCGTCCTTCGGCATCCTCGCCGGGGTGGCGCGTCGGCCGAAGACCCGCTTCATCGCGATGTTCGTCTGCCTGATCGCGATGCCCTTCTTCCTCTTCGACCGGACCCGCAACACGATGCTGTCGACGGTCCTCCCCGGTCTGCTCGCCTGGGTCTTTCTCGGGATGCGCGGACGGAGCCTCGCGCGCTTCGCGGTGCTCGCCTCCGCTCTTCTTGTGGTCGAGGCATGGTTTTCCTTCGTCATGAAATCGAGGGGCGAGGGACGGCACGTCGCCACGGCCTTCGCCGAGAAAACGACCGAAACCGAAGAAGACGAGGAGGAAGAGGCCCTCAAGGCGAAATCCAAGCACCGCGGCCTCAACATGTTCGAGGAACTCGCGTGGATGAACACCTTCATCAAGTCGGGAGACTACACCCCGAACCTAGGACAACGCTATTTCGCGGAGCTGGTCAATCCGATCCCCCGGTCGCTCTGGCCCGGGAAACCGCTCATCGGGATCGACTACGCCAAGGCGCGCGGCTTCGGCGGAGGGAAGTCCAAGTCAGCAGGAGTGGTGGCCTCGGTCTCGACCGGCATGATCGGCCAGGGGGTCAACAACTTCGGCCGCTTCTTCGGTCCGCTCGCCTCGGCCCTGCTCATGGCGGGCTGGGTGGCGCTGCTCGCGAGGCAGGATCTCCGCTCGCGCGGGGAACCGGCCCGGCTGCTCCTCTACGGGATCGGCCTCGTCCTGACCTTCAACCTCGGCCGCGATGTCACCCTTCTGGTGATTTATCCATTCGTCTTCGGCTCCCTCCTCTACTGGTGGTGGAACCGCTATCGGCACAAACCTTCGCTCGCCCCGTCGTTTTCTCCGCCCACCGCCGCCTCCGACGCAGGCGCCAAGAGCGTGATTTCCGACCCCGCAAGCGAGCGAAAACCACGCCCACGTCAGCTTCGCCCCTTCGATTTCGAAGACGAGTCCCCCGAAGCGGAGAACTCATGCCGGGGAGCGGAGAGGGAGACTCCCCCGGCCGGGCCGATGACTCCTCCCGAAGGGGTTTGGGAAGAAGGCGAATCATCACGATAGAACCCTCCGCCCACGGATCGCCCGCAGATACGCTTCGGCGAAGCCTCGTTCGTCCCGCCCTCCCGCGCTCCGATCGCTTTGCGACACCTCGTAATCCGCGTCTCCGGCGCAAAGCGCCCGGGGAAAGCCCTTCAACCGGCCCTCATGTCCGAATCGCCCAGCGAACTGAGCCGTCTCTACTCGGCGCGTTTCACCGAAAGCGCCGCCTACCGGAACCGCGTCTGGACGATCCTAACAAGGCAATTCTTCTCCCGCTGGATCCAGCCCTCGGACACGGTGCTCGATCTCGGATGCGGTTACGGGGAATTCATCAATCAGGTCGCCGCGGGAAAGCGCCTCGCGATGGACATGAACCCGGATTCGCGCGACCATCTCGCCGAAGGGATCGAGTTCATCGAGCAGGATTGCTCCGGGGCCTGGCGGATCGCGGAGGAATCGCTCGACGTGGTCTTCTCGAGCAATTTCTTCGAACACCTCCCCGGCAAGGAGCACCTGAAAAAGACCCTTCGGGAAGCGTTCCGATGCCTCAAACCCGGGGGGCTTCTCATCGCGATGGGGCCGAACATCAAGTATCTCCCGGGACTCTACTGGGATTTCTTCGACCACCACACGATCCTCACGGAAGCCTCGCTCGCGGAGGTCCTCGTCCTGACCGGGTTTGACCTGGAAAAAGTGGTGGCCCGCTTCCTCCCCTACACCCTGGTCAACGCCCCGCAACCGCCCCTGATCCTTCTCAAGATCTACCTCGCCCTGCCATGGCTCTGGTGGATCAGGGGACGGCAGTTCCTCCTTGTTGCCCGAAAACCCTTCTCGAACCGAGTTTCATCGTGAGTTCCCCATCCAACGCTCCAAACAACCGGCAACCTCTGCGCTTGCTCGGCATCGTGATTCCCGCGCGCGACGAGGAAGGCTGCATCGCGGCGACAGTGGAGCATCTCCATCTCGAGTTGAAGCTGAACCAGATTCCCCACGAGATCGTGGTGGTGGACGATGGCAGCACCGACCGGACCTGGTCCATTCTTGAGGAGATCCGGTCCCACATCCCCGAGCTCTCCCCGATCCGGAACCCGGGGCCGAACGGATTCGGCCGGGCCATCCTCCATGGCATCGGACATTCGCGGGGTGATGCGATCGTCATCATGATGGCCGACGAGTCCGATGACTGCCGCGACGTGGTCCGCTACTGGCAACTGCTGAACGAGGGATGGGACTGCGTCTTCGGGAGCCGCTTCGTCAGGGGCGGGGGTGTCATCGACTATCCCTGGCTGAAGTTGAGGCTGAACCGCCTCGCCAACCTCTTCATCCGGACGCTCTTCGGGATCGGTTTGAACGACACCACCAACGCCTTCAAGGCCTACCGCCGGGCGGCGCTCGAGGGTTGCCGCCCCTTTCTCTCGCCGCACTTCAATCTCACCGTGGAGCTCCCCCTCAAGGCGATCGTACGGGGGTATTCGTGGACGGTCATCCCCATCACCTGGCGGAACCGGCGCAGCGGTGTGGCCAAGTTGAAGATCCGTGAAATGGGAAGCCGCTATTTTTTCATCGTCGCCTATGTCTGGCTCGAGAAATACTTCAGCCGCGGGGACTACCGCCAGGTCGAGACGAAGACGGCCCTTCCAGAACACGGAGAATGACACGAACCCGCGGGGGCGAACCACGATTGAAACGGATGCTTCAGGAGGCGCGGGAGAGGTTCGAACGGATCGCTCCGTGGAAGGCGGCGGTGATCGCCGGGATCGTGGCATGGATCCTCACTACCTTCCTCTATTCCCCGCCGTTCTGGGTGCCTCTCGCCGGAGGCGGCCCTGCTCCCGCCCGGATCGATGACTTCAACGCCCTCTGCGCCAATCCCCTGGCACGGGATCTCAATGAACCCATCCTCGCCTACCGCATCTTCACCCCCGCGCTCGCCTGGCTGCTGGGCCTGCGCGGATTCTCCGGCGTGATCCTCCAGTATCTCGCGATCCCCGCAACGCTCGGACTCGTCTTTCATGCCGTGAGCGGCCGCAGCGGCCGGTCCGCGGCCCTTCTCGCCACGATCGGCGTGGCCTGCTCCTACGCCACGATCTGGACGAACACCAAGCCCGGCTTTCCGGATTCCATCACTCATCTCGCGGTCGCCTCCCTTCTCGTTTCCAACCACCGCGGGCTTCTCGTCCTGATGAGCGTCTGCGGAACCTTGAACGACGAACGCTTCGTCCTCGCGGTTCCCTTCATCCTGTTGTGGCACGCCTCCTCCGGGTCGTTCCGGGAATTGGTGAAGGAAGGCGCGGCCCCGGCCGCCTCGATTCTTTTCGGCCTGCTCATCGCCGGGCTCGTCCGCTTCGCGCTGGAATCCGGCCGGATCGGTCCCGGCATCGAGATTCCTGAACTCTACGACGAACTCGGATCCCTCGACCGACGCGGCCCCCACGATGGCTGGAGTTCCTACCTGGTCAATGTGGTCATGAGCTATCGCTGGCTCTGGCTGGTCTTCGTCTTCGCCCTCGTGCGTCCCGCCCCCTGGAACGCGGCGCGATCTCTTTATGTCCTGTCTATGGTCCTCGTCGTCATCGCCTCGGGCGGCGTCGCCGATGTCAGCCGAAGCATCGGCTTCGCCTATCCCGCGTTCCTGATCGCGGTTTGTGACCTGCCGGGGATTGGAAGCCGGCCGAACCGATGGCTCCTGCCTCTTTTACTCTCCTGTCTCGTCACCCCGTGTTTCCACGTCAACCGGGCCGTCGAGGGGAAAGGGCTGAACCTGCAACTCGAGCGTCCCCTTCCTTTCTCAATCCTGCGCGCGACCACGGGGTGGGACGTGCTCGATCCGCTGAAAAAATGGCGGAGCGGCCTCGCCTCAAACCCGCCCACGAGTCCCGGCCGTTTTTCCGCCGCAGGTCCGACGGCACCCGGAGATCGAAGCCTCGATTCATGAGCCGCCTCCGCAACGCCGCCAAAGCGACCGTGGTGACGCAGCTCTTTCACTGGACGGCCCTGCTCCTCTCGCTCGCGACGGTTCCGCTCTACCTGGCCTGGCTTGGGTCGGAACGATACGGTCTCCTCCTCACCGGGATCGCGATTTCCAGCTATCTCATGTTCTCCGATGCCGGCATCAACTGGGCCTCGATGCTGCTCATCGCCCAGGCCGACGGTCGCGCGGACCGGGAGGGAATCGCCGCCATCCTGCGTTCCAGCTTTCCCCTCGCCGCCTGCTCCGCCGTGCTTGTCGCCGCCATCACGGGCGGGCTCGTCTGGGCCATGCACCGGGGCGGGGTCGATTGGCTCCCCTCGCACCCGGAGTTTCCCGGCCTCCTCCTCGCCGTCGGCGGATCGGTCCTCGTGAACCTCGGCCTCGCCCCCTTTTTCAACCTCCTCATCGGACTCCAGGATACCCAGATCGCCGCCGCTTACCAGGGACTCGGCCGACTCGCGGGAACCGCAGGAACGGTGGTGATCGCGGGCTCGGGAGCGTCGCTCGGGTGGGTCTACAGCGGAACCATCGCCGGAACCCTCCTCGCCGGGATCTTCACGGTGGTTCATTGTCTGCGGGGTTATCGCTGGGCCTTTCGTCGCGGGCCGTTTTGCGAACCAGCCCAACTCTTCGAACAGCTTCGCACGGGAGCGCGAAGCCTTCTCATCCAGGCGGGCACCGTGCTCTGGGGGACCGCTCCGGTCATGGCCATCAGTCTCGGCGCGGGAGCGCAGTTCGTGCCGCTCTACTCCATTCCGATGACCCTTCTCAATGCGCCGCTCGGTGTGGTCTCGACCTTCAGCGCGACGCTGCAACCGGGATACGGCGAAGCGATGGGGCGCGGCGAATTTTCGTGGATCGCGGAGACACTGGGTCGCATCCTTCGCCACGGCTTGATCGTGATCGGACTGATTTCCTGCGGGTTTCTCCTGCTCGCGCCGCCCTTCATCCGCTTGTGGACCGCAGACCGCATCGACCCCGGGAGGCTCCTGCTGGCGGGCGTCCTCACCCTCGCCTCGGTCCAACTGATGTTGTCCGTGTTCCGCTACGCGCTCACCGGGATCAACCGCCACCGGCACGCCTGCGTCAGCGATATCGCCGGCGGTGCCCTCGCCATGGGCGTGGCCTTGCTCCTAGCCCGCGGGGCCGGCTACGAATGGTCCATCTTCGCGGTCGCGGCGGTCGCCCTCGCCTCGAGCGGATGGATCCTCCCGCTGGAGTTGAAACGGTCGCTTCCGGGACAATCCTTCGCGCCCCGGGCCTCATTCTCGATCCGTTGCCTGGTGGCCTTCGGATTCTCGTTTGGAATGGGCTGGCTGGCGGAGCGGTTCCTTCCCGAATCCGATCCGTGGGTGGATCTCATCCTCCGCGGCGCGATCATCTCGATCAGCTACGTGGGAATGATCCGTTGGCTTCTTCCCGAGGAGGCCGCGGCCATTGAACGAATCGCCCTCCGTCGGAGGAGAACGGAACCCTGATTCCGCGGAAACCATGGACCTGCTCATCACCCTGCACCGGAAGCTGCAATGGACCGTGGATGTCTTCCACCTGCGGCCGCTCGCGCAACGGGTCTTCAGAGGTCTCCTCGCGCACCGATACCGCGAAGGGCGATTGGTGAGGGCGACCCAGAACGGAAGGGAATGGTGGCTGGACACCGAAGTGGCCCTGCGCGGCGAGTTCGCGGAATATGAAACGATCGAATGGCTGCGCGGGGTCGTGAAGCCCGGCATGACCGTGGTCGATGTGGGAGCCAACGTCGGCCAGATGACCCTCGAGATGGCGCACCTCGTCGGCCCGCGGGGGAAGGTCTTCGCGATCGAACCCGCGCCGGGCAATGTGAGGATCCTCCGGGAGCATATCCGGGGAAATGGATTCGACGACCGCGTCACCGTGATCGAGGCGGCCTGCTGCGAGAACGACGGCGGCTCCATCGACCTGACCGTCTTCGGTTCCGCGACCGATACGGTCGGAAGCGGCCACACCATCATGGCCGAAGCGGCGTCCGCGGCGGCCCCGCATGCCCTCCCCACCCTCTCGCTGCGCGTCCCCACGGTATCGCTCGACGCCCTCTGCGAGCGGTGCGCGATCCGGCCGGGGGTGCTCAAGATCGACGTCGAGGGGGCCGAACGGTCGGTGTTGGAGGGAGCGCGGAGGATTCTCGCGCAAGACCGGCCGCGCCTGCGGTTCGGATTTCATCCCTTCGCCTTCGCCGATCCCGCCGCCGCCTCCGCCGGGATCCGGGCGATTCTAGCCGAGGCCCGCTACCGGATCGACGAGACCGCTGACGAGACTGCGTTTTCACTTGCGGAATACGAGGCTTTCCCGGATGACAATCGCCCCCTTCCCCGGGTTCGCGCACAGGATTCAAAGGGATCCGCGCAACCTTGAACCCTGCCCCCATGTCCCTTTCCTCCTCCCTCGCCGCCCTCGTCGAAACCTTCCGTGACGATGCCCTTCTCGCCGGCCTCGGCGAGCGTCGCGGCCAGCTCATGGCGCTGCACTACGGCGGACGTTGGGCGGCCCGGTTCGCGATCAACGCCCGGGAGCGCACCCTGAGGTTCCGTCATCTCGACCGGCCCGTGGAGATCCGCTTGTCCGCTCCCTATCTCGGTGCGTTCAAGGGAATCTTTTTCGACCTGGAATACGATGCCCGGGCGCGGTTCAAGTCTCCCCCGCGGCGCATTCTCGATCTCGGCGCCAACATCGGGATGGGCGCGATCTCGCTCGCCTGCCAGTTTCCGGACGCGACCTTTGTCTGCGTCGAGCCGGACCCGCGAAACCTCCCGATTCTTGCGTCCAACCTGGAAGCCAACGCCGTCCCTGCGAAGATCATCCCGATGGCGGCCGGCCCCCGACCCGGAAGATTGAAGCTCCGGTTCGGAGACGACCCGACCTGCTCCGCCCTCGAATCCTCACAAATGCACCAACTCACCGAAACGACCGAGGTCGAGGTGACCACGGTGCCCGTGCTGCTCGCCGGGGCGGGATGGGATTTCGTGGACCTGGTGAAGATCGACATCGAAGGCTCGGAAGAAGAACTTCTCTCGATCGACAACGGCTGGCTTTCGAAGGTTGGAGCGCTTCTCCTCGAGATCCACCCGAACACCACCCCGGAACGTATCGGCTCCTTCCTGAACCCCCACGGTTTCACCTTGCGCCGCCACGGGCGCGGAAGGGAACCGGTCTATTTCGCGACCCGCGAAGGGACGCCTCCGTCCGAATGAGAATCCTCGTCATCGCCGATCCCAAGACTCCAATCCCTCCGCTCTACTACGGGGGGGCCGAGCGGACCGTGGCCTACCTCTGCGCCGAGCTGCAGCAGCGCGGACATCAGGTCGATCTGATCGCGGGGCCAGGCTCCCAACGCTACGGCGGCAACCTCATCACCCATCACCTCCCGGGCCCGGGGCGGCCGGACCGGGCCTACCGGAAGCTGCTCTTCCAGTTCCGTATGCTCCCGGCGCTGCATCGCGCCGACGTGATCCTCAATTTCGGGCGCCTCGACTACCTCGAAACGGCGCTGCAGCTGAAGACCCCGATCCTCTGCTGCTTCCAGAATCCCGTGACCCAGGCGGAATTGGACTGGGTCCTGCGCCGGCGACGGAAGAATGTCGCCTTTGTCGGAGTCAGTCACGCGCAGGTCGAGGGACTCACTCCGGCGGAACTCATCTCCGTCGTCCACAACGCCACGGACGTGAACCGTCTCCGCTTTTCACCCGCTCCGGGCCGGGAGCCCTACCTCGCCTTTCTCGGACGAATCACCGCGAACAAAGGTGCCGACACCGCGATCCGCGTTGCCCTGCGCACCGGGATGAAGCTCCGGCTCGGAGGAACCATTTCCGATGAACCGGGAGATCGCGAATTCTTCGAGCGGGAGATCCGGCCCTGCCTCGGACCCGCGATCGAGTGGCTCGGCCCGGTCGATGACGCGGCGAAACAGGATCTGCTCTCCGGAGCCAGCGCCCTCCTCTTCCCGATCCGGTGGCGGGAACCCTGCGCTCTCGTCGTGCCCGAATCCCTCGCCTGCGGCACCCCGATCATCGCCCTTCGATGCGCCTCGACTCCCGAAGTCATCGAGCACGGGGTCACCGGATACCTCTGCGATTCGGAGGACGAAATGGTGGAGGCGGTGGGAACGGTTTCCACGATCGAACGAAGCGCCTGCCGAAGATCGGCCGAAACCCGGTTTTCAACCACGGCCATGGCCGACGGATACCTGCGGGCGATCGAGAGGCTTCTTGCCACCAACTCCGCGGCATGACCCTCCTCCACATCCTCGCCGGCACCGGACGCGGCGGCTGCGAGGGCAACGCGATGTGCCTCATCCGGGAATCGCCCTCGATCGGTCACCAGCTCCTCGTTCTCGGGGAACCGGGGGAAATGAGTGCGGAATTCGCCGCGATCGCTTCCGGAATCCACCACGCGGGTCTTCCCTCCGGCGGCATGCGCCGGACCGTGCGGACGATCGAGGCGTTCATCGCGGAACACGAGCCCGACGGCGTCATCGCCTGGCACGGAATGGTCGCCCTTCCCGAGATTCTTCACGCCCTCCGCGACTTCCGGGGCCGCGTCCTCGTGCATGGAGGAAACCCGGCTTCCCAGTCCGGTCTCGTCGATGCCTGGTATTGGATGCGAGAGAAATGGCTCGGTCGCGGCACCGATCCGACCTACGTCTGCTGTTCGCGGCATGTCGCGGACTCGTTCGACGGGAGCCTCTATCTGCGGCGTTTTGCCAGAACCGTCGTTCCCAACGGAGTCGCGGAGCCGACCGTGTCAGCCCGTGCTCCTCGTCCCATCGCCGCGGGGGAGCCCTTCACCGTGGGGATGGTGGCAAGGCTCGATCACATCAAGGATCATCCCACGCTTCTCCGCGCCTTCGCGCGGGTCGTCGAGGCCTGGCCGTCGGCGCGCCTCGAGCTGGCCGGCGACGGCGAACGCCGGGACGAATTGGAGCATCTCGTCTGTGAACTGCGGATCGGGGAACAGGTCCGGTTTCTCGGGACCGTGGCCGATCCCTACGCGGTGATGCGGAACTGGGATCTCTTCGCCTACGCCACGACGTGGCGGGAGGGTTTGGGCAATGCGCTGATCGAGGCGCTGCGATCCGGACTTCCCTGCGTCGCCTGCGACGCGGGACCGGTGCGGGAACTGCTCGGAGACCACGAAACCGGAGTCGTGATCCCTCCCGGCGATCCGGAGGAGCTCGCGCGGGCGATCATGGACCTCGCACTCGATCTGCCGCAACGACAGTCTCTCTCGGCGCGGGCGAGCAGTTGGTCCATGGAACGGTTTTCCGGAGCGCGCTTCGCCTCGGGATACCGGGAACTTCTGGGGATGGAAAACGTGTCATGAAGATCGCCGTCGCCCAGCTCGGCGCCCGGATGCATTACGCGGTGCCCCGGATTTTCGCCGCGAACGCCGCTCTCAGCCGGCTCTTCACCGACCTCTATTCCGGGAGAGGGGTCGGGGGAATCCTTTCCCTCCTGCCTTCGCGCCTCCTTCCCGCAAGCGGCAGGAAACTGGCCGCGAGACAGGTGGCGGAGATTCCGAAGGACCGGGTCACGGCCTTCGGGATTCTTGGCGTCCGCTATTGGTCCCGCTTGCGGTCGGCCCGAACCCCCCGCGACTGCGCCGAGGTCCACCTCTGGGCAGGAGATGAATTGGGCCGCCTCATCCTGAAACACGGTCTCGGCGACGCCGACACCCTTTACACTTACAATTCCGCGAGCCTGAGGCTGCTTCGACATGCCCGGGAGCACGGAATCCGGACCCTCTACGAACAGACCATCGCTCCGGTCGCGGTCGAACTGGAGCTGATGTCCGAGGAACGCCGGCGGTGGCCGGAGTGGGAGGACTCCGCGGATCCGGCGGAGTTCTACGGTCCCTTTCTCGAAAACGAACGCGAGGAATGGCACCTCGCCGACCGGATCGTGTGCGGGTCGCCCTTTGTCGCGGAAGGTATCCGGAACTGTGGCGGCCCCTCCTCGGAAACCCGGGTCGTTCCCTACGGCGTCGATCTCCCCGTGGCCGCCCCGTTGAACCGGCCCCCCGCCGCCCCCCGGAGCCGACCGCTTCGCGTTCTCACCGTCGGCACGGTTTGTCTCCGCAAGGGCGCTCCCTACCTCGCGGCGGCGGCGAAGGCACTCGCGGGCCGGGCCGAATTCCGCGTCGTCGGTCCGGTCGCGCTCACCCCTTACGGAAGCGGTGAATTGCAAAGCCGGGTCGATCTGGTCGGGCCCGTTCCGAGGAGCGAGATGGCGGCCCATTATTCGTGGGCGGACGTCTTTCTCCTCCCGAGCCTTTGCGAAGGATCGGCGACGGCCACCTACGAGGCCCTGTCTCAGGGACTGCCGGTCGTGACCACTTTCAACTCGGGCAGTCCCGTCGTGGACGGGGAAACCGGATTCATCGTCCCGATCCGGGATGTCGAATCGATGAGCAAGGCCCTCGAGGACCTCGCCGCCGACCGGGACAAGCTCGCGCAAATGAGCGAGGCGGCGATCCTCCAGTCCCGGTCCCTCAGCGTCGCCTCCTACGGAACCCGCCTGATGCAGGCGATCGAGCCATGAACCCATCGGCAAAGAATCTCTGCGCGGTGGGCAGCGTCACGGATATCAGCTGCTGGAGCGGAATCCCCTTCCACTTTTGGGAGGAGTCCCGCCGGACGGGGTTTGCCACCGGGGCCTGCGAGGTCGATCTCCGGAAGCTGCGTCTGCCACGATGGCTTTGGAACGCGGGCCGTCGCCTCCGCGGCCGCGAGGGCGGTGGATTCCAGTACTCCGGGTGCTTTCTAGACCGGATCGAATCCCAGATTCCGGAAGACCGATGGGCCTCCGAGATCATCACCTTCCACCAGCATTTCCCCCGTGCGAGTACGGTGCGGTCGCACGGCGGCACCCTCAACCACTACCTCGACGCCCCCTTCGCCGCCCTCGCCACGGGCCGTGGTCTCGACCTGAAGCTGCCCGCGGACGTGGTCAAGGAGGCCCTCATCGTCGAACGTGAAAACTACGCCTCGAGCAAGCGGATCATCCTCATGGCGCGCTGGGCGGCGACGGTGATGCGGGAGGAGTGCGGCGTTCCGGACGAGAAGATCCAGGTCATTCTCCCCGGAGCCAATTTGAATCTGCCGGACGACTGGGAATTCCCGGTGCCAGCTGGCCGCGCCGGAAGGGAGCGTCCCTTCACCCTCGGATTCGTCGGAAAGGACTGGCGGCGAAAAGGACTCCCCCTGCTCATCGCCGTGAACGGGGATCTGCAACGCCGGGGCTGGCGGACGCGCGTCCTCGTGATCGGTGACGCGCCCGCCGACCTGCGTTCCGCGCCCGGAGTCGAGTTCGCCGGCTTCATCGACAAGCGAACCTCGAACCGGGAATTCCTCGAGAGGCTGTCCACCTGCGACGTCGGCTGCCTCTTCTCGGAACGCGAAGCCCTCGGCATCTCGACCCTCGAGTTCCTCCGCGCCGGCATTCCGGTGGCCGGATTCGACCACGAGGGCACGGCCGACACGATTCCCCCGGACGCCGGATTCCGGCTCCAGCCGGGAGAATCCGCCGAATCGATCGCGGATCGCTTCGATGAATACCTGCGCGATGAGACAAGGCAGGCGGCATTCCGGGAGCGGGCCCGGCGCTGGTCCGGGCTCGTGACCTGGCGGCGATGCCTCGAGGAATTCGCCGAGTTGTGGTCCACCGGACGCGTCGCCCATCCGGTGCGCCCCTGGGAGGGCCTTGCCTTTCCTTGAGATCGAATGCCACTGCCGCCCCCAATCAAAGGGCTCGGAAGAAAATGGCTCGGAAGACATCCCATGACACGAAGCCATGAGCTCGAGGTCCTTCTAGGCACGCTAACCATGCTCGCATCACCATCGCTTCGCGGACTCCTCGTGGAAACCTTTCGTTCGCACCATTGGCGCGATCCAAAACTGAGGCAGATCGAGGATTTGCTGGAAAGACATGGCTTTCTGCCCTACGATGGCGATCCCGGCGGAAGTGCCTTGCTTCCACTCCGAAAGCCCGACGAGGGAGCCGACAACACTTTCTCTTTCCGGGATTCGGAAGAGGCAAGGGCGCGGCTCGGAGGAGCCCGGGGAAAGGCGGGGGCACCGCACGGAAAGATGAACGGGGCGTGATCGCCTGATGATGAAGATCCTGCACATACTCGCGACTCCGCGGGCGGAGGGGACCCCGAATCTCGTCCTCGACTGGCTCGCAACCGGGGAACATGAACAGGGAATCTTCGTCCTGAACTCGCAACCCGCGGACCTGACCGCACGCCTGCGATCCGCCTCGGATTGGTATGCCGAGTCGGATTTTTTCTCGAAGGGTTGGAGCAAGTTCACCGGCATCGCCAAGGGCGTCCATCGCGTGTGCCGCGAGCAACGGCCCGACGTCGTCATCTGCTGGCCCACCGGATTCGCCAATTGGGCCTGTCTCGGCGCGAGATTGGCGGGAATCCGCCACCTTCTCGTCTACGGCGGAAATCCTCCGCGACGCGGGTTTTGGGGCGACTGGCTGACCCGCTACGGCTTGTGGCCGCTCGCGTGGATGAAGGCCACGGTCCTCTGCTGTTCGGACTATGTCAGGGATGCCTACCGCGCCGTGCCGATGATTCCCTGTGAACTGCTGCAAACGGTCTGGAACTGCACCCGCGCCGGGGAGGTGCGAGACCGGGCCTTCCGCAGGAGAGCGGAGCGAAGCGCTCGGAACGGTTCGTTCAATGCCATCATGGTCGCCACGCTCGAGCCCCACAAGGATCACGAGACGCTCCTTCGGGCCGTTCCCGCGATCCACGCGGTCGCGCCGGAGTTCCGGCTGCGTTTCGCCGGTGACGGCTCCCTGCGGGGCAGGCTCGAGGAACTGGTCGATAACCTCGGCATCGGTGAGGTGGTCGAGTTTCTCGGGACACGGAAGGATGTGCCCGAACTCCTCGGCGAATCCGATCTCTTTGTCTTCTCGACCACTCCGCAAGAGGGCCTGGGTTCCGTGCTCCTCGAGGCCATGGCCGCGGAACTTCCGATCCTGGCCAGCGACGTACCGGCCTGCCGCGAGGTCCTCGCCGGAGGAGTCCATGGATCACTCGTGCCTCCCTCCGATCCCGCCGCGTGGTCCGAGGCCATCGTGCGTTCGATGAGAGGGCCGCGCGACGTGCAAGACCTCGGCGCGTCCCGCGACTTCGCCCTCTCCTTCACCGCCGACCGCATGATGGACCTTTACCTGTCCCACGCCCGGCCCGCCGTCGCCGCATGAGCGAACAACTCAGCCAAGCCCCGGTTTCCTTCTGGCTGCACCTGCTGCTGCTGGGATTCCTCGTCATCGAGGCCGCGCGGAAATGGCAGGCTCCCTGGGCGAAGCCCTCCTTGGTCGTCTATGGAACGGTGGGCTTCTGGTACACCGGGGACTACGTCCTCTCCCGCCCCATCGATTACCAGAATTTCGAACCCGGGGTCGTCGCCCTCGCCTTCATCCAGGTCGCCTTCTTCCTGTTGGTCTTCCGCGCCCTCGTCAAGCCGCTGTCGGCCCGCTTCTGCGCGAGGCCGCTCCAAGCGGTCCGAACGCTTCTCAACGGAGAACACCGCCCCGCCCACGTGGAGTTCCCGAAGGGGCTCTTGAAGATCACCCTCTTCCTCCTCATTCTCGGCTGGGCCGGAGTCTTCTGCGTCGGACTCGCCACGGCGAAGGAACTCTGGCCGGCCCTGATCTGGCCACCGCTTTACCCGAAGAAGGTGGGCATGTATCCGCTGACCGGACTCGGGGGCGGCGCCTCCTTCATCTTCAACGCCATCGCCTACCTTCATCTTCTCATCAGCTCGCTCTTCGGGGTGGTCGCGGTGATGTCCCGTGGCCCACTTCGTTGGGTCTCCGTTCTCATGATCGCGGTCTCGTGGCCCTATTTCTGGTTCGATGCGATCCGCAGCAAGATGCTCGCCCTGATCCTTCCGGGGCTGGGCGCTTTTCTTCTCACGGGAAAGCGCTCCTTCAAGCTCCGCGCCGCGGTCGTGGTGCTCTGCGGTGTTTTCGTGACGGGATGGTTCGCGAAAGTGATGCTGTTCCGTGGCAGCGGTGCCAATCTGGCCGCCTTCAGCGATTCGTCCGGGAGCGACGAGGACCCAGTCGCCGAGGCCCAGGCCGAGGCGCAGCGGAGACGGGAGAGCCGTCTGGGCCTCGACATGTTGAAGGAACTCTGCTGGATCGACACGTTCATCGAGTCGGGGCGGTATCGTCCAAGCTGGGGGGGGCGTTATCTCGCGGAACTGGTGAATCCGATTCCCCGTTCGCTCTGGCCCGGAAAGCCGATGGTGGGGATCGACTACGCCATCGCCCGCGGCTTCGGCGGCTCGCGGAGGGAACACGGGGCCTACGCCACCGTCGCCACCGGCATGATCGGACAGGGGTGCGTGAATTTCGGCCGCTTCTTCGGAGTGCCGGCGGCGGCGATCCTCTTCGCCCTCTGGGCCGCCTTCCTCTCGCGGCTCTGGTGCCAGCGGTTTTTCTCCCCCTTGCGCCTCGCCCTCTTTCTCGTCGGGATGGGCCTCACCCTCAACACGGGCCGTGATTTCACGCTGCTGGTGCTCTTCCCCTTTCTCTTCGGCTATCTCGCCATCCTCCTTTACGAAACCCTCACCGGCCGGAAACCGGAACGGGCGCAGCCTCGTCCCTTTGAAAACTCCGCCCGTCTGAAGTGACCTCCTGATGACCGTCTTATTGTCGTTTCTCACCTATGGCCCCTACCACCTCGCCCGGCTCGCCGCCGCGTGCGCCCCTGGCGGGGCGTCGGGCTTCGAAGTCAAGGGACTGGCCATGTCCCGGCTCGACTCCGACTACTCGTGGGAGATGGACACTTCCGCCAAGGTCCGCTATGCGGTGGAAGACGCGAATGCCGACGCCGTTCCCGCGGACGCGTGGCTCCGGCATCTCGAGCCCATCCTCGACGAAATCCGGCCGGATGTCTGCGCCATCGCGGGCTACAGCCATCCCGCGATGCTCACCTTGATCGCCCTCTGCGGAAAGCGATCCATCCCGTGGATCCTCATGAGCGACAGCCGCGAGGTCGATCTGCCACGGACCCGCTGGCGCGAATGGTCGAAGAGCCGGATCGTCCGACTGGCCTCGGCGGGCTTTGCCGCGGGAAGGGTTCACATCGATTATCTTGAAAAACTCGGACTCGACCGTGACGCCTGTTCCATGGGTTACGACGTGGTCGACAACGTCTATTTCTCGTCGGAGGCCGCCCGGTGGAGGGCGGCTTCCCTTTCGGGGGAGAGGTCCGGCGCGAATCCGCCCCGCCCCTACTTCCTCGCATCCAATCGCTTCATTCCGAAAAAGAACCTCTTCCGCCTGCTCGACGCCTACGCCCGCTTCGCCATCCTGCATTCCGGATCCCTCCTTCCGGATTCCGGGGGCCATGATCCTTGGCCCCTCGTGCTCCTGGGGGACGGCGAACTCAAGCCCGACCTCCTCGCCCACGCCGCGTCCCTTGGCCTCCCCGTTCGCGAACGCGCCCCCTGGGAGCCACCCGCGACACACGAGGAACCGTTGGCGGAGAACCGTCCCGTGGTCTATCTGCCAGGCTTCCGCCAGATCGGTGAACTGCCCCGCTTCTATGCGCATGCGGGGGCCTTCGTCCACGCCAGCACGACGGAACAATGGGGCCTCGTGGTCAACGAAGCGATGGCAAGCGGACTTCCCGTGCTCGTCTCGAACCTCTGCGGCTGCGCTCCGGAACTGGTCGTGGAAGGAATCAACGGATTCACCTTCGACCCCCGCGACGTCGATGAACTCGCCCGCGGGATGCGGCGGATCGCCTCGATGGATGAGTCCGAACGCGCCGGGTTGGCCTCGGCGGGACAGCGCCGCGTCTCCGCGTGGGGGCTCGAACGGTTCGCGGCGGGACTCGCCGAGGCCGCGGCAAGGGCGGTCCGGACGGGCCCGAAAAAACCGGGCTGGGTCGAACGGTCCCTTCTCTATTTGCTTTCCCGCCGATGAGGGTGTCGCACGTCGTCGATTCCGTCTCCCGCAATGCGGGCGGCGTCTTCTTCAGCGTCAACAGCCTCGCTCACGCGCTCGCGCGCCATGAGATCGGGCTCTCCGTGCACGGCCTCCAAGACGCCTTTTCGGAGGAAGACCGGGCGGCCTGGAGCCCGATCCCCCTTCATCTCCACCGGGCCGTCGGCCCTCGCGGGATCGGATTCTCACCCGGCCTGACCCGTGCCCTCCTCGCTGGAAGCAATGATCTTCTTCACGTCCACGGAGCCTGGCAGGCGCAATCGCATTCCGTCAATATCTGGCATCGCCGGACCCGTCGACCCTACCTGATCTCCCTGCATGGCATGCTCGATCCGTGGGCACTCTCCCGGTCGCGGTGCAAGAAGTGGCTCGCCGCCCTCGCCTACGAGCGCGTCCACCTCGGGAACGCAAAGTGTCTTCACGCGCTCTGTCCGCAGGAGGTGGATTCGATCCGGAACCACGGACTGGGGAATCCCGTCTGCCTCCTCCCGAACGGGGTTGATCTTCCCACGATTTGGCGGCGGGAACCGCGGGCGACGACCGGTTCCCGGGTGATCTTGTTTCTGGGACGGCTCCATCCCAAGAAAGGACTGGCGAACGCCCTCCGCGCGTGGGCGCGGACGCACCGCGAGCTGCCGGACTGGCAGTTCGTCATCGCCGGGTGGGACCAGGGGGGGCATGGGGACGAATTGAAACAACTTTGCAAGGAACTTGGGCTCTCCTCCTCCGACCACCCCGTCGTCGCGTTTGTGCAGGGCAGGGAAGGTCCAGGAAACGGTGGCGTCGCACGGGTCGTGTTCGCGGGACCCGCCTTCGGCGGAGAAAAGGACGCCCTCCTCCGCCGGGCCGATGCTTTCATCCTGCCGAGTTTCAGCGAAGGACTGCCCATGGCCGTGCTCGAGGCCTGGGCCTATGGAATTCCCGTCCTGATGACCGATCACTGTAACCTCCCCGAAGGGTTCGCCGCAGGAGCCGCGATCCGCATTGGCACCACCCCCGGCGACATCGTCCCGGGATTCCGCGAATTGTCCGGGGGATCGCCCCAGGATCTCGAAGCAATGGGCGCGAAGGGAAGGTCTCTCGTCGAGGCGAGGTTCACCTGGCCGAAAATTGCCTCGCAGATGAAGGAAGTCTATGGGTGGCTGTGCGGAGACGGCCCGCGTCCCGGCTTCGTCGAATAGCGCCCCGCGCCCGCGTTTCCGGTTGTCCGTTCGCACCGGTAGCCGGGGAGAGACCCTCGAACGAACTTTCGATCTCCGCGGCCCCCGGTCTGCCGGCATTTTCCCGGTTGGCGGAGATCCGCCCCATCCCTCCCGTTCATGCGTCGCTTTGATCGCATCGGCTTGCTGGCTCCGTTCGTGCTCTTCACGGTATGGTTGCTGTATTTCCCCTGGCCGGCCCCGGAAATCCGACCGGTGCCATGGAAGCCCGATGCCATTGTCGCGCTTGGCGGAGGAGACAATGCCCGCGCCAGGCGGGCCACGCGCCTCGCCTCGGCCTTTCCGGACGCGGTCGTCATCCTCACCGGCGACAGCGGGCACATGGAAGGACTTCTCCGGGCCGATCCGGCAACGCGCGGGCGCCTCATCATCGAGCCGCATGCGACCTCGACGTGGGAAAACGCGGTCTTCACCGAACCGCTCTTGGAGCAGGTCCACGTCCAACGCGCCATTCTCGTGACGAACTGGTTTCACGCGCCCCGGACCGAAGCGGTCTTCCGGAAGGCAATTCCCTGGCTCGAGTTCGAGATCGCGTTCGAGCCCGCTCCGGACCCCTTGCCCCCCTGGGATCTCCAGTCCCGGCGACGCGAAAAAATCGCCGCAATCTGGTATCTGCTGCGCTACGGGGTGAACTCGTTTTGACGGGATTTTGTCCGAAGCGTCGGATTTTTCGCAAGGCCCCGGCGCGACAAGGTTGATCATAAAATGGCGAACCTCGGCAACCACGAAATCCCAAGCGGCGAATGGCGCGTCCATCGGCGGGTTGGGGACAACCCGCCCTACCTCGTGCGCTGTGCCGCGCGCCCAAGGAACGCCGCTTTCCCAAGCGGCGGTGGCGCGTCCATCGGTGGGTTGGGGACAACCCGCCCTACCTCGTGCGCTGTGCCGCGCGTCCCTGGCAAAACCAACAATGTCATCGAATCACCAAGCTCACATGAACCTCCCCTCCATCACCCCCGTGGTCCTGACCTGGAACGAGGAGCCGAATCTGCGCCGTTGCCTCGACGGATTGCGTTGGGCCGACCGGGTCGTCGTCGTCGACAGCGGCAGCACCGATGCGACGCTCGCGATCTGCGGGGAATACTCGAACGTCGTCGTGAACATCCGCCCCTTCGACGATCACACCACCCAGTGGAACCACGGCGTCGCCCTCGCGGAAACGGACTGGATCCTCTCGCTGGACGCGGACTACGTGGTCAATAGTGACTTTGTCAGGGAACTGGAATCGCTCGACTCGTCGTCCGGTTGCTCCGCCTGGCATGTTCCCTTCCGCTTTCTGATCCATGGCCGCCCCCTGCGCGGGTCGCTTTACCCGCCGCGGGCGGCGCTCTTCGACCGCACCCGCTGCCGCTACGTTCCCGACGGACACACCCAGTTGCTGTCCATCAACGGCAAGACCGGTTCCCTGCGATCGCGGATCGACCACGATGACCGCAAACCGCTCTCGCGCTGGCTGGAATCGCAGCGGAGATACGCGCTTCTCGAGGCGGAAAAACTCCTCGCGACAGACGCACCCGGCGGGATGGCCGACCGGCTTCGCCGGATGATCTGGCCGGCCGCCCCGGCGGCATTCCTCTACACCCTCCTCCTCAAGGGCGTCATCCTCGACGGCTGGCCGGGGTGGTTCTACGCGCTTCAGAGGACCTATGCGGAGCTCGTGCTGTCACTCATTCTCCTGGAACGAAAAATCAGGGCCTGACAATGCCCGCGCCACGAATCCGATCCGAAAAATCAACCGTCTCCGGCCCGCCGAAGCCCCCCTTTTCCCGACATGAACCCAAGAGCACTACTTGATCGGCATTTCATCAAGAAACCTGCAGTCCGGCGCTTCATCACGCGCCTGATCGAAGGTGACCGGGACCGCGAGATATCGCTTTTCGGCGGAACCCTGAAGGTCAATTCAATCCGGGAACACGGTTACCTCCGCGCCTCCAGAACCGCGGCCTGGTCTTCCGTGTTCGGCGACGAGGCCGCGGTCCTGATGTCGCTCGCGTCTTTGCTTCCCCGGATCGACACGATCGTGGACGCCGGTGCCAATGTCGGATTGTTCTCGGTCACCCTGGGGCGTTTCCAGAAACTCTTTCCGGACCTGAAGATCTTTGCCTTCGAGGCCGACCCGGACACATTCTCGCGTTTGCAAGCCAACCTTTCCGCGCCGGACCAGGCCGCCTTCAACTTTGCCGTGGGTGACAAGCCGGGGAAACTCACGTTCGTCCGGGGGGCCGTCTCGCACGTCACCACGACGCTCTCACAGGCCAACTCCTACTCGCTCAAGGAGACTTTCGACGTCGAATGCCGGAGGCTCGATTCCTTCGAGATCCCGGGCGGGAACCTGCTCCTCAAGATCGACGTGGAGGGACAGGAACTCGACGTTCTCCGCGGGGCCTCGCGTTGGTTCGACGAGGGGCGTTGCGCCGTGGTTTACCTCGACGGATTCGAACGGCGGGACGAGGTTTTCGACCTTTTGAAAAGCCGCGATTTCCTGTTTCTCGACGGACGAACCCTCGAACCGGCGCAGGAGAATACCTTTTCCCTTCTCGCAATCCGTCGCGAATGGTTCGAATCGTTCCGTTGAGGCGCTTCCGAATCGCATGCACAAACCACCGCCCCAACGGGAGCACGCCCCCATGATCAATCTTTCCCGATTCGACAACTCGAACTTCGACCGCGGCGCCCCCCTCGTGAAGGAAGTCCTCTGGTGGTTGGTCCGCTCGCTTCTGTTCATGCCTTCGTTTCCGGTTCCATCCGCCTGGAAAGCCGCCGCCCTGCGAGCCTTTGGAGCCAAGGTCGGACGCGGCGTCGTGATCCGTTCTCGGGTCAACCTCACCTTTCCCTGGCGGGTAGAAATCGGAGACCACGCCTGGATCGGGGACGAGGTGCTCATCCTCAGCCTCGACCGCGTCTTGATCGGTCCGGACACCTGTATCTCGCAGCGAGCCTTCCTCTGCACGGGCTCCCACGACTTCAGCCGCGAAACCTTCGACCTCTCCACCGCACCGATCCGGATCGGCGCGGGCTGCTGGATTGGAGCCCAGTGCTTTGTCGGGCCCGGAGTCGAATTCGGACCGGGGAGCCGGTCCTTGGCCGGGGCGGTCGTGGTCAAGAACGTCCCCGCGGGCGCGACCGTGAAGGGAACGCCCGCCACGTAGGCGTTGTCCGTTGTCCGTTGTCGAAAAACGGGTTAACGTCCACGTTTGGTCTCCAAGGACCAAGGACCTGATTCCGAAGATCATGCCCAGACCCGGACACACGAAGCGTTTTTGGTGGGCGGCCGCGATCGCCCTGGTCGCGGTGGAGTTGCTGGTCTATGCCCGCACCCTTCCGGAAAAGTGGCGATGGACGAAGGAACCGGTTCTTTCCCTCGACCTGCCCGAAGGGCTCCGGGATCCGCGGTCGGGCTACGAGTTCCTCGATCAACCCGAGCGCCTTGAAGGAGTGGTCGAACAGCTCGCCTTTGCCAAGGGCCGTTGCGGGGTTTTCCTGCCGTTGTTGCGTGAGGGAAAACGCCGCACGATGGAGTTTTTCTACTTCGAATACGCGCCCGGCAACCCGCGTTTCATTCACGACGTCTTCGGCCACCTGCCCGAGGTTTGCATGAGCGCGACCGGGGCGGTCCTGAAACAGGAACATGCCTCGCGTTCCATCACCGTGGGGGAACGGTCCCACAAGGTTCTCGTCCTCGAGTTCGTCTCCCCACTGTCCACCCAGCCGATGTGGATCTTCCGGCTCACCTGGCTGCCCAAGGACGTGCCTTACGACCCCTACGAAATGTCCTACGTGCTTCGGAGCGAAAAGTTTCTCATCGGCCTGACCGGACAACCCAAACCACCGGCCCGCATCCTCCTGGCCGGAGCGACCGGCTACGAAACCCTTGACGAGGCGTGGGCGAATTACGAACGGCTCCTCGTCAGCCGCCTGAAAATCGTCACGCCATAGTGGTGTCCTTTGACTTCTGACTTCTGACTTCTGACTTCTAACCACGGACCTCAACCCCCACCAGTCAACGTGTCCCGCTTTCTCTTCGTGAACCAGTTCATCCCGCCGGACCCGGCGCCGACGTCGCGGCTTCTGGGCGAAGTGGCGGAGGCGCTGGCGAAGCGGGGTCATGAGGTCGTGTTCATCGGGCATCGGTCCGGGTATCGGGGAAAAAAGACCCTCCTGGGAAGCCGGGCTCTTCGCGAAGGGCTCGCCCTGCTGCGGCTTTGGTGGAAAACGGCGACAGCCCCCCGCTGCGATGCGATCGTCTTCCTCACCTCTCCGCCCCTCTTGCCGATCGCGATATGGGCGGCGAGCTTCCGCCACCGCGGGGCGAAGCGGATCCACTGGGCGATGGACCTGTATCCCGACGTGGCCGTCGCCCTCGGGGAGGTGCGCGAGGGATCCCTCCTCCACCGGGTCACGGCCCGGGCGATGGAATCGGTTTATCACGCCTGCGATCTCATCATCGTCCTCGACCCGGAGATGGCCGCACGGGTTTCGCACGGCGGCGTGCGCCTCGAGATCGTTCCGCCTTGGCCACCTCCGGTGGCTCGGATCGAAATACCGCCGCCCCGGGAAGGAGGACCTTTTCTCTGGCTTTATTCCGGAAACCTGGGCCGGGCGCACGAATGGCGGACCCTCCTCGAGGCACAGCGCCTGCTCGAAGACGAGGGGCTCGAGATCGATCTTGTCTTCCAAGGAGGCGGCGCGGAGCGCGAGGCGGCACAGGATCATGCCACGGAGCTGGGTCTGAAGCGTTGCCACTGGCGGGACTACGCCCCGGAGACGGAACTGGTCTCCTCGCTCCTCGGCGCCGATGCGCTGGTCGTGACCCAGCGGCCGGAGACCGCCGGTTGCCTCTGGCCCAGCAAACTCGCCCTCGCCCGGATCGTGGAACGCCCCCTCCTCTGGGTGGGAGCCACCGGCGGCAGCATCGCCCTGACACTCGACGGCGAGGGAGAGACGGTTCTGGCACCGGGAGAAAGCGCTCGTCTCGCGGAACGTTTGCGAATCCTCGCGGCCCCGGGGCGGGTCTCCACGGTTGGCCAGGACTCCGCCACGAGACTCCGACAACGACTCGAGCAGCAACGGAGTCAGGGGGTGGAGAAACTGATCGGTGCGCTGGAACACTCCCTCGGAGCACCGGCCGGTTCGTGATCGAATCCTGCCGGTCGTCGTTTCAGGAGCGGCCCGACGGATGCGGCGCGGAACACTTCCGCCTCGTCTTTCACGGGAGCGGGAAAAATGGATTCCCGCTTGATGCGCACGACGGACCGTATTGATTGTTCGGGACCGGCGTCCCTGCGATGCGCTGCCATGCCTCCTTCACCGCCCCACCCCTCGGAACCATCCCTCTCCGAACCCGCGAAGGCGCGCGCCCTCGCCTTCCGGGTCTTTCTCGGGCTGCTCTACGCCCAGCTCGCGCTTGCCCTGATGCCGAGCTGGAACGACGGGACCTACTACGACTACGGGTTCCTCGTCCCCTTCCTCGTCCCCTGGTTTTTCCTCGCGCGATGGAAGGAAAGCGGGCCCAACGCGGCCAAGCTCGACCGCGGTCTGCGACACCTCGCTTCGTCCTTTCCGCTCGCGCTGACCCTTCTCGCCGGGATCCTCTTCATCGGCTTGATGCGACTGACCCAGTGGGCCGATTCGGGATGGCGCACGCCACTCTACCTCCATGCCTTCGCGGTGTTGTCCCTCACCGCAGTCCTGCTCTTCCGCCTCCAGGGACGCTCGGCGCTGCGCTACTGGGCCTGCGCCGTCATCGTGCTACTGGCCGTGCCCCTGCCCTCGGGGATCGAGCATTCGCTCATCCGCAACCTGACCATGGGGGTGCTCGAATTCGCGCTCTTCGTCAACCGGATGCTGGGCCTGCCACTCGAGAGCTCGGGGGAAACGATCTTTGCCAACGGGATCCCGCTCCAGGTCAGCGATGGCTGCAGCGGAATCCGCTCCTTCCAGAGCGGGATTTTCGCAGGCTTCGTGCTGGGCGAGTTCCTGCGACTCTCCGCCGTCTCGAGGCTGCTGCTCTTCGGTTCGGGCCTCGGCCTCGCGTTTCTCATGAACGGTTGCCGGGTGATCTATCTGGTCCGGCATGCCGTCGCCCACCCCGATGCGGACCTGCAAAAGGTCCACGACCTCAGCGGATATGTTTCCCTGTCCCTCACCTTCATCCTGATTGCCGGAGCGGGATGGTTGTTCGCCACGATCGAGGCGAAGATTCGCGGGAATGCGATCGGTGCTCGCGAAGCCGGGATTTGAAGCGCGGAGGCACGCCCAACCGAAGATCAGTCGGCCTCACGGTTTCGCCGAAGTTTCCTCCCGCGGGGAACGGTCATCGCTCCAGGCGACTCCGAGATAAAACACGACAAGCCATTGCAGCGCCGGGATCTGCATCGGAAAATCGAACAGGGAATGGATCAGGACCACGACGAGGGCGATCCATGCCGCGCTCGTGGTGAGTTCGGGGCGCCTCAACCGCCACGCGTCCCTCATGCGATTCCGCAGGCGGAAAAGGGCGCCCCCGAAGACGACACCCCACGCCGCGAAGCCGATCCAACCCCATTCCAGAATCGCCTGAAGCCAGTCCTGGTGGGCATGCTCCCAGAAGATATCGATTCCAAAGTCTTGCGCAAACGGTGGAAACACATACATGAACGAGCCCGCGCCGTGTCCGAAGAGCCCGCTCGCGGGAATGGCGAGGAGACAGGCTTGGTAGGCCTCGATCCGGCCATGCATGGAACCTCCGTTGGTAAACAGTTCGCCCCACTTGGAAAGCGTGAACGCCACCCCCGGAAGCACGACAATCCCTCCCGCGAGGATGAGAAAACCGATCATCACGACGAGGCTGGCCCTCGAGGTCGTGGCGATAAAGAGTTCGTGACGAAAGCTCCAACCCGCGAGAAGGAGACCGAGGAAGGCGAGGAAGGGTCCGGCCTTCGACGAATTCACGAAGACGGCCCCGAAAATAATGAGAAAGACACAGAGATCGAGCGAGGCGATGATGCTGCCGGGGCGCATGAGTCGACTCCGAATCCACACGGCAAGAGCGGCAGGCCAACTGAGATTGAGGAAGGAGGCGGCATTGCCGTGGTAGCGGAAGGCGGCGAAGAAATTCCGCTCGAATGGAGTCGGATCACTCCAAAGCATCCCGTCGAGATGCGCCGCCTTCTGATAGATCCCGATGACGGCGACGACGAGCCCCGAAAGGGCGACGGTCCGGAAGAGGAACCAACGGACGCGCCCGTTGGAGATGCCGTCCCGCACGAAAAGACCGGCCAACATCATCACGAGCAGATTGAGAAAGACAAAGACGGTTTCCTCGCTCTCAACCGATCCGGGCAACCAGGGACAATGACTCTCGAAGGGCTCGTCCTCGAAGACGCTCCACTCCGGATTGAAAAACTGGGAAACTCCCATGAGGGAGAGGACGCCGAGGGCTCCCGCCAGCAGCACGGGCAGGCGCGGCAGGCGCCGCTCCAGAACAAGCACGCAAAGCCAGAGCAGGAAGGAATGCGCCAGAAGCCGGTCCAGGGCCGTCACCGTATCCGGGGTGAGCCCGCCGAAAGCGATCGGGGCGTAAAAGAAAGCGATCGTGGCCGGGAAAAGCGCGGCCAGCCAGCGCCACGGGGGAAGGATTTCAAGCAGCCGGCTCATCAACAGTTCCCGCCGCCTTGGCGCGGGTTCCGGGATCGTTCCACAAAATCACCCTCACGCGACCAGAATCCTACGCCTCTTTCTCCGAGTGACTGGAATAGTTCGAATAGCTGCCGGAGGAAGAGTAATCGTAATAGTAGCCCTGCCCCGCGGTGGTTCGGGTGCGGGGAAGCCCGTTGGCAACAACCCCGACCGGATGGGTTCCGTTGTCCGAAAGAATCCGTGCGGCCCGTTTGATTGCTCCGCGGTGGGTGCTGCCCATGCGCGCCACGAGCACGACGGACTGGACGAGTTTCGCGATGGGAATCGTGTCGCTCACGGGAATGAGGGGGGCTGAATCGATCACGATACGGTCGAAATATTCGCTCAGTTTGTCGACGAGCGCCCCCAGCGACCTGCCTGAGAGTAGTTCGGCGGGGTTGGCCGACCAACTGCCGGCGGGCATGAGGAAGAGGTTCTCCGAAGCCTCCGACCGGAGGAGAATGTCCTTGATCGGCGTGCCGAGCGAGAGTTGATCCGAGAGCCCCTTGGCATCCTTCGGGTAGCCGAAGATCTCCCATTGCACGGGGCGGCGCAAGTCGGCGTCGATGAGCAGGGTTCGGTCTCCCTGCAGCGCGAAAGAAACGGCGAGGTTCGATGCGACCCAGCTTTTTCCCTCGCCCGGAATCGAACTGGTCAGGAGGAAGGTGCAACGCTCATCGGCCGAACCGAGGAAGGTGAGGCCCGTGCGGAGCGTTCGAATCGCCTCCGAGGCCATCGACTGCGGATCCTTGGCCAGTTCGATCGTGCCCGCGCGCGAGACCTGTTTCTTGAACGACGGAAGCGCCGCGACCACGGGAATCCCGAGGTGTTGTTCCAGTTCGGCCACGGTCCGGACCGTGGGATCGAGGAATCCAAGGAGCGCGATCACGACCAGCCCGAGGGCGGCCCCGCCGCCGGCGAACTGGAATAGCATTTTGGCGCGGACCGGGGAGAACGGATAAGAGGCCAGCGTCGGTGGCTGCACCACCTCGAATTGACGTCCCGCGAACCCCTTGGCGACATTACCCTCCTTGAGCTGCAGAATGAGATTGTCGTAGACCTGCTTCTCCGCCTCGAGCTCTCGTTGCAGGACGCTCGCCCGGGTCGCCGCCATCTGTCGCTTCGCCTTGACCAGTTCGCTGTTCTGGAGCCCGGTGAGGGAGGAGAGGCTCTGCTCCCAGAAGGCACGCTCCTCCCCGGAAAGGCCCATGACCTGTTTCAACTCCTGGCCGAAACGTTCCTCGAGAATGGTGAGGAGCGCCTTGGCCTCGATCAGGGCCGGCCACTTGGGCAGATAACGCTTCTCCATCTCGGCGACCTGGCGCTCCGCCTCGTCGATCTCCTTGCTCACCGTGAGGCAGCGCTCGTAGAGGAGAATCTCGCTCTCGAGCTTGAGAAGACGCTCCTTGATCTCGGCGGAGGAATTCAGGATGTAATCCAAGGCATACTCGGAAGACCCCTCGACGCGGCTCTCGGAAAGTTTTTCGTAGGCCGTCAGCAGGGAGACGAGAGCGTCACGCGCGAGAGTCGGATCACTGTGCGTGGCAGTGAGGTCCAGCAGGGCCGTATCGGTGCGCCAACGCACCTTGACCCAGTTCGAAATCATCGACCCGAGCAAATCGGGACTCAGCTCGGAGGCGGGGATCTTGTATTCCTCACTCCAGGGAAACCGCCGCCCTGCGGGAACCACGTTTTCCCGGTTTGCAAAGAGCGGATTCTTCGCGGCTTCGGTGTAGTAGAGCGGCAGGCGGAGACGCTCGGAGGCCGAGAGCATCTCGGCGGCACCGGACATGCGGATCTTCTCCGCCTCGGCGATGTCGGCGGCGTCTCGCTTCACGCGCAAAATCTCGATCGTCGCCATCGACATGTAGGAGGGCGGCGTGATCGAATAGAGATAGAGTCCGAGGAAAAAACCACCCGTGATCCCGATGAGAAAGATCCAGAAACGCCGCAGGAACCAGCGCAGGTAATCCTGAAGGCCCCGCGAGGGGGGGGGCGGGATAGATTCGTTTTCGGGGGATGACGATCGACTCATGCGGGAGGGAGGATGCGCGGATCACGGTGACGATGCAAGCCGGATTCCCCGGCCGCGCCTTTCGTCCCGGACGGAACGGGCGGAAACTTTCAGAAGATCGTCTGTGGCACCGTGACCGAGTCGTTCGGCAGAAGCATGAAGGGCTGGGAGTTGTCCTTCTGCATCTTGGAGACGTTCACTTCGAAGGTCTCGACTCCGCCGGCCGGATTGGGGCGCCGCACATAGACCTTGCTGGGCCGGGCGATGTTGGTGAATCCTCCAACCATCGCAATCGCGGAAATGATGTCGATGGGCTGGTCGTCCTTCAGGGGAATCTGGCCCGGGTTCTTAACCTCCCCGATGACGGTGATGGTCTGCACGACCTTCTCCGCGATGATCTTTTCCGGCATCGCATGGACGATGATGGTGTCCTTGTCCTGAAGCTTCATGGCCCGGTCGGACTCGAGTTCGAGGAACTGGGTGCGGAAGTCATCGCCGGCCCGGCGCTTCAACTCCACCCGCGAACGGTCGGCCCGCTCCGTAAGCCCCCCGGCGGTGGAAACCGCGGTGAAAAGGTCCATCGCGATCTCCTTTTCGAAGGCAACCTGCCCGGGACGCATGACCTGACCGATCACGGTGATGGTGTTGGGGGCAAGTTTCGCCTCCTGGGTAATGGCGACGGAAACTTGGGCGCTCCGGATGTAGTCGGTCTCCAATCTCACCTTGATCTCGGAACCGAGGGCGTCGGTCGTGGTCCCCGCCGCCTTGAGGCTCCCGAGGAGTGGGAAGACAATCTCTCCTCCCGGTCCGACGGGAAAAGCACCGGAGAGGGAGTCTTCACCGAAGACGTTGACCGAAACGATATCGCCGGGCTTGAGCCGGAGATTCTCCCGGACTTCGCCAGAAGTCGCCACGGGAGGGCGGGCCACGGCCGCCGGGTCATTCTCTCCCTCCTCCACCGAGACGGCCCGGAGAGGGGACGAATCCTGGGCTGAGAGGGGACCAAGGAGGATCCCGGCGACCACCCCCACCGACGCGAACCAAAACGACCCCGTCCGGAATGAGAAAAATGCGGAATTCATGATGAAACTTTAAACGTGACTCCTTTCTCGATCTTAGCGAATGTTGTCCCCCGGGACCAGCCTTTTCGCGGCAAAAGGGAAACCCCCAGTCGATGGGGAAACGAGTCACAAGATCAAGCCCGCTCGGACCGATGGCCGGAAACCAAGACCACCCTCATCGGATGGGGGTGGCGGACACCGGCGGACTGTGGGGGGTCCGGGTCGTGGTCATGCGATAGCGTGATGCCGTTGACGCGGTGACGAAAGGGAGATCCATGCGGATTCGGGAACCCGAGGCGGCCTTCGTGCCGAAGCCCTTGACGAACGAGTAAGCTCCCACCGGACTATTGTCGTATTTGATTCCGAGCCGATAGGTTCCTCTCACGAAAACAGCGAAGGTGAACGCACCGACGGCGGAAGTCCGCTGCGGCCGAGCGTTCACCGGCCTCCACTGTCCGTTGACGAGGCGATACAGCGTGAGACTAGAGGGAGACGCCGCTTTGTCTTTCGGATCGAAACGGCCGCTGTTGTTCGCGTCGTTGTAGATGGTTCCAGATATATAGAACACCGGTCTCGTATTGGAAGTCAATGTGGCGTTGTTTCGCGTAAAGAACCGGAAGCTTTCCGCAGCCGGAAGGGAGGCGGGAAGGGCAACGAGCGCCACGAGAGCAAACTTCAGGGTGAAGGCGGGGGACTTCATGGGAGGGTTTGGGGTCGGCGTGAGAATTTGAAATTCTCAGAAAAGGATCAATAAATCAATCCGAATCGGACTCCGGCGACGTTTTGGTCGAAGGAAAACACGGCCTGATTCGAGTCGTTCTGGTTGTAATTGAAGAATACGGCCCATTCCCCGCCCACTTTTTCGCTCAACCGCAGAGGATGCCTCAACTCGAGCGCGAGGCGCAGAAACTGATCATCCCGGTCCACCGACCCGGGGATCGGCGTCCCCCGGGTCTGGTAGGAGGCGTCTTCGTAGCCGGCGCGGGTATTGAGGACAAAGCGACCGGGCAATTGGTTCGTCATATTGACGGCGAGACCAGTCATGGTGACGTCCTGCCCGTTGAGAATGAATGAAGGCTGAACCCGCCGGTAGTATCCGAGACCGAGAGCGGTCTTCCCGGTCAAAGCCCAATCGATGCCACCGTCATAGACGAGATTCCGGAGATCCGAGGAAGGCGTCGTGTCGATCGAGCGCATCTCGTAGCCGAACGAATTCCGAACCGAGGATTTTCCGGAGACCTTCCAACGCCATCGGAAAGAGGGGGTGAGAAAGGTTTGGGTCGGCTGCCCCGAAAACTCATCGTTTCCGAAGCGAAACCCAAGCCCGGTTTCCGTCTTCGGAGCGAAGGACGGGGAGGTCATCCAAGCCAGATCTCCGTAGAGGTTCTCGCCGTCGTCGATGCCCACGTTGCGGTCGAAGTCGCGCAAGGTGTAGCCCGCCCCGACCTCGAGCGTGCCGCGGCGCAGGTCGCGCGAGGCGGCGACGTTGAAATTGTAATCGTGGCTGGATTGACGCCGGGTTTCCCGCTGAATGGAATCCCAGTCGAGGGAATTACCGTTGTTGCGGTGATAATTCACATCCGTGCGGATACGGGTGAAGCCTCCGTTGATCCCCGCATACCCGGCGAAGAAGGTCTCGAGGGGATCGCGGCCAAGCGACGCAGCGGCATTGTCATAGACGAAATATTGCCCGCGCAGATTGAATCCGTAATAGCCGCCCGGCGCATTCTGACGACCGGAATTGACCTCGACGGCGTAGGCGAAGGCGAAGAGATTGGCACTCGGGCCGTTCTGCATCTGCGCGGTATTGGAGTCGTGAACAAAGGATCCCGAACCGGTGACATCGACTTTGAGGCCGGAAATATCGTAACCGGAGAGATCCGCCGCCTCGACCGCTCCATTGGGCCCCTCCGCGAATTCGGCGATGGCCGCCCCCTCGCCTCCATCGGGAATCTCCACGCTGACGGGTTTTTCGGAGGGTTCCGCAGGGGGCGGTGGGACCGGAAGGGGAACCGCCTCCTGCGACCGGAGAAATGCTCCTGGAACCCAAAGGGTTCCGGCAACAAGAAACGCAGTGACGCGGGTGGAGAGCATGTTGAAAAAAATGCAATTACAACTCCATCGGCCGCCCGGAGTCAAGCCCGCTTCTGAAAGAAAGCAATCATTTCGCAGAATCGAGAAGTCAGGCATTTCGAAAGATTCCGGAATTTCCTTCAGACTCCCATCGGCCCGACAATGGAACCCGCCATCCGCGCCGCCGCGGAGGCTTCGCTTCGGGCCCGGAGCATCGCCTCGATCCTCCCGGCGTCCGCGTCGCCCGAGGCCTCGAAAAAGCCGAGATCCTTCGGAAGAGGATGGCCCCAGCGGGACTTCGCCCCGATGATGACGGGAATGAAGCACCGGGCGACCCGCTCCCATCGCCGACTCGCCCCCTCCGGCCGCGGGCAACGGATGACCCAGAAGGTCTGGTCGTCGAGACGAAAGACGACGATCTTCCGGGCTTCCTCACCGGAATCCGAAAACCCTTCGACGCCGGGTTCGATTCCCAGCCTCGCGAGAAACCCGCGCAGCGAAGCCCAGAAGTTCGTATCGCTGGCGACCCGGTCGAGGTCATGCTCGAGGACCTGGGCCATCGCATAGGCGTAACGCACGTCCTTCCGCGCCGCGACCATGTCCCGAAGGCTCTCGCGGACCTCCGTGAGGTTGTGGGGCAAGCCAAGGAAACGGAATCCCTGGATGATGCCGATCGTGACGATCATGCCCACGATCGGAAGGGTGTAGCCCGCTGAGAGAAAGACACTGAGTCCGAGGAGCGAGAGACCGGCAAAGATCCCGTAGAGGACGAAGAGGATGTTCCGCTTCGAAAATCCGAGGGTCTGGAGACGGTGGTGGAGATGATTGGCATCGGCCCGCATCAGTGGCAAGCCCGAAACGCCGCGACGGAACATCGCGAGGGCGGTGTCGAGGATGGGGAATCCGAGAACGATGACGACGACGAGAAGCGAGCCGAAGATCGACCCTTTGTTCGAGCTGATCAGCGAGGCTCCGGCGATGGTGAATCCGAGGAGATAGGCACCCCCATCGCCCATGTAAATGCGCGCCGGAGGGAGGTTGAAGGCAAGAAAGGCGACGATTCCTCCGGACATCGCGATGCTCAGGGTGAAAAGTTCGGCATGCCCGGAGACCGCGCCGAGCGTGGCGAGGGTCAGGCTCAGGAAGAGGGCGATGCCACCGGCGAGACCATCCATGCCATCGACGAGGTTGATCAGATTGGGGATGGAGACGAACCAGAGCACGGTGAGGACGAGCCCGAAGCCGCCCGTATCGAGAGCGTCGCCGCCGAGCGGATGCGTGAGCACGTCGATGCGGAGACCGACGGAATACGCGGCCACGCCGACGGCGACCTGCACCGTCAGACGGAGCAGGGCCGGAAGCCGGAACAGATCATCCGTGAAGCCGAGCAGGAACATGGTGGTGCCGAGAAGGAAAAACGGCCAGCCGAGGACGGAGACCCCGCCATCACCGGGATCGCTCGCAAAGAGAAACGCGAGGGTGAAGGACGCATAGAGCGCCACTCCTCCCACGCGAAGGACCGGCTGGCTCTGGAGCTTGCGCACGCCGTCCCCGCAATCGAGACCACGCCGCCATTTCCAGAACCGGCGGAGCATGACGATGACTCCGAACGAGATCAGGAAGGAAGCCAGAAAGGCAACGACCTCGCCGGCAAAGCCAAGGTTTCGGATGAACGCGAACATGGGGGATTCCGGACCATCGGCTTCGACACCACCCGGGTCGGCCCTAGGGACTTCCTTTTTAGAAAATCCTTGAAAACACTCCCACCCGGTCGGCATGGATTGCCAAATTCAGGGCGGATCCTACAATTTTTCGCGAGATCCCCGCAATCCTTTTTGGAAAAAACCCAAAAAAGTTCGGGTCGAACTTATTGACTGGAAGGGGAGACCGGTTTCTGCTTCGCGGCGACCGAGAGGCGCCGCTCCAGTTCGGACTGCTGGGTCGCGGTCAACCGCCCCCGGAGTTGGCCGGCCAGATTGGCCGCCTCCGAATTTCCGAGGGCCACGGCCCGGGCCGCCCAATAGGCCGCCTCGCTCAAGTCGCCCGGTTTCGCGGGCGAGGCCGCTTCACCAGCCGCAAACAGTTCGGCCAGTTTGCGAGCCCCCACGGCGGATCCCTCGCGTGCGGCATCTTCGAGGAAGGTCCTTGCCTTGCCGGGGTCCCGCTCCACTCCGACCCCGTGCTGGTGCAGTTCGCCCAGATTGACCATGGCATCGAGATTTCCCTGCTCGGCGGCGATCCGGAACCAGGTGGCCGCGGCCGCGGGATCCGCCCGGACCCCGTTCCCCGTCGTGAGGGCCAGTCCGTAGACGTTCGCGGCGACGGCGTCCCCCAGTTCGGCGGCGACCCGGAACCAAGCGGTGGAAGCCACGGCATCCTGGGGAAGATGAACGCCGTCCTGGTAAGACTCGCCGATCCGGAAGGCCGCGCCGGGACTGCCGGAATTCGCCGCAGCGCGGAGAAGACGGATTCCCTCGGCGCTGTTTACCGAACCGAGCCTTCCCTCGAGTTGGTAATCGGCGAGGCGGAGGATCGCGGCGAGATTGCCCTGATCCGCCGCCTTCCGCACCCACTCGGCGGCGCGAAGCCACTCCGGAGCCCCCTCCGAGTATCGCTCGTAGAAGATGCCCATTTCGTAGGCCGCCTCGGCATTTCCACTCTCGGCGGCGGACCGGCCATATTGCTCCGCCTCAAGGAGATCCTTGGGTAACTCACGCCCCTCGCGGAAGAGCCGGTGGAGGGCGAGACGGCACGAGATCGCTCCCGCCTCGACCCCGCGGCGGAAATACTCGAGCGCGATCGCCGGATCCTTCGGCATGCCTTCACCAACCAAGGCAAGTTCTCCGAGAAGCCGATGGGATTCGACCGCTCCCGGGAGTTGCCGGGCGGCCTTGAGCAAGTTCACCGCTTCATCGGTCGACTTTGCGAGACCGAAACGCCCCTCGAGCAGCGCCTGAGCCTTCAATTCCATGGCGAGGGCCGACTGCCCCCGGATCGCCTCTTCGATACAGGCGAGGCCCCGCTTTTCCAGGGAGGGGTTTCCGGTGCGGAGCAAGGTGACCCCGAGAATCCGATTCGCCTCGACTCCGGACGCCGCCTCGACATCCTTTCGAAAACTATCGTCCATCTCGACCGGGGTGGCTCCGAGGATTTCCGCGGCGAGGGCGCGCGCCGCTTTCTCATCCCCGCCGTTGGCCTTCCCGGCGAGCATGATGAGAACCTGCTCGGTTTCGCCCGCCTTCGCCACCGTTCCTGACACCGGGCCGGTCGGACGATTCTGGCCCGTGAGGGGAGTCGGAGTCATGGCCAGGCCGAGCAGAGAGGCGAATCCGAGCGAAACCGCGGCCGACCGGGGCATGACCGAGCGGACCGCGCAAGACGGAACCGGGTTCCGATGCTTCCACGGCTTCCGCCGGTCGTTCGGCATCGTCAGGAGGCGGAATTCTGGGTCCATTCGGTCATGAGGGAAATGAGGCGGGCACGGCGCAGCGGCAGAACGCGGTCCCAGGGAAGCACCGCGACGAGCGCCTGCGCCTCGGCACGGGCACCCGAGCGGAACAGGGCCAAGGCATAGGCCACCCTCACCATCGGTTCGGCTTCGTTCCAGTTCAGGGAGGATTCCCGCAACAACTTCAGCGCCTCATCGTTCCGCTGCTCGCGCAGCAGCCAGAGCGCGTAGGTGGCGCGGAACCTCGGGACGGCGGGAAATCGTTTCAAGGCCTTTTCGGTCCGATCGAGCGCGGCCGCGGCGTCAACCCCCTCGGTCTCGCCGAGTTCCATGAACGAAACTTGTTCCGCCGCGAAGGCATCCCCGGGGCGGAAGCGGAGCATCCCTCGCCAGAACTCCAGCCAGGCCCCGGGTTTCGCAACGAACCGTGGCTCGAGGAACTCAAGGCGCTCGCTCGCGGGGAGCTGGTTGGGCGGCAGGGCGACGATGGCATCGACGGCACTCTGGGCGGCCGCTTCGTCGCCAAATCGCTCCGCGATCTGGAGGATCGAGAGCAATTCACCGTAGACCTGGAGATTCACGGCCCGATCGAGCACCCGCCGCCACGCGGAGAGGGACTCGCTCGCACGGCCCTCGCGCCGGAGGAAGACGGCCTCGAGGCTCCCGGCGACGGTGACTGGAAAATCCTCGGGAGCCCTCGCCAGCCAAGCCTTCGCCTCATCGAGACGATTCCGTTCCAAGAGGACCTGAAGGCGGGCGCTGAAGACCGTGACCTCGCTCAAGAAGACCGACTCCGGCAGTTCGAGGAGGAGTTCCCCGTTTCCGGATTCAAGAAGCCAGCGGACGAGATACGGCACGGCCTCGGAGTCCCCGAGCAACTCCAGGCTCAGCTTCCTGATCGCCTCGGGCCGCTCCGCCTCGGGGAGCCGGTCGACCAGCAGGCGCCTCGCGGCCACGCGATCGGACGGAACGGCCCCCGGTTTCGAGGCAACCCACGTGACCGGATCGAACGAGGCTCCCGGATCGCGGAGACCGGGGGGCAGCAGGGAGAGGAGCCGCCAGGCACGCAGGGCCACGGATTCGTCTCCGTTCCCGAGGAGCGCATGGATGCGGTCTCTCGCCTGGCCGGCCGCCACCGGATTGTCGGGCAGACGGGGCAGGATTTCCGCGAGGAGCAGTGAAACCTCGGTGGGCAGAACCCCAGAAGCCTCGATCATACGCGCTTCCTCGACCGATTCGAGGAGCCGCCCCTGCATCGCGAGTTTGCGCGCATGAAGCAGGCGCACGGAGGGAACCGCCCGGGACGCCTCGTCGAGGTTGGGATACAATTGGTCGAAAAACGCCGGATCCCCCCGGTCGAGAGACCACTTGAGAATTTCCTCGCGGTCGGCCGGAGAGTGATCCTCGTGGAAAAAGACGAGCAGGGTCACGGCGGCCAGGTCCGGAAAGCCCGATTGCCGGCCGAACGTCACCAACCTGCGCAGCGTCTCGATCTTTTTCGGACCCAATTGCCATGCTGCCGTCGCGGAGAGGTTCGCCTCCCGGCCATTGCCCTCCGCCTTCTCGTCCTCGGCTCTCGAAATGAGGGAGTTGGCCCTCCACTCCTTGACTCCATCGATGATCGGCCTGCGCGCGAACCACAATCCGGCCAAAACGGCGAGAAGGAGGACACCGAGGATGATCAGACGACGAAACATGGGGGTCGGTAATGGTAGACGGGGATGCGTTTCCTGTAAACCGTTCACCTCTCGCCGAGACCCCTCGTTTTCCAGTCCCGGAGGCCTCCCCCGCCCGGGGAACGCGTCAGGTGCTCCCGGCGGAACCGGACCTTGCCAGGGACTCGCGTTCGGTCCAATGGTAAACGTTTCCCCAACCTCCCATGAATGCCCTCGCTCTTCCCCTCGGATCCACCCGGCTGCGCCTCCTCGCCGTGATTGCCGGCGCTTTTGCCTTCGCCTCCGCCTGCGGGGCGGTCGAACGGCCGAACCTCCTCTGGTTCATCGTCGATGACATGTCGCCGAACTTTTCGTGTTACGGCGAAACCCTCGTCGAAACTCCGCAGGTCGACCGGCTCGCGAAAGAGGGCACCCGGTTTTCCCGCGCCTACGTCACCGCGCCGGTCTGTTCCCCCTGCCGGTCAGCGCTGATCACGGGGATGTATCAGACCACGATCGGAGCCCACCACCACCGCAGTGGCCGGGGCGAGCTGAAGATCCGCCTTCCCGAAGGCGTCGAGCCCATTCCCGCGATCCTCCAGCGGGCGGGGTATTACACCTGCATTGGGAGCGGTTTGCCTGCCGGATCCGGTGCGGGAAAGGGTGGCAAAGCCGGCAAGGGCAAAGGAAACGGCCTCGGCAAGACGGACTACAATTTCGAAACCGATTCCGCGATCTACGACGGCCACGACTGGTCGGGACGGGCGGCGGACCAGCCCTTTTTCATGCAGGTGCAGTTGTCGGGCGGCAAACTGCGCGAGGGCCCGATGGAGGAGCGTGAAACGAAGTTCCGCGCGACGGTCCGCGCGACCTTCGGGGCGACGACCGATCCGGAAAAGGTGGTGCTGCCGCCGCACTATCCGCGTGACCCGGTCCTGCTCCGGGACTGGGCGGACTATCTCGATGCGGTCCGTCTCACCGACGCCCATGTCGGCAAAGTGATCGCGCGCCTCGAGCAGGAGGGGACCCTCGACGAAACCCTCGTCGTCTTCATGACCGATCACGGCATCAGTCATGCCCGCGGCAAGCAATTCCTCTACGACGAGGGCACCCACGTCCCGCTCGTCGTGCGCGGACCGGGAATCGGCAAAGGAGTTGTCCGCGACGATCTCGTCGAGCACATCGACCTCGCCGCCTTCACCCTCGCCGCCGCGGGCCTCCCCCTGCCGGAGACGATGCAGGGTCGCGACCTCTTCGCGAAGGGTTACGTCCCCCGCTCCGAGGCCTTCGCGGCCCGGGACCGATGCGACGAAACGGTGGACAAAATCCGCAGCCTGCGCACCGACCGTTTCCTGTATATCCGCAACTACCATCCGCAGCGTCCGCACCTGCAACCGAACCGCTACAAGGACGCGAAACCCATTCTCGCAGCAATGCGCGCCGCCCACGACGCGGGCACGCTGCCTCCCTTGACCGAGGAACTGCTCTTTGCCCCGACCCGTCCGGCCGAAGAGCTCTACGATTACCGGGCCGATTCCTGGCAGAACCACAATCTCGCCGCCGATCCCGCCCACGCGGAAACGCTCGCGGAGCTGCGCGGCCGACTCGATGCCTTTCTCGAGAAAACGGGCGATCCCGCCCCCGAGAGCGAGGCGAGGTATGACAGTGACATGGCGGAGTATCTCAAACGACGCGATCCCGTCGTCGAGGCGAATATTGCCCAAATGAAACGCTGGGCGGCGGAAGGCAAGTGACGGGGCGGATCGATGCCGCGGCACCCATCGGGAGGCTGGGGACAGCCTCCTTCCTTAGGCGTTGTGCCGCGCGCCCAAGGAACGCCGCTTTCCCAAGCGGCGGTTGCGCGCCCATCGACAAACCGCCCCCATCCGCCTCTCAGAACAACTCCGCCAAGGCCCTCCCTTGGTCGAGCAACTGGAAGGGCCGTCCTTCGCGATCGACCGCGGCGAGATCGTCGATACCCATGGCGTGGTAGACGGTGCGCGTCACGTCCGAGGGCGTGAGCGGCTTTTCCGCGGGATACTCGCCGAAGCGGTCGGTCTCTCCGTAAACCTGGCCGCCCCGCACCCCGCCGCCCGCGAACAGAACGCTCTGGCACGCCGTCCAGTGGTCGCGCCCCGCTCCCTCGACACCGCCGGAGCGGCGGTCGCCGATGAGCGGCTTGCGGCCCATCTCGCTCGAGACGAGGACGAGGGTGTCGTCGAGCAGGCCGCGTTGATGGAGATCCTCGATCAGGGCCGAATAACCACGGTCGAACTCGGGGAGGAGGTCGTCCTTGAGGCAGTTGAAGTTGTTGCCGTGGGTGTCCCATCCGCCGGCGCTCTTGCATTTCTTGTGGAGGGCCTCGTCCTCCTTCCAGAACACGGTGATGAAGGGCACCCCGGCCTCGACGAGGCGGCGAGCCATGAGCAGGCTCATCCCGTTGATGGTTTGTCCGTAGCGCTCGCGCAGGGCGAGCGGCTCATCCGCAAGATCGAAGGCCGACGCGGTCGAGGCAGATGCGAGAAGGGAGAACGCCTTCTCCCGGAGACGTTCGTTCTGGCCCATGGCGGCGACTTTTTCAAAATCGCGCCGGGCGTCGTCGAGGGTTTCGAGAAGAACCCTCCGCTCATCGAGACGGACCTTTCCCTCGCCCGACAGCGAGAGCGACGGCGCGCGGAACTTGAGCGGCTTGTCGTGGTCGCCGTTCAGATAAAAAGGCTCGTGATCGATCCCGAGTTTGCCCGCGAACTGGCCCGGCCTCGTGTAAGGCAGCTTGCTCGGCATGTGCGGCAGCGTGATCAGCGACGGCAGGGTCTTGTGCGCGGGACGCCTCGAGGAAACGACACTGCCCATGAAGGGCCAGTCGTTCGGGAGCGGCTTCCGGTCGTTGCCCTGGCTACGGAAGGTTTGATCGGGCACATGGCCGGTGAGATTATAATAATACCCGGCATGGTGGTCGCCGGTGGCCTCGCCGCCGTCGGTGACGGAACGGACGATGGCGAGGTGGTGCGCCACTTTCGCCGTCATCGGGAGATGCTCGCAGAGCTGGATTCCGTCGGCCGAGGTGCGGACGGGACGAAAGACCGAGCGGTAGGCCGAGGGCGCGTCCGGCTTCATGTCCCACGTGTCGCACTGCGAGGCTCCGCCGCAGAGGAAGAAGAGAATCGTCGACTTCGCGGGCTTGCGAGGACCTTTCAACGACACGCCCGGGGACGACGCGTCGGCGATGCCCGGACCGAACCGATACCCGGCGAAACCGACCGTCGAGGCCACGAGGAAGGAGCGGCGTTTCATTCCCATGAGGATGGAATCTATCGCGAAACACGGCGCAGGGGCAGCCCGGAATTGACCGCCATCGCGCCATCGCGCAAGAAATGCGGCGTCTTCGTTGTTTACGGCGCGATCTGGAATCGCTACGGTTGGGAAGATGCCGCCCCGATTCCGTTTCCCCACCTCGCTGCTCGCCGCCCTCGCGCTCGGACCGATCCTTGTCGCGCAGGATCCCGTCGCATCGGAAAGGACCGTCCTCCCTGCCGGAAAACCGGAGGTGGGCGCAAAGCGCTTCGTCGAAAACGGCTGCCACCAGTGTCATGCCGCGGGGGCGACGAAACTGCCTCCCGTCGAACTCGCCCCACGCCTCGTCATCGAGCTGGGCGGCGATCTCCACGCGAAATGGTCCCGCGACGACTACGCCCGCGCCATCATGGATCCGAACCACCTCGTCTCGGAAGATTACCGCGTCGCGATGATGCGCCTCGGCGACAACTTCAAGGCGGAAAATTCGCCCATGCCGAACTTCATCGACCTGCTCCGCGTCTCCGATCTCGTCCACCTCGCCGCCTTTCTCGACAGCCTCACCGATTAACCCCCACCACCCCAGCGCCATGATCCATCGCCGCGACTTCCTCCGCCGCTCCGTGCTCTCCGGAGCCGCCTTCGCCAGCCTCCCCATGATCGGAGCCGAGAATTCCACCACGACTCCGTCCACGTCCGAGACGCTCGTGAAGACCCTCTACGACTCCCTCACCGAAGCCCAACGCGGCCCGCTCTGCTTCGGGTTCGACGATCCCCTGCGCTCGAAGGTTTCGAACAACTGGCACATCACGGAACAGCGGATCGGAAATTTCCTCACTGCCGACCAGAACGCGATGGTGCGCGAGATTTTCCTGAAGGCCCACAGCGACGAGTATGCGGAGACGGTGCTCAAGCAGGTCGAGCACGACAGCGGCAAGGCGGGCTTCGGGGATTCCTCGATCGCGATCTTCGGCCAACCCGGCTCAGGCAAGTTCGAATTCGTCCTCACCGGGCGGCACTGCACCCGCCGCATCGACGGAGACTCGGTCGCGGGCAAGGCCTTCGGGGGGCCGATCTTCTACGGACATGCCGCGGGCGGATTCAACGAAAGCGCCGACCACCAGGGCAACGCCTATTGGTATCAGGCGCAGGCCGCCAATCGTGTCTTCCAGATGCTCGACGGAAAACAGCGCGAGTCCGCCCTGCAGGAAAAAGAAGCGCCCGACAACGCCGCGACGATCCAGCTCCGTCGGCAGACCGGCGACCTGCCCGGTCTCGCCGTTTCCGACATGACCGCCGACCAGAAGAATGCGGTTCGCGGCGTGCTGAAGGATCTTCTCATGCCCTTCCGCGAAGTCGACCGCGTCGAGTCGATGAAGCTCATCGAGAAGGGCGGATTCGACAATCTTCACCTCGTTTTCTACGAGGAGGGTGACCTCGGCAACGACGGCGTGTGGGACAACTGGCGCCTCGAGGGACCGCACCTCGTCTGGTATTTCCGCGGAGCCCCCCACGTCCACACCTGGGTTCACATCTCCGATCCGGAAACGCCGCGGGAGCCCCGGGCCTGATGGCGCCGGCGAAGCGCAACCGGGCCGCTCTCCCATCAGCGGGGGCGGTGCCGCTTCAGGGATCGGCCGATTCACCCCGACCGCCGGGATCGGATCAGGCCCCGGCCGCCAACCCGAACCCAGCTTCCGCCAACCTTGCCCCGTTCACCTGCAGCTCCACCCGGTGTTTCCCGGGATGATGTTTCCGCGTCGTGAAGTCCCGGATCGTCTGCCGTTTCTCCAAGTCCGCCCGCTCCCCCGGCCCCAGATCGAGCTCCTTCCACTTGAAAACCTTTTCCGAGGTCACACCGGATTGCTTGACGTAGTGGATCACGTAATCGACGACGAGGCGTTGCCGACCCCGGGAAGTGGAGGTGATCGCGAGAGATATCGTCACCGTTTCCCCGGGCCGGATCCGCTTCGGCGTCACCGTGAACGAGTCCACCCGCACCTTCGAAGGTTCGCCCGCACCGAGGAGGGTCAGGGCTCCGGCATGACCCTGCTTGACGAGGGTGCGCAGGGCCCGTTTCGCGATCCAGCCGGTGAGGGGATGACCGCGATCCCACGAATGGAGCACTGAGAGGGTTTTGTCAGGGTGATCCCTGGCGATGTCGTTGAGGTGGTTCGCGACCGACTTCCGCACGTAGAGACTCGGATCGGCCTTCAGGTTTTCGAGGATCGGCAGCGCCGGCGACGGATCGGCGACGAGCTCGGCGAGCCGGAACGACCATGGCAACCGCGGTCGGCATCCCTCGCTGGCGAGCCGCCGGACGTGTTCGTTCGGATCGAGCGACCAGCCGTGCATGACGCGGAGGGTGCGCCCGAAATCGCGCTTGAGGAATTCGCGGATCGCGAATTCCGCCGACCCGAACGGCGTGAAGTATTTGAGCGCCTCCATCGAGGCGTCGAAATCGCCGTGACCATAAAGACCGACGAAATCGGGTAGGAAGAGTGTGACGAACCCGTGATCGATTCGCGGAGCGAGTTGGCGGAGAACATCGAGCGATTCCCGGTATCCGAGCGGCAGGGCCTCGCGGGTCGCCTCGGAGGTGCGCCGGAGGCGCTGCATCAGCGAACGGTCCTCAAGCCCCTCGAGGGCGAGCCGGAGAAAGCGTTTCCGGTCGAAGCGGGGGTGGAGCGAGGCGAGATCACCGGCCAGCGAGCGGTAGAGGGCTTCGTCGAACCAGTCCTTGAGACGCGGTGCGGGGGTGGTGTCGCGGGGCATGCGCCCAGTAGAGGCCGGAAGACCGGGGATTCAAGCGGATCCGGTCCGGGGAGGACGCCATTCCGGCTCCGAAAACCACTTGTGATTCCCGATCCTTCCCGTAGATTGCCGCCCCCACCGCCGCAGGTGCTCCAAGGGCGGGCGGGTTCCACTACCGGAGCGACGTCGGCAGGCTTCACCCAACCGAACCACCAACCCCAACCCAAAAACACATGTCAGCCACCCTCACCCAGGAATATCAGGACCTCATGGCCCTGATCGACCAGAAATTCCACACCCACCGCGAGAATTCCATCGTGCGGGGAACCATCATCGAAATCCGGCCGCAGGTCGCGGTGGTGGACATCGGTGCGAAATCCGAGGGGATCATCCCGATCTCCGAATTCGAGGACGAGGAGTTCGCCGTCGGCGACGAGATCGAGGTCCTCCTCGAGAAGCTCGAGAACGACGAGGGCATGGTCGTGCTTTCCAAGGAGAAGGCGGCCCACAAGCAGAACTGGGACAAGATCGTCAAGGTTTTCGAAGATGGCGGGCTCGTCAAGGGCAAGGTCAAGTCGGTCGTCAAGGGCGGCCTCATGGTCAACGTCGGCGTGGAGGCCTTCCTCCCCGGCTCCCAGATCGACATCATTCCGCCGAAGGATCTCAACGAGTATGTCGGCAACGTCTACGAGTTCAAGATCGTCAAGGTCAACGACGTGCGCAAGAACATCGTCCTGAGCCGCCGCGAGGTCATCGAGGCCGAGCGCGCCGAGCAGCGCGCCGAGTTCCTTGACTCCGTCAAGGCCGGCGACAAGGTCGATGGCATCGTCAAGAACATCACCGATTTCGGAGCCTTCATCGACCTCCAGGGCATGGACGGACTCCTCCACATCACCGACATGAGCTGGGGCCGCATCAACCACCCCAGCGAGATGCTCGCGATCGGGCAGAAGCTCGAGGTCGTCATTCTCGACGTCGACAAGGAGAAGGAGCGCGTCTCCCTCGGACTCAAGCAGCTCCAGGACAATCCCTGGGAAGCGATCGAGGCGAAGTTCCCCATCGGCATGGAAGTGGCCGGCAAGGTCACGAAACTGGTGCCCTACGGTGCCTTCGTCGAGCTCGAGAAGGGCGTCGAAGGCCTCATCCACGTTTCCGAATTGTCCTGGACCAAGCGCATCACCCGCCCCAGCGACGTCCTCTCCCTCGACCAGGACATCAAGGCCGTCGTCCTCGCCATCAGCAAGGAGGAGCAGAAGATCTCCCTCGGCGTGCGCCAGCTCGAGACCAATCCGTGGGACGAAGTCGAGTCCCGCTTCCCGATCGGTTCCACGATCAAGGGCGAGATCCGCAATCTTACCCCATACGGTGCCTTCGTGGAGCTGGAGGATGGTATCGACGGCATGATCCACGTTTCCGACCTGAGCTGGACCCGCAAGATCAACCACCCGAGCGAGGTGGTGAAGAAGGGCGAGGTGGTCGAAGCCTGCGTCCTCGAGATCGACAAGACGAACCAGCGCATCAGCCTCGGCGTGAAGCAGCTCGAGAGCGATCCGTGGAGCATCATCGACACCCGCTTCAAGGTCGGCGACCTCGTCAAGGGGACCGTCGCGAAGATCGCCAGCTTCGGTGCCTTCATCCAGCTAGAGGACGACATCGACGGTCTCGTCCACATCTCCCAGCTCAGCGAGGACCACGTCGCCAAGGTCAAGGATGTCATCAAGGTCGGGGACGAGGTCGAGGCCCGCGTCATCAAAGTCGACAAGGTGGAGCGCCGCATCGGCCTCTCCATCAAGGCGGCTGAATACTCCGAAGAGCAGCTCAAGAAGGAAACCGCGGCGTTCGACGCCCTCCGCCCCAGCTCCGACCTCGTCGGCCTGGAGCAGGCCTTCAACCTCGCCACCGAAGAGTGGCGTCCGAGCGACTCGAAGAAGGACTAATCCCGGTCTCACCGGATCGATTTCGCGAGAAGGCGGGGAGCAATCCCCGCCTTTTTTGCGTGGAGAACCCAAAAAACGCGTCACACCCAGGGGCCCCGCGAAAAGATTAGATGGTGGGACTGAATCCACCCTTTGAAATTTTCATACCTTTTTCCCTTCCGTGGGGTCTTCCGACGGGCTATACCTATCCAGATCATCCGATCCGCCGAGTCCGCCCGCCTATCGATGAATCCCGCCAGCACCAGGATCAACCTTCCGCCGCCCGAGGCCTATCGGCCCCGGGGACCGAAGGTTCCGCGTTGGGCCTGGGCGCTTGTCGTGGTCGTCGCCCTCGCCCTCGGGGCATGGGCGGGGTGGAGGGCAGGCATCGCCAAATCCGCCGGATCCCCGGCCCGGCCGGCTTCCCTGCCCGAAGCAGGCGCGGTCGGGGAACCCCGCTCCGAAAGTTCCGGTCAACGGGAACAGGTGACCCGTCGTATCGCCGCGGCCCGCGAGGCGGTCGCCTCGGGGGACTGGCTCACGGCGAAGCGCTTCTTCGAGGAAGTCCGGGACATGGATCCGGACAATCCCGATGCCCTCGCCTCCCTCCCCCTGATCGATCGTCGTCTCGACGAATCTCGCGGCACGGTCCGCGTCGATGCCTCGCCGGCCGGTGCCATCGTGAGTTTGGGAGATCTCGAACCGCAGCCGAGTCCCGCCATTTTCACGGGGGTTCCGTTTGGTGCCCACGAATTGCGTGTCACCCTCGAGGGACACGACCCCGTGACCCGTCCGGTCCAGGTGAAAGGCGAGGAGCCGATCGTGCTCTCCGGCATCACCCTCGCCCGCAGTTCCGGCCAGATCGAGGTCGTCAGCGAGCCGCGCGGGGCCGAGTTCAAGGTCGTCCGCACCCGGGAGATGGAACCGGAGGAACTTGTCGAGATCGGAACCACCCCCGCCAAGATCGGGCAGCTCGATCCGGGCGAATACCAGGTCCACCTCTCGGTGAGCGGCTTCCCCGCACAGAGCCAGACCGTGCGCGTGGAGCAAAACCGCAACACCTCCGTTTCCGCCGTGTTCGCGGAAGGCGGTCTCAACCTCACGAGCGATCCTTCCGGAGCCGAGGTCTGGATCGCGAGCGCCGGATCCACCGCCGCAAAACCACGCAAGGCCGGCCTCACTCCCCTCTCGCTCGCCAATCTTCCCGCCGGAAAGCATCGTGTCGAACTCCGCTACGGAGAATGGCCCGCGATCACCCGAACCGTGGAAGTGGCCGCGGGTGCCACCGAAAGTCTGGAATTTTCCTGGGAGCGTGCCCTTGTCTCCTTCAAGAGCGATCCGCCCGGAGCCGAGGTCTATCTGGGCGACCGGCGCCTCGGCCGCGGCCGGGAAGTCACCCCCTTCCAACTGGAGTTGCCCGAAGGAGACTACCGCCTCCGCGCGCGGCATCCGAAACTCGGCGAAGTGGACGAGAGCCTCTCCGTGAATTCCGCCCCCGGGGCTCCTTCGGAAACAAACGGGGTGGCCTTCCGCTTTCCCTATGGTTCCGTCACCTTGCGGAGCGAGCCACCCGGTGCCGCCGTCATCTCCAACGGCATACCGCTCGGACGCACCCCGCTGACCCTCGCGGTCGTTCCTCCGGGGGAATACACCTTTGAGTTGGGCAAGGAACAGCACCGCGCCGCGACCGTCTCGGGCACGGTCGAACCGGGCGGATCGCTCCAGTTCGACGCCACCCTCACCTACGATCCGACGCCTGCGACCAACCGGAACTTCAAGAACAGTCTCGGCAGCGAAATGGTCTGGATTCCGGCGCTCGGGGGCTGGGCCGGAGCCCACGAGGTGACCCAGGCCGAATACGAACGCCTCGGCGGCAGCAACCCGAGTTACTTCAAGGCCCCGAACCATCCCGTCGACAGCGTCAACTGGTTCGAGTCGGTGAAGTTCTGCGAGGCCCTCACCACGCAGGAAAAATCCATCGGCACGCTGCCCGTCGGATATCGCTACCGTCTCCCCACCGACGAAGAATGGAGCAGGCTGGTCGGAGGGCAAAAACTCGATGGAGCCGTTTCGAGCCTCTTCGAACGCCGGAAATCGACCGCCCCGGTGGGATCGCTCGCCCCGAATGAATTCGGCCTTTACGATGTCCGGGGGAACGTCTGGGAATGGGTCGGCGACTGGTATTCCCAGACGATCGTCAACCGCATCCAGAAGGACGGCGCCACCCCCAATCCCGAATGGGTCGGGACCGACCGCAAGGTGCTCCGCGGCGGCGCGTGGAACCGGTCCGGGGAATTCGACCTCGCCGTCGGCAATCGCATGGGGGCGAGCCCGTCCTCCAAGGACCGCTACGACGTCGGCTTCCGCGTCCTCCTCATGCGGGATTGAGCGCCGCGGGATCCACCGCCTCCTCCGCCGTCGGCGAGAGGAGCGAATGAAAGTCATCCCACTCCGGCATCCGTTCGTTCGGCGGCCAGAACCGGCCTTCGCGGATCGCGTTGACGACCCCCGTGGCACACGTCGCGGCGGAGGCGAGAACCCCGGCGTCGAGTCCCTCCCACAGATCGACCCGGACTTCCTCCATCGTCCGTCCGAGCGTGGCATAACCCGCCGCCACCGGCACTCCGGGAAAACGCGAGGAGAGGGCGAGATGATAGAGCGGCACCTGCAGGTCGACCCAGCGTAGTGGCTTTCCTTTCGGATCGTTGGCGAGGGACCATCTCGGCAGCAGCGCCGGATCGTCGGATCGTTTCACGTTCGCGAGATGGAACTGAGAAACCGTCTTCAACCGGCCGCTCTCCATCGGCGAGAGCGTCTTGAAATCGAAGACCCGCAGTCCCGCCTCGGGATGGCGCTCGATCCGGTCGATCCGTCCCGTCACCGGCATGCCGTCGATGGCGAAGGGCCAGTGGCCGTCCTTGCCCAAATCCGACTCCACTTCGAGGATCTCCCAACCCGCGGCGCGCTGTTCCGCCTCGATCACCGCCCAGTGGGCAAGGCGTCGCCGCGCCGCCTCCCGCTGGATCAGAATCGGCGTGGGCAGGCGGGTTCCAAAACGTTCCCCGAGCCAGCGGTCGACCGCCTCCGAAAACCCCGCGGCGATCTCCCCCGAATCGGTCGACCGCGAGAGCGAGGGATCGCGTCCGAGAAACTCGAGCGCGCCATGGACGAGGTTGCCGAACTCCATCGCGTCGAGCTCTCCCCGCGCCGGATCGACCCGTTCCATGCGAAGTCCGTGCTTCAGGTAGAACCGAAAGGGACAGGCCAGGTAGGTCTTGAAGCCGGTGACACTGATGCGCGAGAAAACCGGATGATCCGGCGGGAGCGGCTCCGGGCGGAGCTGCCAGGCCACGGTCCGGGCCGGCGGAGTCGCCGCCCCTCCCTCGGTGCCGCGGAAGAGCCGGAGGGTTCGGGTCGCGAGCGCGTTATCCTGACATTGAAACAAGAGGCGCGAGGGCCTCAGGGGATCCCCCGATATACCGGCGCGCCCGAAAAGGAGGTCGAGCCTTCCCGCCGCACGCCTCGTTTCCACAAGAAGCGCGAGGACGAAGGCATCGCGGGCGAAGCGCGCCTCATTGTCCGGCACGCCGAGGATCCGCCGTGCCGAATCCGGGAGAAACGCGTGGGCAACGACCGACTCGGGCACGACGTGATCGTTCATGCCCGTCACGACGAGATGGGGCGCGTCCTCCCAGATCAACTCGAGCCATCCCTGGAGATCGAGATCCTTCGGCCCTCGCTCCGGATAGGTCCGCCGCTCTCCGAGGTAGCGGAGCAGGAGCAGGAACCGCTCCCCGGCATCGGGTCGCGCTGGAAACGCCGCCGCGGTCATCCCGAGATCGGTCTCCAGAGTGTGGATCGCATCCGCCACCTCCGAAAACACCGCGGCCCCGGGATCGTGGGGGGCAAACCGTTTCTCCGCGAAGACCGCGGCGAGGAAGGCACACAGTTCCCGGGTGAAATCACCCCGTCGCAGACGGGAGGCCAGGGCGCGGGTCCCCTCGAGAACGGCCGCGAGGATTTCAAAACGGTCGCCCGAGCGGCGCAGGGCCGCCGCGGCCGCATCGAGATCTTCCGGGAAGTGCCTACGAGCGAGATCGTCCGAGTCCTTCAGGAGCCATCCACTCCGGAGCGAGTCCCGCGCCTCCTCGGGAACCACCGCGGCCGCAAAACCGGGGCAGCGCAGAAGTCGGAGGAAGGTCTCGAACCGTTCGCCCGAGACGAGTTCCTCGAGGAGGCGTAGAAGATGATGAATTCCCTCGAGCACGAGCGGGCGGCCCGCCGGATCGTAGGTGCGGATCCCCGCCGGGAGGAAGCGGTGCCCGAGCGTCGCGGCGAGCTCGGGGTCCGGCAGTCCGATCGCGGCGCAGGCGGCGGGATCGCCGTAGTCCGCAAGGAGTTCGAGACAACGCTCCGCCTGCACGGCGGGATGGGCGCAAGGATGCAGGGTCGCCTCCGGATCAACGAACCCGATCGCGCGTTCGAGCCACGACGAGGGAAGCGGACGGCCAAAGGCGTCAAAGGCACCGGCCTCGCTCTCCGGAGCGGGAACCAGAATCGTCACGGGCAGCCCCGCGGCCTGGTGGAGGAGCGCCTTCGCCGCGAGAGGACTGAGGTCGGGAACCGCCGCGACGACGAGTTGGCGGATCCCCTCGGGAAGCGACCCGGTCTCCGCCGCGGCGAGTGCGGCGAGGCCAGGATCCCGGAGCCCGGCACCTTCGATGAGACGGACCGCCGCGGCTTCGATCGAAGCCAGTTCCTGCCAGCGCCCCGGTTCGATGCCCTCGGCCCCGAGCCGTTCCGCCGCCGCCCGGAAATCGAGGCCCGACTCGATCAGAAGATCGCGCACCTCGAGAAACGCGTCCGCGTTGTCCAAAGCCCATCTCATCGATGGTTCCACCGGATCCACCGGAAAGACGCGGCGGAAGGAATCGAGGGGGAGGCGCTGCAGCAGTGCCGTCCAGATCAACCTGGCCCGGGCGGGCGAGGCGACCGGGAGCTCCCCCACGGGCAGGCGTGCCGGGGAAAAGAGATGGTTGGGCGTCATCACGAGGGGTGGCAACACCGCCGCCTCCCGCGTGGCGGCATGCCGCGCGAGCGCCTCCCGCAGGCGCCGCCCCGCCTGGCGGGTCGGCACGACCACGAAGTGATCGGAAAGATCCAGCGAACCGGAGCCATCCCAGCGCCGCGCCAGAAAGTCGACCGTCGTCTCCAGAACGGACGCCTCCCATCCGAGGAAGTGACGTTTCGGTCGCGAATCGAGGGAGGATGGAAGCGGCGCGGCGATCCCCCAATGAAGCACCATTTTTCAAAATCTCCACCACTCCACCACTCCACCACTCCACCACTCCACCACTCCACCACTCCACCACTCCACCACTCCACCAATCCACTCCCCGCACCTCGGATACCTCCCTTCGGCCGCTTCACGCCGACGCAGGCGACGACAAACGCCCGTTCCCCGCAGCCAAAGAAGGAGCGACGGTCAAGGAAGCGGGAGAGACAATGGTCATGGTTGATCCCAAATGACTGTATTTTCGGATTCCTCGTGGGGCGCTGATTGATTTCCGAACAATTCAATTTCGCACGAATTAAACAAATCTGAACAAATCGTTGGGTTGCCAACCTGTCTCTATTGGGTTGCCCGTCCCGGTTGCCTGTCCCGGTTGCCTGTGCCCATTGGGTTTGTCCCCATTGGGTTGCCCGGTGCGATCAATCGGACTGATGGCTCGCGATGGATAACCGCGACCGTCAGGAAGTCGATTGCGTTTGAAATCCCGGCGATCCCCCGCACCTTGCCCGCGATGATTCACGAAAAGGGAAGCCGGCTCCTCGACCGCATGGAACACCGCTTCGGCCGGCTCGCCCTGCCGAAGCTGCTCCATTGGATCGCGGGATTCCAGGCGGTGTCGTTCGCACTCTCGATCCTGTCGCCGGACTTCCTCGCGTGGATCGTCTACGACGCGGACCTGATCCTTCACGGCCAGGCCTGGCGACTCGTCTCCTGGATCTTTTTCCCCTCATCGCTGAATCCGCTCTTTTTCCTCTTCGCGACGATGTTCACCCTCTATGTCAGCAACAGCCTCGAGCAGGAATGGGGCGGGTTCCGGGTGAATCTCTACGTCTTCTGCACCACGATCTGCCTCGCCCTTGTCGGTTTCCTTCCGTTCACCCAGGGGATCGGATCCCTGTATGGCTGGATCTTTTTCACGACGATGTTCCTCGCCTTCGCGACCCTCTTTCCGGACGCAACCATCAATCTCTTCGGGATCATCCCGGTGAAGGCGAAATGGCTCGCCGTGGCGGACGTGCTTTACCTCGTCGCCATCGTCCTCCAGGCGCCGACGCCACTCGTCGCGGGCGTGGTCGTAACCTCGGGCCTCCTGCCCTATCTGGTTTCCTTCGGCCCGGGTTTCTCAGAATCCTTCCGCCGGAGTTCGGAAGCGCGGGTGCGGCGCCACCGCTTCGAGGAGGCGTCGCGCACGGATGACACCTTCCACCGCTGCGAGTCCTGCGGGGCGACCGAGGCGAGCCATCCCGCCCGGGAATTCCGCGTCGCCGTCGACGGCAACGAGTATTGCGATGCCTGCCGCAAGGCGTCGTGAGCAGCCGGACCCGGCGGCGAATCAGTTTCCTCCGATCTCAGGCGTCGGCGTATTTCGACTGGTAGACCTCGGGGCGGCGGTTGAGGTAGATGCGCCAGATGCCGAAGGCGAGGGCGAGCAGGAAGAGAATGCCGAGCCCGAGGTAGATGTAGGTCCAGTCCATGGGCAGCCCGGTCTGCGCGACGATGGCTTCGGACGGTGGCGAACTGGTTCCCCCGGCGGTGGTGAGAAGGACGCGCATCTCGTACTGCGTCGCGGGAAAAAGCCCCTCGATGCGGGCCTTCACGAGCCGGTCGATCGTTTCGATCCCGGCGACCGGGAAGGGCAGCCAGACACTTTCGGGCTCGCCCGTGGTCTCGTTCACGATCATGGCGCGGACCTCGAGCTCGTAAGTGGCGGTCTTGCCGTCGCGCGGGGCGGTCCAGCCGAGGACGAGGGAGTCGCTCGACGTCTCGAACACGGTGAGATCCTCGGGCTTGCGCAGGGCGAAATCGAATTTCCGCTCGACGAGGGAACGGGTCGGGAATCCGAGGGGACTGCGCGTCTCCGCGAGTTCGGAGGCGTTGAGCCCGTCCCGCCAATCGGTCCCCTCTTCCGCGATGCCGCCGGTGCGGGTGTCCGTGGTGTTTCCGACACCGCCCGCTCCTACAGGCACCTCGGGAAGTCCCGTATCGGTGGGGGCGAGACCGGTGACCTCGGGTTCCTTGGCCCCACCGGTGCCGAGGCGGAAACTCTTCACGGGCCGCGCCGGACCGGCCAATGGTGCCGAACCCACCCCGGCCGTGGGAGCGACGACATTGCCGAGAAGGCGGACCGGGAAGGTTTGCTCGCCTCCGTAGAGGTTCATCGTCACATCGACCGGTCCGCGTCGCGCCGCGGTGGGGAACAGTCCGATCGAAAGATCGACCGCGGAGAGCGGACCGAGCTGCGGTCCGGGATTGGTAAGGAGGCGGAAGGGTTCGGGGACGTGGAACTCGAGCGGCACGGCGACGCCCCCGCGGTTCGTGATGGTGATGCCCCGTTCGATGGAACGCCCCGCCTCGACCGGGCCGAAATTGATGACTTCGGCGGTGGGGGAACCCGCCACGCTGACGACGAGACGCGCGGGCACGACGGGAGCGATGACGCGGACCGGTTTGGCGTATCCCCCTTTCAGGAAAAACTCGACGGTTCCATCGAGCGGCGCCGTATCGGAGGCGGGGAGCTTCACCTTCACCTTCGTGACCTGGCCCGGGGCGAGGAGATACCCGTCCTTGAGGAGGCCGCCCTCGAGGCGGGTCGTGGCGCGGGCCTGGACGGGGACGCCCTTCGCGCCGGGATTGCTCAGCTCGATGACTCCATGCCGTTCGCCGGTCGCTTCATCGAGGGTGAGTTCGATGGCCTCGGTCAAGATCTGGAAGGCCTCGGCACCGCGCCCGATCAATTTCGTGGTGCCTTCCTTGGTGCGGCTGAAGCTGAGGAAATAGCTCGTCTCGCCGCTCAACTCGGGACGGAAGGCGATCTTGAGGACGCGACCGCCCCGGGGCCCCACACTCAGCTTCCCGTCGGGCGGATCGACGAGGTGCCAGGGCGGGGCGAGGAAAATCTGGCGCTCCATCGTGCCGTCCCCGAGATTGCGGACGGTGAGTTCGCGGACTTCCTCGCGTCCGACGGTGACCTCGCCGAAATCGATCGAGGCGGGGACCTGGATCCCGGTCTTCAGATCGACGAGATCGATGTCGTAGCGCATTTCCGACGAATAACGGCCGCCGCGGTAGCGCACCGCGAAGGAAAAGGCGTCCTTCGTCGCACTCGACGCGGGATCGGCCCAGTAGGTGACGATGGCCTTGTTGCGCTCGTTCGGCTTGCTCACCATCGAGACGATCTTTCCGGCCGAGGGGAAGGCACGGATGAGGAATTCGACGGTGGCCCCCGGAGTCTTCGACTCGGCGCGGATCTCGAAAGTGACCTCGTGCCCCTTGAGGGTCTCGACCCGTCCGGTCACGGGCACGGGCACGCCGATTTCGTCCTCGGTCTGGGCGCGGGGCGCCTCGGGCTTTCGGTTGAAAAGGCCGCCCTCGTCGAACAGCTGGGCCTGCCCGGGTGCGGCGGCAACGAGGAGGACGCCGAGCCGGGCGAGCCACGAGGGTCGGCCCTTCGACACGGACACGAACGGTGCGGAGAAACCCTCGCGGGTTTTCCGGCCTCCCGGCAAGACGTTGACGGTGTTCGAGTCCACGACAGCCACGATTCTACACCCAACCCGCGGATTTTTCCCCCATTAATCGAGCGGAATTCCGCGGACACGCCGCCTCAGGAGGTCGAGGGCAAGCCGGACGACCCGCTGCTTGAAGCTGATCCGGTCGACCGGAAAAAAGTAGCGTTTCGCGAAGATCTCGCCGCCCTGGCGCGACGCGATCGCGACGTGGACGGTGCCGGCGGGCTTGGCCTCGGTGCCACCGGTGGGACCGGCGATCCCGCTCACGGCGATGGCGTGGTCGGCCCCGCTGCGCTCGAGGCAGCCCGCGGCCATGGCCCGGACCGTCTCGTCGCTGACCGCCCCGTGGGCCTCGATCCCCTCCGCGGGCACGCCAAGGAGGGAGGTTTTCGCCTCGTTCGCATAGGTCACGTAGCCGCGGTGGAAGACGGCGCTCGAGCCGGAGACATCGGTGATCGTGCTCGCAATCAGTCCGCCCGTGCAGCTCTCGGCCGTGGCCACGGTCTCGCCGCGTTCCGTGAGGAGGTCGACGATGACCTGCTCGATCGGGGCCTCGCTCTCGACGACGATCTGGTTCGAAAACTCCCGCCGCACGATCACCGCGGCCGCCTCGACCGCGTCTTCGGTTCCAATGAGTCGCAGATCGACTTCACCGAGGCGCGCGCAATAGCCGAGTTCGAGACCGGTCATGCCCTCGAGGAGGGGTTCGAGGGTCGAGGCAAGGACCGACTCCCCCACGCCGTAGATGCGGAAATTCTTCCAAGAGGGCAACGTCGCGTCAGCCCCGAGGAGCCTCGCGAGCGCGGGGAAGACGAGATTGGCGAACATCGGCTTCAGCTCGCGCGGCGGTCCGGGGAGGAGGAAAAGGTGCGGCGACCCTGCGGCGGGATCGGCGGGCAGGTAAAGCCCCGGAGCGGTGCCGTGGGGGTTTTCGAGGACGACCGCTCCCTCCGGCACCATGGCTTGGCGGTCGTTGAGGGAGTTCTGCTTCAGTCCGCGGGCACGGAACATCTCCCGGATCGTCGAGAGGATGGACTCGTCGAGGTGGAGCGTCCGGCCGAGCATTTCCGCGACGACTTCCCGGGTGATGTCGTCGCTGGTCGGACCGAGCCCGCCCGTCACGAGGATGACGTCGCATCGGGGAAAGGCCTCGGCCAGCATCGTGCGAATCTCGGCCCCATCGGGGATCGTGGTCTGCCGCTGGATGCGGAGTCCGAGCTTGAACAGCTCCTGGCCAAAGTAAGCGGCATGGGTGTTGACGACCTTGCCGAGGAGCAGTTCGGTTCCTGTGTTGACGACTTCGAGGCGCATGGGAGCAAGGGGACGGACACGTCGCGCATCCCGCGATGGAACTCCTCAGGCCTGGGAGGGTGCCGGCGGAGTCGGGAGAAAATCGAGCGGCAGACGCGGCGCGTCGGACCAGAGGTCTTCAAGCCGGTAGACCTCGCGCAGTTCCGAGTGGAAGACGTGGACGACGACATCGACGTAATCGAGCACGACCCAGAGGCTCGAGGCATCCCCCTCGGAGGAACGCGGCTTTTCCCCGATCGCCTCCTCCGTCTTGTGGCGAATATCGCGGGCCACGGCTTTGAGGTGGGGTACCGAAGTGGCGGTGCAGATCACGAAATAATCCGCCAGGTTCGAGATGCCACGGAGGTCCAGCACGAGGAGATCCTCGGCGTGGATCTCGTCGGCGAACTTGGCGCAGGTCTGGGCGATGGTGAGGGAGTCGGACACGATCGTGACGGCCAAATCGGCCGGGGAGCAAGGTGCCCGTGATTCCCGGGATCGCAAACGGCATTTCATGCCCCCCCCGGGAACGCGACACTTGAACTCCCGGCCAAGTCCGCCGAACGTCGGGACTCATGAAGCCAGCCCTCTCCTTCATCGCCGTTTTCGCCGCCCTCGCCCTCGCGGGATGCGGGTCGTTCGACTCGCGGACGCAGAAACTCAGCCTAGGAATGACCAAACCGGAGGCCACCGCCCTCCTAGGCAGCGAATACAAAACCGTCGGGGCGCGCCAGACTCCGGACGCGAGCAACGCCGAGGTGATCCGCTACGACGACGAGCAGTCCGGGGAACTCCTCCTCTACTTCCGCGACGGCAAGCTCGTCCAATGGGGCGACATCCGCATCCTCGACAACATGCCCGTGGCCGGCTACTGAGCCGTCTTAGCGCGGCGAGAGCCGGACTGTGAGGGCGTCGTAGCCGACGATGCGCTCGTATTTCTCCTCTCGCTCGATCCGTTCCTCGGAGGCGAGGACTTCGATCGATCCAACCCGCGCCGCGAGCTTTTGCAGCAGGGTCCGCACGAGGAGCCTCGCGTGGGGCGCGCCGAGACAGAGATGCGTCCCGAAGCCGAAGGCGAGGTGCGGGTTCGGCTTGCGGTCGAGCCGGATCTCGTCGGCCGCCTCGAAGACGGTCTCGTCGCGGTTGGCCGAGGACCAACAGAGCGAAACCCGGTTGCCCGCCGGCACGGTGACGCCGCCGACCTCCGTATCCGCCGGACAGACCCGTCCGATGTGGGTCAGGGGGATGTAAACGCGGAAGAATTCCTCGCTCGCGTGCACCGCCCGGCCCGGGTCCTCGCGGAGAAAGGCCAGGGCGGCGGGGTTCTCCGCGAAATAGCCGAACACGTTCGAGACCGTGTGGATGATGGTGTCGCGGCCGCCGGCAAAGGCGAGATTCGCGAAGCCCATCGCTTCCTCGCGGGTGAGGCGCCGGCCCCGGAACTCGGCCTGGACGAGGGCGCTGAAAAAGTCCTCCCCAGGCGCGGCCTCGGCCTCGTCGAATTTGGCGTGGAGATACTGCTCAAGCTCCGTGCCCGGCTTGATCCCGTCGCGGACGCGGAAGACGTGGATGCCCCAGCCGATCCAGGTCTCCGCCTCGGATTCCGCCGTGTTGAGGAGGTAGGTGAGGGCGTGGGACTGCAGCGGCAGGGCGAACTGGTGGACGATCTCGCTCGTGTCCCGCCCGAGGGCCTCGTCGAGGAGCCGGTCGATGAGGGCCTCGACCTTCGCGATCATCTCCGGGTCCCTGGCCCGCTTGAAGAACGGCTCGACGATGGCCCGGTAGTCGGTGTGTTCCGGCGGATCCGTCTCGATGGGGAGCTGCCGCATCGTCCGCACATCCTCCTCCGAGGGGATCGGAACGCGGAACGGCGCGTCGGAACTGAAGGTTTTCCAGTCCTTCGCCGTCTTCCGCACGTCCTCGTGACGCAGGATCATCGTGATCAGTTCGCCACGGACCGGACACTGCAGGACCGGGCCTTCGGCACGCGCTGGTTTGAACGGATCGGGGTGCGGATGAGTCATGACAGGATCGCTTCGGGATGGGACTTCCCTCGTTCACGCAGTCTAAAAGCCAAAATTTTTCCCGCAAGGACGCAATCTTGTGCTCCATTTTCAACTGACACCCGAGACACGATGAAGAACCGAGCGATCCCGTCCCTTCTCCTAGCCTTCGCCGCGACGATGGCCCCCCTCGCTTCCGCCCGGGCCGAGGATGCCGTCCAGACCCTCAAGGGCATCGAGGGCAAGGAAGCTCCCCTTCTCGAAGTGGACACCTGGATCCAGACCCCGGAGGGCAAGGATCGGGTCGAGATCACCGACTATCCCGGAAAAATCGTCGTCCTCCTCTTTTTCCAGCACTGGTGCCGCGCCTCGCAGGAGAGCGAACTGCCCGTACTCAAGAAACTCGTCGATCATTACCGCGGCAACAAGGGCATCGTTTTTCTTGCGGTGCAGACCACCTTCGAGGGCTTCCTCGAGAACACCTCCGACAAGCTCGCGGTGACGGCGAAGAAGTTCGATCTCGACATCCCCTTCGGTCACAGCCCGAAGCTCGCGGGTCTGCGCAGCGTCAGCGCCGTCTATGAGCCGGCCGGGACGCCGTGGTGGGTCATCATCGACCGCAAGGGCAAAGTGGAGTACAACGGCCACATCCTGAACGAGGAAGAGGCCATCAAGGGCTTCGACAAGATGCTCGTGGGCCTCCCCGTGGACTGAGGCGTGCCCCTCCTCCACCACTCGTCCGATCGCGGCCACCCGCGCTCCGAGGACTGTCCCGAGTGCCACGGGAGCTAGGGCGCTGTGTCCCACAGCGCCGCCAACGGCCATCGAACGTTGATCGCCCGGGGTAGGGCGCTTTGAGGACAAAGCGCCCCACCCAGCGATCCGAAATCTCAATCCATCCGGCATGGTCCCGACCCGCCGTTCTGACCCGATTCCCGGGGAATCCGACAATCGATGCGCGGCTTTCCTGCAAGAGACGCGGCGACGAAATCCCCCGGCCGCGGTAGTCTGACCCATGCCCATTGAACATCACCCCCTCATCACCGAATTTCCCGACCATCGTGAAACGCTCCACTCGCTCAAGGAGGGCAACGCCCATTTCCAGAAGTTGATGGATTCCTACGAGGAGATCGACAAGCAGGTCTACCGCATCGAGGAGGGGATCGAGACTCCCGAGGATTCCGTCCTGACCGCCCTCAAAAAGCGGCGTCTCGAGCTGAAGGACGAAATCGCCACGATGCTGCGAGCGGCCGAGGCCTGATCCACTCTCCACGAGACATCACCCGATGAGCGAGGAACCCAGGGAACGGTTTGAACTGAAGGAGCGATTTGTGTGGAAGTGGCATCCCCACGGATGGCTCACCTTGGTCCTCGTCATTGTCATCTTCCTGCTCTTCCGCTTCTTCGCCCGATGAACCCCACATTACTCGCCCCTTATCGCCGCCTTCTCGAAGAACAATTGGCCGGTCTCGAGGCCGCTCATCGTTCCCACGAGGATCAGCTCGAAGAGGGACGCACCACCGGTGATTTCACCGGACCCGACCGCGCCGCCGATCTCGAAACCCTCGAGGTCGATGCGGCCGTCGCGTTCAGCGAACAGCGCCTCGCGGAAAAAATCCGCCACGCCCTCGACCGGATCGAACGCGGCGTCTACGGCCTGTGCGAATCCTGCGGCGAAGCGATCGCGCCCGCCCGGCTCGAGGCGAAGCCGAGCGTTTCCCTGTGCCTGCGTTGCCAGGAGCGTCACGAAGCCGCCTCGTGACCGGAGGCAGCCCCCTCCCCGTCCGTCCGTCGTTCACGCAGCAGGGCGGTGAGCATGCCTTGGAGCAGGGCCAGTTCGCGCTCCGTCGGCGCCGTCCGATGAAAGAGGCTGTGCAGGATCGCCTCCGTCGTCGGCCGTAATTCGGGCGTAAGGAAGAACCCGCGTGCCTCCAGGGCGGAAACGAGCCGTTCCAGAAACGGGCGGAGTTCGCCCCTCGTCGCGGGCAACCCTTCCTCATCCGGCGGCTCCGAGGCGAGGGCCGCCCGCTGCCATTCCCATCCGAACAAAAGGACGCTCTGGGCGAGATTGAGCGAGGGAAACTCCGGATTCGTATCGAAGCGCACGAGCCGCTCGGCCCGGGCCACCGACGAGGTGTCGAGTCCCGAGGCCTCGGCTCCGAAGAGCACCGCGACCCCAGCCCCTCCCGCATTCCACCGCACCACCTGACGCGCCGCGGTTTCCGCCGTCTCCACCGGCACGGCCAGGGAACGCGCCCGCGCCGTCGTCGCGAGGACGTGGTGACAATCCGCCAGGGCCTCGTCCAGGGTGGCGAACACCTCGACCCGCTCCAGCACCGCGTCCGCATCCGCCGCCGTGGCTTTCGCCGCCGGATTCGGCCATCCGTCGCGCGGACGGACGAGACGGAGCCGGTCGAGCCCGCAATTCAGCATCGCCCTCGCGCACATGCCGATGTTCTCCCCGAGCTGGGGTTCGACGAGAATGATCACGGGGACGGGATTGCCGGACATGACGGAGTGTGCGAGGGTAAATGGATGGAAGTTCCCGAGACGATCATTTGCGTCGATTGCGGACAGGAAGCCCGCCGCCTCACGCCACCGCCGGAGGAAGGCTGGGAGATCGGCGATTCTGTCGCCTATCGCTGCACCGGATGCAACGACCGATGGGATCTCGTCGTCTCCGATCCCGATTCGGCTCCGACATCGGTTTCCTACGTCGCCGAATTCCGCGCCCTCCTCGAGGAACGCGCGACCCGTGACTCGTGACCCGACCATGAAAAACGTCCTCCTTTTCGACAGCGATTGTCCCCTCTGCACCTTCCAGAGCCGCCTCCTCTCCTGGCTCGACTGGTTCCACGTCGTCGAGATGGTGCCGCTGAAGGACGAACGTTCCGCCGTGCTCGCTCCCGGGATCACCCGCGAGGATCTGCTCGAGGCGATCCACTGCATCACGCCCGACGGACAGATCCATCGCGGCGCACGCGCGATCCGCTATCTGGGTCTGCGCATCCCCCTTCTCGTCCCGACGGGTCTCTTCCTCTGGATTCCCGGGGTCATCCAGATCGCCGAGATCGTCTATCGCTTCGTCTCGAAACACCGCCTCTTCTTCAGCCGCATCTTCGGCTGCAAGGGGGCCTGTGCCATCCTGCCGGAGCGCCGGACGGAGTGAAGAAACGGCGGGATGCCGGAGAAAACGCGTCCTCGCCGCAGCTCACTCGCTTCCACCCTTCGGCACTTCCACTCCCTGCTCGCGCAGGCGAATTCCGGCCTGTCGCTCGAGCCAGGTTTCGAGCACCCCGGCGAAGACCACGGCAAACCGGCTCCGGTTCTCCGGCGAGTCGCGCACTCCGGGCCTCGGACATTCGACCTGCAGCGAAAAGAACCCGTCCCCGGTCCCGCCGGTACGGTAGCGCGCGGTGTTGTAGCCGCCGCGGAAATAGGGCTCTTCCCACGGATGCGGTGCCTTGGGCGAAGGAACCGCGGCATATCCGGCCGACTCCAACAAACCACCCAGGCTCTCCGGTCCCCGGAGGAGTTCGTCGAAGGATCCCCGCCCGCGCGCGGCCAGTTTGGCAAGACTCGAGGCCGGGGCCAGCGCCTCGAACCCGGTTCCGGCTTCCCGCAATTGCTCCGCGCTCAGGAGATATCCGAGTTCCACCCTCGCGAGGGGATGGGAATGCCCGTGCAGATCCAGAAAAAGACCGTGACCGGCCGCGGTCCTCGCTTTTCCAATCGCCTCATGGAAGGCGCGCCACGTCGCGAGCGCCTTGGGATTTCCTCCCGTGCCGGTCAGCGCGTCGCGGTTGCAGTCGACCTTGTTCCGTTTGAGATGACAAACGATCAGATGCGGCCGGGCTCCGGTGCGACGCGCGATGGCGTCGGCCAGTTCGAACGCGAGCAGGTCGGTCTCCGCGTCGCGGGTCGTGACCCCGTCCTTCCGGTCGGGAATGTCGGCCGGCTCAAGCTGCCCCCCGTGGGGTGCCGCGAGGATCAACGGCAGCGTGCCGGGCACATACTCCACCGTCCGGTCGGCGAGAAAAACGGAATTCGCCGGGGATTCCGCCCACAACCCCGGCGAAAAGACGAGACAGGCAAGGACAACAATGTAAATCCGGTCGCGCATCACTCCAAAACTCCAAAACTCCATCCCCCCCTCCCCTACCCCATCCCCGCCCCTCCGCAAACCGCGCAATCGGGCCGGCGTTGCATCGCAACGCGGCGGAAGCGCATCGTGGCGAGGTCCATCGTCAGCATCGTGTCCGCGAGCGGCTCGCCGAGGCCGGTGGCGAGCTTGATCACCTCCATCGCGCCGAGGCAGCCGACCGTCCCGCTGACGGCACCGAAGACGGGGAACTGGCGCTTCCAATCCGCCGGCACTTCCGGCACCTGGCACTCGAGGCAGCCGGTTCGGCCCGGCAGGAAGGTCGTGATCTGCGCGGTCATCGCGTACATCGCGCACTCCACGAGCGGCTTGTCGAGGGCGAAGGCGGCGCGGTTCAGGGCAAGGCGCTCCTGGAACATCGGAGCGGCGTCGACGAGGATGTCGGCGCCGTCGACGAGACGCCTCACGTTGTCCTCCCTGACATTCTCACCAATCCCGGTCACCTCGCACCGTGGGTTCAGTTCGCGGAGCCGCCGAACGATGCTTTCGATGCGCGGTTTGCCGAGATGGTCGTGGGTTTGCAGGAGCTGGCGGTTCAGGTCGGAGGCCTTCAGGTTCCCGGCGTGGGCGAGGATGAGCCGCCCCACTCCGGCCGCGGCCAGCTCCAGGGCGACGACCCCGCCGAGCCCGCCGACCCGCGAAATGAAGACGGTCGTGTCCTTGAGCCGACCCTGTCCGGTCTCGCCCATGCCCGGCACCCACATCTGCCATTCGTAGATGGCGCGCTCCTCGTCGGTGAGGGACGATGGTTCGTTCAATTCGAAATTGTGAGCGCCCATTCTCGCACGGGGTCAAGGATCAGGCACCGGGCTTGGTCCGGTCGCCACCAACCGATTCTCCTTTGGATTGGGCGAGGGCGGCAAGAAATTGCGTGGGAGTGTAGACGACCAGCGACGATTCCCGGAAGTCCGCCTCGTTGCGGCTGACGATGCATTCGGCACCCGCGAGAACCGCCGAATGATGTAGCACGCCATCCTCGAAATCCGCGAATCGGTTGTGAAGCGCGGAATCGATCACGGAGCGATTCACGGGCGCCACGGAGCATATCGACGTCAGATCCTTGATCCTCTCAACCGTGACTTCAAAGCCGAGGTGACGCTGGACGAGATAGAAAATCGTCGTAACGGTGGTGGCGCAGACCCAGGCGACAAACTCTCCGCGTTCCGCACGGTCGAGTACGAGAGAGGAATCCGCGAAGAAAGGATCCCGCCGGGTCAGGACATCGACAATGACATTGGTGTCGATCAACGCATTCACGAATGCTTTCGCTCCAAATGGTCGATGTAGTCCTCGAGGTCGGGATCCGCCTTCGGGATGCACCCGGCAAGTCTGCGGGTCCTGGGAGCAAGACGGCTGATCTCGGACGCGGCGGAAGATGGATCTGCGGCGAGGGCGGCGAAAAAGTCCGTGACGAGCTTCGATACCGAAACGCGCCGCGCCGCTGCCTCGCTCTTGGCGGCGGCGATCAACTCCTCGGGGACGTGAAGCGTCAGTTTCGACATGACGTAATGTTTTCCGGAACACCACGTCAGGCAACGGTTTTCTTTGACGGAATGCCCCTTGGCTCGGCACGACTCGCTCAAGCCCCCATCACCTCGTCTGCACCTTGATCGATCCGGAGTCGTTCAGCCCCGCATCGGAGCTTGCGTGCGCGGCGATCGTCGCGGTGAAGTTTTTTCGCAGAACGACACTGCGCCGCCCCGACTTCCTCGTCAGCTTCCGCTTGTTGGGTGTCACGGTCGCGCGAATCGCGAGAGGGGCGTCGCCCTCGTCCATGGCAGGAGTGCGATAGGCCCCACTGGTCAATCCGGCCGTGATATTGCCGGCGGGGCCCAGGTAGATGGCTTTGAAAAGGCCGCTTCCCCGCGTCGCGTTCACCGCGAGGAGATCGGGAAGCGTTCCCCGGTTCGCGATCGAGGTGTGGCCGGTCACGGGATTCGCCCTTCTCGAAGTCAAGGTCACCGTTTGCGGGGACGGAGCGAACGCTTCCACGCCGCGCAGGCCGCCCGGCGACGCCCCCACCGCGACATCGGGGCGTGTCGCCGCGACGACACTGGCGTCGATGGCCAGGTCGAACGCCTGGCCCGCGCCGATGCCCGGTTCGCGATAGACGCTGAGGGTGTAGGTTCCGGCGAGGAGGAGCTGCTCCAGCGCGAAGTCGCCGTCCCCGTCGAAGTCGGCGATCAGGTCGCCCTGGCCGTTGAACAACCTTGCCCGCAAGCTCGCCCCGCCCGTGGCGGTGAACGAGACGTGAGATGCCACTGATTTTTGGACCGGTGTTGGTTATTTGAGGGTGTGGTTGAGTGCCTCGAACTGGGTCGGTGTCAGGTAATCGAGGGAGGAGTGTCGGCGGTGGGTGTTGTAATACGATTCGATG
>JBILDO010000085.1:0-19725 GCA_044352585.1 Verrucomicrobiales bacterium
GTTCGAGTTCGTTGCCGCGGGGATCGGCTCGCTCGGATCGGTCCCTCACGCCTTCCGGCTTGAACGTGATGTCCTGTCGAAGGGACCGGTCGATCTCCTCTTCGTCGAGGCCGCGGTGAACGACAGCTCGAACATTCCCGATCTGCCCGACCAGATGCTCCGCGGCATGGAGGGCGTCGTCCGGCATGTCCGCGAGGTGAATCCGCTCACCGACATCATTCATCTCCACTTCGCGATGCCGCCGCATCTCGCCGACTTCCGGGCCGGGCGTATTCCCGTTTCCATCGCGCAGCATGAGAAGGTCGCGTCCGCCTACGGCAATCCTTCGCTGGATCTCTCGCGCGAGGTGACCGAGCGGATCGACGCGGGTCAGTTCACCTGGGAAGGCGACTTCAAGAACCTGCACCCCTCACCCTTCGGTCATCGTCTCTATGCCGACAGCATCGCGCGGATGCTCGACGCCGCCTTCGCCGGTCCCGTCGCGGAGGCCGCGAAGCCGCACGCCTTGCCGGCGCCGGTCGATCCGAAGAGTTATGCGCGCGGCCGTTTCGGCGACCTCGCCTCGGCGCGGCTGGGCGCGGGATTCGTCCTCGATCCGGCCTGGAAAGCCACGGACGGCAAGGGTACCCGCGCGGGATTTGTGAATGTGCCGGCCCTCGTCGCGACGGAGCCGGGTGCGGAGTTTTCCTTCGACTTCGAGGGCACCGGCTGCGGGTTCTTTCTCGCCGCGGGACCCGACGCCGGGCGGATCGAATACCGCATCGACGGCGGCGAATGGCGCGCCCTCGAGACCTTCACGAACTGGAGCGCCGGACTCCACCTTCCCTGGGCCGTCATCCTCGACGACGGGCTCGACCCTGGCAAACACACCGCGACCGTGCGGGTTGCGGAAGCGCATCACGAAAAAAGCACCGGCACGGCCCTGCGCGTCTTCCACCTGTTGCTCAACTGAGAGGCGTTTCCTCCGATGATTCCAACGCGTTTCCTGTTCCCGGCCGCCCTGTTTCTGTCGCTCCCGCTCGCGGCGGCGGTCCCGCCCGCGGAGGTGCCCGCGAAGCACCGGGCGCTCCTCGAGAAGCATTGCCTCTCCTGTCACGGTCCCGAAAAGCAGAAGGGCAAGTTCCGCATCGACGATCTTTCCCACACCATCGCCGACGTCGAGACCGCGGAGAGGTGGCAGAAGGTCCTCAATGCGATGAACGCCGGGGAGATGCCGCCCGAGGAAGAGGAGCAGCCTGACAATACCGCCAAAACCGACCTGCTCGACGATCTGGCCAACACCATGGTTGCCGCGAGGAAGGGCCTCGCCGACCAGGACGGGCTGATCACGATGCGGCGGCTCAACCGTCGCGAATACAAGAACACCCTGCGCGAGCTGCTCGGGGTGGAGATCAACGTCGCGGAGCTTCCCGGCGACACGGGCACGGGCGGATTCGACACGGTGGGCTCGAACCTTTTCATGTCGGCGAACCAGTTCGAGCAATACCAGTCTCTCGGACGCGAGGCCCTCGAGGAAGCCTTCGTGCGCCACGCGATGTCGGAGAAGCCGCGGAGCCTGCGGGTCGAGGTGGAGGAAAACAACACGCGCATCCGCAAGAACTACGCGGACGCCCTCGAGGCGCTCGCCCGGGCCACGAAATGGGCCGAGGCGGTCGCGACCGCCGCAGCCAAGCCGGAAAACGCCACGATCATGGCCGGACTCCGGCAGCAGGCGAAGAACGACGACCTGTTCCGCCGCGAGTGGGCGAAGATCCCCGGAGCTCCAGCGCCGGAGACCTTTGGATTCCAGACGGTGGAGAACAACGCCGACAAGGCGAACCGCGCGCTGGGCTACGGCACGCCGATGGGCACGGGATTCACGCGGCCTTATCATGAACGCTATCTGAAGCAGCCCCAACTCGACACGGGAGCCTATCTGACCGTCAGCGTGGGTGATCTCGGGAACGACAACTTCGCCATCCTCGTGCCCTACGATTGGCCGGCGGGCGATTACGTGGTCCGGGTGCGGATGGGGCACACGCCGCAGTCGTCGCCGGAGCAGCGCTATCTCGAGTTCGGCACCAACCCGCGCAACGGGAAGCCGCTCAGCACCCATGCCGTGAACGGCACGCTGGAGAAGCCGGAGATCGTCGAGATCCCGTTCCAGCTCACCAAGGATCACACCGACCGGAGCGACCGCACGATCTTCCTCCGTGAAAAGGGAACGAACGACGACTACCTGCGGACGCGGGAGATCTTCAACGCGGGCAAGAAGGTCAACGGCATCGGGCCCGAGCTCGCGATCTGGGTGGATTGGATCGAGATCGGAACCCGGAGCTCGGCGACGAGGGAAACGGTCGCGGAGGCGAAGTTCAACATCGGGAGCAACCGCCAGGTCGGCTCGGTCTCGGCGAAGGGGCTCGACCGGGTCCGCTACGAGTGCGAATCCGCCAACGGGAAGGTGAAGGACTATGTCGCCCACACGATCGATGCGCGGGATCGGGCCAAGCGCTGGGTCAAGGCGGTGGAGGCCGCCGCGACCAAGCCGGAGAACGCCACGATCGTCGCGAAGTTGAAGCAGGAATCGAAGAACGACGCCCTCTTCCGGCGCTCGTGGAACCGGATCCCGGGCGCGCCTTCGCCGGAGTCCTTCGGCTTCCAGACCGAGGAGAACAACGCCGACAAGGCCAACAGCGCCCTCGGGGAGAACTGGCAGAAGTACCACGAGTATTACCTGACCCGCCCCGGTCTCGACCGCGGCGCCTATCTCGGCACGCCGACGATGCATCCGGCGGTGATGGCCCTGGGATTCCTCCAACTGCCGGTGCCGGCGGAATGGAACAGCGGCGACTACGTCCTGCGGGTGCGGCTCGCCGCGGCACCGGAGGCCCGGCCCGAGCAGAAGTTCCTCGAGGTCGGGATGCATCCGCGCAACGGCATGGTGCGGGCGACCTATGCCGTGACCGGAACGATGGAACAGCCGCAGGTGGTCGAGTTTCCCTTTTCCCTCACCCGCGTTCAGGACGATCCCGGCGACCGCACCCTCTTCATCCGCGAGAAAGGGGCCTGGGACAACAACGAGGAGGGCGGCCGCAAGCGGCAGGAGGCGGTGAAGCGCAACGGCATCGGCCCCGAGGCGGTCCTGTGGATCGATTATCTGGAAATCGAGCGGCTCAACATCGACGCGGTGACCGGGGCCCCCGCGATCCGCGCGATCGGACTGCCGCTCGATGAGAAAAGCCCGGCTCCGGCTCCGGATGACGTGAAGGCCGCGATCGGTCGCTTTGCGGAGGTGGCTTTCCGCGGCACGGAGGCACCCTCGGGTTTCGTCGACAAACTCTCCGCGCTCCACGCCGCGCAGATCGCGTCGGGCGTGAAACCCCGCGAGGCACTGCGCGAAACGCTCTCCGTCGTGCTCGCTTCACCGATGTTTCTCTACCTCGCCGAGCCGTCTCCGGATGGAAAACGGCGTTCCCTCACCGGACCCGAACTCGCCACGCGGCTCTCCTATTTTCTCTGGGGAGCCCCCCCGGATGCGACCCTGCTCGGCCTGGGGGAATCGGGCGAACTGATGAAGCCGGAGGTGCTCACCGCGCAGACGACGCGCCTTCTCGACGATCCGCGGTCGGAGGACCTCGTCCGCGGCTTCGTCCATCAATGGCTCGGGATGGACCGGCTCGATTTCTTCGAGGTGAACCGTCCGAAGTATCCGCGTTTCGACGACAGCACCCGCCTCGCGGCGAAGCACGAGATCTACGAGACCTTCGCCCATCTCCTCCTGGAGAACGCGCCGGTGGGCGATCTCCTCAAGGCGGATTACGTCGTCATCAACCGCCTCCTCGCCGACTACTACGGCATTCCCGGTGTGGAGGGCGATGCCTTCCGAAAGGTCGCGCTCCCCGCCGGTTCACCGAGGGGAGGTTTGTTAGGGATGGCCGCGGTCAGTTTCATGGGCGGCAACGGCGACCACACCAGCCCGGTGGAACGCGGCGCCTGGGTCCTGCGAAAACTTCTCCACGATCCGCCGCCGCCCGCGCCGGCCAACGTGCCGCAGATCGCGCGTCTCGCCGGCAAGGTCCTCACGACGCGGGAACGTCTCCTCGCCCACCAGGAGGAGGCGCAGTGCGCGAGCTGCCACCGCAAGATCGATCCGATCGGCTTCGGCCTGGAGAGCTTCGACGCCGTCGGCCAGTGGCGCACCGAGGACAGTTACCAGGTCATGGACGCCAACGGCAAGCCCGTGCCCGACGCGAAGAAGACCTGGACGATCGACCCCGCCGCGGAACTCCACAAGGGACCCGCCTTCCGGGACTACTTTGAGCTGCGCGACCTCATCGCGGCGCGTTCGGATGACTTCGGGCGCGGCTTCAGCGAGGCTCTCGTCGAATACGCCCTCGGCCGGCCCATCGGCTTCGGCGACGAGCCGCTCATCGACGCGATGGTGGCCGATGCGAAGGGCGAGGGTTTCGGAGTGCGGGCCTTCATCCAGTCGCTCGTGGCGAGCGAGGAGTTCCGGACGAAATGATGCGGCATGGAGTTTGAGCGAAAGACCCCGCTTCGAAGCCCCGCATCAATCGAAGGGATTGATCACCGGAACGCCACAGCGTTTGAAGTCGACCACGTTGCGTGTCGCCACCGTGAGTCCATGATATCTTGCCGTCGCGGCGATCATGGTATCCTTGATTCCCACGGTGAAGCCGGACCGGCGGACTTCATTGACCAAGCCGCCCCAAACGATCGCCACATCGAGGCTCCAATCGAGGCAATGCACCCGGCTTCGCAACCCTGCGAACCAGGCCTCCAGATTCGATCGTCGTTTTCCTTCATCGAGGTGGCCGATGCCCTGCCACACTTCCCCCATCACCACGGCGTCAGTCACGCACTCCACCACATGGTTATGGAACCAGTCCACCGCCCGCTCCACCGGTTTGGCTTTGGTCGGCTCGCGGAGCAGATTTGCATCCACCAGGTACTTCATTCCAAGGCCAGCGGATTGAGATCGTCCGTCGTTTCATCCTTGGCCGAAGGATTGAACCAGTCCTTTTCTGGGCAGGATTTCAACCATTCAACCAAATCGGGCTGCGAACCAGGCTCGGGTCCCGTTTCTTCCGTCAACGCAACCCGCACCCGCCGTCCTTCCGGAAAATGGCTGAGCATTCCGGCCAGAATGCCGACACTGTCGTCGTCGACGCGAATTGTCGTGTTGATCGTGCTCACCTTCATTATGATACTCATCCGGGCGACATTTGACAACCCCACAACCATCCCTGGCATTTGATGAAAACCCGCCGCCACTTCCTCCAGTCCAGCACCGCCCTCATCGCGCTGCCGATGCTCGAATCCCTCGGCTTCCGGCGCTTCGCCTCGGCGGCCGGTCCGGCGACGCCTCCGAAACGGCTCCTCTTCCTCGGGTTCGGATGGGGCATCACCGAGGACACCTGGTATCCGGACATCACCAAACCGGGACCGGACTACGAGCTGCCCAAGGGCCTGCAACCGCTCGCGCGGCACAAGGCCGATTTCTCCGTGGTGCAGGGACTCTGGAACAAATACAGCAACGAGGGCCACTGGGGCAGCACGATGTGGCTCACCGGTGCGAACCGCTACGCGCAGCCGGGCCAGAGCTTCCACAACAGCATCAGCGCCGACCAGGTCGCCGCCGCCCAGCTCGGATTGGAGACGCGCTTTGCCTCCCTCCAGTTCAACGGCAGCCAGAGCGGCGACGGCAGCGGCCACGGTCCGGGACTCTCGATGGCCTGGGATGTGAGCGGCAAGCCGGTCGGCGGACTCAACGGTCCCGTCGCCGCATTCCACCGGCTCTTCGCCAAGGACACCACGCCGATCGAGCAGCAGCAGGCCCAGCTCGCGCAGAAGCGCAGCGTCCTCGACTCCGTCCTCGACAATGCCCGGTCCCTCCAGCGCGGCCTTGCGAAAAACGACCAGGCCAAGCTCGAGGAATACTTCCAAGGCATCCGCGACATTGAGACCCGTCTCGCCAAGGAGGAGCAATGGATCGGTGTCCCGCGTCCTGATGCCCCGCTCGCGGAGCCGAAGCCCGGAGTCGATGGCCGCGAGGAGATCAAGCTCATCTACGATCTCATGATCGCCGCGATGCGGACCGACAGCACCCGCGTCATGACCTTCCGCCAGCCGGTCGACACCCTCCTGAAGGCGCTATCCATCGCCGTGCATCCGCACGACATGAGCCACTATCACACCACCCTCGGCGAGAAGCTCGACGCCTCGCAGCGACGCGACCTCACCCAGAGCGAACTCCTCGCCGGCTTCCTCGACAAGCTCAAGGCGACGAAGGAATCCGACGGCTCGAGCCTCTTCGATCACGTCGCCCTCGCCTACGGCAGCAACATCCGTACGGGACACGAGCTCAGCAATTGTCCGACGATCCTCACCGGCCGCGGCGCCGGGCTGAAACTCGGTCAGAATATCGTCGCGCCGAAGGACACCCCCCTCTGCAACGCCTGGCTCACGATGCTTCACGGCGTCGGAGTCGAGGCCGAGCGCCACGGTGACAGCACCGGCGTGCTCAAGGAGATTCTCGCGTGAGATGGATGTCGGAAGATCCGCCGCCCGCGACGAAACCCCTTCGTTTGGACCGGTTTCCGCCGTCGCAACGATCCACCTCAAGCCGAAATCCTTACCGATCGGACCCCGGGAGCGACGTCATTCACCTCGAATCGCACGGGAAGGAAGCCCGTGATCAGTTCGAGATTGGTTCTCGTATGATCGCTGATGTCCCGCGTGTGGAACACGCCGCCTCCCGCCAGCGCCATCGGCAGCAGCAACTGGTCGGCGAGGTGGACTCCCACCGGGGCCGCGGATGCCAGATAACCGCGCAGACCTTTCGCAGCGCCGGCGGCGACGCTCTCCGCCGATTTGCTCATCTGGGCGACGCCGGTGGAGATCTCCGTGACATGCTCGAAGGTCGCCTCGAGCAGGACCGCGTTGCCGGGACCGCGGCTGGTCCGGCATTCTTCGATGGAAAAGGATTCCAATGGCCATTCGAGCACCCGCGCCGCGGACGCGATCTCGCGTTGGGCGATGTCTTCGGGAAGGTGCGCCTGGACGACGATCCCGCGCGTCCCGAGAGGCTCGCCGCGCTCGGTCAACTTCAGCTTCTTCCATTTCTTGAGCGGCTTCACCGTGGCGATGAGCCGGCCGCCACCCGCCTGCATGAAGCCGTGGCGTTCGAGCGCGACGGTCGCCTTCACCCCCATGCGCGCCAGCACGGGGAGGTAACAGCGTTCGATGAACTCGAAGGGAGGCGCCAGAGGATTGTGAGTGCCGCCTTCGATCTGAAGTGTGCTCGCGGAATCCGCGTGGAGCAGCGCCGGGAGGAGCGTCTGCAGCACCAGGGTCGTGCTGCCGCCGGAGCCGATCGCGAATTCGTAGTCACCGGCGACGACCGGCCCGGGCTGGAAAACCAGCTCGGTCGAGCCGAGTTCCGCACCGGTCACGTGCGCCCCGCTGATCTCGGCGGCCGCCCTCACGCAGGCGAGGTGCTGCCGCATCAATCCCGGTTTGGGGCGGCGGGCGCGGATCTTCTCCATGCGGAAGCCGCGTCCCGTGATCATCGCGAGCGAAAGGGCCGAACGCAGGAGCTGTCCGCCGCCGGATTCGCCGGAGAGTGAAAGAAGAGAAGGTTTCATTTTGTCGCGTGCATTTCAATCATCCGCCTCGGCCGCGTCCTTGATGACGAAGCGCGCCTTCAGCTTGCACACCTGTTGGGCGAGACCGGCGGACTCGACGCTGCGGAGGACTTCCTGGAAGTCCTTGTAGGCGTTCGGGGCCTCGTCGATCGGGTATTGCCGGGCGTTGAAGAGGATGTCGTGGGTTTCGAAGTCGGCGTCGACCGACTTCTGGTCGAGATTCCGCGCCGCGGCCTTGCGTCCCATGCAGCGTCCCGCGCCGTGGTTGACGCTGTAGCGGCTCTTCGCCGCCTCCGGTTTCGCCACCATCACGACCGATCCATCACGCGGATTTCCCGGCAGGAGGATGGGGTGACCCGTCTCGGCGAAGGGCGTTCCCGCGAGGGCGTGGTGCCCGGCCGGGAAGGCGCGTGTCGCTCCCTTGCGGTGGACCCAGGCGAGCTGGTTGTCGACGACCTCCTGCCGCGCGATGTTGTGGCTGATGAAATAGACGAGCCGTCCGGTCGTTCCCGGCAGCACTTCCTGGAAGGCCTCGAGCACGAGCGCGTTGATGAGGAGATGATTCACGGTCGCGAAGTTCGCCCCGAGGGCCATGTCGTCGAGATACGCGTCGGCTTCGGGCGTTCCCAGCGGCGCATAGACGAGCTGGCGGTCTCCGGCCGGGAAACCGAGGCTCCAGGTGCGGAAGAATCCTTCGAGCTCCTTGAACTGGCGCTGCGCGAGGATGTTCCCGAAGCCGCGCGATCCGCAGTGGCTGAGGAAGGCGACGTGGTCGTCACGCAGTCCGAAGACCTCGGCGGTTTCACGCATCGCGGGATCGTCGACGAGCTGCACCACCTCGCATTCTCCGAAGTGGTTTCCTCCCCCGTAGGATCCAAGCTGGGTCATCTTGTTGTCGAAGTTCGGGAATCCGTTGAAGGCGCGCATGCGGTCGAGGCGCTCCTGCAGGGTCGAGACGTTGCCGTCATGACCGTAGTGCGCGCTGTCCTCGCAACGCTCCGCCCATTCGTGCGGGATCCCGAGGGCTTCGCAGACGCCCAGGCTCGCGCCTTCCGTGCAGACGCGCACGCCGAGATCGGACGAAACGCGTCGCGACTTCTTCGCCTCGCGCTGGCCGCGGCCGGCTCCGGTGGGTGTGCGCGCGACGATCGCCTCGATGAGACGGCGGCGCACCGTCTTGTCGATGATCTCATCCGCCGGGATGTCCATCTGCAGGAGCGACATCGAGCACTTGATGTCGACACCGACGGGTCCCGGATAGATGTGGGTGGGCGAGACCATCACGCAACCGACCGGAGCCCCGTATCCCGCGTGGGCGTCGGGATTGAGCACGAGATCGGTGACGCCCGGAGCCGAGCGGGAGTTGAGGGCCTGCTCGAGGCAGGTCTGGTCGAAGGTCGAGCGGATCGCCTCCGTCCCGATCACGGTGATGGGTTTTCCCGCATTGTCACGGGCGGGGAGGATGGCTTCGGCTTCGCCGGTGATGTGGAAGGGGGTGGTCATGGGGTGGTGGGAGTGGGAGTGGTGGAGTATGGGAATGATGGGGTGGTGGTGTCACGCATTCAGGAGGCTGAGAAGCCGGCTTTCGGCTTCGAGGATGTCATTCGCGCGCAGTTTGAAATCGTGGATGGGGGCACCGGAACGGTTCCAGGCGAAGTCGCGCCACAGCGCGAGCACGGCCGGTCCGTCGGAGAATCCCTGGAGTCGCTCGAGCAACGTGGAAGCATAGGCCGACCTGGAGGCGTCGAGACGTTGCGATTCGACTTCGAGGATCGATCGCGCCCCGTCTTCGTTGAAGCCGGTTCCGGCCTCGAGTGCCAGCTCCTCAAGTCGGCGGAGGCGCAGTTTCGCGGCGCGCTTCTTGTCCTGGGGCGTGGGCGTTTTGGAAATCAGGTTTCGGGACTCCACGAGACGGAGGCAGAAGGAGCAGTAACATCCGCAGCTGCTCGCGAGACGTTTCGTCGGAGATTTTTTGAGGTCGAAGGAGGTCTCCAGATAAGTGCCGAAGAAGTTCGCGAACGCCTCGATTTCCTCGTCGGCCGGGCGACACGCGACCGGCAGGCTGCCCCGCTGGCGTTGGAGCCAACAACGGGCGGCGGCGCCGGCCCCGGAAGCGTCGTGCGCGAGAACGACCGGGATGAAACCCTCGCGGACGGCCTTTGCAAGCCACTGGAGCAGCTTGAAGGACCGCTCCTGGATGGAAACTGCGAATTCGAGATCGGATCGTGCGATCATGGGGATTTATCCGGTTGATCACCGCTATTGCCCGAACCGTGCCAATTCATGCCAAGCCGGTTTCTGATCGGGCTCGAACGTTTGTAGGAGTAGGTGAAGAAAATTTTCGAAGAATTTTCGGGCGTTTGCCAACCTTCTCGGACAAATTCCAAATGTTATCCTCTAAGATAAGATTTTATCCAAAAATGAGCCAACCAAGACCAACCGTCTCCTTCGGCATTCTGGGTACCTCGCTCGACCGCGGGACGGGGGCGGATCGTTGGTCGAAATGGCGTCCGACCGTGGCGATGTGCCAGCATGACGATCTCCTCGTCGATCGGCTCGAGTTGCTGGTCGATCCGAAGTATCGCGGGATTTCGCGACAGGTCGTCGCCGACATACGCTCCGTCTCACCCGAGACGACGGTGGTCGAGCATGAGTTCGCCCTTCGCGATCCGTGGGACTTCGCGGAAGTCTACGGACGGCTCTACGATTTTGTGCGCGCCTATCCCTTCCAACCGGACCACGAGGATTACCTGATCCATCTCACCACCGGCACGCACGTCGCCCAGATCTGCTGGTTCCTTCTCAACGAGGCCCAGTTCATTCCCGCACGCCTCCTGCAAACGTCGCCGTCCCGGGGAAAGGGACGCGATGCGGGCCCCGCCGGCACCTACGAAATCATCGATCTCGACCTTTCGAAATACGACCGCCTTTCAACGCGTTTCGCCGAGGAGCAGGAACGCACCCTCGACTTCCTGAAGAGCGGCATCGCCACGAAGAACCGGGCCTTCAACGAGTTGATCAGCCGGATGGAACTGGTCGCGCTCCAGTCGAAGGCCCCCGTGCTCCTGACCGGTCCCACCGGAGCCGGGAAATCGATGCTGGCGGGGAGGATCTACGAATTGCGGAAAACTCGCGCGGGATTGGCCGGACGCTTCGTCGAGGTGAACTGCGCCACCTTGCGCGGAGACCAGGCCATGTCGGCCTTGTTTGGTCACAAGCGCGGCGCCTTCACCGGGGCTCAATCGGATCGTCCCGGTCTGCTCAAGGAAGCGGACAAGGGGCTCATCTTTCTCGATGAAATCGGCGAGCTCGGCCTCGACGAGCAGGCCATGCTGTTGCGTGCGCTGGAGGACAAGACCTTTCTCCCGATGGGCAGCGACAGGCCGGTCCGGAGCGACTTCCAACTGATCGCGGGGACGAACCGCGACCTCCGCCTCCAGGTCGCCGAGGGCCGCTTCCGTGATGATCTCCTCGCGCGGATCAACCTGTGGACCTTCGCCCTGCCGGGCCTCGCGGAACGTCGCGAGGATCTCCCCGCGAACCTCGATTTCGAACTGGAGCGCTACTCCCAGATTCATCGCCGCCAGGTGCGGATGAACAAGGAGGCGCGCGAGGCCTTCCTGAAGTTCGCCCGCAGCCCCGGGGCCGCGTGGAGCGCCAATTTCCGGGATCTCAACGCGGCCGTCACCCGGATGGCCACGCTCGCGCCAAAGGGACGCATCACGCCCGCCTGCGTCGTGGCTGAGATCGCGAGGCTGCGCGAGGCGTGGAAACCGGTGCGGACCGCGACCCGGACCGAAACCGGAATCCTGACCGAAACCCAACGCGCGGAGATCGATCCCTTCGACCTCGTGCAGCTCGATCACGTCCTCAACGTGTGCCGCGAGAGCAAATCCCTCTCCGACGCGGGTCGGAAGCTCTTCGCGGTCTCTCGGGCGAAGAAGGCGAAGTCGAACGACGCGGACCGGTTGAAGAAGTATCTCGCGCGGTTCGGCCTGAGGTGGGAGGATGTCGGCTGATTCAATATCCGACCGCCTAAATCCTTCGACGCGCCGGAATTCACGGAGATTGTTCGTCTCGAGAATCAAGCCCATGGATCGTCGGGAACGGGATCGCGGCGGCTCGGTTCCTCCACGGCATCAAGGTGGCGACGGTGAAGTCGATGAAGATGGGATGATTGGCGTGGGCGCCGGGGAACGGATCCGCTCTGCCGCCTCGGTCTGCCTTCGCCTCCCGTTCGGCATCAATCACGGGACGGGTGAGGAGCGCTCGCCGGGGAGGACGCGGAGGAGTCCGCGTGAGTGTCCTTGTCAGGATCCCGCGCGGACCTTCTCCTTGGCCGCCTCGCAATCGGCCTCGAGGCTCGCGACTTCGCGGGCGAGCTGGGTCTTCAGCTCGGGGATCTCGTGATAGCGGCCCTCGCCGACGGCCTTGGCGACAAGGTCGTTGAGGAAGAGTTCGCGCTCCGCGATCTTCGCCTTGTATTTGTCGGCGATGGAGGCGATTTCGGCACGCTGTTCGTCGGTGAGGGACTTCACCGGCTCGGAGCCGAAGCGCTCCATGGCACGTTCGTAGGCGCTTTTCATGGGTCACGCCTCCTCTGATGCGGCGGCCTCGGTCGCGGGGGTTTCAGTCTCGCCGGCGATCTTCGGAGAGGCATTCTTCGCGGGTTGGGCGTTGGCAGTCGCGCCGAACTGGAGCTCGGGGGTGCTCTCGATGAGAGCCGTCAGTTCCGCCCATCCCTCGGGTTTCTGAAGCTGGAAGATGTGGAGGTAGATGCGGACGACCTCGGCATCGTGGTTTTTGAGAAGCGAGGCGACGGTGTTCTTCAGCTTCTTCGCGTCGAACTCATCCGGGATGTCGTCGGCGGCGCCCTCGCCGTCGTGGGAGATGCCGAGTCCGTCGAGGAAGGAGGTGAGGACGGCGGTGTGACCCTTGAGGAGCCAGAGCTGCAGGACTTGCCCGGCGACCTCGGCCGAGCCGCGGAGCTTCACGTTCTTGATCATCCAGTCGATCTGCTCCGGAACGGACTTCCGTTGAATGACGACGGGCCGCAGCTTCCGGTTCGTCGCGAGGGAGGAAATCGTGGCCTTGTAGACCTCGCGCTGTTCTTCGCGGAGGTATTGGAAGACGGAGTGGGCCGTCTCCGGCGTCATGTCCTGGAAAATCTCAAAGGCCTGTTTCATGGGGAGGTGGAGGAAGTTCCTTAACAAATCCTAAGGATTCCCGATCTCAAGCGGCAATTTGCCCCGGATGCGGTCCTTCGCCAAGGTTAATCGAGGGCTCTTTCGGGCCGTTTTCGTCCCAGGAGCAGCTCGATGGCCTCGGACGCGGCGGTGAATCCGAAGGTCCCGGTCACGGGCGTGGCGGTGCCGAATCCACTCTCGCAGTTGAGCCGCAGGTGGGTTCCGGGCTCGGATTGTCCGCGGACGCTGCCGTCGGACCAGGGGTAGCGGGCGTTCTCGATGCTGTAGACGGCACGCGCCCCGAACGGGACGCGGGCGGATTCCTCGGGATAACCGTGGGACTGGCGCAATTCCTTGCGGACGAGCTTGAGGAGCCGGTCGTTCGTGGCGAAGGCGAGGTCGGCGGTGCGCACCGCGGACGGATCGGACTTGCCTCCCGCCCCGCCCGAGACGACGAGCGGGAGGCCGCGCTCGCGGCACGAGGCGACGAGGAGCGCCTTGAGCTTCACGTCGTCGATCCCGTCGATGACGACGTCGTGGTCGCCCGCGAGGAGGTCCGGGGCGGTCGCGGCGGTGAAAAACGAGGGAATCTCCATGACCTCGATTCCGGGCTGGATGAGGCGGGTCCGCTCCGCGATGACCGCGATCTTGGGGCGGCCGTATTGACCTTCGAGGGCGGGGAGCTGGCGGTTGCTGTTGGTCACGCAGACCTCGTCAGGGTCGATCAGGGTGAGATGACCGATCCCGCTCCGGGCGAGGGCTTCCGCGGTCCATGATCCGACTCCACCGGTGCCGATCACGGTGACGCGGGCGCGGCGCAGCCTCGGCAGCGCGTCCGCTCCGTAAAGCCGGCCGATGCCGGAAAAGCGGTCGAGATACGTTTCGGGAAGTTCCTCCATCGGGACGCAAACCTTGCGCCGCGGGCCGGGCCGTTGCAAGTTGGCGCGATGAGAAACTTCCCCGCATGAAGTGGCAGCTCCTCGCGATCGGCAAGCCGTCCCTCGCCCGCACCAGGATCGGGGTCGCAGGGGGGGGCGCGAAGACCGTCGAGGTCCTCCTCGCCGCGAGCAGGGATGCCTTTCATCTCTCCCTCGTCGTCCTCCTCGAACAGATTGACCAGGTCCATACCGTGCTCGAGAGCGTGCCATCTCGCCGTTGATCGCATAACCGGAGGACGCGAGGTCGTGGATCCGCGGCTGCTGGATCCCGCAACAGGCCGGGCGCATGCGGCTAGCGCCTCAAAAGTCGGGTAACCCAATGCGCTTCCTCAGACGGATCGTTCGGAAAATCCGTTTCCTGTTCCCATCCGCGAAGATCCGCGAAAATCAGCCGCCCAATCTCCATTCTTCGTATAGAGTCCCTCCCCGCCATGTCCGAATTCCGCCTCAGTTCCGAATTCCGTCCCCAGGGGGACCAGGAGCAGGCCATCGCCAAGCTGACCAAGTCCCTCCTCGCCGGAAACGAGCACCAGACCCTGCTCGGCGTCACCGGGTCGGGCAAGACCTTCACCGTCGCGAACCTCGTCGCCACGCTCGGGAAACCAACCCTGGTGATGTCGCACAACAAAACTCTCGCCGCGCAGCTCTACTCGGAACTGAAGACCTTTTTCCCGGACAACGCGGTCGAGTATTTCGTCTCCTACTTCGACTACTACCAGCCCGAAGCCTACATCCCGCGCACCGACACCTACATCGAGAAGGATTCCTCGATCAACGACGAGATCGAGCGGCTCCGGCTCTCCGCGATGAGTTCGCTCCTGATGCGGCAGGATGTGATCGTCGTCGCGAGCGTCTCCTGCATCTACGGCCTCGGCTCGCCCGACGACTACCGCGACATGATGGTCCCCGTCCGCGTCGGGGACACCCTCGACCGCGACGAGTTCCTCCGCCAGCTCGTGGGAATCCACTACGAACGCAACGACATCGAGTTCACCCGCGGCAAATTCCGCGTCCGCGGCGACGTCGTCGAGGTCTATCCCGCCTACCTCGACGAGGAGGCGGTGCGCGTTGAGTTTTTCGGTGACGAGATCGACCGCGTCAGCATTTTCCGCCCCCTCACCGGCACCGCCACCTCGCAGGTGAGGGAGTTCACCTTCTACCCCGCGAAACAGTTCGTGACGCCGAAGGAGAAGATGGCCGTCGCGATCCGCGAGATCCGCAAGGAGCTCGCCGAGCGGATCGAGCACTTCGAGAAAAACCAACAGTATCTCGAGGCCCAGCGTATCAAACAGCGCACCGAGTACGACATCGAGATGATGCAGGAAATGGGGTTTTGTCAGGGTATCGAGAACTACTCGAGGCACCTCACCTCGCGCCCGCCCGGAAGCCGGCCCGGAACCCTCATCGACTTCTTCCCGCCCGGTTTCCTCACCGTGATCGACGAGTCGCACGTCTCCATTCCACAGATCGGGGGGATGTACGAGGGCGACCGCTCGAGGAAGCACACCCTCGTCGATTTCGGCTTCCGCCTTCCCAGCGCCCTCGACAACCGGCCCCTGCGTTTCGAGGAGTTCATGCAGATGACGGGACAGCGGCTCTACGTCAGCGCGACCCCCGCCCGCTTCGAGATCGAGAATTCCGTCGCGGGCAACACCGGCTACATCCCCCACAAGCGCGAACGCATCGGCCAGGAGGAGCTCGTGCCCGCGCGTCTGCCCCGGATCTCCGGCAGCAAGCAGCCGGTCTCGTCCTTTCATCCGGAGAAAAAGGGCACCGACCTCATCGTCGAGCAGATCATCCGACCGACCGGACTTCTCGATCCGGTCATCACCCTGCGCCCCCTCAAGGGACAGATCGACGAGACGATCGAGCTCTGCCGCCAGCGCGTCGAGAAGGACGAGCGCGTCCTCGTCACCACCCTCACGAAACGCACCGCCGAGGATCTCACCGACTACCTGCGCAATGTCGGGCTGCGCGTCCGCTACATCCACGCCGATGTCGATGCGATCGAGCGCGTCGAGATCCTCCGCAGTCTCCGCGGGGGCGAATTCGACATCCTCGTCGGCATCAACCTCCTCCGCGAAGGCCTCGATCTGCCCGAGGTCAGCCTCGTCTGCATCCTCGACGCCGACAAGGAAGGCTTCCTCCGCAGCGAGACCTCGCTCATCCAGACGGTTGGGCGCGCCGCGCGTCACGTCAACGGCGAGGCCGTGCTCTTCGCCGACACCGTCACCGACTCGATCCAGAGCCTGCTTGGCATCACCGAATACCGCCGCCGCGTCCAGCACGAGCACAACGAGGCCCACGGCATCATTCCGCGCACCGTTTCGCGCAACGACCAGGGCAGCCTGCGAATCTACCAGCGCGGAAAGGAGGTCGAGAGCGCACTCGTCGCCGAGTCGGGCAAGGATGTCGATACCCTCGCGGTCATCCGCGAACTGGAGGAAGAGATGCAGGAGGCCGCCTCGAAGCTCGAGTTCGAGCGCGCCGCCCTCATACGCGACCAGATCAACCAGCTCAAGGAAGAAGCCGGGGAAAAGCCCCTCGTGGTGAAGCGGAAGAGAGTGAAGTATTGAAAAGTCCCGCCATTCGAAACCGAGGCCGCAGCGGTATCGGTCCTTCGGGATCGTGCGACCTTCGGGGGGACTTCGGGAGGAGGCTTACGCCCTGGCCAAGCCATCGGGAGGGAAGCGGACTCCATCGTTACCTTGGTGGAAGAACGCGATCCGCGATACGGCGATCGAAGGGGAGCGTTCATCACGGGGGCGAAGTCCCCCGTTGACCAGCCCGTCCGGTGAAGGCATTTTCCGTTCTCCCCGATCAAGGCGATGGCGAAGGAAAAACCGGTCAAGGCCGAAGGCACGCGGCGTCCGCTCGAGCGCATCCTGCGGATCCACGAGAGGATCCTGCGGGGCGGGTTTCCCAACTGCAGCAACATCGCGCAGGAGCTTGAGGTCAACCGCAAGACGATCCAGCGGGATCTCAACTTCATGCGCGAGGAGCTCGGGCTGCCGCTTGAGTATTCGGAGAACTCCCATGGCTACCACTACTCGGGGCCGGTCAGCGATTTTCCCTTTCTCAAGACCACGGCCGAGGATCTCGTCGGGCTGCTCCTCGCCCGCAACGCCCTCGGTCCGGTGAAGGGATCGGCCCTCGAATCGTCGCTCCGGGCGGGTTTTCAGAAATTGCTCGCGGGCATGAGCGACCGGATTTCGATCCCGTGGTCGGAGGTGGAACAGGCCTTCTCCGTGAAGTCGGCCGGCATGACCGAACGCGACGCGTTTCTCTTCGAGCGCCTCGCCCGGGCCGTGCTCGAGAGCCGGGAACTTCATTTCGAATACCGCAAGCTCGCCGACGCGAAGCCGGCCCGGCGCAAGGTCCAGCCCTATCACCTCGCCGAGGTCGACGGAGGCTGGTATCTCATCGGCCACGACCTCGAACGCGGGGCGCGGCGCACCTTCGCGGTGCAACGGATGCGCGCGGTGCATCTCACCAACAAGCGATTTCTCCGCTCGCGCGATTTCCGCCTCGAGGATCATTTCGCCGGCAGCTTTGGCGTCTGGGCGGGCGAGGATCGCGGCGAGGCCCGCCACCGGGTGAAGATCCGCTTCCGCGGTTTCGCCGCGCGGGTCGTCGCGGAGCGGCGCTGGCATCCAAGCCAGGAGATCCATCCGGTCGAGCCGGACGGATCCGTCATCGATCTCACCCTCACTCTTTCGGCCCTCGAGGACATCATGCGCTGGATCCTCGGTTTCGGCGCCCAGGCCGAGGCGATCGAGCCCGCGGAGCTGCGGGAACGGATCGCGGCGGAACTGCGGGCGGCCGCGGAACCTTATCGGAATCCTCCGGAAAAGGAGTGAAGGTCGGAATCACGCGAGCCCGTAGGCCCGCTTCGCGTTCTCCCCGAGGATGGCAGACTGCTCGGCGGCGGAAAGGCCCGAGATCCAGAACTCGACACACTGCACCCAGTCGGCATACTCGCCTCGGACGAGGCAGACGGGCCAGTCGCTCCCGAAGAGGAGCCGTTCCGGACCGAAGGCGTCGAGGACGACGTCGAACCAAGGTCCGAGCAGGTCGGGATCCCAGTCCTCGAGCGCGGGAATGACCTCGGTGATCATACCGCTGAGCTTGCAGTAAACGTTCCCGCGTTTGGCAAGTTCGCGGATCGCGGAGGACCACTCCGGATCGACTCCGCCCGGGCCGCCGATGGCTGGTTTCCCGATGTGGTCGAGGACGAAGGTCTGCGCGGGATGCTGGTCGACGCATCCGGTCGCGGCCTTCAGCTGGTCGGCGTGGATGAGGAGGTCGTAGGTGAGTCCGAAGTCGTGGAGTGCCGCGAGGCCGCGGTTGAAATCGTCCCGCAGGCAGTAATCCCGCTCCGTCATGCCCTGGAGCACCTCGCGCAAGCCGACGGCCTTGGGACGTTCCGCGAAACGCGCGACTTTGTCCGCGGCATCCGGCGCGGCGAGGTCGAGCCATCCGACCACTCCGAGAATCCAGTCTTGCGCCGCGGCGTCTTCGAGGAGGAAGTCGTTCTCAGTCTCATCGGTCCGCGCCTGCACGGAGATGACGCCTCCGATCGAGGCCTCGTCGAGAAGCGGCTTGAGGTCGGCGGGCGAAAAATCGCGCTTCAGAACCGCCATGTCGCCTCCGATCCAGGGATAGCCCTCGGGCGAATAGTTCCAAAAGTGGTGATGGGAGTCGATGCGCATGGGGATGAAAGAGGACGGATGAAGCGGAAACCCTATTTGCCGATCGCGTAGAGGGCCTCTTCGGAACGGAGAAGGAGAAGCCCGCCGGCCACCGCCGGAGTTCCCTGGAAACGGGTCGGATCTCCCTCGATCCGGTTCACTCCGAAGAGCTTGAAGACGGGACCGGTCTCAATCACGAAGGTTCCGGCGGTCCGGCTCGTGGCGAGGAGATGATTGCCGACGAGAATCGGAGAGGCGTAGAATGCCATTCCCTTGCCGGTCCCGCTCGCGACGTCGAGCCGCTCGCGGTAGAGCAGTTCGCCCGTCCCCGCCCTCGCACAGGCGGCGATTCCGTCCTCGGTGACCCAGTGAAGGAGTCCGTCGCGCTCGACCGGCAGTGGCAGGTAGCTCTTCGCGGTCTGGCTTTCCCAGAGAAGGGCGCTGTCGCCGCGGTCGCCTTCGCCGCCGCCGCTGAAGACGGTGCCGAGGGTGCGGGGGAATCCACCGAAGAGGGCGATGCGGTTCCCTGACAAAACCACCGGTCCGGCCGAGAGGTTGCCCGTGACGGGACTCTTCGCGAACCATCGCACCGCCCCGGTCTTCGGATCGAGGCCGCGGAGCTCGCCCCGAACCGCGACGAGAAGGTCGGTGCGGTCCGGCGAAAGCGGATGCAGGACCGGGGTGGCATAGGTCTGCTCGAGCATGGGGTGCTCCATCCGCCAGACCTCCCTGCCGGTGGCCGCGTCGAAGGCGAGCACCGCGCGGGCCTCGTCCCCCGCGTTGACGACGACGACGCCATCGTGCACGACGACGCTCGCGGCCGATCCCCAGGTCATGCCAGAGGACTTCGTTCCGGTCGGGGCGGACCAGAGCTTTTTCCCCTCGAAATCGAAGGCCGCCACGCCGCTCTTTCCGAAAAAGCAGTAGATCCGGCTTCCGTCCGTCGCGGGGGTGCTGCTGGCGTAGCCGTGCTCCGGCAGGTAACCCTCGTAGGGATCCTCCGGCTGCGCGGCGGGCTCGTCCGCGGTCCAGAGCATCCTGCCGGTGGCCAGGTCGAGGCAGACGAGGTGCCGCACGAGATCCTTCGGAGCCGCGTCCTTCTCTCCCGTGCCGTATCCCGAGTAGCCGGTCACGAAAACCCTGCCGCCCCAGACGATCGGGGAGGAAGAACCCGGCCCGGGGAGGGACGTCTTCCATTTCAGGTTTTCCGTGGCGCTCCACTGCAAGGGCACGCCCGTCGCGGGGGCGGTGCCGCCACCGTTCG
>JBILDO010000086.1:0-19709 GCA_044352585.1 Verrucomicrobiales bacterium
CACCGACGAGATGGTCGAAAACCTCGTTGCGACCGGTTTTCTCCGCATGGGCGTCGACCAGACCGGCTCGCGCACGATGAACTTCACCGAGGACCGCCTCGGGGTGATCTACGACGCGATCAAGGTGCTGGGCTCCGGAGTGATGGGCCTCACCCTCGAATGCGCCCGCTGCCACACCCACAAATACGACCCCATCCCGCAGCGCGACTACTTCCGTCTCAAGGCCGTCTTCCAGGGCGCGCTGGACGAGCACGATTGGCTCAGCTTCAAGACGCGCAATCTCGAAGCGGCCACGCCCGGCCAGCTCGAACGCGTCGCCCTGACAAACCCACCTCTCGAGCGGGAGATCGCCGCCCTCGTCAGGGAACATGCCGCCACCGAAGCAGCCGCCAAACGCGAACTGATGCGCCTGCATTATCCGGGGATCTCCGAAGCGGACGAAAAGGAAACCCTCGTCGCCCTGCGGAAGGCGGCGAACGTCCGCAGCCTCCACCAGGCCCGGCTCGTCGAGAAATACCGCCTCGCCGATCTCGTCCCCGATGCGGAGCAACCGGCCGCGGTGCTCGCTTCGCGCCAACGGATCGAGGAGGTGCGGACGCGACTTGAGCGGCTCCGCGCGCAACTCGCGCCGACTCCGTCGATCCGCGCCCTCTGGGACCGCGGCGATCCCTCGCCCACCTACCTGCTCCGCCGCGGCGAACACGACAAACCTTCCCGCCTCGTCGGACCCGGGGTGCTCTCGGTGCTGACCGACGGACAAACGCCCTTCATCGCAACACCGCCCTTCCCCGGCGGCACTCCCAAGACGGGACGCCGTCTCGCCTTCGCTCAATGGCTCACCGATCCCGCGCATCCCCTCACCGCGCGCGTCATGGTGAACCGGATCTGGCACCACCACTTCGGCACGGGGATCGTGCGCAGCCTCGAGAACTTCGGCAACCAGGGCGCGCGCCCGACCCATCCCGAACTGCTCGACTGGCTCGCGGTCGAGTTTGTCGAAAACGGCTGGAGCGTGAAGGAAATGCACCGCCTCCTCATGAACTCGCGCGCCTACCGGCAGTCGGGCGTCGTCGGCGAGGATCGCCTCGCGAAGGATCCGGAGAACCGGCTTTTCTCCCGCATGAACCTCCGCCGCCTCGATGCCGAAAGGCTGCACGACGCCCTCCTCGCCGTGTCAGGCAAACTCGATGACCGCGCCGGCGGCGCACCCGATCCCATTTCAATCGACCGCGATGGACTCGTCCTCGTCAAGCCGCAGGAAAACGGGAAATGGCGCCGCTCGCTCTACGCCCTCCACCGGCGCACCGAGATGCCGACGATGCTGGAGACCTTCGACTATCCCGAGATGGGACCGAACTGCGTCGAACGATCCGTCTCCACCGTCTCGCCACAGGCGCTTTATCTCCTCAACAACGCCCGCGTCCGCGAGCTCGCCGCCGCCCTCGCCGCGCGGGTCGAACAGCAGTGCGATGGAGAAACCGATCCCGTCCGCGCCCGGGTCGAGGCGGCCCATCCCATCGTCTTCGGCCGCCTGCCCTCGGCGGAGGAACGGACCGCCGGGATCGAGGCCCTCCGCTCCCTCGGGCGCGAGTGGTCCGGCGACGAGGCCCGCGCCCTCGAGACCTACTGCCACACCCTCCTCAACTCCGCCGCCTTCGTTTACCTCGATTGAAGCGATGAAGGGTCCGATCCTGACAAACACCCCTCTCACCCGCCGCGATTTCTTCGCGCGCACCGGCGACGGCCTGCTCGGGATCGCCCTCGCCCAGCTCCTCGGCCGCGACTTTCCCGGCGGCACCGCGTCCGCCGCCGAGGCCCTGCCGAACAACCTCAATTGGCGCCAAGGCCATCATCCTGCCAAAGCCACCTCGGTGATCCAGCTCTTCATGAACGGGGGGCCGAGCCAGATGGACCTCTTCGACCCGAAACCCGTCCTCAACCGCATGGACGGTAAACCCTATCCCGGCAACGTCGAGGAGATCGGCAACCAGGACACCACCAATATCGGGGTGATGATGGGAGGGCGGTATCCGATGGCGCGGCACGGGCAGTCGGGCCAGTGGATGGCCGACGTGCTCCCGCACACCGCGAAGATGATCGACGAGCTCTGCTTCATCCACTCGATGTGGACCGATCACCCGAACCACGACAACGCCCTCTACAAGATCCACAGCGGCCGCCTCTTCATGGGATACCCCACCCTCGGCGCCTGGACCGTCTACGGGCTCGGCACGGAAAACCGCAACCTGCCCGCCTACGTCGTGCTCAACGATCCCCTTGGCCTGCCCCACAACGGCACGCGCAACTGGACGTCCGGTTTTCTCCCGCCGACCTTTTCGGGTACGACCCTGCGTCCCTCGGGTTCGCCCATCCTCAACCTGAAGCCGCAATACGAGCAGCCTTCCGCGGTGACCGCGGCCGCCCGGGATCTCCTCGACCGTCTCGACACGATCCATCGCGACGGCCGTCCCCACCAGGCCGATCTCGACGCCCGCATCGAATCCTACGGTCTGGCCGCCCGCATGCAGCTCTCCGCGAGCGAGGCTCTCGATCTCTCCACCGAGAAGCCGCACACTCTCGAACTGTATGGCATCGGGGAAATGGCGACCGACTCCTACGGTCGGCGCTGCCTCCTCGCCCGACGTCTCGTCGAGCGCGGGGTTCGATTCGTGCAACTCTTCCTCGAGGAACAGCCCTGGGACGCCCACGTCGACCTGCAGGACAACCACCGCGCCGTCTGCGAGCGCACCGACAAACCCGTCGCCGGACTGCTCCGCGATCTGAAACAACGCGGCCTCCTCGAAAACACCCTCGTGATCTGGGGCGGGGAATTCGGCCGCACCCCGACCTCGCAGAAGACGGGCGACCTCTTCACCGGACGCGACCACAACATGCAGGCCTTCTCCATGTGGATGGCCGGCGGCGGGGTGAAAGGCGGCTTCCGCTACGGCCAGACCGACGACTTCGGCCACGCCGTCGTCGAGAATCCCGTGAGCGTGCACGATTTCCACGCCACCGTTCTGCATTTGTTGGGACTCGATCACCGGAAACTCTTCTTCCCGCGCAGCGGACTTGAGGAGCGCCTCACCGGCATCGAACCGCCGCGCGTCGTCACCGACCTGCTCGCATGAAACGACGCGATCTCTTGAAAGGTACCCTCGCCGCCGGATCGATCGCGGCGATCGCGGCGCGGGGCGAAGGGGACTTTCCCGGCATCCTCGACACGAACGTGAACCTCTTCCGCTGGCCCTTCCGTCGTCTTCCGCTGGATGAGACGGAAAAGCTCGTCGCCAAACTGCGCTCGCTCGGCATCACCAAGGCCCTCTCCGGCTCCTTCGAGGGCGTTTTTCACCGCGACCTCACCTCGGCAAACACTCGTCTCGCCGGGGAATGCGCGCGTTTCCCCGAACTCGTTCCCGTCTTCTCGATCAACCCCTCCAAGCCCGGCTGGGAACGTGACCTCGACGCGGCGAAGACGGCGGTCCGGCTGCATCCCGCTTATCACGGCTACGGGCTCGATCATCCGGGCTTCCCGGATCTGCTCCTTGCCGCCGCGGAGCATGGACTCCTCGTCCAGCTTGCCGTCGCCCTCGAGGATCCGCGCACCCAGCCCGAATTGATGCGCGTGCCCGAGGTCGATCTTTCACCGCTTCCCGCAGCCATGGCAAAGGCACCCAAGGCGAAAGTGCAACTCCTCAACTGGAAAGGCCGCGGCTCCTTCACCAACACCTTGCGCGAGCTCCCGAATCTCTCCGTCGACACCGCCCTCGCCGACGGAACCGACGCCGTCGCGACTCTCGTGAAAACCTTCGGAGCGGAGAGGGTTCTGTTCGGGACCCATGCCCCTTTCCTCATTCCCGAAGCCGCCCTCGTCCGGGTGCACGAGGCCGATCTCGCGGAAGGCGAACTTTCCTCAGTGATGCGGCACTCCGCCGACCGCTGGCTCGCGTGAAGTTTCCCGGTCACACGACGCGGTGGCGCGTCAGATCCTGCGTATCGATCATTCCGAGGGGGACGCGGTCGTCGTCGATGACGACGAGATCGTCGATGCGGCTCTCCTCGAGCAGCCGCAGGACCTCGCCGACGAGCCGGTCGCGGTGCACGTGCTTGGGATTGGGGGTCATGTGGCGACCCACCGCCTCCGCTCCGATCTCGGTGCCGCCCGACTGGAAGGCCCGGGCGAAATCGCCCTGGGTGAAGATGCCGGCGAGGGTGCCCGCTCCGTCCGCGACGACAACGGCGCCGGCACGCGCCTTGGTCATCCGGGCAATCGTTTCCCGGACGCTCAGGTCGGGGGAGACCCTGACAAAATCCTCACCGGTCCTCATGATGTCACCGGCGCGGAGGAGGAGGGCGCGCCCGAGCGAACCGCCGGGATGGAGCTCGGCGAAGTGTTCCTTGGTGAAGCCGCGGGATTCGAGCAGGACCATGGCGAGGGCGTCGCCCATGACGAGAGTGTTGGTCGTGCTCGAGGTCGGGGCGAGGTTGAGCGGACAGGCCTCGCGGCGGACGTGGATGTCGAGGACGCAATCGGCCGCCTTTCCGAGGGTCGAACCCGGCTTGCCGGTGATCGCGACGACGCGCGCGCCGCGTCGCTTCAGGTGGGGAAGGAGGGCGAGGAGTTCCGCCGTTTCGCCCGAGTAGCTCAGGGCGATGACGCTGTCGCCGGCATTCACGAGCCCGAGATCGCCGTGGATCGCATCCTGGCAATTGAGGACGGCGGCGGGGGCCCCGGTCGAGTTCAGGGTGGCGGCGAGCTTGTTGCCGATGTTGCCCGACTTGCCGACGCCGACGATGAGGATTTTCGCGCCACTCTCCACGGTCGCCTTCAGCAGCGAAACCGCCGCCGTGAACGAGTCGTCGACGCGTTCGAGGAGCCTCTGCAACTCCTCGATTTCGAGGGAGATGACGCGGCGGGCCTGTTCCAGGGGATCCATGGGAGGGAAAAGGGCAGGATACGGCGGAATCCGGGCCGTTCAAGGCGGTCTTCACTCGCCCACGAACATCGGAAACGGACCGCGCAAAGTCGTGGTACACGGGCCTTTTTTCCTCCACCTGCCGTCGGCCGGAGTGCCCCAAGGGATTGACGACAAGCCGCCCTCACCAGACCGTCTCGATTCCGGGGTATTCCGGGATGATTCGGTCGGAGGTGAGGATGGTGAGTTGATGGGCGAGAGCCGTGGCGACGAGGATCCGATCAAATGGATCGCGATGGAGGAGGGGCAGTTCGGCTGCGGCGCAAAGAAGAGATGCATCGAGAGCTTCGATGACGGGATCCAACTGATAGGCAACTGACAAACTCCGCACCCAGGTCAACGGAGGCTCGACAAGAACCAGCTTGCCAGCCTTCACCTTGATACCCAGCTCCCACGGGATCACGGCGGAAATCACCGCCCTTTCCGCAGATTCGAGGGCGGCAGCGGCGGCGGCAGGCAAATCACCTTTCGCAAGTGCGATGACCGCGCAAGTGTCCAAGAGCAGATTCATCGGCACTCTTCAGGCCACTCTTCTTCGGTGAGCGGTTCGGCAGGGTCGTAGCCGGGGGCAAGAATCGGCCGCAGCCTTGGGTCGGGAGTCAAATCCCTCCGAATCGGAGTTGCCGCAGGCGCGCGGTAACGATGGATCTCGGCCACCGGTTGGCCATTGCGTTGCAAGATGACCACCTCCCCCTCCTCTTCGATCGCCTTGACCAATTGGGACAATCGGCTCTTGGCTTCATGCATATTGACGGTGATCATGATTAGCTAGGTTAGCTAATCCAACGGTTTTCTCAACAGGCATTTGCGGCACGACGAAACACCCGACGCGGCAGTGAATCGTGAAGATGTTCCAGGAACCATCAATCCTCGGACCTGATCATCCCGAGTTATTTGAGATACCTAGATTATCAACGCGATGATCCGACGGATGCTCAAAGTAACACAAACGTTGCATTGCAAGACTTGACAATTTCGCTAAGACTCCGGGCGTGTTCTCTCTAGCCAAACTCTTCGGAAAATCGGACCGCTTCTTTGAGCTGCTCTCCGCGAGCGCGAAATCCGCGCACCAGAGCATCGAGGCCCTCTCCCGCCTTCTCACGCAATCGGACGGCAACGTCTCCCTCGCCGAGCTCGCCGTGGCGCGCCGTGCCGAGAAGAAGAACGCCGAGACGATCGGGGAGGAACTCGTCAAGGTCTTCGTCACCGCGCTCGAACGCGAGGACATCGAGGCGCTCTCCCGCGCCCTCTACCGAATCCCCAAGACCGTGGAGAAGTTCGGCGAGCGCTTCATCATCATGCAGCATCTCGTGAAACCGGGCGACTTCTCCGCGCAGATGGCGATCGCGCTCGAGGCGTCCTCAGTCGTCGTGCGCATGGTCGACATGCTTCCGAACAGCCCGAAGCTCGAGGCAATCAAGGCCGAGAACGACAAGATGCAGGAACTCGAGGGACGCGCCGACAATCTCGTCGTCGGATACCTCAAGGAGATCTACTCCGGCGAGATCGACCCGATCCGGGCGATGGCCCTCCGCGACCTCCACGATCTCCTCGAGAAGATCATCGACCGCTGCCGGGACGCGTGCAGCGTCGTCTCCTACATCGTGCTCAAGAACTCCTGAGTTCGCCTCCGCATGACGCTCGGGATCATCTTTCTGGTCATCTTCATCGCGCTGACCTTCGAATACATCAACGGGTTCCACGACACCGCGAACTCCATCGCCACGGTCGTGGGCACGAAGGTCCTGACGCCGCGGCAGGCCATCATCCTCGCCGGGGTGACGAACCTGATCGGCGCGCTCGCCGGACATGCCGTCGCGAAGACGGTCTCCTCCGGCCTCGTCGATTCGCAGTTCGTCTCGCCGATGGTCATCGTCTGCGCCCTCCTCGGCGGGATCATCTGGAACCTCATCACCTGGTGGTTCGGCCTGCCCTCGAGCTCCACCCACGCGCTCGTCGGCGGCATCTGCGGCGCCACCCTCGCCGCCTCCGGCAATCGCTTGGACGCCATCCTCTGGTCCGTGGAGAAGGTGAAGGACGGCAAGGTCGTGATGGAGGGCATCCTGCACAAGGTCGTCATTCCGATGGTCACCTCGCCCCTGATCGGATTTTTCGGCGGATTCCTCATCATGGGGTTCTTCTACTTCATCCTGCGTTCCGCGAAACCCCGCTTCGTGAACCGCTTCTTCGGAAAGGCGCAGATCCTCAGCGCGGGCTACATGGGATTCGCCCACGGCCTCGCCGACGCGCAGAAGACCATGGGCGTCATCACCCTCGCACTCGTCAGCGCGACCGCGGCGGGCAGCTTCACCCAGTTGCCGGGATCGTTCTCCTTTCTCAGGATGGACAAGTCGATGGAGTCCGAGCGGAGCATCCGCCTCATCCTGAAGGCCGACGCGACTCCCGGCGAACTCCGCGAGGCCGCCACGACCCTGGAGCAGGAAGGTTCGAAACTACGTCCCGGCGAGTTCCGCGAGGCCTTCCTCACCCTCTCCGCGAAGACCTTCGCCTCCCTCGGCGAGACGACCGCCTCGGAACGCACCGGCGCGCTCGCCGCGGCCACCCACGCCGGGCTGATCGCGAAGGAAGAGGCCCGTTTCCTGCCGAAGCTCCCGGTCATCGGCCCCATGGTCGCGGCGAAACACAACGATTGGAACAAGAGCCTCACCAAGGAGATCGACGCCGCGGGCAAGGCCGGCAAACCCGCCCTTCCCGCCGCCGCCGCGAAAGTGCGCGACCTCTCCCCCGATGTCCCGCCGTGGATCAAGATCATCTGCTCCCTCACCATGGCCGCCGGCACGATGGCGGGAGGCTGGCGCATCATCAAGACGCTCGGTCACAAGATGGTCCGGCTCCAGCCCGTCCACGGCTTCGCCGCCGAGACCACCGCGGCGACGCTCCTCGCCGTCACCGGCAGCCTCGGCATGACCGTCTCGACGACGCACAGCGTGACCACGGCGATCATGGGGGTGGGCTGCGCGAAACGGTTCAACGCGCTGAAGTTCTCCCTCGTCGAGCGCATCCTCTGGGCCTGGGTCCTCACCCTGCCCGCCGCCGGATTGGCCGCCTATCTCTTCGTCGACCTCTTCCGCCTCTGCGGCTGGATGCCTTGATCCTGACAAGACCACTCCGGGTCGGGCCGGACGCATGACCCGGTCCGCTCATGTCCGGATCGCAGCCGCCGGCCGGGGCCGGAGCAATGATCTTCCACGTGGCGGGCCGGGGCCGGTTGGTGCATGATGACGTCCTCCGCCGTGAACGCCGACGCTCCGACCTTCCTTTTCGCCACCTGCAATCCGGGCTGGGAATCCGCCCTGAAGGCGGAGATGCGGACGCGCCACGGCGGGCTCGTCACCCCGGCGTTCCTCCGCCCCGGACTGGTCACGTGGAAAGTGTTGGGTCCGCTACCCGCCGACCCGCGCGCGCCCCTGCCGGTGTTTGCGCATGTGTCAGGATTCTCGCTCGGCATGGCGAAGACCGCCGCCGACCTGCCCGCGCTCCTCGGGGGGCTCGGGTCTCCGCCGGACCGGATCCACGTCTTCCCGCGGATGCTTCCCGAAGACGGGTTCACCGCCGGGGAATGGGAAGTCATCGACGCCCGCCGGTCGGAGATCGAATCCGTCCTTCGCGACGCCGGACTCGACCCCGGGTCCGCTCCTCCGGAAAAGGGCGATCTCGTCCTCGACGTGATTTCAGGTGAGGCAGGCGAGGCCCTGTTTGTCGGCTGGCATCGTCACGACCGGTTCCAGAGCCCCTTCCCCGGGGGAATGCCGCGGGCGATCCTGCCCGAGGACGCGCCTTCCCGCGCCTGGCTGAAGATGGAGCAGGGACTCCACTGCGCCGGACTCGGAGCCCCGGACAGCCTCGTCGGAAAAACCGCCCTGGAACTCGGGAGCGCTCCGGGCGGGGGCAGTCTCTCCCTGCTCACCCACGGAGCGAAGGTCATCGGCGTCGACACCGGAGACATGGACGGTCGCGTCCTCGGCTTCACGAACGCCGCCGGAGCCGCCTTCACCCACTTCGCGATCTCCGCGGGAGAAGTGCGCATCGAGGATCTCCCGGCCCGCGTCGATCTGCTCGCCTCCGACATGAACCTCGCCCCGCCCGTCGCTCTGCGCTACATCGAGCGGCTCCAGCGCCGCGTCCGGGCCCGCACCCTGATCCTCACGCTCAAGATCAACGATGCGGCAATGCAGGCGCAGATCCCCGCCTTTCTCGACCGCGTCCGGAAGTTCGCCCCCGGCGAGCCGCGCGCGACGCAGTTGCCCTCGAATCGGAAGGAGATCACGATTCTGGCGACAGAGTCCCTGCGACCGGCGCAACGGCGGCGCGGTCCGCTGTCCTCGCGCCGTTGACAAGTCCGGCCCGTCGCGTGGTATCGTGGCGTCCTTATGAAACGCCCCGTCCTCACCGCCCTTCTCCTCCTCGCCGCGCTCCCCCTCCGTGCCGAGGCTCCCGCAACGTCGATCCGCGGCAGCCTCGAAGCCTTCGTGAAGGACGGTTCGCTCTCCGGCGCGGTCGCCGTGCTCTATCAAAACGACAAGACCGTCGCCGAGGAGGTCGTCGGCTACCGCGATCTCGAATCAAAGTCGCCGATGCAGGCCGACAGCCTCTTCTGGATCGCCTCGATGACGAAGCCGGTCACGGCGATGGCGGTGATGATGCTGCAGGACGAGGGCAAATTGAGCATCGAGGACCCCGTCGCGAAGCACCTGCCCGAATTCAAGAACCAGATGCTCGTGCAGGAGAAGGGCGCCGACCGCGTCGTCCTCGTGAAGCCCGCGCGTCCGGTCACGATCCGCGACCTTCTCACCCACACGAGCGGTCTCGTCGGCAATTCGCCCCTCGATGGCGACGCCCTCGACGTGCTCAGCCTAAAGGAAGCCGTCATCACCTACGCGCTTTCGCCGCTGCAGTTCGAGCCCGGGACGAAGTGGTCGTATTGCAATCCGGGCATCAACACCCTCGGCCGCATCGTCGAGGTCGTCAGCGGGGAGGAATACGCCGCCTTCCTGCAGAAGCGCCTCCTTGATCCGCTCGGGATGAAGGACACGACTTTCTGGCCGACCGAGGCACAACTCGCGCGCCTCGCCACGAGCTACAAACCCACCGCCGACGGCAAGGGCCTTGAACCGACCACGATCAAATACCTCACCGAACCCTATTCGAATCAGAAACGCGCCCCGCTCGCGGCCGGCGGACTGTTCTCGACCGCGGCGGATCTGCTGAAGCTCTACACCATGCTGCTGAACGGCGGCGAGGCCGGAGGAAAACGCTACCTTTCGCCCGGATCGCTCGCCCTCATGACGACCGACCACACCGGCACCCTGAAGTCCGGCTTCACCGACGGCATGGGCATGGGGCTCGGTTTCCAGGTCGTGCGTGAGCCCGTCGGCGTGACCGCGATGCTGGGCAAGGGCACCTACGGACACGGCGGCGCCCACGGCACCCAGGGCTGGATCGATCCGGAGAAAAAGACCATCCACATCCTCCTGATCCAGCGGGCCGGACTGAAAAACGGCGACGCCTCGCCGATGCGACAGGCCTTCCAGGAAGCGGCGGCTGCGCTCCTCGCGAAGGGCGGGCAATGAGGCTTTACGGGGGGAACGGTTGCGTACGGCAGAGATCCTGCTTCCCTACGGGATTTCGATCCATCGCGACCCCACTCCTTGCATGTCTGATAATCTCCCTCCCGCTCCAGGCAATCGTGACCTGGTCCACGCCGGACTCGAATCCCTCGAACGCGAGGTGACCGAGATCATGGCGTGTCTTCGCACCGTCCTGCGAACGACCGCCCACCCGCAACTCGCCGAAGCCCTCCCGTGGCTTCATGCCGCGGGAGGCCACACGCCGGTGCCGGAAGATCCGGGCGCGACCGCCCAGGTCTACTCCATCGCCTTCCAGCTCCTCGACATGATCGAGGAGCAGGTCGCCCACGATACCCGCAGGGAACGCGAGCGCGTCCTCGGAGCTGCGGCCGAGCGGGGACTGTGGCCACACGCCCTCGCCGCGATGAAGGCCGAGGGCCGGTCCGAAGCGGAAATCGCGGCCGCGTTCCGCGAGACCCGGGTCGAACCGGTCTTCACCGCGCACCCCACCGAGGCGAAGCGCCCCAGCGTGCGGGAACGGCATCGCGAACTTCATGCCGCCCTCGTCGAGCTCGAGAGTCCGGTCCTCACCGCCCGCGAACGCGAGTGGGCCGGCGACCGGCTCCTCGCGGCCCTCGAGTCGCTCTGGAACACCGGCGAAATCCACGTCGAAAAACCCACCGTCGAACGGGAGTTGCGCAATGCGCTCTATTATCTGAGGGAAGTCTTCCCCCGCACCCTCGAGGAGACCGACCGCCATCTCCGCTGGGCCTGGGCCGGGGCGGGTTTCGACCCCGCGACCCTCGTCGCCGCGGGCGGCGGGCCGCGCCTGCGCTTCGCCCTCTGGATCGGCGGCGACCGGGACGGGCATCCCTTCGTCACCGCCGGCGTGACCCGCGCCACCCTCGCCGAACTCCGCAGCCAGGCCCTGAAACTTTACCGCCGCGAACTCGCCGACTGCGCCTTCCACCTCAGCATCGCCACGCCCGAGCATCCCGTCCCCGCCGACCTCGCCTCGCGCCTCGCGGCGCTCGCGACCTCGCTCGGAGCCGAGGGACAGGCCATCCTCGACCGCAACTCGGGCGAGCCCTGGCGCGCCTTCGCCTACCTCTTGCGGGCCGGGCTCGCCAAGGAGGGTGCGGTCGCCGACCCGACCCTCTTCCGCGATCAATTGACCGCCCTGCGCGAAAGCCTCCTCGTCATCGGGGCCGCCCGTCTCGCCGTCGAAACGATCGACCCGCTCCTCCGCAAGCTGGAGGTCTTCGGATTCCACCTCGCCGAACTCGACGTGCGGCAGAACAGCGCCTTCCATGACAAGGCCGCGGCCCAGCTCCTCGCCGCCGCGGGGGTGACCGACGGAGCCTCCTTCGCCACCTGGCCCGAGGAACAGCGCATCGCCTTCCTCGACGCCGAACTCCGCTCGGCCCGCCCCTTCCTTCATCCCGATGTCTCGGCCGGACCCGAGGCCGACGCGGTGCGCGACTGCTACCGCGTCCTCCGCGAGCATTTCCAGCGCCACGGGGCCGGACTCGGTGCCCTCATCGTGAGCATGACGCGCCAGCTCTCCGACCTGCTCCTCGTCCACCTCTTCGCCCGCGAGGCGGGACTCACCGTCGCCTCGACCGACGGGGGTCCGGGCCTCTGCCCGCTCCAGGTCGTGCCGCTCTTCGAGACCCTCGACGACCTCGCCGGAGCCGCCTCCATCGTCGATGCCTACCTTTCGCACCCCGTCGCACGGGCCAGTCTCGCCGTCTCCGGCCACGAGGCGCATACGCCCGGCCGGTCGACCCAGCAGATCATGCTCGGCTACAGCGACAGCAACAAGGACGGCGGGATCCTCGCGAGCCAGTGGGCTCTCCACGCCGCCCAGCAGGCCCTCACCGCGGTGGGAACGAAGCACGGGGTAACGCTGCGTTTCTTCCACGGTCGCGGCGGCACCGTCAGCCGTGGAGCCGGCCCGACCGACTGGTTCGTCCGGGCCCTGCCGCACGGCTCCCTCGGTGGCGATTTCCGCATGACCGAGCAGGGCGAGACCATCGCCCAGAAATACGCCCATCCCGAGAGCGCCGCTTACCACCTCGAGAGCCTCCAGGCCTGCGTGGCCCAGACCACGGCGACCCACCTCTTTGGCACGACCGGGGAGGATCCCGGTGTCGAGCTGATGCCACGCCTCGCCGAATGGAGCTGCGCCGCCTATCGCGAGCTCCTCGAAAGCCCCGGATTCATCGAATTCTACCGTCAGGCGACGCCGATCGACGCCCTCGAACAGAACCAGATGGGTTCGCGTCCTTCCCGCCGCACCGGCACCGCGAGCCTCGCCGATCTCCGGGCGATCCCGTGGGTCTTCAGCTGGACCCAGGCCCGCTTTTACCTACCCGGCTGGTATGGGGTCGGCACCGCCCTCGACCGGCTCGAGCGCGAGGCCCCGGAGGACTTCGAGCGGCTTGCCGCCACCATCCTCACCTCCACCCTGACCCGCTACGTCTTCACCGGCGTCGAGACCAATCTGGTCAGCGCCGACCGCGAACTGATGGCGCTCTACGCCTCCCTCGTCCGCGACGAAGCGGTGCGCGACCGCTTCCTCGGCCGCATCCACGGCGAATACGACCGGGCACGCACCTTGCTGGGCCGCCTCTTCACACGGCCCGTCGCGGTGCGGCGCCCCCGGTTCGCGAAGACCCTGAGCCTCCGCGAAGCTCCCTTGCGGGTCCTCCACCGCCAGCAGGTCGATCTTCTCCGCGCCTGGCGGGAACACGGCGGCGACCTGCCCCGGGATCTCGTCTTTTCGATCAGCGCGATCGCCAGCGGCCTGCGAAACACGGGGTGATAGGGGAGGGCGGGTTGCGTTTTGCCGCGGCTTGGCTCCCCGTTCCGGTGGGGGGCGGAAATGCCGTCGAGGCCACTTCGGCCTTGCGTCCCGGCGTGTCGACCCTACCTTTCCCGCCCTTCAACCCGAAAACAAATCCATGAGTCAGCGCCGCGTCCTCGTCTGCGATCCCATTTCCGAAAAAGGCATTGAGTTTCTCAAGTCTTCCGGGCTCATCGTTGACATCAAACTCGGCCTGAGTGAGGCGGAACTGATTGAAAACGCCCCGAATTACGAGGGCATCATCGTCCGTTCGGGAGTGAAGATCACCGCTCCCGTGATCGAGGCCGGGGCCGGCGTCCTCCGCGCCATCGGCCGCGCCGGGGTCGGCGTCGACAACATCGACATCCCCGCCGCCACGAAGCACGGCGTCGTCGTCATGAACACGCCCGGCGGGAACACCATTTCCACCGCCGAGCACGCCTTCACCCTGATGATGTCGCTCGCCCGCCACATCCCTCAGGCCCACCAGTCCGTTGTCGAAAACCGTTTCAAGGAAGGACGCAAGGCCTACGCCGGAGTCGAGCTCTACAACAAGACTCTCGCCATCCTCGGAATGGGCCGGATCGGGGCCGAATTCGCGAAACGGGCCATGGGCTTCGGGATGCGCGTCGTCGCCTACGATCCCTACCTCGCCGCGAGCAAGGCCAAGACCATGCGCGTCGAGCTCTGCGAGACGGTCGACGAAGCCGTTTCCCAGGCCGACTTCATCACCCTGCACATGCCGAAGACGCCCGAGACGACGCACCTGATCAACGCGGCCCGGATCGCGCTGATGAAACCGGGCGTCCGCATCATCAACTGCGCTCGCGGCGGTCTCATCGACGAAGCCGCCCTCCTCGAGGGGATCAAGTCCGGCAAGGTCGCCGGCGCCGCCCTCGACGTCTTCGAGGTCGAACCTCCCGTGGCCGGTTACGAACTCCTCACCCGACCCGAGATGGTCTTCACGCCCCACCTCGGCGCCTCGACCGAGGAAGCCCAGGAAAACGTCGGCATCGAGATCGCCGAGGCCATCGCCGGGCGCCTCCTCCGCGGCGAAGTCGTCAACGCGGTGAACATGCCGAACCTCGACGAGGCTACCCTGAAGCAGATCGGGCCCTACCTCAGCCTTTCCGAGGTTCTCGGCAAGCTCATCAGCCAGATCGCACCGAACCAGTCCGACCTCTTCCGCATCGATTACACCGGCAAGGTCGCCGAGATCGACACCACCCTCGTGACCCGCTCGGCCCTGAAGGGCTTCCTCGAGACCGGCTCCACCTCCGGCTCGGCGAACTACCTCAACGCCCCCGCCCTCGCCGAAGGCCGTGGCATCCGCGTCACCGAGAGCCGCCCCGCCGAGGAGTGCGAGTTCACCGACCTCATTAACGTCACCGCCGGCAACGAGAAGGAGCAGGTCACCGTCTCCGGCACCTTCTTCGGGAGCCAGCCCCGCGTCGTGCGCATCGACGCCCACAATCTCGACGCGACGCCGCAGGGGAACCTGCTCATCTTCGAAAACACCGACGCCCCCGGTGTCGTCGGTGCGATCGGCCGCGTCCTCGGCGAGGCGAAGATCAACATCGCGAACATGTCCCTGAGCCGTAACCAGGTGGGCGGACAGGCCCTCAGCGTGCTGAACGTCGATTCCCCCGTCGATCCCGAGACCCTGAAAAACATCCTCGCGATCCCCGGCATCCAGACGGCGACGACGGTGGTGTTGTGAGAGGGTGGGGGAGCCCGATTCCGGGAACGGAAAACGATTCCGGCAGTTTAAACCGCATCAAATCGCGGGGCCCGGACGGGCTCGTCCTCCGGAGCGTTGCGGCAATCCGTGGTGCCGCCGACGGGTGTCAGAACCGCACCCGGATTCCCGTCGCGAGGTAGGCGGCGGAATCGAGTTCCTGGGAGAAGTTGTTACCGCCTCCGACGATCTCGATTTCCTGACCGAACTGCATCCCGGCATCGACGTAGGCCCACCAGGGTCCGCTGAGGCGGCGGTCGACGCCGAGACTTGCCCGGATGCTGCGGTAGTTCAGATCGACCTCGCCAGGTCCGCCCGCCGGATCGGCGATGTTCCATCCCGCGCCGCCGAGGAGCACCCGCGAGGTGAGGAGCCAGTCGGGCGTGGGCGCGTGAACCAGTTCCACCCGCGGGAAGGTCAGGGCGAGGGACCAGTCGGGCCCGGGTTCGAGGATGAATCCGAGCGCCGGCAAGACCCGCTCCTCCCCGAGGTCGCGCGAATAGTAGGCCCCAAAGGCAACCTTGACGGAGTCAGACCAGCGGTAGGAGAGCAGCGCCAGCGAGGTGAGAATGAAATCATCCGCACCGACCGTGCCGAAGTCGGAATACCATCCCGGTTGCAGGCGAACCCAGAGCTTCCAGCGATCCTCGAGATCGACCCAGGCGTTGAAGGGCAGGTCCACCCGGTGCAGATCGAAACTGGCGGAACCCAGCGGAAAGGCGGCCCCGGCGAAATCGAGCCGGTTCCAGCGATAACTCACGCCCGAGGTGAGCCGGAATCCTTTGCGGGTCAGGACGGGTGCGTTGACCTCGACACCGCTTTCCATCTGGCTCAGGGAACCGGCCCCGGAGGAAAAGTCGGCGTCCGCATCCCACTGCACGTAGCCTCCCGCCACCGCGAAGTTGGGAATGAACGATTCCTCGGTGCGTGCATCCGGGGTCTGCTCCTCCTCGGCCAAGGCGGTGAGCGGGGCAAGGAGGGGGGAGAAGAGAACGATCAGGCGGAGACAACCAATCATGGACGAGCGTCGATACGTGTCTCCCGGGGCCGCGTAAACCGAAAAATTTAGCAATTTTCCCTGACGAAACACCCTCGGATGGTTCCTGAGGGGAACCGCCGCCTCGTCCGGGGGGCAACGGTGCCGGATCCGGTCAGTCCCGAATGGCACGGGATTAAGAACGAGGTTCGTCACTTGCCGAGGGTAGGGCGCTGTGTCCCACAGCGCCGCGAACGGCAGGAGAACGTTTACTGGCCCGGGGACGGCGCTTTGGGGACAAAGCACCCTACCGATCGATCCGAAACCCTGATCGCGTGCCATTCCGGTCAGTCCCGGTTCGGAATCGTCCACTTCACCTTCGACACCCAGACGCGGTTGTCGGCGCCGCGGGCGACGAGTGGGGCGGGATCGAAGAAGCGCGGTCCGGGAGCCTGCATCCATTCGGTCACGGTGACCCAGGTTTCGTTTTCGTTCACCTCGGCCACTCCGAAATTGCCGAGGCGCGCTCCCTTCTCCGGCACGAGAACCTGCTCGCTCGCGCGCAACACCCGGAGTAACCGGTCCGGGAACGGCGATGCCCATGGCGACGGAACAACTCCGGGACGCGATTGGGGGCGATCCCGCGGGAACGCAGCGTGGGCTCCGGGTTTTCGGCCAGACGGATCGGTCAATTCACCTCCCTACCCTCGCCGTGATCCGGTGCATCACTTCGAAATACTCCTTCAACTCGGCCACCGGCATGTTCAGGGGCGGGGCGACGCGGATGACCTTGCCGGCGAGCGGCCCCAGCAAATGGACGCCGCGGCCTTCCTCGTCGCCGAGGTAACAAAGGCGCACGATTTCCTGGGCGACCTGTTCGGCGTTGAGGTCGCCGACGGCCTGACATTCGATGCCCCAGACGGTGCCTTCGCCGCGGACGTATTTGATGGCGGGCAGTTCGTTGAGTTTCACGAGGCATTCTTCGATCGCGGCACTGAGGCGACGGCCCTGCGCGAGGATGTCGGTCTGCTCGAACTCATCGAGGGTCGCGAGGACGGCGGCGCAGCCGAGGGGGTGGCCGCTCCAGGTGTCCGACCCGTCGCCGAAGCCCATGCGGGCGAAGACATCGGCGCGTCCTGCGACGGCATCGACGGGCATGCCGTTGCCGAGGCCCTTGCCGAGGGCGACGAGGTCGGGTTCGATGCCGTATTCGCTGTAGGCATACATCGAGCCGGTGCGACCGAAGTTGGCCTGAACCTCATCGAGGAAGAAGAGGAGATCGTTTTCCTGACAAAACCGCGCCAGCATCTGCATGTATTCCTTCTGCGGATGATACGAGCCGCCGCCGCCGAGGTAGGGCTCGGTGATGAGGATGCAGAGACGGTCGCCGAATTCGGCCTTGAGGGCCTCGAGCTCGGCGCGGTAGGGCGCGAGATCGAGCGGTTCCTTGCGCGCCTCGAGGCTGCGGCATTCCTCCTTGGGGAAGCTGATGAAACGGACGCGGGGATCGCGCTCCTTGTCGGTCTCGCTGCCGGTGACGGCACCCGAGAGTCCTTTCTTGCCATGGAAGCCGCCGCGGGTCGCGAGGATGATGCCGTCGCCCTGGGGACGTTTCGCAAGTCCGGCCCAAAGGCCTTTCTGGACGGCTTCACTGCCGCTCGCGGCCCAGAGGACCTGCTCGAGCCGGGCTCCGCCGGGAGCGGCCTGGAGGCTGGCGAGGAGGCGACGGCTCGCCTCAAGCTCGACCTCGGTGACGGCGTTGTAGGAAGTCAGGGTCACGCCCATGTGGAATCCGCTCTCGCCGCAGGCGTCTCCGAGGGCCATGTATTCCATGACGCGTCTCCACCAGCGCTTCGGATTGTGCCCGAGGTTCGCCACAAGCACGCCCGAGGTGAAGTCGGCGAGTTTGCGTCCTTCGGGAGTGTAATGATAGGATCCCGCGCTGCGGTGCAGCACCGCCATGCTCGGCGTGCGCGTGCGCATGCAGGTGGGTTCGGCCTCGACGAGGTCGTGACGAAGGTGGTTCGAGGTTTCCTCGCCGGCGTGTTCGACGAGGTGCTGGGGACGGGTGAGGGCGAGTGTGGTCATCGGGAAAGGGGGTGTTGGAGAAATGGAGTGTTGGAACAATGGATCAGACGGTGCCTTGATAAAGCATTTCGGGTTCGGACGTGCCGGGGAGGAAGAGGGCGAGGCCGCCGGACCGGCCGTTGACTTCGACGACCGCGTTCGGTTCACCGGCGGCGGCCTTCGCGAGGATCGCCTCCATCGCCTGGACCGCGGCGACGACCTGACGGTCGGCCGAGAGATCGTTGTAATCGCGCGCCGCGATTTCGGCGAGGCGGGCGGATCGTCCGCTCTCATCATCGCCGAGTTCGACGTAGGCGACTTCGCGGGCGAACCGCTCGATCACCTCGATGCCGTAACCTCGCCGGCTGCGCTCGCCCCAGGGCTCGAGGAAGCTGCCGTTGTAATGGTTGTTGATCGTGGTCTTGAGCTCGTGCGGGGTGCGGCCCTCGACGGTGAGCTCGACACCGCGCTTGCGGCTGTGTCCGTTCCAGACCCCATTGTCGAAGCGGAACTGCACCTCCTGCTCGACGTAGCCGGGGAAGTTGTCGGGCGTGACCCAGCTCGTGTGGATGTCGAAGGCGGCCTCGCGTCCGCTTTCGTATGCGTAGACGAGACGGAGCTGGGTCGAGTCCCAGGTGGGGCCGTCCTTCGGTCCGACCAGACCCCGTTGACCCGAGCACTGGACACTTTTCAGTCGGCCGCCGAAGGTGAAATCGATCAGCTTCAGGTAATGAACGGCGACGTAGGTGCCGGGATTGCGGCCGGTGATCCACGCGGCGAACTGGCTGCCCGAGATCGACTTGGGCTCGAGGAGTGAACAGTAGCCGTTGTTCACGTGCGAAAGAACGCCGTCGGCGACGAGGGTGCGCAGTTTCTTGTGATCGGGATCAAGGAGCTTGTGGTAGACGACCTTGGCCAGAACGCCCTTTTCTTTGGCGAGGGCGACGAGCTGGTCGAGTTCGGCGAGGCTGAGGACGGAAGGCTTTTCAATGATGACGTGTCGGCCCGCCTCGATGCCCCCCTTCGCCGCGGCGAAGTGCTTGTCGTCGGGCGAGGCAACGCAGAGGAAATCGATTCCGCTCGCGAGGAGATCTCCGACGGCGGTTGCCCCGGTGTGATTGCCGAAGTCCGAGAGGCCGCGGCGTTTGGCGTAGGCGGCGGCGCGGTCGCCGGTGCGGGTCGCGGCTCCGGCGAGCTCGACGCGGAAGGCTCCGGTGGTGGGATCATAGACGCCGTGCCCGGCCGCCTCGAAGAAGGGTGCGTAGGTCTCGTCGAAGATCATGCCCATGCCGACCATCCCGCCGCGGAGGACGGGTAGAGCAGGGGGATTCGGGGGATGTGAGGTCATGGGGAAGAATGGGGACTTGGGTGCCAAATGGCGATTTTTCTAACGCGAATGACCGCAAATTTTCGCAAATGCTTGGCCGGGCGATGGCGAGTTAATGAATGCACTTTTAAAAGTGTATTCACTTTAAGCGGGGCCGTTTTGATGTCAAACTGATTTTCGTTCCGATGC
>JBILDO010000087.1:0-19677 GCA_044352585.1 Verrucomicrobiales bacterium
GAACTCGGCCGCGTTCGGACGGGGCAGTTCCGGATCCCTCGACTCGTCGGCTTCCGACCCGTTGTCGAGGTGGTAGGCGAAATCGAGAAAGACGTTTTCCAACTCCGTCTCGAGTTCGGTCCACGGCCGTCCCCGGATCCGCTCGAGCCGCAGCAATTCCATCGAGGTCGCGGTGCGTTGGACCGCGTCGGAGGTGCCGCGCCGGAGCAGTCGGAGAATGCCCGAAGCATCCTCGGCCGCCCCCGCCTCGTGGAGGGCGGCGGCGAGGGTCCGGGTCAGTCCGGCCGGTTGCCGTTCGAAGCTCGCCAGGGCGAGTTCGCGCACGGCACCGGGATCTTTCCACCCCGTCGCCCGGTGCGAATCGATCGAGAGCCGGAGGGCCCGGCGTTGCGGGACCGGTTCGGAGGGATCGAGGGCGATGGGCTTCAGCCACTCGATCGCTTCGGCGTGACGCGAGGCGTTCGCGAGGGTCTCCCCGCCGAGGAGGAGCTGGGCCACGGAGGCTTCACCACGTTTTCTCAGGTCGCCGAGGAGGCGGAGGAGCTGGTCATCGCGCCCCGTGCGGCGATACCCCTCGACGAGGGCGTCCTGGTAGGGCAGATGGGCCCGGCTCGTCACCGGGGGCGCCCCTTGGCCCACCACGGGAGCGCGGCCGAGCTGGGTGAGCCGCTCGAGATCGCCGTCGATGAGGAGGAAACGCGCGTGTTGCTCGTTGAGGTAATCCACCGTCAGCCCCGGAGGCGCGGGAAACTCGCGGGTGTTGATTTTCGCAATGACGTCGAGAGCGGGTCCGGGATCGAGGGCCTCGGCCGCGGCGTCGAAGAGCCCCTGGAGCGGCGCGTAGTCGCGGTCGCGCCTGAGCGCGTCATCATGGTAGACCGGCACCGCCTCGCGGTGGAAACCGCGACTTTCGAGCGCCTTGGCCAGCTCGATGCGGCTGTCGGGCTCGCGGAGGAGACCCCGCAGCTCGCGGAGAAAGGCGCTGCGCTCCGGCGCGTTCATCCACTCGAGGAGGAGCAGGTTCCGGTCGATCTCGAATTGCTCGTATTGGGCCGAGACCGAGGCGTCGGCGGGATTGAGAATCGGCTCGACGGCAAAAGCCCCGACGAAGTCCTTCACCGTCGCGGCATCGAGGCGGACGCGGTCGGCGTGGTGGTGGAAAATGCGGTCGAGCCGCTGCCAGGTCTGGCCCTGTTCATGACCGGCATCGCGCGGATCGGTCGTGGCGGGCCGGGTCGTGCCCACCTCGCGGGCGACGATGCGTTTCAACACCTCGGAGACCGCCCGGGTGTCCTGCGAGGCGAGGGCGATGAAAAGGGTGCGCTCGAGGGCCTGACCCTCTCCGGTCGGGGCGATCTCGGTGCGGGTGGCGAGGGACTTGAGATAATCGGCGCGTTCGGTGTCGGAGTCGAGGAGGGCGAGTTTCTCGGTCAGGGCGGTGTAAAAGTGATTCGAGACGCGGGTCCCCGTGCCCGCCGCGAGCGGCTTGAGGGAGCGGTCGAGCCATCGTTCGCGCTCCGCGGCGAGACCGGCGAGCCCCGCGACCTGGGAAAGGGCGAACTGGAAGCTGGTCTCGTCGGCCATGACCGTGTCCGCGAAACGGCAGCCGAGACGGTAGGCTTCGGCGTAACGGCCCGCCTTCCGCAATTCGGAGAAGTGGTGCGCGGCCACCGTCTTCGGCACGCCGAGATCGGCGAGGCTCTCGATGATCATCGCGGGGCGGCAGAGCGGATCGGTGGAATTGTCCTTGAGAAGGATGAGCGCGGCCATGGCCGCGTAGATCGAGCGCGGATGCTGCGTGCCGCTCGCGGGGTTCTCCTCCGCGACCCAGTCGAGGAAGCGTTTCTTGTCTCCAGCGAGGAGGTGGCAATAGGCGAGGAAGAGCTGGTCGGTGTGGGAGTCGCGCGCGGGATGTTGCTTGAGCAGGTCGGCGAAGGCGGTGCCGGCGCCGGCGTGGCGCGTCGCCCAGAGGCGCTCGAAGGCGGGGCGGGATTCCACATTCCACTCCGCGAGCCACGCGGGAACCCGGCCCAGCTTCGCCGCGAGGGCGGAGGCTTCCTCGAGGGATCGCATCCGCAGGAGGTGCTCCTCTTTCGGCGCGGGGGTGAATTCGGGGCGCGGCACCTGGAGCGCGTCGGCGATTTCATCCTGGAGATTGCCACCGATGAAGGGATACCCCTCGACCGTGAAGACGTAGGTCTCCATCGCGTCCTCGGCCGAACCCCTCGCCATGGCGGATCCGCGCGCGACACGGATGAGCGGCAGGATATCGCGACCGAAATTCCCGGGATACGCCACGCCGCCGGTGTCCTTGAGAATCGCGTTGAAGGTCGCGAAGGCGGCCTCGTCCTCCTCGCGCGCGGCCTGGATCAGGCCGAGGCGGAAACGGGCCTCGAGGTCCCATCCGCGCAGGGCGACGAGTCGTGTCAGGGAACGCTCGGCATCGCGCGGACTGCCGGTCTTCAGATAGTGGTCGGTGAGTTCGGCGAGGAAGTCGGTGTCGCTCCCGAACTTCGTTTCGAGACGGCGGCGGAGCTGGTCGGCCTCGGAGACGCGGAGGTCCTTCTCCAGCATCCGGACGAGTTCCTTCCAGTTCTCGAGGGTGTCGCCCTCGCCGCGGGCGAGGAGCTGGCGGCGGTAATAGATCGCGGATTTCAGGTCGCCGAGCCGGTCCGAGAGGGCGCCGAGTTCGGCGAGCAATTCCTCGTTGCGGCCCGACATGTAGTAGGCCTTCTTCATCGCCTCGTAGGCCTCGCGATCGTTGCCCGCGGCGTGATGGACGCGGGCGAGGGCCTCGGGATAAAAGCGGTCGAAGGGATGCCGCGAGGCGAGTTCGGCGTAGCGGTCGAGCATCCATTCGAGGAGGAAATGCGACTGGGCCGCGGTGAGCTGCCCGTCCAGCTGTTTGCGCCGCTGCACCGGATCGGTCTCGCGCTCGAGGAGGTCGAGCTGCGCCTTCAGGGCCTCCTCGGGCTGGCCCGACTCGATCAGCGCGGTGGAGAGCTGCTTGATGATGGAACGTTTCTCGAAGAGGTCGGCATCGCGGTAGGCCTGTTGCCAGACCTCGACCTGCTTGCCGGGGCTGCCCTGGCGCTGGTAGAGTTTGGCAAGGGTGTTCAAGGTGGCGAGGGGGGCGTCCGGTTTCGCGGCCAGTTCCTTCAGCTCTCGCACCGCCTCGTCCTCGAACCCGAGTTCGAACCGCGTCGCGGCGCGTCGCTGGCGGTAGTCGTCCGCGTTTTCCGGATCGATCTCGATGAGGGTGGTGAGATGCCGCACCATCAGGGTCGGCCGCTCGTTCTGTTCGGCGAGGAGGAGCAGCATCTTCTCCACTTCCACGACGGGCTTGCCCGATTCCTCGTTCGCGAGGTTGAGTTGCGAATAACACTCCTGGTTGTCGAGCAGCTTCAGCGCCCACCACGCGGCCCGGTAACGGGTCGCGGTGCCCGGGGTCTCGTTCGCCGCTTGCTTGATCGAATCGTAGTAGTCGATGAGCTCCTTCGGCGGCGGTTCGTCGCCGCTGCGCGTCGCCGCCTGGTTCGCGGCCGCGGCGAGCTTGCGGTATTCGGCGAGGGTCTGGATCGAACCGTTTTTCAGGACCGAGGGATCCATGTCCGCGGCCTCGGCTTTCGTCGCGTAGTGTCCGCGGATGAGGCTGAAGAGGCGCTGATCGACCTCGGCGCGTTCCTCGAGCCCTTCCCGGCCGGCGCGGATCGCCTCGAGCTGGGCGATGGCCTGGTCGATCGACTGGGTCGCCACGTAAAGATCGGCCCGGCTCGACTGATACTCGAGATTCCCGGGAGCCAGGGCGATGGCCTCGTCGATGGCCTCAAGGGCTTCCTTTTCGAGCCCGAGATCCTTGAGGACGACTCCGGCACGATGAAAACGGGCCGACTTCTCCAGGGTGGCCCCGCCCGCCGCGGCGATGAACTCGCGCAGGGTCGCGATGGCCTGGTCGGTCCTGCCGCGCTCGTGGAGGAACCGGGCGAGCTCGATCGGGGCGGCGTTCTCGTCGGGCGAATCCCCTGAAAGCAGCGCGGGGTCGCGGAGGAGACGCTCCACCAGTCCGTCGAGGTAATGGGTGCGCGCGAAGTCGAGGATCTCGCGGCGTCCCTCGAGATCGATCGCGCCGGAGTCGAGCACGGACGTGAGCCGGGCCGCCGCGGCCTCGCGACCCTTCGCCTGCAAATCGACGAGGGTGCGCCGCAGAACGAGATCGACCGGCGGGGTCCCGCCCGTCGCCAGCAAAGCATCGAGGGTCGCGGCAGCGGGCTCGTAGCGGTCGTTGCGCAATTGCAGTTCCGCGAGGCGGGTGCGGTGATCGGGATCGCCGGGGAGTTTTTCCGCAAGGCGGGCCACGGCCTCTTCCTCCTTCACGGGATCGGCGGTGAGCCGGTAATACTCCGCGAGATCGTGCAGGGCGCGTTCGGCAGGGTTTTCCCCGCCGGCCGCCTTCGCGAGCGTGCTTTCCAGTTCTCCGAGGCGGTCGTGGCGCTCGTGCATGCGGACGACCCGCGAAAAGAGCTCGGCATATTCGGGACTCTTGAAATGGAGCACCGCCATCGCCTCGCGCGCCGTCGTCACCGCCCCGTCGAAGTCGCCGGTGTATTCGTGGAGACGGTTCAGCTCGAGGAGGGCGTCGAGGCGACGACGCGGGTCTTCCGCTTTCGCGAGTTCCGTGAGCACGGCGACGGCCGCGTCGGTTTCACCCGCCTCGAGAAGGAGGCCGACGATCTCGCTACGCAACGGGACGTTTCCGGGCTGGGCCACGAGCAGGGCCTTCCAGTCGGCCACGGCCATTTCTGTCTGGCCCTGGAGCCGGTGGATGGCCGCCTTGCGCAGCCGCATCGCGAGCCCGTCGGGATCGGTCGCCGGGACCAGCTCGACGAGCCGGGTGTAGAGCGAGAGCGCCTTCGCCCAGCGCTTCTGCTGGTCGGCGATCTCGGCGAGCGCCTTCATCGCGGGCAGGTTGGCCGGATCGGCCTCGAGAACCTGATCGTAAAACGGCCGCGCCGCGTCGACATCGCCGCTCTTCCGGAGAAGGTGGGCGTAGATCAGCTTCGCCACCTCCGGACCCGATTCACTCGCGCCTTTCAGGTAATCGAGGAGCAGGGGCGTCTGTGCCTTTTTCTCGTAGAGATCCCAGAGCAGGTCCAGCACCTTGCCGTAGGAAGGCTCCCTCTGGAGGAGCTGCAGATACTGGTTCGCCAGCCGCGAGTCGGCCTCGGTCCAGGGAACGGCCGGTTTCTCCGCGACCGGTTCCGGTTTTGGTCCGGGTTTTGCCTCGGATTCCGGCCCGGCTTTTGCCTCCGCCGCCTCCGGTTTCGCCTTCTCGGGCGTCTCCTGAGCCCCCGCCGGCAAAACGAACATCGCCGCCCCCAGCAGGCCCGGCAGCGAGATCATCCGGATGGCACGTTGGAGAGGGAGATTCTTCACAATCCGGAACGGTGGGGAGAGGGCGGGACGACTCGTCCCGGAAACCTAGGCGAGCCCGGTCGGGCCGTCAATCGCGCGGGAACGGCCCGATCGGGTCACGCGCCGGGTCCGCGACCCGCCGCGCCCTTCACGATCTCCATCGTCTCGCGCTGGCGCCGCTCGACGAAGGCGCGTCCTTTCGCCGCCGTCGCCCTCGCCTTCGCGGGATCCGCGGCCATCGCGAGGACTGCTCCGGGGAGGCGCTTCACGTCCTCCTCCTTGTCGAAGTCGAAGAGCCATTCGCCGAGTCCGATGTCCTCCCACATGATCCCCTTCGTGGTCTGCTCGGACCAGCGGCACACGATCGCGGGGATCCCCTGCCCGATGCACAGGATCGGCGAGTGCATCTCGTTGCCGAAGAGACCCGCGCTCCGCACATAGACGCTGAGGGCCTCTCCCGTGAGCCAGTAATCGGGCCGCCAGACGACGCGTTCCTTCTCCTTCGCGGAAAGCCGGTCGTGGAGGAGTTCCTTCCCCACCTGCATCTGGGTCCGGTCCTCGGGGCAGACGAGCACCTTGAGATCCGTTTCCGCGACGATGCGCCGGATCGCCTCGAGATGCGGATCGTGGTCGTGGAACTTCATCGCCTCGTTGCGGGCGTGCTTCACCTCGTCCTTCGGCTGGTCCTTGATGAGCCAATAGGGCGTGTAACGGAGGCGGGGGATGCAGCAAAGGAACCGGCCCTCCTCCAGACCGTTCGCCCCGAGGAAGGCGAGGGCCTTTTCATCGTCCTTCAGGTCGCAGGCAAAGGCCCCGTCCGGCCCGAACTCCATCACCGGAGCCTTGCAGCCCGAAGCCCTCGCGAGTTCGAGGGATTTCGAATCCCGGAAAAAGGCGAACTCCGCCCCGCCCAGGACTTCGAGTGTCTTGGCGAAGGCCGCGTCCGGCACGTCGCCGACGGCGGTGGAACCCCGTTTCGACAGGGTGATCCCGTAGACCCCATAGGGTTTGCCGGTGACTTCGGACCAGCGCTCCACATCCTTCTGCGCGACGAGGGACGGCCCCGAGCCGTGGAGGAGGAAGTCGTTTTCCGTGAAGGCGCGCTCCAGGTCCGAGGCCCCGCGGGTGAACTTCAGCTTCGGAAAACGGGCCGCGAGAAGTTCCCCCACGCCGTGGTCGATCCGGCTCGGCCAGAGCGTGATTTCGGCGTCGGGCAGATACGTCTCGAGGAGGTGGAGGACGCCCGGGGTGTGGGCGATGTCACCGATGTTCACCGTCTGCCAGGAGGAACGCAGGAGGATCCGGCGCGGCGCGTCGGCGGCGGCTCCGATCCCGGTCATCGAGGCGCCGAGAACCAGGCCAAGTCGTGAAAGGACGGAGCGTCGGGAGGGGGCGTCGTGAATCATGAGGCGGGCAGTGTCGATGGTTCGTCCCGCGGATTCCAGCCAAAACACGGCCCGGATCGGGCGAAAAGACGCGTGTCCAATTTCGCATCGCGCGGTCTTCACGGCGGAGAAAGGACCGGAAGACACCGGGACGCCCCCGCCTCGCCCGGCCCCAAAATCCCCCTCCGCCCGCCCTTGCACGGCTGCGGATGGGTTGTAGTGTCTCGACCCGCCCGGTTTCCGGGCCGGATCAACCGCCTTTTCACCCACCCCCATGTACCGATCCCACCACTGCAACGAACTCCGCAAGTCCCACGCCGGCACGACGGCGACCCTGGTGGGCTGGGTGAATACCGTGCGGGATCACCATGGGGTCATTTTCATGGACATCCGCGACCGCGAGGGCGTGACCCAGTGCGTCTTCCGCAGTGAGGAGAACGCCGACGCCACGGCCCTGAGCCACAGCCTCCGCTCCGAGGACGTCGTCCAGGTGACCGGCCGCGTCGCCATCCGTCCCGATGTCGAGGGCAAGAGCACCGTCAACACCGCGATCGACACCGGCGAGATCGAGATGGTCGTGACGGAACTGAAGATCCTCAACAAGGCCGACGTGCTCCCCTTCCAGCTCGACAAGGAGCTCAGCAACGAGGACCTGCGGATGAAGCACCGCTACCTCGACCTCCGCCGCCCCCGCATGTCGCGCAACCTGCGCCAGCGCCACGTCATCACCAAGGCGATCCGCGACCGCCTCGACGCGGCCGGCTACATCGAGATCGAGACGCCCATCCTTTCGAAGTCGACGCCCGAAGGCGCCCGCGACTTCCTCGTGCCCTCGCGCCTCAGCCCCGGCAAGTTCTACGCCCTGCCCCAGGCCCCGCAGCAATACAAGCAGATGATGATGGTGGCCGGTCTGGAGAAATACTTCCAGATCGCGCGCTGTTTCCGCGACGAGGATCTCCGCGCCGACCGCCAGCCCGAGTTCACCCAGGTCGACATCGAGGCCAGCTTCATCACCGAGGAGGACATCTATTCCCTCGTCGAGGATCTCCTTGCCGCGGCCTTCAAGGCTTCGCGCGGTGTGGAAGTCTCCAAGCCCTTCCCGCGCATCACCTACCAGGAGGCGATGGACACCTACGGCAGCGACAAGCCCGACCGCCGCTACGGCACCGAGATCGTCGATCTCTCCGACGTCTTCGCGACCTCGGCCTTCAAGGTCTTCGCCAGCACGCTTGAAAAGGGCGGCAAGGTCCGCGCGATCAACGCGAAGGGATTCGCCACGGTCACGACCGGGCAGGTGAAGCGCCTCGAGGAAATCGCGAAGGAAGCCGGTGCCGGCGGCCTCGCCTACATCAAGGTCGAGGGTGGCGAGTGGAAGTCGCCCATCGTGAAATTCTTCTCCGACGCCGAGAAGGCGGCCCTGACCGAGCGCCTCGGCATCGAGGAGGGCGACCTCGTCCTCTTCGGCTGCGACCAGTGGGCGGTCTGCTGCGAAGTGCTGGGACGCCTCCGCCTCGAGGTCGCCTCGATGTGCGGCCTGACGAAAGACATGGACGACGTCCTCGACTTCCTCTGGGTCGTCGATTTCCCGCTCCTCGGCTACGATGCCGAAGAGGGCAAGTGGAACGCCGTCCACCACCCCTTCACCCGTCCCAAGGCCGAGGACATGGCCCTGCTCGACGACGAATCGAAGTGGGGTGAGATCCGCGCGGTCGCCTACGACGTCGTGCTGAACGGCTACGAACTCGGCGGCGGCAGCCTCCGGATCCACGAGAGCGACCTCCAGTCGCGCATGTTCAGCGTCCTCGGCATCAGCGAGGAGGAACAGCACGCGAAATTCGGCCACATCCTCACCGCCTTCAAGTTCGGCGCCCCGCCCCACGGCGGCCTCGCCCTCGGCCTCGATCGTCTCGTCATGCTCGCCTGCCGCGAGGAGAGCATCCGCGAGGTCATCGCCTTCCCGAAAAACAACAAGGGCGTCGACCTGATGTCCCAGAGCCCGGGCGAGGTGGACTTCAAGCAACTGCGCGAGCTTTACATCAAGTCGGCCGTGCAGGAGAAGAAGAGCTGAGGCCGCGTCCGCGCCGCGAGACCGAGTCCTCCAGAAGGACATGGGAATCAGGACAAGGGAATCGAATCCATTCCCCTGTCCCCATTCCCTTGTCCCGTGATCCTTTCCCCCCAACCCGCCGAGACCCGATGAAAGGAAAACAGCAACTCATCCGCTACGCGGTCATTCTCCTGGTCCTCGCGGTGGTCTACTGGCAGCGCGGCAGCCTCCCGGTCGACGAAACCGGAGGCGGGGGCGGCCCCACGCGCGAAAAAGGCACCGCGGTGCTGAAGGAAGGCCCCATCCCCGGCATCGACGACGCCAAGCCGGCCGCGAAACCCACGCCTGACAAAACCACCAAGAGCAAGCCGGCCGCACCCCGGGGTTCGACGTCCCAGCCCTCCAAGACCGGTGTCTACGACCGCTTCACCGACGCCCGCTACGTCGAGCGCGACGGGAACGACGGCGACAGTTTCATGGTCAGGGCGGGCGGGCGCGAGTTCGAGTTGCGCCTCTACTTCGTCGACGCGCCCGAGAGTTATCTCAGCGACCGCTACGCCGACCAGCGCCGCCGCGTCGCCGAGCAGGCCCGCGAACTCGGCGGGATCACCCCCGAAGAAGCCGTCGAAGTCGGCAAGCGCGCCAAGGCCTTCACCCGGCAGCAGCTCGCGAACCGCACCTTCACGATCCACACCTACTGGGAGGAGGTCTACGACGGGGATCGATACTATGGCTTCGTGGAGCTGCCCGATGGGAGCGATCTGGCGACGCGGCTCGTCGAGCAGGGCCTCGCCCGCATCCATACGAAGGGCCCCGGATCGAAGGAGAAGCCCGTGCCAACTCCGGATGGCAGGAGCTTCTTCGAAGCCCGCGACCGGCTCGAGGCGATCGAGCGCGAGGCGAAGAAGGGAAAGAAGGGTGCGTGGGGTTACTGATCACACCCCGATCACGCCGCGGGAGCGGCTTTTTGGCGACTCCGCAAAACGTTTTAGACAGATTTCCCCGCGTCCTTCGCTTTACCGGAAGAAGGATGAGTGGTGATCGCGACAAGCGGAACGATGACGAGGAACTGGAAGCGCTCCTCCGTGGCCTTGTGCCGAATCCCCTCGACTTCGAGTTCGTCGCCACGCTGCACCGGGATCGCGAACAGGTGTTCTCCGAGCTCGATCAAAGTCCCGCGCGCATGCAGTGGAGCCGGGTCATCCCGCTGACCCTCGTCTGCACGGTCGTGATGTTCGTCTACGCGCTCTACCGCTACGGTGACCGCCTTGGCGAAGCCCGGCAGACGGGCGCGGCCCCGCATCTCGCCGACGCTCCGGCGAAAGAGACGTCACCCGTTCGGGAAAGTCCCGGCATCTCCTTGCCCGGCCCGAGCTTTGTCCCGGTCTCGTCTCACGGCACCATCGTCAATACATCCTCCGGAGGTCTCATCGAGACCGAATACGGCCCGCGCCAGCGCCTCAACATCGAATACAACGACGCCTACCATTGGCATGATCCGGAGAGCGGCACCAACATCCGGTTCTTCCGTCCGCGCAGCGAGGAAGTGATCGTGCCTTTGCCCACCGATTGACCGCCCCCCCTCATTTCCACGGAATCGTGCCGCCCCACCCCCTGACCCTGCCACCCATGAAAACCACCCTCCTCATCGCGGCCCTGTCCGCCTGTGTCTTCATCCCGGCGCTCCGCGCCGAGGAGGAGAAAAAAACCGAACCTCCCAAGGAATCCCCCGCCTCCGAGGCGGCTCCGAAGAAGGAGCGACCGAGGCGTCCCGAAACTCCGGACCCCGCCCGGAACGCGGGCAGACCCTCGCCGAAGAAACCCGGACCTGCCGGACCGACCGAAATGCGGACCTGGCTGGGCATTTCGACCCACCCCGTCGATCCATCCCTGCGCGAGCATCTCGAAATCCCCGAGGGTTTCGGCATCCAGGTGGTCGAGGTCATGCCTGATTCTCCCGCCGCGAAAGCGGGGCTGCGCTCCAACGACGTGCTCATCCGCCTCGACGACCAGCGGCTCATCTCGCCCGAGCACCTCTCCATCCTCGTGCGCTCGATGAAGCGCGGCGACACGGTTTCCCTCGCCCTCGTCCGCAAGGGTCGCGAGGAATCGGTCGAGGTCGTCCTCGACGAGGCCGAGGAAAATCTCTTCGGCCCCATGTATCCCGGTGCCGGGCCCATGCCCGGTTTTCCGATGCCGCCCTTTCCGAACCGGATGCCCGACCCCTCGAAGTGGCAGGAGCAGATCCGGAAGCAGCAGGACGAAATCCTGCGCCAGCAGAAGGAATGGATGCAGAAACACCATCAGCAATGGCGTCACGACCAGGGCGAGCCGGGTGAATCCGACAACGCGCCCGACAAGAAACCGGCCAAGCCCGAAGGACGTCCCCCCTCGATCAGCGTGTCTCCCGGCTTCCCCCTGCGCGTCTTCGGCACCGAGGGAGTTCTCAAGATCGACAATGAACACGGTGAGCTGACCCTGACCCGCAAGAACGACGACCATCACCTCGTCATCAAGGACGTCTCCGGCAAGGTCGTCTACGACGGTGCCTTCGATCCGAAGGCCGGGGTCGAGGGCTTGCCCGAGGACGCGCGCAAACAACTCGAAACGATGAAGCTCGGCAATCTCGAGATCCGGCTCCCGGACACCCCCGAAGTGAATCCGGAAAAGACCGTCGAGCCGAAGCCCGAAGCCGGCAAGCCGGGAGAGATTCTCTGAGCGAGTCGTTTCCGGCGGTTCCGCCGCACCGGGCGGCATCGCGCCGGAAAAAGCGAAGGGACGGGATTGCTCCCGCCCCTTCACCAACTCTGAACCAAACAAAGATCGGATACACCGCGATCGCTCGCGGGACGGCGTCTGTTTTAACACGCCGCCCCGGACCGGCCTATGGCCTGATCATGGAAAAAGGGGGGGGGACTCCCTCCGCCCACCGCCATGCGCCGGGCCGTCACTTCGCCGGATTCTCGTACCACGCGACATTGCCGCTGGCCCGCCCCGCGTTGAGCAGATCGAGGTCCCCGTCGCCGTCCATGTCGATGGACCTCAGATCGTAGGATTCCTGGTCCGGATCGAGGATCTCCTTCGCGAAGCGACCCGTTCCGTCGTTGCGATACACCGCGACGACCCGACTCTCGTAGCCGCAGGTGGCGCCGTCGAGGTCTCCGTCGCCATCGAGATCGGCCAGGACCAGGCTGTGGGGAGACTTCATCTCCGCATCGATCTCATGAAGCTTCCAGTCCGGAGCCTCGAACCAGAGGACGCCCTGGCTGTGGCCGCGCGAGGCGAGGAAATCGGCCTTCCCGTCTCCGTTGAGGTCGCCGGGGAGGATGTTCGTCGCGGCGAGCTGGTTTTCGGCGAGGATCGTCTTTTTCCACGGCTTCGCCATGCCGACGGATCCGGGATTCGTCCAGAAGGCGAACCAGTTTCCATCGGCGAACGGCGCGCCCTTCGCTCCCACGGAGATGTCGCCCCAGCCGTCGCCATCGACATCACCGAAACCGAAGTAGTGACTCCCTCCGCGGGCGTTGCGGTCGGCGAAGACGAAGCGTTCCCACTGATCCGCTTTCTTCAGGTCCTTCGGCGCCCGGAACCAGGCGATGGAATCGGCGAGAGCGCCCTCGGGTTCAAAGTTGTTGATGATGACCTCGTCGGTTCCGTCCTTGTCGACGTCGGCCTTGAGGAGGCAGTGGATGCCCCTGATCTCGTGATCGATGATCCGCGCCGCCCACGCCCCCGATCCGTCGCCGGGGTTCTCGAGCCAGAAGGGCTTGCCCCACGCCTCGCTCCCGGCCCAGTCGGGATCGCCGTCACCGTCGATGTCCCAGGTCTCGCTGTGGATGCAGGTCGCCCCGAGCTTGGGAAAGCGATGCAGCACCACCTCCCGCCAGTCGGGCGCGAGATGGAGGCTGACCTTCCCCGCGGCGCTGGTGATCACGTCGATCCGCCCGTCGCCGGAGTAATCGGCCGCCACCGCCGTGTTCGTATGGCCCGATGCGGTGACGAGGTGTTTTTTCCAATCCGCCGCCGCGGAACCGGCGAAGGCGAGGGAACAGAGGAGGAGCGCTGCGGGAGATTTCTGCATTTCGTGCTGGAGTGAGGACCGATCGTGGACTTCAATCCAAGCAGGTTTGCGCCGGCTTGTCACGCGGTCATGCCTCACGCGATCATTGCCGATGAACCTTCCTTTCCGAATCCTCGCCGGTTTCCTCCCCGTCCTCGCCCTCGCGGGCGCGCTCCCCGCGGACGAGGCGCCGATGGCCCCGGTCTGGAAGATCTCCGACGCCGACTCGACCGTGTTCCTCGCGGGTTCGGTCCACCTCCTCCGCGAAAAGGACCTGCCCCTGCCCTCCGCCTTCGACCGGACCTACGAGGAATGCGAGGAACTGGTCTTCGAGATCGACATGGCCCTGATGAGCCGCCCGGAGACGGCCCTCGAGATGCACCGGCTCGGTTCCCTGCCGGACGGGGAACGCCTCTCGGACCACTTCGGCCCCGCGACAATGCAACGCCTCCGCGGTTATCTGAAAGAGCGCAAGATGTCCGAACGCTTCTTCGATTCCTACAACCCCGGCATGGTCTATCTCCTCCTCTCCTCGCTCGAGGCGGCGCACCATGGAGCGAAGCCGGAACTGGGACTCGAGTCCACCTACTACGCCAGGTGCGTCACCGACGGAAAGCCGAGCCGCGGGCTCGAAACCGTCGCCTACCAGATCTCGCGTCTCAACGGCTTGGAAAAAGAGATGGTCGAAACGATCATCAACGAAGCTCTCGACGAAGTCGCGGACAGTGGCGCGACCCTCGACTCCATCACCGCGGCATGGAAAAGCGGTGATGCCGGAAAACTCGCCGGCGTCATCGTGGATCAGTCGGGCTTCACACCCGAACTGCGCGAGGTCCTTCTCACCGAACGCAACCGCAACTGGATCCCCGAGATCGAGAAGGCCCTCACCACCGACCGCGACGTGATGTTCCTCGTCGGCGCGGCCCATCTCGTGGGCGAGGACGGCGTCGTCGACCTGCTCCGCGACCAGGGACTCACGGTGACCCAGGTGTCGAACCGCGCCCCGTGAGCCGACGCTTGCGAACGGCGCGGGTTGACCGATCCTCCACGATGCCCGATCAACCCGAACTCAAGGTCTACATCAAACCCGGTTGCCCCTGGTGCACCGACGCCATCGCCTGGCTGAAGCAGGCCGGATACCGTTTCCGGACGATCGACGTCTTCGCTGATCCCTCGAAATTCGAGGAAATGCGCCGACTTTCCGGCCAGGGCAAGGCACCCACCCTGACTTACGGCGATCTCCTCCTCGCGGATTTCGGAGTTGATGAACTCGTGCCCTTCCTCCGCGAACACGGCATCGAACCGTGACCGGGCGGGTCACGGGTCACAAGGCGCTGCGAGAGGGCGAGAAAGGATTCACCGGGACCTCCCGCGCCCATCGCGTCCTTCGCGATCCCGAATCGTTCGAAGAACCGCGCCTGGGTCTCCAGGGCGAAGGTTTCCCAGCCCAGCGCCTCGCCCCACGCGGTGAGATCGGCGAAATTCACGTCGCAGGTGAGATCCTGTTTCCCGAACCGGGAATAAAGGTCCGGCCCTTCGATCCGCTCGTGCTTGAAATAACCGCGCATCGTACCTCCGGGGCGGCGCGAATAGATCCCGGCGGCGGTCGCGGCCCCGTAGTCGATCGTCAGGATCGAGCCCTCCTTCCATTGCGGTGACCAGTCCCGCAGCCAGTCGCGATACGAGGCATGAAGCTCGATCCGCTGCCCCGGCACCGGATCGGCCAGCTTCAAGGCGGAGAACCCGTCGGGCGTGAAGGATTCGGGCAACTCGTGGAATTCCTCACGCACTCCCCCCGCATCGTGACGCACCCACACCTCGCGCCAGCCGTCCGGGGTGAACGAGAGCCACTTCGCCGGGAAGGCATCGACAAGTTCGTTGGAAACGAGCAATGCCCGTCCGCCGCAGGCGGCGAGCGCCTCCGCGGGCGAGGCGTGCCACGCCGTCACCGCCCGTCCGAGACGACCGCGCTGCCGTTCGCGCAAGACCGGCGACACCTCGACGAGGTGATAACGCACCGAGCGCCGCCGCCACCAGCCCAGCGCCCGAAGGACGGACGCGGCGAGTTCGCCGTTGCCTCCCCCGATTTCGATGAGGTGGACCGGCCCGCGCCAGCCGTGGTGCGCGATCTCGCCGAGGATCCATCCGGCGATGGCGCGGCCGAGCCCCGATGACAAGGTCGCCGCCGTCGCGAAGTCGCCTCCACGCCCCCCGACGTCGGCGATGCGCCTCGTGTAATAGCCGTGCCCCGCATCGTAGAGCGCCAACGCCATGAACGCGTCGAACGGCATCGCTCCACCTCGGGCGGCGAAGGTGCGTTCAAGGAATCCGCGGAGATCGGTCATGGCTCGTCCGGTCCGCGTCCTGTCGTGTGACCGCGCGGCCTTTGCAACCGTTTCCTGGAAGTCCTCCACTGGGTGGCCCGGATCCGCTCGCTCACGCTCGCGGCTACCCCCACCGACCCTCCGCGAGCCCACCGCGTAGCCATGAGCGTGAGCGAATGGACCTCGCCGAGCCCGGATCCGCTCGCTCACGCTCGCGGCTACCCCCACCGACCCTCCGCGTGCCCACCCCGTAGCCATGAGCGTGAGCGAATGGACCTCGCCGAGCCCGGCTCCCCACCTGATCCGTCACGCCGCCCGTTGGCTCCACTCCGGGGTGATCGAGGTTCGCGGGAAATTCATCGACCTTGTCGGCCACGGTCGCGGTGACGGCAGGTGCGGCAGGTGCGGCAGGTGCGGCAGGTGCGGGAGCCGCCTCCGGCTTCGTCTCCGTCATCGGTTTCCCGGGTGCCGGTGTTCCACTGCCGGCCTGGGCGATCCAGTCGCGGATGAGGGTCTGCTCTTCGGCCGTGAGGGGAGCCTTGAAGGAATCGTCGCCCTCGGCGCCGCTGCTTTTCGGCATGCGTTTTTTCGAAGTCGGATCCATCGAGACGCGCCGGAAAACGGGGGATTCGTCAGGATTGCCCCGGATGATCATCTGCCCCTCGATCAGCTCCGCGAGATCGAAGCCCTTTTGGGCGAGTGCCCTGCGGTTTGGGTTCGAAAGTCTCCCGACTTTCGTGACAGGCGGGTGGACGGCCGGGGCTCTGCTGAAACACTCAAACCTTGCTCCCCACGCCCAGCACGGTCGCGAGATCACCCGAGAGAGCGGCGGCGACCGGGAGGGCGAGACCGGGGAAAACGCGGCTGCGCAGGAGACCGTCTTCCAGCTGGATCGGGCGGTATTCGTCCTCCTCCAGCAAGAACCAGTCGATTTCTTCATCGAGCACGCGCCAGAGCAGATACTCCGCCACCCCGGCGCGGCGGTAGCTGACGAGTTTTTCCCTCGCATCGCGCGAGACGCTGCTCGCGGCGATTTCGACGACCAGCTCCGGTGCCCCGGAAAGATAGCCACTCTCATCGACGGCAGCTTTGCCGCCGTGGGCCGCATCGAGAAACAGCACCGCGTCGGGTTGCGCCACGTCGTCGGAGTCAAGGCGGACAGTCACATTTGTCGCGTGCGTCGCTTCCGGGTGAGAGGCCGCATAAACGCAAAGCCAACCCTGGATCAGAGCGTCGGGTTTGCCGTGGAGGTCGAGGCGGACGGGCGAAGCCATGTGGACGATTCCTTGGATAAGTTCGGCTTTCTTCACTTCCGGCATCGCCTCGTAGCGACGCAGAAATTCGCGCGCGCTGAGGTGGTCGCCGTTTTCCAGCGAGGGAACAGGGCGCCGGGCAGGAGTCGCCGGGTTCAGAGTCCTCGTGTCCATATCTGGGAGAGTTTAACGTCGGCGCTCGGCCTTGTCGAGCGGGGATCGGCCGGTTGCCCGCCGCGCAACGTTCGATTCCGGCGCTCTCCGGCTCGATTGATCTACCGGCGGCGGGGCGGGCGGTTTTGCGTTTGCCCGTCGCGACTTTTCGCGCAGGGACGCGGTCGTTGGCCGGTTCCATCCATTTCGTCACTCCAGATCGGATCGCGGCATCAACCCTCGCTCCGGCATCGATCCGCTCCGGCTCCGCCTCCGCGTCTCATGCCTCCGCTGCCTGAGTTAAAAGCTCCGCTTACCGGATGGATGGAACTAGGGCGGGGCGGAAGCCCAGGTCGTTGTACCGGTGGCCCGGCGTGAGCTTGAGGAGGTCGGCGGACCGGCAGTCCTGCGCGTTGCTGACCCACGAGCCGCCGCGGCCCACGCGGTCGTCGCCCGTAGTCGCACCACCAGTAGGGTCACTCGATGAACCACTCGAATAGTCACCATACCAGTCGGAACACCATTCCCACACATTCCCATGCATGTCGCACAATCCCCAGGCATTCGCCTGCTTCGTTCCCACTGGATTCGTCTTGCTTCCACTGTTGTCCATATACCACCCCATTTCGTCCAAATCCCCCGCGAACGCACTCTCCGTCCCCGCCCGACACGCATACTCCCACTGCGCCTCCGTCGGCAAAGCCCATTTCCACCCGGACGGTAGTGGTGCCTTTTCATTCATCTTTTCCAACCATCCTTGGACGTCGTCCCAGCTCACCATCTCCACCGGGAGATCTTCACCCGAGAAGTGACTCGGATTATCTCCCATCACCCTCTCCCACTGCCCCTGCGTCGTCTCCGTTTTCGCCAGCCAGAAGCCCTTCGTCAGGGTCACGCGATGCGGCGTTTCATCGTCGTTGCGATTCGCCTCATCCTCCGGGCTCCCCATCAGAAACTCGCCCGCCGGACACCAGACCATTTCGATCCCGCCATACTCCCGCACCTCGCCTGCCCGCGATCCCTCCATCCCGCCACCCGCCGGGAAAGCCCCCGCCGGCACCGGATCGGTCCGCACCATCGGCTTCGGTGTCTCCGTCGGCATGGTCGGCGGCACCGCAGGCGCCGGCTGCTGCCTCATCGCCTCGGCCACCAGCGTTTCCGCCATCTCCTTCGCCCGGCGCTCGATCTCCGCCTCGCTCATCGCTGGATCGGCCTCCGCCGCCTTCACCGCCGCGGGCACGCCGCGCGTGAAGGCAAAATCCGTCCCGGCAAGGTTCAGCTTGTTCGTGCCGCGAACGCCGGAAGTCCGGGGCGAGACCGCGCGAGGCATCCTCCTCGGCCCAGGCGGTCGAGATCTCGCGCACCTCCTCGCGGGTCTTGGCAAAAACCTTGAGGATGTTCAGTCCGGGCATTTTCAGATTGTTCGCGAGGACCTCGTTGAAGAGCCCGTCGTTGGCCCGCTGTCCGGCATCGGCCGAGTAGCTGATGAGCGTGCCGCTCGGCGGCGTCACCTGCGCGAGGCCGCGCGCCCCGCCCACGACCGCGCGTGTCCCGCTGCCGTCCTCGGCCTTGAGGGGATTGTCGCGGCAACAGTCGAGAATGACGACCTTCACCTGCGCCCTGGTCGCGTCGAGGGAATCGACCCAGCCCTGCAGGGAAACGGCCTCGGTCGCGAGGCGGCGTTTCATCCGCTCGACGTCGGCACTGATGTCGGAGATCGCAGTGTCCTTCATGAGGAGGAAATTCGCTCCGTGGTATTCCACCCCGTGCCCCGCAAAATAGACGAGGGCGCATTCGGCCCCCTTCGCCTCGTCGAGGAAGGCATCGAAAGCCGCCTCGACCCCGCGCACGTCGCCGTCGGCGACCATCCGCACGGTGAAGGGCGGATCGAGCGACTCGAGGGTCGTCTTCATCCGTTTCGCGTCCGCCACGGCGACACTCAACTGGGCCTCGGGCGGCAGATTCTCGTATCGGTCGATTCCGACGACCACGGCGAGGCGTCCGCCCTCGGACGCGGGCAGCAGGGTGGCGGCGAGGCAAACGAAGGTGGCAAGCAAGGTGGTGGGTCTCATGCTCGTCGGAATTCTAGCAGAAGGGCGGGCGACGGCGAAGACGTTTTCAACGGCGGTTTCAGTCAAAAAGGACGCGGATGCGCCAGGAAGGACGACGCTTCTACTTTAGGCCCGGTCCTTCCCTCCAAGGCGGGGGAAACGATACCGCTGCTGCCCGGGGACGATTCACTGCAACGCTCATGCACGCCGGCAGCGCCTTGTTTATGAGGGTTGAGCTCCGAAGTCGATGCTTGAAAAGTTTTCCCGGGAAGGCGAAGCTCTCAGCATGATTGCCTGGAAGGAAGTTTGCGACGATCCCCGCCTCCGGGACCTCCCTTTCAAGATCGAGACGAACCGCCTCAATCAGATCGTGATGAGTCCCACCTACAACTGGCATGGCGGATTCCAATTGGAAATCGCGGCCATTCTGAGGGAAAAACTCAAGGGCGGCCGGGCGATCACCGAATGCGCCATCGACACGGCCGACGGAACCAAGGTGGCCGATGCGGCATGGATTTCAGCGGGTCGTCTTGCTCCGCATCGTCGCGCTTTCAGCCTTCCCATCGCGCCGGAGATTTGCGTCGAGATCGTCTCTCGTTCCAACACGATGGAGGAGATGATCGGCAAAATGCAGCTCTATTTTGCCCGCGGAGCCGAGGAAGTCTGGCTCTGCGACGAAGAGGGTCGGATGACTTTCTATTGTCACGACGACAACGGCGCCGTGGAATCGAAACTTTGTCCCGAATTTCCACGGAAGATTGATTGGGACTGAACGTTTCCGGCTCCCCTAACGGTTCTCCCGCAAGGCCGCGAGCGCTGCCTTCAATTGAAAGGGCGTGAGGGTTAACGGGGTCGTTTAACGGGTTATTAACCCGGCAATAAAATACTAGCGTTTTGCGACATCCGTGCTACACCTGTTTCGATGGCAAGCAGAGATGTGCGCAAAGAGTCGGCCGAAGTCATCCATGAACTTCGCAAACGTGCTGTTGGGA
>JBILDO010000029.1:0-63712 GCA_044352585.1 Verrucomicrobiales bacterium
CGCTCCGCCCGTCCGGCCCGACATACTCGCCGCGCATCCGCTCGGCGAGTTCATAGATGCGCTGGACCTGGGCGTCGGTCACTTCAAAGGGCGTCCCGTCGAGCATGGTGAGGCGGCAGTCGATCCGCTCGCTCGCGACGCGGGGAAAGTAGGTCGTCTGGATCCGGCCGCCCGCGAACAATCCGATGAGCACGAAAAGTCCACCGAACATCACCGCAAGGACGGTGTAGGTGTGGGCGACGCAGAACCGGATGAGGGGGTGGTAGACACGGTCGACGAACCACTGCAGCGACCGTCCCGAAAGACGGTGGACGGGCGCGAGGAGATCGCCGGCGCGGCCGAGGAAAGGCGTCGCCAGGTGGCTTGGAAGAATGAGCTTGGTTTCGACGAGGGCGATCAACATCACCGTGATGAAGACCAGCGCGATCGGGCGGAACATGCTGCCCCAGTCCGAGGAGTCGAAGGCCATCGGGAGAAAGGCGCAGACCGTCGTGAGCACGCCAAAGGTGATCGGCACGGCCATTCGTTTCGTTCCCCGGATCGCGGCATCGAGGGGACTGAGTCCCTGCTGGCGGTAGGAATCGCAACTCTCGCTGATGACGATGGCGTCATCCACGACGATGCCGAGCACGAGGATGAACCCCATCAGCGATGAGAGGTTGATCGTGATGTCGAGGAACGGCATCAGCGCGAAGGCCCCGAGGAAACTCATCACCATGCCGACGCCCACCCAGATGACCGCCTCGAGCCGGAGGAAGAGGCCCACGCAGATGAAGACGAGGATGAGGCTGCTCTGCGCGTTTTGCCGGAGGAGTTCGATGCGTCCCTTCACGATCTTCGAGCGGTCGTTCATGTAGTCGAGGCGCACCCCGTCCGGGAGGGTGGCGTTCGATGACTCGATGTATTCCTTGACGCGTTCGCCGATCGTGATGGCGTTCTGCTTGCCTTCGCGTTTCACCGTGATCATGACGCACGGCCGCCCGTTGAGTTTCACGATCATCGGGTTTTCGGTGAATCCGTCGAGGATCTTCGCGATCTCGCCGAGGGTGAGCTTGCTTCCGTCCGGTCTCGTGAGGACGGGCACGCCCGCGAAGTCTTCCCCGGTGTAGGCCCTCCCGCGGGTGCGGATCGAGACATCGCCGGCCTCGGTCTGGACGACGCCGGCGGGCAGGTCGATCGCGGTCTGCCGGATCGCCTGGCTGATCGTCTCGAGGCTGAGATTGTATTTCCGTAGGGTCTCCTCGGGAATCTCGATGGCGATCTCCTCGTTCCGCACTCCGGCGATTTCGGCATGGGAGATGCCCGGAAGCGCGGCCAGCTCGTCCCGGGTCTGCTCGGCGAGGCGCTTCAGGTCCTTCTCCGCCATCTCCGCACTGAGGACGACGGTGATGACCGAGTGGAAGGAATCGTCGAGCTGGATGATGGGCTTTTCGGCGAGATCGGGAAAGTTCGGGATCGCATCGACGCGGATCTTCACGTCCTCCATCACCGTCCGGGGATCCTCGCCGTCGTTCACCTCGATGAGGACGGTCCCGCCGCTGCTGCTCGCGGTGGAGTTGAGATGTTTGATCCCGCCGACGGGCTGCAGGGCTTCCTCGATCTTCAGCACGATCGTTTCCTCGGTTTCGTCCGGCGACGAACCCGGGTAGGGAACGTTCACCGAGATGAAACGCGACGGCATGTCCTGGAAGACCTCCAGCGGGATCTTGTCGTTCGCGAGCGTCCAGAGACCCGCGACCATGACGGCGAGCATGAGCAGGTTGGCGGCGACGCCATTGCGTGCGAACCAGGCGATCATGGCGCGATCAGGAGGAGCGGGGTGCCTGGGCGGGAACGGCGGCGGCGGCCTTCGCATCGGCCGGGACCTTGTCGTCCGCGGCATTGCCGTCCGGACGCCGGTCCTGTTCCCCGCCACGTTTTCCTGCGGCAGGACCGGAGGAACCGGGACCACCGGTCGTTTCCATGGCTCCGTCGATGAGTGGAAGGACGCCGGCTCCCTCCGCGGCGAAAGGAATCGGGGTGAGACAAAGCACGTCGCCTTCCCGCGGCGCCTTGCCGGTGTCCGCCGAAACCACGATCGTTTCGGTATCGCCGAGAATGGGTTCCACGGTGACTCTCTGCAGCTTGTTCTCGGGAGTGATGAGAAGGATTTCGTTCCCGGCCCGAACGGCTCGGCGCGGGATCACGAACACATCGGTGAGCGTTTCCCCTTCGATCTCGGCCTCGAGGAATTGGCCGATCCGCAGGGGCGGGGATCCGTCGTCTCGGCGTGCGTAGGGATCGTTGACCTGGGCCACGGCGGTGATCTGGCGTGTCGACTCGTCGATCGCACTCTCGACCCGGACAATGGCTCCCTCCCAGGTCGCGGCCTGACCGCTCACGACCGAACGAAGCCGGACCGGAGCGCCGGCCGCCGGAGCGCCGGCCTTCGTCACGGTTCCGTCGCGGAAGTGCTCGGGGAGATCGAGGAAACGCAATTCGCGCTCCGGCAGGGGCAGGCGGACTTCGACGTAATCGGTCGCGAAAATCTGTCCGAGCGAGGTGCCGACGTTCACGAATTGACCGACATCGGCCAGTTGCTCGAGAACCTGGCCGTCGTAGGGGGCCCGGATCGTGGTGCGGTCCAGGTTTCGTTCGGCGAGGGCGATCTGGGCCTTGGCGGCTTCGACGTCGGCTTCCGCCTTGGCCACCTGGGGAAGGCGGAGGGCGAGGGCGCCGGGCTCTCCCGCCTTGCCGAGGGTGCGCCAGTTTTCCCGGGCCTGGGCGGACTTGGCGGATTCCTCGGTGAGCATGACTTCAGCTTGGGCGAGGGTGGCCCGGGCGACGACGAGGGCGGTCTCATAGTCCACCGGATCGAGTTTCAGGAGCACTTCGCCTTGTTTGAAAAAGCCACCGGGCCGGAAGGATGGACTCACCTCGATGATCTTTGCGGGGACTTCCGGCAGCAACATGCTGCGGGTGCGCGGCTGCACCGTGCCCTGGGACCGGACACGGACCGGATAGGGCTCGCGCTTCAGCCGGGTGCCCTCGACCCGCACAAGTGTGGGGGGCGCCTCCATCGTCGGCGTCTCCGGCCGGTTCACGATGAACCACCAGCCGGCGTAACCGCACGCGCCGAGGATGGCGAGGGGCAGGACGGCTCGGAAGAAACGCTTCATCGAAAATCTGGAATACGGTCGCGGGCGGACCGGAGGCGAAAACCTCTCAAAAATCAAACCCCGCCGGGAGTCAAGAGTCGCTGCTTTCGTCCACGAAAGCAAGCGTGGCCGGGTTCCGGGACCCTACGCGATGGGGGACGGGTTCCGGTGAGGAAAGAATCCAGGCCTTTCCGGAGGGTGCGCGATGCCCGGATTCGTTGCGGATGAAACCGGGCGGGATGGGTAAAAACACGGTTTTGTCGTCCGGTCAGGCTGGATTCTGGCACATGGCATGCTCGGTTGAAACGCCATGAATCCTCCCTCCGCCTCCGAACCCGTTCCCGGCCCGGCACCCGCGCCTCCGGCCCGGATCATCGTCCCCGTTCCGCCGGAACCGGGACCCGTGACATCGCATCTGGTTCACGCTCCGGTCCCGGCCTGTTACCGGATCGGCCGAGAGATCATTCTCGATCACGGCGGAACCCTGCCGCTCGAGTTTTGCCTGCGATGCGGTCGCACTCCGTCGCTGGAGCGATCGTTTCCCCTGCGGCGCCCGGGCGATCCGAGAACCTGGTTCGGCCCCCGGCCGGTCCTCACGATGGCCCTCTGCCGCCGCCATGCCGAGGATCACTCCGTGGCCACGGCGCTGACCTGGTCGGTCCTTTCGGTCGGCGGTCTCCTCCTTGCCGTCGGTGTTCTCACCTCCAGTCCGTTGACCCTGATCTTCGGCCTTCTAGCTGCTGGTTTTTCCGGATGGTTCCGGGCCACCTCCCCGGCGTCCGCCAGGATCGTTTCCGATCGACGCACGATTGTGCAGGGCGCGGGGGAGAATTACCTTCGCATCATTCCCGGGGCTCGCGCCAAGGAAGCCGGATACGAGACGCCGGGGTGATTCCCGGATCGATTCCGGGGAAAGAATTGCAAGCAAGAAGGCCGCGGGTATCCTCGACCGATGATTCGTGTCGGTGAGTTCCAGCGTTGTTTTGGTTCGGCACCCGCGGTGGTGGCGGCATCACCGGGACGGGTGAACCTGCTCGGCGAACACATCGACTACCTCGGGGGAAAGGTCATGCCCGCCGCGATCGACCGCCATCTCGTGATCGAGGCCTCCCCGACGATCGACGGATCGTTCGAGATCGTTCCGCTCGGTGCCGGGTTCGGGGCTCCGGTGCGGTTCGGGAGGCACGAACGGCACCGGCGGGAAGAAAAGGCGGAGCGCTGGCTCAATTATCTCCTCGGCGTGGTCGCGGGTTACGAGGCCGCCGGAGTGCCCGTGCCGGGGTTTCGCGCGGTCATCCATGCCGACCTTCCCGCCGGGGCCGGCCTTAGTGCCAGCGCGGCCTTCGAAACGGCCACGGCCCTGGTGATCGAAGCGCTCACCGGAGTCGGGCGAACCGTCCCGGAACGGGCCCTGCTCTGCCAGCGCGCCGAACACGATTATGCGGGGGTGCCCTGCGGCATCATGGACCCGTTTGCCGTGGGCGCGGGAGAGGCGGGTCATGCCCTCCTCCTCGATTGCCGCGATCTCTCGACACGCCTTGTGCCCCTTCCGGAAGATCTCGTCCTTCTTGTCACCGACACCGGGGTCAAGCACGCGCTCGGCGATGGGGAATACCGGTTGCGTCGCGAACAGTGCGAGGCGGCGCTGGCGGTTCTCGGAGCGGATTCGTTCCGCGACCTCACCCCGGGCGGGGTGGAGGCGGACCGTGGCCGGCTCGGAGAGCTCTTGTATCGGCGCGCCCGCCATGCCGTGACCGAGATGGAGCGGGTGGATGCCTTTGCCAGGGCGCTCGAGGACCTGAATGATGCCGCGATCGGAAGCCTTCTCGCCGAGGGGCACCGCTCCCTTCGGGATGATTACGAGGTGAGTTGCGACGAGCTCGACTGCCTCGTCGAGGCGGCCGGCTCGACCGGCTTGGAGAACGGTCACGTCGGGACCCGGATGACCGGGGGCGGGTTCGGCGGCTCAACGATCTCCCTCGTGAAACGCGCGGCCGCGGAAGACGTGCGGCGGGTGATGCAGGACGCGTTCGAGCAAAGTTTTGGTCGACGTCCCGCCTCCTTTGTCACCGCGGCGGTCGAGGGGGCACGGCGGATTTCCTGAGACCGGCGGGCTGATTCAGGCCAGTTCCTCGAGCAGCGCCTGGTTGAGGCGGATTCCCGCCTCGAAATTCGAGACGGTGAAGTTTTCGTTCGGCGAGTGGATCTGGCAATCGGGCAGGGCCAGGCCCAGCAAGAGGCTGTCGACACCGAGGGTGTCCTTGATCGCCTGGATGATCGGGATGCTGCCGCCTTCGCGGATGAGGCGCGGTTCGCCGGAGAAGGCGCGGGTGAGAGCGCGCTGAGCGGCCTTCCCGTGGGCCGAATGGGGATCCATCACGTAGGCCGGACCCCAGTGGCCGAGTTCGACCTCGATGCGGCACGAAGGCGGACAAACCGATCTCAAGTGCGCCGCGGCGAGGTCGAGGATTTCCCGGGGATTCTGGTCGGGCACGAGGCGGAAGCTCAGTTTGGCCATGGCCTCGCGTCCGATCACCGTCTTGGAACCCTCGCCCTGGTAACCGCCGCCGATGCCGTTGACCTCGGCGGTGGGGCGTCCCCAGCGTCTCTCCAGCGAAGTGTAGCCGGCCTCGCCCCAGAGTCCGGGGGCTCCGGTTTCCTCGAGAGTGGCGGCATCGCCGTCGGGCAGGCCCGCCCACATCGCGCGTTCCCACGATTCGAGGGGCACGACGCGGTCGTAGAATCCCGGGATGCGAATGCGCCCCTCTTCGTCATGAAGGGAGGCGATGATTCGCGAGACCATGGTTGCGGGATTCGGCACGGCACCTCCGTAGACGCCCGAATGGAGGTCGCGCACCGGCCCGTGGACCTTGAACTCGAGACAGGCGATGCCGCGGAGGCCGTAGGTCATCGTGGGAATGCCGGGACCGAGCATGCCGGTGTCGGAGACCGCGCAGACATCGCATTTCAGCAGATCGCGGTGCGTTGCGAGGAACGGCGCGAGGTTCGGCGAGCCGATCTCCTCCTCTCCCTCGAGCAGGAAGACCACGTTCACCGGCAGGTCGCCGTGCGCCTTCAGGGTCGCCTCGACGCCGAGGAGGTGGGCGAAATGCTGGCCCTTGTTGTCCGTCGCGCCGCGGGCGTAGATCTTGTCACCGACGAGGGTCGGCTCGAAGGGCGGGGTGTGCCATTCGGAAACCGGGTCGACCGGCTGCACGTCATAGTGACCGTAGATCAGCATGGTGGGGCGACCCGGCTTTTGGACGCTCCGGGCGACGAGGATGGGATGGCCGGGCGTCTCGTGGAGTTCCGTCTGCAATCCCATCGAGCGGCATTTCGCGACGAGGAATTCCGCGCAACGGCGAACGTCGTCACGGTGACGGCTGTCGGTCGAAATGCTCGGGAAGCGGAGGAAGTCGAAGAATTCGGCGAGCTGCGGGGTCATGGTCGGAGCGGCCGGAGGCCGGGGCAAAAGGTGGCTGCGCTTCGCGCGGTAAAAGGTGGGAAGGTAAAAGGTAAAAGGTTTGGAAACCGGTAGGGCCGGATCGCCGAGCCGTCCGCGAGGTTCGTTTGTTAGAGAATACTCCCCGGTTGATACGTTTTCGACCCCTCGACGGTTCCGGCGTAGGCGTCCACTTCCGCGATGAAGTGGTCGATCTGGGCTCCGGCGGCTCCCGCGTTGGCTTTGCCTTCCTCGAGGCAGGCGCGCAGTTCGGATTCGGTCATGCCGAGGCGCGCGTCGGCCGCGAGCCGTGCGACGAGGTCGTTGCGCTCGCTTTCTCCCGCGCGATAGGCGCGGGCCGCGGCAACGGCGTGCTCCTTGATGACCTCGTGCGCGGTTTCGCGTCCGATGCCCCGCTTCACCGCGGTCATCATGATGGTGGTGCTGAGGAGGAAGGGCAGGTAATGCCGGTTCTCGCGATCAATCACGGCGGGATTCGCATCCATCTGGTCGAGGATCGTGATGAAGGTCTCGAGGAGTCCGTCGATCGCGAAGAAGGCGTCCGGGAGCATGACGCGCCTCACCACCGAGCAGGAGACGTCACCCTCGTTCCACTGGTCTCCGGCGAGGGCCGACGCCATCGCGAGATGGCCGCCGAGGATGGTCTTGAAGCCGTTGATGCGCTCGCAACTGCGGCTGTTCATCTTGTGCGGCATCGCCGAGGAGCCGACCTGGCCCTTGGCGAAACCCTCGCCCGCGAGTTCGTGTCCGGCCATGAGACGCAGCGTTTTCGCGAAGCTCGACGGGGCCGAGGCGAGCTGGTTCAGCCCCGCGACGACCTCGAAGTCGAGACTGCGCGGGTAGACCTGGCCGACATTGGTGAAAAGGTTCCCGATGCCGAGATGGGTCGCGAGGCGGCGCTCGAGTTCGAGGACCTTGGCGGAATCGCCGTCGAAGAGGCTGAGCTGGTCGAGCTGGGTGCCGACCGCGCCCTTCAGACCGCGCACCGGGTAGCCCGCGATCGTTTCATCGAGCTTGCGCGCGGCATGGAGCAGTTCCTCGCCGAACATCGCGAGGCGCTTGCCGTAGGTCGTGACCTGGGCGGCGACGTTGTGCGTGCGTGCGGTGATGGCGAGGGACCGGAATTCATCGGCCCTCCGCGCGAGACGATGCAGGGCGGCCGCGGCGGTGAGACGGATCACGCCGAGGGAGCGGTGGACCTGGAGCTGTTCGACGTTCTCGGTGAGGTCGCGGCTCGTCATGCCCTTGTGGACGTGCTCGTGGCCGGCGAGATCGCAGAATTCCTCGATGCGCGCCTTCACGTCGTGGCGGGTGACGCGCTCGCGGGCGTCGATGGAGGCGAGGTCGACCTCGTCGATGACGCGCTCGTAGGCGGCGATGGCCTCCGCGGGAATGTCGAGCCCGAGATCCCGCTGCGCCTTCATCACCGCGATCCAGAGCTCGCGCTCGAGGCGGACTTTTCCTTCGGGGGACCAGACCGCCTTCATCGCGGTGGTGGCATAGCGTTCGGCGAGGACGTTGGGGATCATGCGGGGCGCCGCTGGGGCGGGAAAGGGAGACGGGTTGAGAATGGCGGAAACCTTGACCATTCGACCGGAAAATCAATTTCGCTCGTGAAAAAGCGGGGCCCCTGCGAAAACGGCCGCTTTCGCGCGCCCGGCCCGCCGGGAAACCGGCCCGGCCGCTCTCCCCATTGACCGGAACCGAGTCTGCGCTATCGGTGCGCATGGATTTTCTGCACGATCTCTTTTCGCTCGAAGGCAAAACCGCGGTGGTCATCGGAGGCACGGGAGTGCTCTGTGGCGAGATGGCTCTCGGGCTGGCCAAGGCCGGTGCCATCGTCGCCGTCGTCGGCCGCAGCGAGGAAAAGGGCGCCGAGCGGCTGCGGCAGATCCACGAGGTGGGGGGACGTGGCTTTTTTGTCTCCGCCGACGTCGCCGACCGGAATTCGCTTCAAGGACTCCTAGACGAGGTCGTGGCCAGGCACGGACGGGTCGATATTCTCGTGAACGGTGCGGGCGTGAATTCCCCGACGCCGGTCTTCGAGATCAGCGACGAGGAGTTCTCCCGCATCCTCGACATCAATCTCGGCTCGATCCTCCGGAGTTGCCAGATTTTCGGGAAACACATGGTCGAGCAGGGCGGCGGGTCCATCATCAACCTCGGTTCCATCTCCGGTCTCGGACCGCTCAGCCGGGTTTTCACCTACTCCGCGAGCAAGGCGGCGGTCCACAATCTCTCGAAGAACCTCGCCCGCGAGTGGGCGGAGCAGAAGGTGCGGGTGAACACGCTGGTTCCCGGTTTCTTTCCGGCCGAACAGAATCGGAAGGTCCTCAACGAGTCACGGGTCGCGGCGATCATGGGGCACACTCCCGCGAAGCGTTTCGGTGAAGCGCACGAGTTGATCGGGGCGACCCTGCTGCTGGCCTCGGAGAAGGCCGGGTCGTTCATCACCGGCATCGAGATGATCGTCGACGGCGGATTCTCGGCGATGTCGATTTGAGAAGCTCCGGCTTGGTCCCGGTCCGATTCCCTCAGCGCCGCGGCACCGGTCTCCGGATGAGGTGGCATCGGACCTGGTCGAGGGTCTTGGAATCCACCGCGACCCGGTGCACGAGCGGGATGATCGAGTGCCGGTTGCGCTGCGATGCGCGCCCTCCGGCCATCCTGACGGAAATCGAAAACGACGAGACATCGAACGGAGCGAGGGTCCGTGGGAGGCCCCGCCCGGCCACCGCTCCCGTCACCGGGATGCGACGGTCACCTAGCATGAGAGAGTGGCTGATCCGGAGCGAATGTTTCCGGCGCGGCCCCTGCGTGAGAAAACCACCGGAGACGGCGCTCCGGTTCGTGAGCGAGGCGAAGTAGCGCAGGGATCCGGAACCGCGCTTCACCAGACGGAGCGTCTGTCCGGCGCCGTTGCCATTGCGGATCGCCTTACCAAGCCGAGGGGGAAAGGTGGCGCCGATCGCGCCGTCGGGCGAGAGTCCATTTCGACCCGGGGCGAGTGGCGAAACGATGAGCCGGTAGGGGACCATGGGCCCTTCGTCGCACTCCACGAGAATGCGGTAGGACGCTCCCGGCGCACCGGTGTGGGAGAGGACGCGGCTCGAGTTGACCGCGGTCGCGGAGGCGACGGGTGCTCCGCTTTCATCACAAAGCGCGAGAAGCACCGATCCGAGCGAGGCCTCGTAGGGGGCGGCAAGATCGAGCCGCGAGATGCCGGGACCGAGCGTGACCGCATACCAGTCCGGATCTCCGTCGATTCCGACCGCGGCGATTTCTCCGGAAGCGACGGCGGTGGCTTCGGAGACATCGTCATTGTTTTCATAACCGTCGTCCGACGGATCGACTTCGGTCCCGTAGCCGAGGACGGCGGCCGAGTGGGTGGAGGAACCGGCCGTGTTCACCGAACGGACGAAGTAATGGTAGGTGCGCCCGGGGGCGGCGGTGTCGTCGAGCCATTCGGTGGACGAGGTCTCCCCGATGAGTTCCGCGGATCCCGGATCCGTCTCATTGCCACGGAAAACCAGGTAGGACTCCGAGTCCGTGGTGGCGCTCCACTCGACGAAGACTCCGCCCGGATTCGTGCCCCGGGTGGCCGTGACCGAAACCGGTGCGCCGGGAGGGGCGGCGAGACGGCGCCCCTCATCGAGGTTGCATGGCGCGGAGTCGCCGCCGGGGAGGATCGCCCTGACAAAATACCAATAAACCACGCCCCGGGTTCCGCCGATGTCGGCGTGGGCCGTGGTCTCGCCGAGCACGGCGATCTCCGTGGCGCCGGCGACCGACTCGACCGTGTTGCGATAGACGCGATACCCGGTTGCGCCGTCCGCCGCCGTCCAGGTGAGCTGCGTCAGCGTCGGTGAGACTCCGTCGGACGCGTAGAGTCCGGTGGGCGTGCCGGGCGGAAGCGGCGTCTTCCTTCCGGGCAGGGTGGTCGCGACGGGAGCGGAGGTGCCGCCGGTGTTGATCGACTCGATGAAATAATGGAAGGTCGCGTTCACGGCGGTGGTCGTGTCGTGCCACGAGAGCGCGCTGGTCGTGCCGACGACGGTGGACCCCGCGAAGGCGTTCACCGCGTTCCGGGAAACGCGGTAGGATTGAGCCCGGTCCGCCGCGGGCCAGGCGACGCGGATGGAGTGGGGGGAGTCGTCGCTCGCGGTGACGGATGCGGCCGGGTCGGGAGGAAGCCTCTGGCGCCAGCCGCTTTCGCCCGAGGAACGGGGCGACTCTCCCGAGGCGTTGGCGGCGGTGATGAAATAGAAGTAGATCGTGCCGGGAACGGCGGAGGGGTCGTCGAACGAGGTTCCTGTCGGCGAGGCGACGAGGGCGGCGTCGCTGCCGTTCGAAAGGAGTCCCCGATAGACTCGGTAGTTGTCGGCGAGCGGGGAGCGATCCCACGACAGCGGGACGAACGAGGTCGAGGTGCCGTCACCGGCGCTGAGGTTGGTGGGTGTGTCAGGAAGCGGGGAGGTGGGGAAGTTTGCGGCGAGGCGGTAGGTGCCGATGCTGCCGTAGCTTCCGTAGCCCGTGACGAGGTCGCCGAGTCCGGTGCCGCGAACCCGGAGGAAATAAGTGCCCGCGGGCAGGGCGGGAGCCGTTACGGTCGCGTGAAAGGGGCCCGCCGGAGCCGAGTCCTGGATCACGACGAGATTGGCGTCGAGCAACTCCAGTCCGAGATCGAGGTTGCGATAGGTGGCGTGGGGCGTCGCGGTGGCGGTGAGGGTTCCCGCGCCTCCGGTGACGACGCGGTACAGATCGCGGTCGGTTGCGTTTCCGACGACTCCCGTGGCCTCGATTTCGCCGGGAGCCGATGGCGCCGGTTCCGTTGCCGTCGCCGCGGAATCCCCGTGGTCGTCGGGCAGGGGATCGAGATGGGTCGCCATGATCTGGAGATCGTTCTCAGTTCGGTTCGCGCCGGGATACTCGCCTTTCGAAAACTGCACGATGGTCTTGCCGTATCCCGTGCCCATGATGGGAGCCCAACTGACCCCGCTCGCATGGGTATGGCCCGTGTAGTAGGCGCGGCTGGAAGTGCCGTCGTGACGCAGGCCGAGGGTGTGGCCGATCTCGTGGGCGCCCGATTCGGCGGTGCCATTGAGGGTGAGATTGAAGACCCAGGCATAGGGATTCGTCGCGCTGCCGAAGGAGTTGACATAGGCGACGCCGCCCGCGCTGCCGTACCAGCTTTTTGTCGGGGAAAAGAGGATCATGACCCGGTCCTCCGGCGCGGCATTGTCGAAGTCTGCGCGGTCGGTCGTCACGTTCACGTCGAAGGTCGCGTAATCCTCCGCGATCGAGGCCCAGATGCCGGGAATGTGCGCCGGCGTGGCGAAGGGCGCGGCGACGATGGGATTGCCGTCGTTGTAGGAAAGATTCCATGGCGTGCCGGTGACGGTTTCGCCGTCGAAATTCAAAAAGATGACGCGCGAAGCGGAAGGCCGGCTCTCGAGGAGTGGGGCGCTTTCCTCCGGAGCGCCCGGGCTTCCCTCCGCCACTTCGGCGCTTTCGGGATCGGGCGGCAGTCCCGGTTGCAGTTGTCCGCCGTCGAAACGGGCGCAGATCAATTCATCGGCGGTGATGCGTCGGAGACGCGGCGGGTCGTCCCCGGTGCCGTCTTCGAGGCGAAACGCGGAGCCGGAACGAAGCGAGGAAAGATGACCCTCGATGACTCCGCCGGAGGACCGGGAGAGAAACAGGGTCGCGCCGGCTTTGCCTTCGAGACGAAAACCGATGGCAATCGCGCCTCCGTCGTGACGGTGCTTCATCACCGCTTCCGCCCGGGGCGATCCCGGCAAGGGGAGGGAAACGACGGCGCCCTTTCCCAGATCGAAAAGCGCTACGACCGCCCCGCGCTCCAGGGAAATCAGCGGCGCCGAGAAAAGGCGCGAAAGGGGCTCCGACGGTTCCCCGGCATGGGTCGTGGTCGTTTCCGCCGCGCCAGAATCGGCCAGGTCGGCGGAACCTCCGGCCGGATGCTCCGGCGGGTCTCCGGATTCGCGTGAAACAGGCCGCCACGCCAGGATCCCCGCGGCGATGAGGCCGCAGGTCGCCAGGATGATCGGGATCGGGGATCGCATGGGGGAGGAGAGGTCACGACCGCCTTCCCGGGAACGGTAACGCCCGGGGCCGGGCTGTCGAGGGGGAAAAGCGCCTGCGGTTGGGAGCGCCTCCCGGAGGAAGAATCATTCGGTGTTGCCGACGCTCGGCGCTTTGCAGGAAACGCTCGCAAAGCGGTTCTTGGGAAAGTGAAGGCAATGGCCGATGCGAGCTACGAAGCCCTCGGTGGACATCCTTTTTCCGGCAAGCCGATCGAGGCAATGCTGGAGCCGGACACCGTTTTCGATGTGCTTTTCCACGAAGGGCAGCCGGTGGCATTTTTCATCATCAAGCCGACAAAAGACGGGTTGAAAAGCACCCTTATGGGCACTGACGGATCGGTGGCTGGGAAAAGCTCGTGGAGGAACGACTTTGCGTGTCATCGTGTTCCCGGCTACTACGTTGAGGCGTCCGGCAAACTCGAGGCCTTTGCACTGTCACGGGGCATCCCGACGGTGCCAGTCGAGAAGGTGGCGGGTGTTCTTTCAAAGCAAATTGAGCCCGATGCCGATGGATTCCATTACTCGCGAGAAATCCTCATCAACTGCTTGAGTTAGCGCCGGTAAATCCTTGCCGTTCGGAACGGGGGTCTGCCGGTTTACCGTCGATGCGTTCCTGCTCGGCGAGTTGCTGCCGTAGGTTGTCGACTGCCTTTCTGTCTTCTTCCGTGTCGATGTGACCTTCGTAGAAGTCGATGACGTCGCCAATTGCGTTGGCTTTGCGGTATTCAGCGACCATGGCAATCCAAACATAGATTTGGCATGCCGATGCTGACGGCGAAGCGATTGGTGCCCTCCGGATGGGCGCCCCCGCCTTCGTGGCGGATCAGTTCGATTGGTTCGGATATCAGGCCCCGGACGGCGGGGGTCACCCCTCTCGGTCTTCGCCGAAATCCTCGCCGAAGCCTGCAATCTGGCGAAGTTCAGAACCTACGCATGGGGCCGTAAGGACAACCGCTGCCGCTGGGCTTCGAGGCCCCAAGAGCCAACCTTGTCGAGGGTATGACCTGGTCCCAGAATTGACTGCACGCCGTTCCGTCCAAGCGGCGGTCCTTGGGCCTGCTGCACAGCGCGCGGGGTAGGAGGCTGTGCCCAGCCTCCCGGGGAAGGCATCTCCCATGATCATCCGCCTCTTCGGTCTGAAGTGGGCCCTGGCCCGCGATTTTGCGCTTTTCAGAAAACGACCGATCCGACAAACTCCGGTCCATGCCCCCCTTCGTCGCCGAACTGCTTGGAACCGCCTTGCTCATCCTCCTCGGCGACGGAGTCGTCGCCAACGTCGTCCTTGCCCGGACGAAAGGCCACGCCTCGGGCTGGATCGTCATCACCGCCGGCTGGGCCATGGCCGTGACCGTCGCGGTCTACGCCGTCGGCACGATCTCGGGCGGCCATCTCAATCCCGCGGTCACCCTCGCGATGCTCGCGATCGGGAAGATCGAGCCGGCGACGGCCGGAAGCTACATCGTGGCCCAGTTCCTCGGGGCGATCATTGGTGCGGTGCTGGTGTATCTCGCCTATCTGCCGCACTGGCGTGAAACGAAGGACTCGGCGGCCAAACTCGCGGTCTTCTCGACCGGCCCCGGCATCCGGCACACCTTCGGCAACCTCGCGACCGAGATCATCGGCACGTTTGTGCTGGTGTTGGGCGCGCTCGCGCTGCCGCGGCCCGACAATCTCGACGCGGCGACCGGGTTCAGCACCGGACTCGGGCCCCTCCTCGTCGGTGTTCTCGTCTTCGCGATCGGTCTTTCCCTCGGCGGCCCGACCGGCTACGCGATCAATCCCGCCCGCGACCTGGGACCGAGGATCGCCCATTTTCTCCTGCCAATCCCGGGGAAGGGTTCGTCGGACTGGGGGTATGCGTGGATCCCCGTGGCGGGGCCGCTGCTCGGCGGGTTGATCGGGGCCTTCCTGTTCCGGGCACTGTGGTAAGCTTTCAACCAAGCACATCTCATGTCCCACATCCTCTCCCTCGACCAAGGCACGACCTCCTCGCGTGCGATCCTTTTCGATCATTCCGGCACTCCCGTCGCCGTCGCGCAGAAGGAGTTTCCGCAGATCTTTCCGCAACCCGGCTGGGTCGAGCACGATGCCTCGACGATCTGGTCGACGCAGTTCGGAGTGGCCGCGGAGGTCCTGACGAAAGCACATCTCAGGCCGTCCGACATTGACGCGATCGGGATCACGAACCAGCGCGAGACCACCATGGTGTGGGACCGCGCGACGGGCCGTCCGATCCACAACGCCATCGTCTGGCAGGACCGCCGCACCGCGTCCGTTTGCGACCGGCTCCGCAAGGCGGGCAAGGACAAGCTCATCGCGAAGCGCACCGGCCTGATCCTCGACGCCTATTTCTCGGCGACGAAGGTGCAGTGGATCCTCGACCACGTGAAGGGCGCCCGCGCCATGGCGAAGGCCGGGAAGCTCGCCTTCGGCACGATCGACTCGTGGCTGTTGTGGAATCTCACCGGCGGAGAGGTCCACGCGACCGATCCCAGCAATGCCTCGCGCACGATGCTCTACAACATCCACAAGCAGGCCTGGGATCCCGAGTTGCTCGCGCTCTTCGGCGTGCCGGCTTCGATGCTGCCCGAGGTGCGGAGTTCCAGCGAGGTCTACGGAACCACCACCGGATTCGGGCATCGCATTCCCATCGCGGGGATCGCCGGCGACCAGCAGGCCGCGCTTTTCGGCCAGGCCTGCACGAAGCCGGGGATGGCGAAGAACACCTACGGGACCGGATGTTTCATGCTGATGAACACGGGCGAAAAACCGGTCGTCTCGAAAAACCGGCTCCTCACCACGATCGCCTGGCGCATCGGCAACCGCACCGAATACGCCCTCGAGGGATCGATCTTCATCGCGGGGGCGGTGGTGCAGTGGCTGCGCGACGGACTCGGGATCATCAAGAAGGCCTCCGAGATCGAGGCCCTTGCCGCCTCCGTGCCCGACACCGGCGGGGTTTCCCTGGTGCCCGCCTTCGCCGGACTCGGCGCTCCGCACTGGGACGGCCACGCCCGTGGCACCATCACCGGGATCACCCGCGGCACCACCGCGGCCCATTTCGCCCGTGCCGCCCTCGAGAGCATCGCTCTTCAAACCGTCGAGGTGCTCGGCGCGATGCAGGCCGATTCGGGGATCCGGCTGAAGGAACTCCGCGTCGATGGCGGAGCCACCGCGAACAACCTCCTCATGCAGACCCAGGCCGATTTCGCCGGGGTCCCGGTAGTCAGGCCCGAGGTCACCGAAACGACCGCTCTCGGGGCCGCCTATCTCGCGGGTCTTGCGGTCGGCTTCTGGAAAAACACCGCCGAGATCGCGTCCCAATGGCAGGCCGAGGCGCATTTCACCCCGGCGATGAAGCCGGCCGCGCGTCGCGCGAAGCTCTCGGAATGGGAATCGGCGGTCCGTCAGACCAAGGCGCACGCGTGAGTCCGTTGCGATCCATGATCTGCGAATCCCTCGTCACCCGCTTCGCTCCGAGTCCGACCGGCCTGCTTCACAAGGGGCATGCCTTTTCCGCCCTGAAGGCCCTCACCCTCGCCCGCGAAGCCGGCGGCCGGTTTCTCCTTCGCATCGAGGACATCGATCCGACCCGCTGCACGCGTGCGAACGCCGAACAGATCTTCGAGGATCTCGCCTGGCTCGGAATCGAGTGGGAAACCCCGGTCCGTTTCCAAAGTGAACATCGCGCGGACTTCGCCGCCGCGGCGGAACGGCTTTCCGCCCGCGGACTGCTCTACCCCTGCTTCTGCACCCGCGCCGACATCCAGCGCGAGATCGAACGGGCCGGATACGCCCCCCACGGCAGCGAGGGGCCGCTTTATCCGGGAACCTGCCGCCGGCTCTCTGAAGACGAGCAAGCCAGCCGCCTCGCCGCCGGCGTGCCCCATGCCCTGCGCCTCGACCTGGAAAAGGCGCTTTCCGAGACCGGGGATGACCTCTCGTGGAACGACGCGCATCACGGGTCGCAGCGGGCGCGCCCGGAATTGCTCGGCGATGCCGTGCTCGTCCGAAAGGACATTGGAACCAGCTATCACCTCGCGGTGGTCGTCGATGACGGCCTCCAGGGAGTCACCGACATCGTCCGGGGAGTCGATCTTTTTGAAGCGACGCACCTTCACCGCGTCCTCCAGTCCCTCCTCGACCTGTTCGTTCCGACCTATCACCATCACGACCTCCTCACGGATGCCCAAGGCAACCGGCTTGCCAAACGCGACCGGGCCATCACCTTGAAAAGCCTCCGCGAACACGGTGTCAGCGCCGCGGAGCTTCGCCGCGAGCTGGGGTTTGACAGGGGAACCGGAGGAGTGGTGTAGGGTTGCCGCGCGTCCGATTGGAGTTTACCTGTGTTCCGAATGACCTATCACCCGATCGCCCGTTCCGAAGACCTCGAGGAAGGCAAAGGCCGGCCTTACACCGTCGAGGGCCATCGTCTCGCCCTCGTCCGCCATGGAGGGGTGGTCTACGCGCTCGAGGACCGTTGTCCCCATGCCGACGCTTCGATCGCCTTCGGTCCGGTTGAAAACGGCGTCATCGCCTGTCCCTGGCACTTCGCCGAGTTCGAGCTTTGCTCCGGCGCGGTTCTCTCCGGTCCCGCCTGCGAAGGCGTCGCCGCCTATCCGGTGAAGGAGGAGGAGGGCGTCGTCCTCGTGGCGCTGGAGCCCGTGGGATGAACGCCGTGGGTGCGACTACCGGGGGACGGGTTTCCGTTTTCGAGCGATCCGGGTGCGGAAATCACTTTTCATTCGGGGATTTGCCCCGTTTTTGCTTCCACGATCGAAGCCGACCAGGTCCGGTGTTTCCGGCAGGGGCCCCGACCCGATGAAGCGGCGGGACGCCGCTTCCACTTCCACTCCGAGAAGCCAACGTGATCTTCGAGCTCAAGAAAAAGAAATTCTATCCGGTCGGCGGGAAATTCCTCGCCTATCTGCGCGAATGGCAGCGCACCCTCGAGGTGCCGCCGATTTACGAGGAGCTGCACCGCTTCTCGCAACTCTTTCCGCTCTACGACCGCGAGGGCCAGGACACGCTCTGGAAAACGGCCTTTTACGATCCGGTGATCCGAAAGGACCTCGCCGCGAAGCTGATCCAGATTTACTCGCTGTTGAAAACGGGTGAATTCCGCTCGCGCGAGCACCTCGTCCTCGAGCGGGTCGACTTCTGCGACTTCGGGAACTCGCGCCCTTTCCGCATCCGCATCGTGAACCAGTTCAACGACAACTACGATCATTTCTACGTGAAGATCGCGGATGCCTCGCGCATCTACGGGCTCGAGCTGGAGCACATCCTCTCCCCGAACCGCATCAACTACCTCGTCAACGGCGACACCCTCATCGAGGAGCACATCGCGGGCGTCCCGGGGGATGTCTTCATCCACCAGTATTTCGGTCGTCCCGAGACGAACCCGGTGCGGGTGGCGAAGGAGTTCGTGAAGTTCAACGAGCGCAGCTTCATCCGTCTCCTCGGGGACATGCGGGCCTACAACTACGTCGTCGATATCACGCCCGATTTCGAGGACGCGCAATACCGGGTGCGGGCGATCGATTTCGACCAGCAGAGCTACGAGGGGGCCAAGGAGATGTACCTGCCCCAGACCTTTCCCGAGAACCAGCCGGTCGTCGAACTCTGCACGACGCGGCTGAATTACCAGACGATGCGGCAGTACCAGGACGAGGAGCGCACCCTCATCGAGCGGCGCTGCCAGATCGCCCATCACCGCCTCGACCAGCTCTGGGAGGCGATGTGCCACGAGGAGATCGCCCCCGGGGAGCACGTCCTGCGGCTCCGGGAGGGTCTCAACCAATACCATGAGACCTCCGCCTTTTCCGGCTGCGAGACGATGGGTCAGCTGGTTCGCATGAACCTCGATGTTTCGCTGGCAAAAACGAACACTTAACGGCATAAGTTCCGCTTCAAGAACAAACCGACCGCTTTTCCCGAATGACCCCGCCGACCGACACCGTGACCGAGGACGCTCCTTTCGCCTACCATGGCCGTTTCCTGAAGGCTTTCTTCAGGAATTCCGCCCATGTCGGGGCGATCGCCCCCAGCTCGTCGGAACTGTCCTCCATCCTCGCGGACACGGTCGACTGGGACAACGTGGATTGTGTGATCGAATATGGTCCCGGCACGGGTGTCGTGACCCAGGAAGTGGCCCGCCGCCTCAAGGGAAAGACGCGGTTTTTCGCGATCGAGCGCGAGCCGGAATTCGCCGAGATCACCCGCCGCCGCTGTCCCGACATCGAGGTGATCGAGGGATGTGTGACAAACGTCCAGGAGTATTGCCGGGAGCGCGGCATCGGGAAGGTCGATGCGATCCTCAGCGGTCTGCCCTGGGCTTCCTTTCCCGTTTCGCTGACCGAGGAAATCCTCGACGCGACCTTCGAGGTTCTTCCCGAGGGAGGAAAGTTCGCCACCTTCGCCTACTGGCAGGGGCTCGTCCTCCCCGGCAGCCGTCGTTTCCGCAGCCTCCTCAAGGAGCATTTCTCCGAGGTGGAGCGGACGCGCACGGCGTGGCGGAACCTGCCGCCGGCCTTCGTCTACCGCTGCGAGCGCTGAGGTCGCGATGCCACGCGGTAGGGGGCGCTTGAATCCCCGCGGTGCGGAAGTGCGGCCCGCCGATCAACCGGCCGGATGGACCCGGCGGCCTCCGAGCCAGGTCTCCTTGACCTGGGTTTCCTTGACCTCGTCGACGGGACACTCGAGAAGGTTCCGGTCGATCACGATGAAGTCCGCGAGTTTGCCGGCTTCGAGCGAACCCTTTTCCTTTTCCTCGAAGGTGAGCCACGCGTTGTTGATCGTGTAGAGGCGGATCGCTTCGGCCCGGCCGATGATCTGCTCGGTGCGGATCGGTTCGCCCATCCAGCGAGGGTGTCGTGTCAGGGTCGTCCACATCCCGAGGAAGGGATTGTAGGGATTGACGGAGCGCATGCTGCCGACCTTCTGCATGTGGTCCGATCCTCCTCCCGCGACGACGCCCTTTTCCGCGAGGGTCTTGTAGGGTTGGAAGTATTCGAGCCGTTCGTTGCCAAACTGCTTCAGGAGGGTGCGGCCGTCGAGATAGAGCCAGGCCGGTTGCAGGTCCGCGACGATGCCGTGCTTCGCCATCTTGTCGATCGCCGCGGCGCTCATGAAGTTGCAGTGGGTCACGCAGGGGCGCTTGTTGTTCACCGGAAAGTCGTTTTCTCCAATGCGCGCGTAGGTGTCGACGAGCCGCTCGACCGCCCCGTCCCCGACGGAGTGGGCGGTGAACTGGAGGTCCTTCGAGAGGGCGTGCTTCGCCATCGTGTAAAGCTTCTCCGGCTCGACGTAAACCATCCCGCGGTATTCGGGATCATCGATTCCATAAGCGGCGCTGACGCCCCAGGGACGCTTCATCCAGGCGCTGCCCGTGAGCATGCCTCCGTCGAGGAAGACCTTGATGCCCCGGAGCCAGAGCTGGTTGTTGTAGGCGTGCAGCGGGTGGGCCGCGGCCTTGTCGATGTTCTTGAGGACCTCCTCGATCGGAGCCTGCGCCCCGACCCCGTAGTAGAGGTAGACGCGGCAGGTGAGGCGGCCCGCGTCCCGCAGCTTCGAATAGAGTTCGATCCCCCCGTCGCCCGCATTGCGGTCGGAAATCCCGGTGATGCCGACCCGGTTGTAGTCGGCGAGGAGTTCGGCGAGGGCATTGACCTGTTGCTCCTGGTCCGGGCCTTTGATGCCGGTGGCGCCCCGTTTGATCAGACCCGTCGCCGAACCGCGGAGAATGCCGGTCGGCTCGCCCGTCGCGGGATCCTTCTCGATGCGCCCCGTGCCGCCCTCGGGTGCCGGGGTGTCGCGGGTGATGCCCGAGAGCTCCATCGCGAGCGAATTGATCGCGGCGTCGGGTCCGGTGCGGAAGGTCACGGGATGCTTCGGGGCGGCTTCGTCGAGCTCGGCGCGGGTCGGGAAACGCTGCTCGCGCAGCCGGGTGATGAAGACCTGGGAGAGCCCGATCCAGGTTCCCTCGGGCACCTTCGAGGCGCGGTCGCGGATGTAGGCGAGCACGTCGGCGATCGTCTCCATCTCCGGGATGATATGGTCGAATTCGTAGGTCGCCGCGCCCGTGCTGTGGACATGCGAATCGATCAGTCCCGGAAGGACCATCGCCCCTTTCAGATCGTGCCGGGTCGCGTCGGCGGGCAGACCCTCTTCAATCGCGGCGTTCGTCCCCACCTTCACGATGCGTTCGCCGTCGATAAGCATGGCCTCGGCGATGGAGAATTTCGAATCCACCGTCACGATCCTGCCGTTGAGGAAGGCGATCGGTGCCGCGTCTAGGGCGGAGGCGAGTGACAGCACGGCGAAAAAGAAGGGGATCCGGTTCATCAGGCCGAAAGGATGGCAGAAGCCGGCGGTCGCGGCCATTGCGTGATCCCGTCGTATCACCTGTTCGAACTCCCATCGGGCCGATTGGCGCGACTCCGCCTTTTCCCGGACTCGACCCGGCGGGGGAAATCGCTACGCTTCCGGAAATGAACTCCCGTCTTGTCCCCCGGTTCGTCCTCGCGGTGCTCGGTGCCGCCTCCCTCGTCTCCGCCGCCGATCCGGCTCCCCCGGAGGGCTTCCGGGCGATCTTCAACGGCAAGGACCTCGCGGGCTGGTATGGGTGGAATCCTCACAGTTCGATGAAGCTGACGGGCGAGAAACTGGAGGCGAACCTGAAGGAACAGCGGGCCGACTTCCCGAATCACTGGCGCGTCGAAAATGGCGAACTGGTCAACAGCGGCACGGGACCGTATGCAACGACGGAGGAGGCGTTCGGTGACTTCGAACTGCTCATCGAATACAAGACGGTCGCGGGCGCCGACAGTGGGATCTACCTCAGGGGCATGCCCCAGGTCCAGATCTGGGACGTCAACCAGGTCTTCGATCCGGCCAAGCCGGACCGGCGGCCGCACCTGGGTTCGGGCGGCCTCTTCAACAACACGCCGAAGACGCTCGGACGCGATCCGATCGCGAAAATGGACAAGCCCTTCGGCCAGTGGAACAGCTTCAAGATCAAGATGATCGGCAACCGCACGTGGGTGACCCTGAACGGTCGCGCGGTGGTGGAGGGAGCGCCGTTCGAGAATTACCCGGACAAGACGCAGCCGTTTCCGGCGAAGGGACCGATCATGCTGCAGACGCATGGCGGCGAGATCCGCTGGCGCAATGTCTTTGTCAGGGAGATCGGGGAGAAGGAAGCGCAGGCGTTCCTCGCGTCGAATCCGCTCCTCCCGAATCCGACCCATTACGACGTGGTTTATGGGCCGCATCCGAAACAGGTCATGCACGTGTGGAAGGCGCAGTCCGCCGAGCCGACCCCGGTGTTGCTCTTCATTCATGGCGGCGGATGGGCCGGGGGCGCGCGGCTGAGCGGGCTTGTTCCGATGCTGAATCCGCTGCTGGAGCAGGGGATCTCGGTGGTTTCGGTCGAGTACCGGTTCATCAACGAGTCGACCTTGGATGGGATCGTGCCCCCGGTGAAAGGTCCGCTCACCGATGCGGCGCGGGCCCTGCAGTTCCTTCGGAGCAAGGCGGGCGAGTGGGGTCTCGACAAGACGAAGATCGGGGCGAGCGGTGGTTCCGCCGGGGCCTGCACCTCGCTCTGGCTGGCTTTCCACGACGACCTCGCCGATCCCAAGAGCGAGGATCCGGTCGCGCGCGAATCGAGCCGGCTGTCCTTCGCCGCGGTGACGGGGGCGCAGACGACGCTCGATCCGGCCCAGATGAGGGAATGGACGCCGAACAGCCGTTACGGCGGGCATGCCTTCGGGTTCGCCGGCGATCCGGAGAAAAAGATCAGCCAGTTCGACGAGTTCTTCGCGAAGCGCGAGTCGATCCTGCCGTGGATCGCGGAGTATTCGCCCTACGCCTTGGTCTCGAAGGACGATCCGCCGGTGCACCTCTTCTATAGCGGGCCCCCGGCCCTCGGCAAAGAGGAGAAGGATCCGACCCACACCGCCAATTTCGGGGTGAAACTGCAGGAGCACTGCGCGGCCAACGGGGTGAAATGCGAATTGTCTTATCCCGGTGCGCCGGGCGATCCGACGGTGCAAACGCTCGACTACATCCTGAAGTCCTTCGGCAAGACGCCCGTGGCGCAGTGAGGGTGGGTTGGGCGGACGCTCACCTTCATTGGGTTCCGCTCGTTCCCTGATCACGAAATATCCGGTGAACGGCGCGAACCTTCCGCCGTTCCGAGGGGTTTCTTTCTCCGATTCGCGCTGACATCGCGATCCCGACCTGCTATCGAATCCCCCCCATGACCCGCCGCCTTTCCCGCCGCCAGAGCCTCAAGCTCGCCTCCTCCCTCGCCGTCCTGGGTTCTCTGCCGCAACGCGACCTGCTCTCGGAGGAGTCGCCCGCCTCGAAGCGGATCGACCGTTGGGACCGCACCGCCGACCGCGTCTTCCTTGGCGGGGAATTCTGGGCGAATCCGATAGAGGATTGGCGGATCCGCGACGGATGGGCCGAATGCCTCGTCGTCTCGGGCAACCGCAGCATCCATTCGCTGACCCGGGCGCTGCGGAACGCGGAGGGTTCTTTTTCGATGTCTGTCAGGGTGTTGAAACCGGAAGAGCTGAAGAAGGACGGGGGCGCCGGTTTCCGCATCGGGGTGAAAAGCGACATCGATGAATACCGCAGCAACTGCTTTGCCAACGGTGGGATCGACGCGGGTCTCGTCGAGGGGCGGTTGGTCCTCGGCAGGGAATCCGCTGAACTGGCGAAACCCTTTGCCGGCGGCGAATTCCGTTTGACCCTCGAGGGCACGCCGGGCGACGGCGATCGTTATGATCTCGCGCTGACCGCGAGCCTCCCGGACGGGGCTTTGATCGGGTCGGTGGCGCTGGCGGCGCGCAAACCCTTCGTGACCGGCAACCTCGCCCTCGTCAGCCAGATGACTCTCCCGCCGAAGGGCCGCAACGAGGGGCCGGGCTGGCGTTTCTCCCATTGGGAGGTCTCCGGTGACGCGATCGCCGCGACGCCCGACCATCGCTTCGGTCCGATCCTGTGGACGATGTATTCCCTGAGCGACTCCCGCGGCGACGATGGCTTCGTGATGAAGCTGAGCGCCCTCACCGGACCGCTTGCCACCACCGCGCCGCAGGAGATCGAGCTCCTGGTGGAGCGCGACGGGGCCTGGCAATCCCTCGGCAAGGCGGCGCTCGATCCCGACGCGTGGGTTGCGACCTTCCGCATTCCAAAGTGGGATCAGACAAGGGACACGCCCTACCAGGTCGTCTACCGGGAAAAACTCTCGGATGGCGGCGAGGTCACGGACAAATGGACCGGACGCATCAAGGCGAGTCCCGAGGGCCGCCCTCTCCGTCTCGCCGCGCTGACCTGTCAGAACGACTACGCCTTTCCCTACGAGCCCGTCGCGAAGAACCTCGTGAAGCTCGATCCCGATCTGTTCTATTTCTCCGGCGACCAGCTTTACGAGAATCACGGCGGATTCGGGGTGATCCGCGCACCCGCCGATCCGGCGATTCTGAATTACCTGCGGAAATTTTACCAGCACGGGTGGGCCTTCCGCGAGGCGATGCGCAATGCCCCGACCCTCTGCATCCCCGATGACCACGACGTTTTCCAGGGCAATTACTGGGGCGAGGGCGGTGCCGCGATGAAGATCACTCCGGACGACTCCGGGGCCTCCTCGAAGGGCGGCTACATCCAGCCCGTGAAGATGGTGAACGTCGTCCACAAGACGAACGCGGGGCATCATCCCGACTATTTCGACCCGACCCCGATCGAGCAGGGCATGAGCGTCTACTACGGTGACATGGTCTACGGGGGCGTCGGTTTCGCCATCCTCGGCGACCGTCAGTTCAAGAGCGGGCCGGAACGCGTCAAGGTCGATGGTCCCCGCGCCGACCACGTCGTGGGGAAGGATTTCGACACCCGCTCGCTCGACCAGCCGGGTCTCGTCCTCCTGGGGGAACGCCAGGAGCGGTTTCTCATGGCCTGGGGCGACGATTGGCGCGGACACACGATCAAGGTGCTCCTCAGCCAGACCCTCTTCGCGAATGCGGCGACCCACCACGGATCCTACGACGGTTACCTGAAGGCCGATCTCGACTCGGGCGGCTGGCCGCAGACACCCCGGAACCGGGCCGTCTCGATCCTGAGGAAGTCGATGGCCCTCCACGTCAACGGCGACCAGCATCTCGGCACGCTGGTGCAATATGGCGTGGAGAAGCAGCGCGATGCGAACTGGTCCTTCTGCACCCCGGCGATCGCGGTGGGTTATCCGCGCTGGTGGCGCCCCGACGAACTTGGCATGCCCCACGAGCACCGGCCGAGCCACGGGTTGCCCGACACCGGCGAATACCTCGACGGGCTCGGCAACAGGATCTACTTCTACGCGGTGGGCAATCCTATCGTGCCCGTGGCCAAGAACCGTTACGAAAAGGCCCACGAAAAGGGGAGCGGGTTCGGGCTGATCACGATCGATCCCGCGGCGAAGACCTACCGGCTCGAAGCCTTTCGCTTCCTGATCGATGCCACCGACGGCAAGCCGAAGAACCAGTTCCCCGGGTGGCCGCTCACGATCCACCAGACCGAAAACCGGGGTGAAAACCGTGTGAAGTGAAGGGAAGTGGTTCCCGCCTGAGGATCAGGCCTGTTTGACGACGCTGCGGGGATGCCGCGTGCCCGCTGATATCGTTGGACTCGGGCCAACGCGTTTTCTTGCGTGATTTTAAGATTAATTCGCAAATATAAGAGTGGATTGCGATAAAATTTTAAAATTTGATTGCAAAACTGCTTAATTTTGATTAATCTTTCGCAGTTCCTTATGAAAACTGCCTCCCATCTTCTCATCCGCGCGACGGGTTTCGTCCTTTCCATTCTGGCCACCACTCCGGTTTCCGCAGCCCCCCAGCCGAAGCAGCGGGAATACCGGGCGCTGATGGCGAAATCGGTGACCATGACCGTCTCCGGAGCCGCCGGACGGAATCAGGGCGAGGGCGCGGCGATGGCCCGCGAGGGATGGAATCACTTTGACCGTGCCGAGTGGGAGCGGGCGATGGACCGGTTCCTCGCCGCCCTTGAGGCCGATCCGACCGACGCGTCGGCGGCAGAAGGGCTCACCATGGCGGTCTATCGTTCCGGAGACCGGATTTCCGCGGCCCAGTTGGGCGAGGAGTTTGCCCCGGCAATGCCCTGGATCCGCGCCCAGGTGGCCGAAACCCTCCTCGTCGATCTCAGGAACGAACTCGATCGAGGCGAACTCGCGCCGTCCCTGGCGCTCGTCGAGACCCTTCCCCACGGAGCGGGAGCCTATGACCGGGTTCGCGACCTGCTCGAAGGGGCCGCTGCCGAATCGGCTGAAATCGGCAAGGGTGCCGTCGCGCAGCGGAGTGAGTGAGTGAGCGGTCGGCGGAGGGCGGAATCAGGACCGGTTTCCGGCGAGGGAGTCCGCCTTCCACTTGGCCCGGTGGTGCAAGGCCCAGTTCACGAGGGCGGTTTCGAGGCCGACATCGTGTCCGGCCTCTTCGCTTTGGATCCACTTGTGCTTGAGGATCTCCTCGCGCTCGGCAAGAAATTCCTGGTAAAGGTCGGCCGGATCGCCGTTGGCGGAGGTGGGTTCGTCTGGCATGAAAACGCGGGGAGGAGGGAATTTGCAGTTTCCCATCAAAACGGGCATCGTTCAAGGACTGGCGACGGCGCGCGCCTTCGAGGCATGATTCGTTATCTCCCCCTGCTCCTCCTCACGTTGACGCTCGCGAACGCGGCCGAGGATTCCGATTGGCGACTCTGGCGCGGTCCCGGTGGCAACAACACCGCACCGCCCGGGACCCGGCCCCCGCTGCGCTGGAGCGAGACGGAAAATGTCCGCTGGAAGGCCCCCATTCCCGGGCGGGGAGTCTCAAGTCCGATCGTGGTGGGGGACCAGGTCATCGTGACAACGGCGACGGAGGACGGGCAATTCGTCCTGTCCTACGCGCGCGCGGATGGATCGATTCGTTGGAAAGAGCGCGCCCACGAGGGCGGGATTCCCGACAAGCTCCACCGGAAAAACACCGCGGCGACCCCGACTCCGGCGTCCGATGGCAGGGCGGTCTACGCGGCCTTCCACAACTCCGGGCGCGTCGTTCTCACGGCGATCAGCTTGAAGGGCGAGCGGCTCTGGCAGGCGGAGGCGGGTGCCTACGAGTGCGATTATGGATACGGTTATGCCCCGAGCCCGACCCTCTTCGGTGACACGCTCATCGTCTCGGCCGAGTGCCTCGCCAGCGGATTTCTCGCCGGGTTCCGCAAGAGCGACGGCAAGGAACTCTGGCGCACGGAACGGAAAGTGAAGACCAGCTACTCGTCGCCCATCGTCGCGCGGGTTGGCGGACGCGATCAGATCCTCCTGAGCGGGGCCGCCAAGGTGAGCGGATACGATCCGGCCGACGGAAAACTGCTCTGGCAGATCGACGGATCGTGCAGCGCGACCTGCGGCACGATGGTGTGGAACGAGGACACGGTCTTCGCGAGCGGAGGGTTTCCCAACAAGGAAACCCTCGCGGTCCGTCCCGGCGGGACGCCGTCCGTCCTCTGGAAAAACAACGACATGTCCTACGAGCAGTCGCTGCTCTATCACGACGGCCACCTCTACACCCTGAACGACGGGGGCATCGCCGTGTGCTGGGATGCCGGCACCGGGGAGGAGAAATGGAAGGTCCGCCTCGGAGGTCCCGTCAGCGCCTCGCCCGTGCTTGCCGGAGGCCGCATCTACGCGATGAACGAGCGCGGCATCACGCACGTCTTTTCGCCCGACCCGCGGGCCTTCACCAAGCTGGCCGAAAACACGCTCGGGGACGAGGGGTTTGCCACGCCCGCCTTTGCCGGAAAGGAAATCTTCCTCCGCACCGCCACCAATACCGGTGAACGTCAGGAGTGGCTCTATTGCCTCTCCGGGGAATGACCGGAAAAAGTGGAAGCAGCGTCCCGCCGCTTTCCCGTCGCCCCGACCGCGTCCGCGCGTCACCCGTTCGCCTCGAGTTCGGCGAGCCGGTCCGCCATTTCCGAGGCCTGCAGCGCCTCGATCACCGGGGCGATCGCACCCGAGACGACCTGGTCGAGGTTGTAGAGGGTGAGATTGACGCGGTGATCGGTGAGCCGGTTCTGGGGGAAGTTGTAGGTGCGGATCTTTTCCTCCCGGCCGCCCGAACCGATCAGGCTGCGGCGGTGGGCCGAGTATTTTTCGGCTTCCTCGCGAACCTTCGCCTCGAGCAGTTTCGAGCGCAGGATCTGGAGGGCCTTTTCCTTGTTCTTTCCCTGGCTGCGGCCATCCTGACATTTCACCATGATTCCGGTGGGCAGGTGCGTCACCTGCACGGCGGAGTCGGTCGTGTTGACATGCTGTCCGCCGGGACCGCCGGACCGGGTCGTCTGGATGTGGAGGTCCTCGGGTTTCAGTTCGACATCGACCTCCCCGGCCTCGGGCAGCACTGCGACGGTCGCGGTCGATGTGTGGATGCGGCCCTGGGCCTCGGTTGCGGGGACGCGCTGGACGCGGTGAACCCCGCTTTCATACTTGAGGAAACGAAAGACCTCCTCTCCCGTGACCCGGAAGACGATTTCCTTGAAGCCGCCCACTTCCGAGGGGCTCGCCTCGACCGGTTCGGTCTTCCACCCGCGCGCCTCGGCGTAGCGCAGATACATCCGGTGGAGATCCCCGGCGAAGAGCGAGGCTTCGTCGCCCCCGGTGCCGGCGCGGATCTCGACGATGGCGTCGCGGTCCTCGTTCGGATCATGGGGCAGCAGGGCATACTGGACGCGGGTCTCGAGGTCCGCGATGCGGGATTCGAGCGCGGGGATCTCCGCGGACGCCAGTTCGGAAAGCTCCGGGTCGCCGGACTTCACCAGTTCCTGGTTGTCCGCGAGCTCGATCCGGGACCGTTCCAGGGCCGACCAGTCGTCCATGAGGACCTTGAGCCGGTTGTATTCCCGGGTCAGCTCGCCGGCGCGTTTGGAGTCGTCAAAAAACCCCTCCTGCGCCATCTGGGATTCCAATTCCGGAAGGCGGAGCCGTTTTCGGGCGATGAGGGTGGAGTAATCCAAGGCGACGGGAAATGGAAGGCGGGGCCGGAAAACAAAAAACGGCGACCATGCCGCGAGGCAGAGTCACCGTTTTCAAAAAGGAAACGATCCTGAACTAGGCGCTGAGGTCCGAAAGCTTCGGCTTCTTGCGGCGGTCCGCGGCGGCTTTGGAGCCACCGAAACGCTTCTGGAACTTGTCGACGCGGCCGGCGGTGTCGACGAAACGGACTTCACCGGTGAAGAAAGGGTGGCAGGCGGAGCAAATCCCGACGTGGATGTTGGCCACGGTGGAACGGGTCTGGATCACATTGCCACAGTGACACTGGATCACCGCTTCCTTGTACTTGGGATGAATCTCCGCTTTCATGGTCGTCGTCCCGGTTCTGGGAGGGGCGGAAATTAGCCGCGAAGGGCCGGGCAGGCAAGCGGAAATTTGCCCGGCATTTCCCGTCCTTTTTTCGCCCTCGAGGGCCCCGGGGCGCGGTTCGGGCCCGTCGCCACCCGATCGGGTAGGGGTGGAATCGGGGATTGCCGCGCCGCGGGTTTCTTTCTACGCTGGGGCATCATGCCACACCCGATGCCGCCCCGGCCGGGCCGTTCCTTCTCCGTTTCCGTCGATGAGACCTGCCATTTTGATGCTCGGCGTCGCCTTCGGGATTCTGTCAGGGAGGATCGTGGAATCGGAGGACGTGGTGCCGGGGCCTCCGTTTCCGCCCTTTTACCACTCAGACACCCCATTCCGGGCGGCGATGGAGGCCGCGAAGATGCCCGCGCTCGATCCTGCGCCCTCGGGGCTGACGCTGCCGCACCATGCCCTCGCCCTTGACCTCGTGGCCGAGGGGCTCGCCCTGGCCCGGGGCGGAGAATACGAACGGATCGTGCTGATCAGCCCCGATCACTTCCGGCGATCCGAGACGGCGGGAGCGGTGGCAGTGCGCGATTTCCTGACCGTGACGGGCCCGGTCCCGACCGATCGGGCGGCCTCGCTGCGGCTGGCCGATGATCCGTTGATCTCCGTCTCGAATCTCGCCTCCCACGAACACGGTTTCCGCGCCATCCTGCCTTTTCTCGCGAGCTGGTTTCCCGAGGTGCCGGTCGTGACCCTCGCGGTCGGGATTCGCACGACGCCGGCCGAGTGGCGCGGCCTCGCCGACGCCCTCGATCCGGTCGTCACGGAGCGGACCCTCGTGATCCAATCGACCGACTTCTCCCATTATCTCACCGCGGAGGAAGCACGGGCCAGGGACGCCGAGACGCTCGTGATCCTCGCCTCCGCTGATCCTGACAAGATTCCTTCGCTCGACCAGCCCGACCACATTGATTCGAAGGCGGCCCAGTGGATCCAGATGACCTTGCAGCAGCGCCGGGGCGCGAGCCTCGCCGTGGTCAACAACCGGAATTCCGTTCATTACGCATCTCCCGGGGAACCGGTCCGCGAGACGACGAGCTACGTCACCCAGGTGTGGCGGCGGGAATTCGTCCCCGCTGCCGCGCTGCCGGGAAAGGCATCTTATTTCGGGGGCGACTTTCATCTCGGCCGGCACCTCGGGTCGCTCGCAAGCGATCCCGGGGCGACGGCCTTTTTCGAGGAACGGATCCTGCGCCACACCGGGGGAAGGCCCCTCATCGTGAACCTCGAGGGGGTCCTGACAAACACCCCACCGGATCCCGCCTCGCTCGACTCCATGCAGATCGTCATGTCGGCGGACCCGGCCATTGCCCTGATGAAACGGTTGAAGGTCGCGGGAGTGGTCCTCGCGAACAACCACGCCCTCGACCTCGGGGAGGACGTCCGGACCGCGATGGTGGACCGGCTGCGCGGGGAAAAGTTCGTGGTAATTGAAGAGGGTGCCGAAGCCGCGTTTCCCGAATTCAGTCTCTTCGCCGCGAGCGACCTGAAAAACCGCCCTATCCCCGCGGCGAACGTGCTCAGGGCGGACGATTTTCCCCGATTGGACGCGGTCCCGAAGCCCTTCCGGCCACGTTTTGTATTTCTCCACTGGGGGGCGGAATACCGCGGCGGACCGGACGACCGCCAGCGCTGGATCGCGCGGACCGCGAAGGAGGTGGGATTCGATCTGCTCATCGGATGCCATTCCCACGTGCCGGCGACGGAAACGACCGACATCGAGGGGATCCCGGCGATCGTGTCGCTGGGCAATCTCCTCTTCGACCAAATCCCGCGTGAGCGCGGCGGGGTGCTGCTCGAGGTGCGTTTCTTCGAGCAGGGCACCTTCGCCACCCGGGTGATTGCGGTGGGCAATCTTTACCGCGAATGGAGGGGGAAAAAGGAACACGGACGGTGAGAGGGAATTGGAGACAGAATCATGTCGGGTAAAATCATGGTGAGCCCAGCCGTGGCGAAACCAATTCATCCATGATTCCACCCGACATGATTTTGTCTCCCAAGGTTCGGCACACGCAACGAGGCATTGTCACCTGCCCGGGGTAGGGCGCAGTGTCCCACAGCGCCGCGAACGGCAGGAGAACGTTGTCTGGCCGGGAGAGGGCGCTTTGAGGACAAAGCGCCCCACCGATCCGAAACCGTGAACCCGTGGATTCAGGTCAGGGCGTGCCTGGAAAATGCAAATCTCTGCATGATTCCAACGTCCATGATTTTGTCTCCCAAGGTTCGGCACGCGCAACGAGGGATTGTCACCTGCCCGGGGTAGGGCGCTGTGTCCCACAGCGCCGCGTACGGCAGGAGAACGTTGCCTGGCCGGGAGACGGCGCTTTGAGGACAAAGCGCCCCACCGATCCGAAACCGTGAACCCGTGGATTCAGGTCAGGGCGTGCCTGGAAAATGCAAATCTCTGCATGATTCCACCCACGATGATTTTGTCTCCCTCACCGACCCCTCAATCGATCTTCCGCACATACGGATTCGCCCAGGTCGCGGGACCATCGGGAACGAGTCCGAGCGGCCCGCTCGTGGGAATTCCCTCATGGGTCCCGGCGTCCTTGCCATTGATCTGCAACGTGAGCGTTCCGCCGGTGACAGCCCCTTCGATCCGGTTGTAGCCACCCGGCTTCGCGAGGAGGGGATTCGCGGGATCGAGGGGAATTCCGTGCCCCCGCACCGAGAGTTTCGGAGTGCCCGAGCCCGCCTCAAGGCGGAGATCGACGAGGAAACCGAAATTGCCGGTGAACGATTCCGCCGTCATCAGCGGGGCGGCCCCGGCTTCGTTGACGAGTTCCCAGTCGCGCGATTTCCAGCCCTTCGCCTCGACCCATCCGGAGAAATCGACGCCGGTGTAGAGACAGCGGTATCCGCGGTCGGCGATGGCGGTTTGCTCCGGCGTGACGGGTGTGTCGGGCAGTTCCTTGATCCGTGCGTTGCGATAATGGACCACTCCGCCCTCGCTTTCGATGCAGAGATAGCCCTTGCGGGGATTGCAGTCCCGCCCCCGTGTCACGACCTTGCCGTTCACCGCGAGCGAGATGGCCCCGTCATTGCACTCGACGCGATAGTGATTCCACTCCGGACTGGGTTTGGAACGTTCCTCGGTGGGAAACGCGCGCGAGCCGCCCCGTCCGTTCTCGGGGGTCATCGAGGCGCCGTGGATGGGGAAAATGTCGCCGTGGGTGGAGTGGCTCTTGGATTGGCCATACGCGTTTTCGAGGACCTGCACCTCGACGCCACGGTGGAAAGGCTGGCCCCTCGCCGTGATGTCGTCGGCCCAGAAAAAGATCCCCGCGTTGCCCTTCGGGACGAGGTGGCGCCACTCGATTTCGAGGATGAAGTTCTGATACATCCGCTCCGTGCGGATTTCCCCGATCGGTTTGCCGCTGCAGACCAGATACCCCTCCTCGTTGAAGGACCAGGTCGAGGGCGCGGTGTTGACCGCCTTCCATCCCGAGAGATCCCGGCCGTTGAAAAGAGGAACGAAACCATCCTCGGCTCCCGGCAGCGAAGGCGAAACCAAGGAGAGGAAGAGCAGGGAAGCGGCGAGGAGCGGTCGAGGCGTGGAATTCGGGAACATGCTCCAGTTTGGACCACGGATGGCCGTTTCGGCAATAACGCAATCAGACCCCGCGTTCCGCGGAATGCGAACTCCTCGAGTTGGGGCTGGTTTTTGATCCGGAACCTGGTATGGGAATCCTGTTAACCGGGTTTTCCCCGCGATGAAACGGCCCCGCTGCCTCCTTCCTCCGAAGCACGGGCCAACCCTGACAAACCCATTTCATGAGAGTCGAAAAAGTGAAATACGTCCTCTGGGCGGTGGAGATGGACCGGGCGATCCGGTTTTACACGGAGCTTTTCGGCGGTTCGCTCTCCTTCCGGACCGAAGTCTGGAGCGAGGTCGTCGTGGCCGGGGCCACGATCGGGCTGCACGCCGATGGCGAGGGCAAGCGCACCTGGACCGGCCTGAGCTTCCAACTCGACGACCTCCGCGAGGGGGTGACGCGTCTGCTCGAATGCGGCGGCGAACTGGCCCGCCCCCTGGATGAGTCCGGCGAGGAGGAGCTCCACCTCGCCATGTGCGTCGATCCCGAGGGAAACGAGTTCATGATGACGCGGAAGCGACGGTGAAGTCGTTCGGCCCTGCTTTCTGGGATGATCAGGCCCAACCCCATCGAGAGTCGGAATCAAGAGGCTTTCGTGGTCGTTCAACGATCAATTCGTCGACTCTTCAAATTGCCTCAAAATCCGCCTCCCGGAACTCCGCCACTTCCCGGAACCAAAGCGCTTGGAGAAAACGGACGTGCCGCGGGTGGGCGTTGTGGGCGGCAAGGTCGCCCCCGTTCGCGAAGGTCACCCCGATGCCGAAGGGGTGCGACAGCTTCGGGCCGGTCCGGCGTTTGATCGTGAATCCGCAGGCACCGGGAATCTCCGCGAGTTCGCGGGCGGCGGCGGGAAAGGCGGCCTCCTCCGGCGAGCCGGCCGGGTGGACGAGTCGAAAGGTCACGGCTTGTTCGGTCATGAGGCTTTCAGTCTTTCCGTGATTTCTTCGAGGCCGCGACTGTTTTCTCGGTGAGGAATACGGCCTCCGGGAGCCCGGGCACGTTCCAGCGGCAGAGAACGTGCCCCTTTGGACAGGACCGGGGCGGAGGGCGCGGATTGGGCTTGCAAGAAGCGTTGTTTGAAATACTGTTCACAAAAACAGTTTTCGACATGTCGCTGCCTCACCCGAAAGCCGCCGCCCTCGCCTCGCTCCGGCAGGCCCTGGGGTCGAAGGTGCGGTCGGGAAGTGAATTTTTGCATGAATGTGAGGGACGGGGAATGGAGTCGTCTCCGCTGCGGGTCGGAGCCTCGGGGGTGGAGGAACTGGTCGTTGGCCTGCGTCCGGGACGGATCACCGAACTGCTCGTGGCGGGACCGTCGCGGGGCGGGGGACTCGTCCTCGCGGCCCTGCTGGCCCGGGCCCGCCGCGAGGAGCGGTATGCCGTGTTGTTCGACGTGGGGAGCGGATTCGACATCGGGAGTTTTCCCGGTCGCGACCTCGAGTCGCTCCTCTGGATCGGTTGCGATTCGGTGGAGCAGGCGGTCGCGGCCTTCGACGTGGCGGCACGCGACGAGAATTTCCGGTGGTTCATCCTCGACGGCCGCGATGCGCGTCCGGAGGACTGGCGGGCGGTGCGTCCGGCCCTGTGGCAGCGGATCGCGCAGCCCTTGCGCGAGCGTGGTGCGACCGGGTTGATCCTGTCGCGGGTCCCGGTCACGGGCGTGGCGAAGGAACGCTACGAACTCGAGGCGCGCTTTGACCTGGAGGCCCTCCATGAAGAACGCAGCCGGCTCCTCGCGTCGGTGCGCGTCCGTCCGGCACGGGGAGATCTTGGCGAAGGCAGGGAGCGCCTACCCGCCGTTTAGCCGATCCTGACAATGCCTCAATCCGAAATCCGAAATCCGAAATCCGAAACCCGCCCTGCGGGTTACGCTGTCGTCTGGTGTCGCGATTTCCGGCTCCAGGCGGTGAGGAGGCATGCGGAGCGGCAGGGGCCGATGGTGCTGGTCGATGATGAAGAACGCCAGTCGATCGTGCTCTGCGCCAATCCCGCGGCGCTGCGGAGCGGGATCGCGGCCGGCATGCCCACGGTGCAGGCCATCGCGCGCTGCCCCGAACTCCAGGTGGAACGGCCCGCCGCCGCGGCCGAGCTCGCGGCGGGCCGCCTTCTCCTCGAGACCGCGCTGGCGTGGGTGCCGGGGGTCGAGGAAACCGCGCCCGGCATTCTCACCCTCGATCTTGGGACCCAGCCGAGGGAGCAATGGTTCGACAGTGCCTGGGAACTGCGGGAGGCCCTCGTGGACCGCGGGCTGGAGATCGTCGTCGGATTGGGGGGGACGCCCGCCCTCGCGCGTCTCGCCGCCCAGGCCGCCCTGCACGAGGATGATGCGGTCTGGCATCTGCCGGCGGATGGACGGCTCGACCGGCTCGACCGCTTGCCCGTCCTCCTCGCCGAGACCGGTGTGGCGTTGCGGGAAAAGCTCGATCTCTGGGGGATCCGGACCCTCGGCGCCTTCGCCCGGCTCCATCGCGACGCGGTCGCGGCCCGCCTCGGCGACGAGGGGGGCGAACTCTGGCTGCGGCTCAACGGACGACTGTGCCGCCCCCTGAAGTTTGTGAAGCTCGAGGAGCTCTTCGAGGCGCATCACGAATTCGAATCGGCCGTGGCCGAGCGCGAGCCGCTCGTCTTTCTCCTGCGCCGGTTTCTCGGCGATCTCTGCGCGCGGGTCGGGCGGACCGGCCGTGTCGCCGCGGCGGTGCATGGCTTGGTCGGGTTTTCCGACGGGTCCTGCCATGGCCGGCGCCTCGCCCCGCCCGAGCCGACCCTGGACGAGGAGGTGCTTTTCCGCCTCGTCGCGGGTCATCTTGAGACCATGGAGATGCGGGCTCCGGTCGACTCGCTCCGGCTCCGCCTCGAGCCCGCCGACCCGGTCGGCTCGCAGCGCGTGCTGTTCGGTGCGGGACTTCGCAACCGGCAGCGCTGCGGCGAGACCCTGACAAACCTGCGAAAACTCGTCGGGGCCGACCGGGTCGGTTCACCCCGGGCGTCCGACGGCCACCGGCCGGGCCGGTTCGAGCGCGCCCCGCTCCTCGAGGAACTCGGCGACGGAATTTCCGGGACGGCACCGGTCGGACCGCCGGCCATGGGGCTGACCCTGCGCCGGTATCCGCTCGCCTGCCGCGCCACGGTCCAGGTGCGCGACGGGCAACCGCTCCGGGTCGAGTCCGCGCGCCTTTCCGGGGTGGTCGTCGCCTGCCATGGACCTTGGAAAAGCGGCGGCGACTGGTGGCACCGAGGCCGCGGCTGGGAACGAACCGAGTGGGACGTGGAACTGCTCAACCACGGGCTCTTCCGCCTCGTCGAGACGGAGCAGGGCTGGAGCGTGGAGGGATACTATGATTGACCCCGCCGACTACCGCGAGCTCCGCGTCCGCAGCGCCTTCAGCTTCCTGCGCGGGGCGGCTACGCCCGAGGCTCTCGCCGACCGGATCGGCGGGCTCGGTCTGCCCGCGGCGGCGCTCTGCGACCGGAACGGGTTTTATGGTTCGGTCAGGTTCCACCAGCGGGCGAAGGAGAACGGTTTCCGGGCGATCGTGGGGACGGAGCTGACGATGGAGGACGGCAGCGTCCTGCCACTCCTCGTGAAATCGCGCGAAGGCTACCGCTCCGTCTCCCGCCTCCTCACCCGGGCGCAGTTGCGGGCGCCGAAGGGCGGATGTGCCGTGGCTTGGTCCGAACTCGAGTCGATCATCGGCGGGGTCGTTTTTCTCACCGGCGACGAGGAGGGGCCGCTCGATCGGGGCTGGCGCGCGGACGGTCCCCGCGGGATGGAGGAGGCCATGGCAAGACTGCTCAGGCACATCCCCGAACGGGATCTCCATGTCGAACTGCAGCGTCACTCCGTGCGCGGCGAGGAAGCGGTGGTGAGGGCCAAGGCCGATCTCGCGGCGAGACACCGGCTGCCCCTGCTCGCCACCGGCGGAGCGGCCTATGCCGTCAGGGAGGACCGTGCCGTGCACGATGTCTTCACCTGCCTGCGCGAGCACACCACGCTCGACGCGGCGGGACGCCTCCTCGCGGTGAACGGGGAACGCCACTTGAAGTCCGCGGTGGAGATGGCGGCCCTTTTTCACGACCGGCCCGAGGCGATCCGGAACACGCGGAGCCTCGCCGAGAAGCTCGGATTTTCGTTCGAGGATCTCGGTTACGAGTTTCCCCGTTATGAAGTGCCGGCGGGACACTCGATGGACACCTGGCTCGCCGAGATGACGTGGCGGGGGGCAAAGGAGCGCTACGGCAAACCCTCGCGCGAGGTGAAGGCGCAGATCCGGCGCGAGCTCGATCTGATCGGGCGGCTCGGTTTCAGCGGCTATTTCCTCATCGTGTGGGATCTCGTGAGATTCTGCCGCGACAACGACATCCTCGTGCAGGGGCGCGGCAGCGCGGCGAACAGCGCGGTGTGTTTTTGTCTCGGCATCACCCCGGTCGATCCGGTCGGGGCGAAGCTGCTTTTCGAGCGTTTCCTCAGCGAGGGGCGGAAATCCTGGCCCGACATCGACCTCGACCTGCCCAGCGGCGAACGGCGCGAGCGGGTCATCCAGGAGGTCTACCGGCGCTACGGCCGCCACGGCGCGGCGATGACGGCGAACGTCATCACCTACCGCGGGCGCAGCGCGGTCCGCGAGATCGGAAAGGTCCTCGAGTTTCCCGAGGAGATGCTGGCCCGCTTCTGCGACCTTTACGCGAGCGGGGACTACCACCACACCCTCGGGTTCGCCGACCAGGTCGCGCAGTCGGGCATCACCGCCGGGCATCCCCGGGCCGGGGCCCTCGCGGATCTCTTTGGCAGGATCCACGGATTGCCCCGCCACCTCGGACAGCATTCCGGCGGCATGATCATCTGCCAGGGGGCCCTCGACGAGGTCGTTCCGCTCGAGAACGCGAGCATGCCCGGCCGGACCGTGGCCCAGTGGGACAAGAACGACTGCGAGGACATGGGGATCATCAAGGTGGATTTGTTGGGGCTGGGGATGATGGCGGTGATCCAGGACACCCTCGCCCTTTCCAAGGAGCGCGGACGGCCCGTCGATCTCGCGGCGATTCCGAAGGACGACACCGCCACCTACGACCTGATGTGCTCGGTCGACACCGTCGGCGTCTTCCAGATCGAGAGCCGGGCCCAGATGAACACGCTGCGCCGCATGCAGCCACGCTGTTTCTACGACGTCGTCATCGAGGTCGCGATCGTGCGTCCGGGGCCGATCGCGGGAGGCCTCGCCCATCCCTACCTCGAGCGCCGTGCCGGGCGGGAACCGGTCGACTTCATCGACCCTCGCCTCCAGTCCACCCTCGAGCGCACCCTCGGCGTGCCCATGTTCCAGGAACAGGTCCTGAAGATGGCGATGGTCATGGCCGACTTCAGCGGAAGCGAGGCGGAGGAGCTGCGGCGAGCCCTCAGCTTCCACCGTTCCCACGAGCGCATGCGCCGGGTCGAGGCGAAGCTGCGGCGCGCCCTCGAGGAGCGCGGGGTGGGGGAGGCGGCCGTCGAGAAGATCATCCGGACGATCGGCTCGTTCGCCCTTTACGGATTCCCCGAGTCGCACGCGATCAGCTTCGGTCTCCTCGCCTATGCGAGCAGTTATCTGAAGGTGCACCGTGCCGCCGAGTTCTACGCCGGCCTTCTCAACAACCAGCCGATGGGGTTCTATTCCCCCGCCACCCTCGTCCAGGAGGGGAAACGGCGCGGGCTCAGGTTCCTGCCGCCCTGCGTGGTGGCATCGGATTGGCCGTGCACGATCGTCGATGATGCCACGATCCGGCTCGGGTTGCTGGAGGTGCGCGGGGTGCGCGGGGAAGCGGTCCGTGGGATGTTGCGGGAGCGTGCCCGCCGCCCCTTCGCCTCGCTCGAGGACTTCCGCCGCCGCGCTGGTTTCGAGCGGGGGGAATGGGAGCGTCTCGCGGCGGCGGGAGCGCTGCGGGAACTGGCCCCGACCCGGAGGAAGGCGCTATGGGAGGTGGCGGCGGCCGTTTACCGGCAGGGGGATCTTTTCGAGGAGAGCGCGAGCATGAGGGTGGCGGAGTCGCCGCTCCCGGAGATGGACTATGTCGAGCGTCTCCGGGCCGATTACGAAGGCATGGGATTGACGACGGGAAAACATCCCATGGCCCTGTCGAGGCCGCGCCTCGCGGAGTCCATCCTCCCCGCCACCACCCTCGCCGCCGCCGCCGATGGGACACAGGCCTCCGCCGCGGGGGCGGTGATCTGCCGCCAGCGACCGGGCACCGCCAAAGGGGTCGTCTTCCTCACGCTCGAGGACGAGACCGGGCTCGCCAATATCCTCGTCCATGCCGATGTGTTCGAAAGCCATCGTCTCGTCATCACGACCGAAGCGTTCCTGCTGGTGCGGGGCCGGGTCCAGCGCGATCCCGGGGGCGGAACCCATCTCATCGCCGGAGCGATCGAGCCCCTCGTTCTCAGCGATTGCCTGCCCGCCGCCGCCTCGCACGACTTCCATTGAGAAGCGTCATTGGGAAGGGGGCGTGAACCGTGAGGGACCGGGAATCAAAGGTGATCGGCGAGGGCCTCGCGCAGTTCCTGCCGTGCGCGATAGAGACGGCCCTCCACGGCCCGGGGGGTGGAATCGATGATCTCGGCGATCTCGTCGTGGGAGAGACCTTCGTAGACCGAAAGGACCAGGACCTCACGCTGGTCGCGGGAGAGGTTCGAGATCGCGGAGGCGAGGGCGCGGAGTCGTTCCCGTGATTCGGCCTGCCTGAGGGGATCCGAGGTGCCTCCAAGGGCGGCCCCGGCGCCCGCGGATCAGCGGCGCTGCACCGACACGATGCGTCCGCTGGAATCCCGCGAGACGACGACGCGGCCCAGTTGCAGCATTCCCCGCGAGTTCACGGGAATGAGGGTGTAGCGGACCTGTTTGGCGGAGGGTGGCGCCGCGGTTCTGACCGGAGTCCGTTTGCGGAACCATCCTTTGTCCGAAGCGTGGCTCATGGAAAAGGTCGCGAGACCGCCGAAAAGGGCGAGAACGAGGAATGTTTTCATCGGGGCATTGAGTGGACGAGAGGCGTCCGGACGAGGCGGGGCCGGAAAGCGGGTGGCGTTGGCGTGTCAGCTGTGCATGACCTGGCCGCCGTCGATGTTGAGGGTCTGTCCAGTGAGGTTACGAGCGTGGTCGCTCGCGAGAAACACGGCCATGGCTCCGAATTCGGAAGGCTCCTGCCAACGTCCGAGGGGCGATACGCGACGGATTTTCGCATCGGCCCATTCTTCGTAGGACATGGAGTCCGCCTCCCGGGAGGCGTTGAAGACCGCGCGGTTCAACTCGGTCTTGACCATGCCGGGCGAGAGGGCGTTGACGCGGACGCCGTAGGGGGCGAAATCCTTCGCGGCGAGTTGGGCGAAGTTGATGACGGCGGCTTTGGCGGCGCTGTAGGGCGGGTCGGTCTGCGAGCCGATCTGTCCGGCGACGGACGAGATCAGGAGGACCGATTTCCGCGAGGTCTCGCCCGCGAGGAGAGCGGGAACGAAGGCATGGACGGTGTTGACCACGCCCATGAGGGTGACATCGAGGACTCGCCCCCAGTCGGACGGATCGAGATTCCAGAATGGAAATCCGGTCTTCCCCGAGCCGACCGCGGCCGCACAGACGAGGTGGTCGATGGCCTGGTCGGCGACCGCTTCGCGAAGGGCCCCGAGGTCGGCGACGTTGACGGCGATGGTGCGGATGCGGTCCGGAGCCTCTTCCTTCATGCCGGCCAGGGCGACCGGATCCAGATCGAGGGCGAGAACCCCGGCACCCGCCTCGAGAAAGCTCCGTGCGATGGCGAGGCCGATGCCGTTGGCGGCTCCGGTGATGGCCACGGTTTGTCCGGTCAGGGAAAGTTTCATGTCAGGAAGAAAACGAGGTAGATCCAGTTGAGGAGGAGAAGGACCGCGGCGAGGACGGCGTTGCGACGGATCCGGCGGTTTTGCTCGGAGGGCTTCGGAAGGGGGACTCTCCGGAGAAAACGCGAGGATCCCGCTGCGGTCCAGGCGATCGTCGTGGCCACTCCGAGGACCACGCCGGGATTGAAGCGGATCGATTCACCGATCCGCCCCGCGGCGAGCGCGCGGGCCGATCGGGTTCCTCCGCAGCCGACGCAAGGAAGACCGGCCAGTTTCCGGAATCCGCATGCGGGGGGATGCACGGGCAGGTGGTCGTGGAAACGGGCCGCCACGAGCAGTGCGGTCACGGCGAGGACCGTGGCGAGCGGTCCGACGAGCCAGGCGGGTTCGCGCGCACGGAGCGGTGCCGGGGAATCTTCCATCAGGGGGGCGGGAGCAAAACCAGTTTCAGGGATGCCCGCGGCGCACCGGCCCCGTTCGCTTTGGCGAGGTCGTCCAGGAATCGCCCCGGGTCGATTCCTCCGGGGCCGGTGAGACCGCTCCTGATTCCGGCGAGGCGGGTCAGGACGGAAGCGGGATCGGCTGCGGCGAACTCCAACTGGAGACGGGGCTTGGGCAGGCCGGAACGCTCGCACACCTCGTCATGGTCCCGGACCAGCCGGATCATGCGTTCGAGATGGACGGGCTGGTCGTCGAGGTCGACCGCGAGAAGATCAGGCGATTCGATCTGATGGCGCAGGGTCGAGGTGCGTTCCGCGGTCAGATCGACGAGCCCTTCGAAATCCAGAGTGCCCTCGACGATGCAGCGGGGGGATTCCCTGACAAACACCTCACGCTGCGGGGCGTAGAGTTCCCCGCTCGCATGCCATGCACCGTCCTTCCACTCCAGGTCGACGGTTTTCATCGCCTCGGGGAAACGGGCCTCGAAAAGCATCCGGGTGATCTTTTCGAGATCCTCCTCGCGCTTCCTCATGGCCGCATCGGCGAAGGTGCCGACCGCCGTGAGAACGGAGTCGCGGAGCGCTTCAAACCTCGCGGCGGCGGCCTCCTCCCGCTGCTTCGCGTAGGGCGTGTTGAGGGAGTGGTATTCGGTCAGGACGACCTCCGCCGAATGCGGGCCGATGTTGTGTTTCAGGAGGATGCTTTCCGCGGAGGGGGCGAGGGGATCCCTCAGCCCGAGAAGGCGCTTCCGGAAGAAGCCGGCACGCTCGACGGAGAGAATCTCGATGCCGGGTTCGGCACGGAGGTCGGCGAGGGCGGCGCGCCATTGGAACCCACGAATGAGGAGGAAAAAGGTGAGGCCGAGGATGAGGGCGGCCAGGGTCGCGGAGCCGAGGACGTAGAGCGTCGAGCGGGGCTCGCGCACCGGCTTGGCGGACTTTGCGGAAGACTGGCTCATCCCGGTCATCATAGGCGAGGCGGAATCGGGAATCGAGTCCGATTTTCCCGCATCGGGACCGGAACCGGGGGAGTTCTTCAGCGCACCGATCCGGGCAGCGGGGCGTCCTTCGGCTCGGCGAGGCAATCGAGCAGGGAGGGCGATTCCGGTTGGCGGCCGTGGGATCGCAGTCCATGCGTCTCGGTGACTTCCCTGCGGTAAAGGGGAACCTCGCTGGCGAGGTGCTCGTGAACCTCGGCGAGGCGGTAACAAGGGATGTTCGGATAGAGATGGTGAACGAGATGATGGTCGTTTCCGTAACCGAGGACGGCCCACCGGATCAACGGGGAAACCTTCATGATGCGGGAATTGTCGAGCTCTCCCGTCCCGGCGTTGGCATGCTGGAAGATCTCACGGACGAGCATGAGGTAGGGAAACACGTAGACGAGAGGAAATACCCAGAGGAGGAAGAACGCGGGGAAGGACTGGTAACCGGTGTATTGGAGGACGAGGGCGGTCGTGCCGAAGAACGCGGAATACACGGTCATGCGGAACAAGGCGGTCCATTTGGGATCGATGGGCGCGGACTTGCGCACGGCGAAGGCGGCCGCGGGAAGCAGCTTCCAGCCGGCCAACCCCACGGCATAGGAGACGAGAAGGGTGGTCCAGACGGAGAATCCGGCGAGATTGGCGGCCCGGAGAAGCATCGCGAGTGTGAGGATGTAGGCCACGCCCAGTCGGCTCGCGAGGACGGGGGACGCGGCCTTGTCGCCGGAAGGAGGAGTTCCTCCGCCATCCCGCTGCGAACGCGCCGCGGCTCCGCCGCCGAGCGTGATGACGCGGAGGAGGTCGAGGAGATTGGAGAGGACGAAGGGAGGCCAGAAAAACCCGAGGCCGTAGCGGATCGCAAAGCTGCGCTTCGCCATCGGGAAGAACGCGTAGAACCGTTCGAATTTTCCTCCCTCGAAATTCGGATCCCTCTCCGGGTCGTTCGGGTGCAGATGGTGCTCGAGATGTTTGGCCCGGTAGTTGGCGAGGGAGCCGAAGACCGGGAAAAAGCAGAGCCAGTCGGCGAGGAGATCGTTCCAGCGGCGGTTGGGGTGGAGGAGATAGTGGGAGGCCTCGTGCCCCATCAAGCCGATGCGATGCTGGAGGATGCCGACGAGCAGGGCGACGGGAAGCCACACCGGGGCGCTCGCCACCCAGGGCCATTCCTCGACGCGGCGCCAGAGATCGAAGGCGATCGCGGAGGCGACGAGGGCGGCGATGCAGAGATGGTCGAGGCCGAGGAAAAACAGGTTCCGCCACGGGTGGACCCGCGCCCGTTCACGCAGCCATCGGCTGTCGACAAGACCCCTCATTTCCGGAAAAACAGGAAAGGTTCCCCGGAAATCCTTCCCGGGCAAGTGTCTCTGTCAGAGCAATCCGCGTGCCCATGGAACGGCCTACTTCGCTTCGCCCGCGACGACTCCGAAGCGGAAGAGACATCCGGGATCCGGCGATCCGTTCAATAAATGTCAGGCTCCGGAATCTCCGGGCCGTGATGGAGGAAGCGGAAATCGCATCCCTCGGGCGCCTGGGTGATCTCCTTTTCGTAAAGCTGCGCGTAGCCGCGGCGATAGCGGGTCTCACGGGGCCTCCACGCGGCGCGGCGGGCGGCGAGTTCCTCGTCGGAGACCTCGAGATGCAGCTTTCGCCGTTCCACGTTCACCTCGATGACATCGCCGTCGCGCACGAGGGCGAGGGGGCCGCCGATGGCGGATTCGGGCGCGACGTGGAGGACGCAGGCGCCGTAGCTGGTGCCGCTCATGCGGGCGTCGGAGATCCGCAACATGTCGCGCACGCCCTGCTTGAGGAGGTAGTTCGGAATCGGCAGCATGCCCCATTCGGGAATGCCGGGCGCCCCGATGGGACCGGCGTTCTGCAGGACGATGATGTGGTCGGCGGTGAGGCCGAGCGACTCATCGTGGATGCGTTTCTTGAGATCCCCGTAATCGGCGAAGACCGCCGCGATTCCGCGATGGGCGAGCAGGTGCGGCTCGGCCGCGGTGGGCTTGATGACCGCCCCGTCGGGAGCGAGGTTGCCCCGGAGGACGAAGACGCCGCCGGCCTTTGAGACGGGACGGTCGAGGGGACGAATGACGTCCTCGTTGTAGACCTGCGCGCCTTCGAGGTTTTCGCCGAGGGTTTTTCCGGAGACGGTGGGGCAGTCGAGGCGCAGGCGATCCTTCAACCGGAAAAGAAGTCCGCGCAGTCCGCCCGCGTCGTAGAAGTCCTCCATGAGGTGATCGCCGCAAGGACGCAGATTGGCGATGACCTTGATCTCCTGCGAGATGTGGTCGAATTCTTCGAGGGTTAGTTGGATCCCGGCACGTCCCGCCATGGCGATGAGGTGAATGATCGCGTTGGTCGATCCGCCGAGGGCCATGTAGGCCACGATGGCGTTGTGAAAGGCATCCCCGGTGAGCAGTTTCCGCGGTGTGATGTCCTCCCAGACGAGATCGACGATACGGCGTCCGCAGGCCGAGGCCATGCGGGCGTGGGTCGAGTGGACCGCCGGGATCGAGGTCGAGCCGGGCAGGCACAATCCCAGCACCTCGGCGATCGCGGTCATGGTCGAGGCCGTGCCCATGGTCATGCAGTGGCCGGGCGAGCGGGCGATGCCGTCCTCGAGTTCGAGCCAGCCTTCCTCGCAAAGATTGCCGGCCTGGCGTTCGGCCCAGTATTTCCACATGTCCGTGCCCGAGCCGAGCGGTTCTCCGCGCCAGCATCCTTTCAGCATGGGGCCGGCGGGCAGGAAGATGGCCGGCAGGTTCGCCGAGGTCGCGCCCATGATGAGCGCGGGCACGGTCTTGTCGCAGCCACCCATGAGGATGACGCCGTCGAGCGGGTAGCAGCGCATCGTCTCCTCGACCTCGAGGGCGAGGAGATTGCGGTAGAACATGCTGGTCGGCTTCATGAAGCTCTCGGACATCGACATCACCGGGATCTCGACGGGAAAGCCGCCCGCCTGCCAGACACCGCGTTTCACCTCTTCCGCGCGGTCGCGGAAGTGGGTGTGGCAGTTGTTCATCTCCGACCACGTGTTGAGAATCCCGATGCAGGGCTTCGCCTTGAAGTCCTCGCTGTTGAAGCCCATCTGCTTCAAGCGGGAACGGTGCCCGAAACTGCGCTGGTCGTCGGGCGCGAACCAGCGGGCGCTGCGCAGGGTGGAGGGATCGCGAAGGGGATGCACGGGGTCGGACATGGCGCTAATGTCGCGAAGCGGGGCCGAAAGGGAAGGGAAAAATCGGGTTGGAACGCGGGGGTGGAGGGTGTAATCTCCGGGGTATGGCCGCCGCCGAACAACTCAAGCTTTTTTCCGTGGAGGAGTATCTCCGGGATGAGGAAATGCGCGGATCCCGGCATGAATACCTCGGAGGAACGATCCATGCCATGGTGGGTGGCAACCGGCGACACAATGAAATCATCTCTTCCATTTTTGCGCTTCTCCGACCCCAATTGAAAGGGGGAACATGCAAGGCGTATATGGAGACCGTGAAGCTCCACATCAAGACCTCGCTGTCCGAGTTTTTCTATTACCCCGATGTCATGGTGGGGTGCGATCCCGCGGATGCCCATGACTATTACCTCGAGAAACCCTCGATCCTTTTCGAGGTCCTCTCCGTCTCGACCGAGTCGATCGACCGGCGTGAGAAGCTGCTCGCCTACCAGACGATTCCTTCCCTCGGCCACTATGTGATCGTGGCGCAGGAGGAGCGCCGTGTCGAATGGCTGCAGCGCGAGGGCAACTCGTGGAAGGTCTTGGTCCTGACCCGGCCGGAGGACCGGCTCGAGTTCCCCGCGGAGGGGGCCGCGCTGTCCTTGGGCGAGATCTACGAGGGGATCGAGTTCGTCTGAGACCCAGGTCCGGGCGCGGGATCAGCGACGACCTCTCCCGCTCCTTCCGCGCCGCAGCATGCCGCTTTTCCGAAGGAGGTTTTCGACAAACCCGTCCTCGAAGGACGGGCTCCGGGCCGGCTTGACCTCCTCTTCGAAGAGGCCGTCCTTCTCCAGCTTGCGGCGGATTGCCGGAGTGATCCGCGCGGTCAGTTCGAGGACGGTGTCGGAGAGGAGCTTCGTCGCGTTCGGAAGGGCGGAGTGGACGCGTAGGGCGACCTCGCGGGAGGGGCAGCGGATCAGGGTGGCGGGGGTGATCCGGTAGGATTTCCGCCCCTCGATCCAGCCTTCGATTTCGGAACGCACGTTCGGCGGGAGCGGTTTGTCCGTCATGCTCCCGATGGACTTGAAGATCTCCTCGAGGGTCGATCCGGCGTGGGCCGCCTTCTGGATCGAGGCGCGGGTGATGCGGAAGAGGGAGCCGGTCGAGGTGGACGAGTTCTTTGCGATCCGCTCCGCGAAGACCGCGAAGGCGGATTCGGCGGCGAGATTGGGACCGAGGAAGACGACCTCGAAGTTCGGTTGCACGATGACCTTTCCCTCCGGCGTGTTGTCACCGAGGGAGAAGTCGGTCGCAAGCCCGAGAAAGAAACGACCGGCCTCGGTGAGGCAGGCCGAAACGGATCCGTCGCGGTGTCGCCCGAGAGCGACGGCACCGAGGGGAACGAGCCGGGTTGTGAGAAACCCCTCGAGTTCGGCGCGCGCCTCCGCGGTAAGAAGTTCCACCTCGGTGGGAATGAATTCCCAGGAGTTGCTGAATCTGGACTGCCGGGCGACCCTCACGATTCCTTCCGGCCCGACGCTGGCCTCGATCGGGTTCGCATGAACGGCGAGATGGTCGAGGAGCGGCTCCAGCGGCGTCCATCGGTCGGACGGAAGGATTTTCCAGGCGGCATAGAGCGCGTCTCCGATGCAGACCGCCTTGCCGACATCGCCGGCTTCCCGCAGGTGACCCGAGTCGAAATAGCTGGACCAGTTCGGAGAATGATACCCGGGCGCCCCCTTGCGCCGTTTCCGGATCGTCTCCAGAATCGATTTGAGCCGGGCCGACGCGTCGAGCGCCGCCCACGTGCGACCCAGGGGCGATGCGGTCAGGCTCCAGGGCTCGTCGTAGCGTTTGCCTTCGACGGACTCGAGGAAGCCGAGGTCGAGTCCTAGGCCCAGCGCGACCTGGAGCGAATTCGGCCGATGGTAGAGGCCATTGCAGACCCAGGAGGAGGTTTCGGGGAGGCGCGCCCCGATTTCCTTCGCTTTCGCGACCGGCAGGGTTGCCGCGGTTTTTTTCGTCAGGGAAAGCGGCGCGACCGAGGCGGCGAGGACGATTCCTTGCAGTTCCACGGCGACGATGGGCACGGCGAAGGTTTCGACCGGTTCCTCCGCTGCCACCGGCAAGGGCGGGGTGGGGCGTTTTTCCTCGGAAAGACGTTCGGGCATCCCCGGCCAGAGTCGGAGGGCGGGATTGTTGGAGGTGTCGAGGACGGCGAAGGCGAGGCCCCACTGGGTGAGGCCCCGGATCGCCTTTTCGAGGATGCCGGTCTTTTCATCCCGGCAGACTTTGGCGCGGATCGTGGAGAGGTCGACGGGACGACCGGATTCGAGACAGTGCCGGAGAATGCGTCCCGCGAGCGTGGTTACGGTGGGGCCGCTGAAATAGTTCATGTCGCCTCCGGAGCGGAGTTGGAGTTGGCCGCGTTCCCATTCGGTCCCGGCCTTGCCCTCGGGAATGGCGAGAAAGGAGAGAAAGCGGCGCTTCGCTCCGAAGCGCGCCGTGTCGAGCTCGAAGGTGCGGTCGGAGGAACGAACGAAAAACATCGGAGCATTCTCCTTGGCGAACTGCGCCCTGGCCCGGCTGCAGAGCACCCGCCGGCCGAGGACCTCGACGAGCGCCTTTTCCGGATCCTCGGCCTCGCAGGCCCGTGTCGCCTCGCCGCAGATTTGGAGAAGGCGCAGGTAGAGGCGGAATCCGGCGTCGTCGGGGGACTTGCCCTGGGCCTTGAGAAACCGGGCCACGCTCTCCCGCTCCTCGACGGTATTGGTGATGAATTTCTCGCTCCGATACAACGTGTCTGGATGGGAGAGAGTTGGCTCGGCGAGGAGCGTCTCCTTTTCCTCCCGGGTGAGGGAAGACCAGAAGGTTCCCCACTTCGCGTCGTAGGTCCAGTATTCTTCGAGGATGGGCAGGTCGGTCATGGGATGGATTCCGGAAGATGAGGCACGCCGGGCGGCATGACAAGATCATCACCGAGGAGGAAGAGCCGGTAGGCGTAGCCCTGTTCGCAGAGGAAGAGCTGGCGCCTGAGGGCGTATTCCTGTTCGACGGTGTCGCGGGTGACGAGCGTGTAGAAGCTGGCGGTGCGGCCGCCGCGCTTTGGCCGGAGGAGGCGCCCGAGCCGCTGGGCCTCCTCCTGCCGCGAGCCGAACTGGCCCGAGACCTGGATGGCGACGCTCGCATCGGGCAGGTCGATGGAGAAATTCGCGATCTTCGAGACGGCAAGGGCGCGGATCTCGCCGCGGCGGAATTTCCCGAAGAGTTCATCGCGGCGCTTCTGTGAAGAAGCCCCGTCGAGGAGGGGCAGGTCGAGCGCCTCCGCGAGTGCGGTGAGATGTTCGATGTAGGTGCCGATGACGAGAACCGGTTCGCCCTCGTGCCGGGCGAGCAGTTCCCTGACCACAGGCTCCTTGTGCGGATTTTCCGCCGCAACCCTTGGCTTCGCCTTGGCGGCGGCCGTCGCGTAGTCGAGCCAGCGCGACTCGGCCATGGGGAGGCGGATTTCGTGGCAGACCGCCGGAGCGATCCATCCCCGGGACTCGAGTTCCCGCCAGGGGACTTCGTAGAGCTTCGGGCCGATCAGCGCGAAGACATCGCCCTCGAGTCCGTCTTCGCGAACGAGGGTGGCGGTGAGGCCAAGCCGCTTCCGGGATTGCACGCTGGAGGCGGCCTGGAAGAGCGGGGCGGGGAGGAGGTGGACCTCGTCGTAGACGATGAGCCCCCAGCCGGCGGCATCGAAGAGATCGAAGTGGACGAACGCCCGCGACTCGTCCCCCGCGCCATCGTCTCCCGCGCCTTCTTCCGGCTCTTCGGCGCGGCTTCCGCGCTTCGGGCCGGAGCGGTGGGTGAGGACCTGATAGGTGGCGATGGTGACCGGACGGATCTCCTTGCGATCTCCCGAAAATTCCCCGATCTCCTCCTCGGTCAGGGTGGTCTTGTCGAGCAATTCCTCGCGCCACTGCCGGGCAGCGGTGACTCCGGTCGCGAGAATGAGGGTGCGGGTGCCGGCTGCGGCGAGGCAGGCGAGGCCGATGATCGTCTTGCCCGAACCGCAGGGAAGGGATATCACCCCGGCTCCCGCCGCGCCTCCCCGCGAAAACGCGTCCACCGCCTCCTTCTGGTAATCCCGGAGGACGAGGGGACGTCCGCTCCGGTCTTCTGTCCGCAGCGAAACCGCGAGGGCCGCCCCTTCCGAGAATCCGGCCCGGTCGTCGACGGGCCAGCCCAGTTTCATGAGGGAGCGCTTCAAGGGGCCGCGCCAGGGCGATTCGACCGCGAATTGACGAGGCCCGAGCCGCCGTCCGAGATGATTGCGCAGGCTTTCCTGGAGCGCGAGTTCGTCGGCGAGCGGCTCGTCCCGCACCGTGAGGACGAGCGGAGCGTCGCCGGCATCCGGCGCATCGAGGCGCAGCGCGCCGAAACGGGAGCCGAGCTCGCGCAGTTGCGCGGGAACGGAGGCCGGGACCGGATAGCGCGAAAAATCCTCCAGCGCCCCGAGCACGGCATCGACGGAGAGGCCGGCCGACAGGGCGTTCCAGAGGGAGAGCGGCGTGATCCGGTAGGTGTGCACGTGCTCCGGCATCTTCACCAACTCGGCGAAGCGGGCGAGCCACTCTCGCGCCGCCTCGTGACGCGGGGCATCGACCTCCGCGAGAATCGTAAAGTCGCTCTGGACGATGAGGGGATTGTCGGACGACATGGGTGGTCCGGGATGCTCGGGCGATCCGTGCGATCCCGCAACCCGGAGTTGGGCGGCGCGCCCGAAAACCGCCCGGGGCCGGATCACCCGATCTGCGTCAGCCGTCCCGTCGAATCGCCGAAGCGCTCTTCCTTCACCCCGACCCGGTCGAGGAGGCTGAGGAAAAGATTGCTCATCGGGGTATCCTGCGCGGCGAGACTGTGTTGGCCCGTCCGGATCGTGCCGCCGCCATGGCCGGCGAGGACGATGGGAAGATCGGTGTGGCGGTGACGGTCGGGGTCGGCGAGACCGCAGCCCCACACGATCATGGAATTGTGGAGGATCGATTTGCCGTCGGGATCCTTTCGCGACTGGAGTTGTTCGAGGAAATAGGCGAACTGGCGCGAATAGAACAGGTCGATCTTGGCGAGTTTCTCGAGCGAGTCGGGGTTGTTCTGGTGGTGCGAGATCGAATGATGTCCGTCCGGCACACCGATCTCCTTGAAGCTGCGGTTGCTGCCGTCGTGGGCGAGGAGGAAGGTCGCGACCCGGGTCGAGTCGGTCTCGAAGGCGAGGACGAGGAGGTCCATCATGAGACGGACGTGATCCTCGTAACTGCCGGGGATGCCATCGGGCATTTCCATCCCGGGAGCTTCGGGCAGGCCGAACCGCTCGGCCCGCTCGATCCGGCGCTCGATTTCCCGGACCCCGGTGATGTATTCGTCGAGCTTGAGCTGGTCGTTGCGGCCGAGCTGACGGTTGAGGCGCTTCGCGTCCTCCATCACGAAATCAAGCAGTGAGCGCTGGCGCTGGTTGCGGAGGGCGAAGTTCTTCTGCCGCTCCTCCTTCGAACCGGAGCCGAAGAGACGCTCGAAGACATGGCGCGGATTCGATTCGGGCGTCATCGGCGTGGTGTCGGAACGCCACGAGAGGTTGAACTGATAGGCGCAGGAGTAACCGGAGTCGCACACGCCGCTCTTGCGGACGCCGTCACAGGAGAGTTCGATCGATGGAAAACGCGTCTTTTCGGCGATGGCGTTCGCGATGACCTGGTCGACGGAGATGCCTAGCTTGATGTCGGCTCCCGCGGTCTTGCGGGGACGCGCTCCGGTGAGGAAGGACGCATTCGCCCGGGCATGATCCCCGCCGCCGTCCATGCCAGCGGTGCCGTTCTGGTGGGCGAGCTGGCCGAAGACGTGGAGGTGGTCACGGAACTTGGCGTAGGGTTCGTGGGTCGGGCCGAAATCGAAATCGGCACCTGTGCCGGAGAGGGCCCACTGCTCCATGTTCATGCCGTTGGGCTTGTAGAGGAAGGCGGTGCGCAGCGGCGCCCCCGTCGCCGTGGTCGCGAGACCCTTGGCCGCTTCCGCCTTGGCCGCCGAAGCGTTGAAGAAGGTCTCGAACGCCGGCAGGGCGAGGCCGGCGCCGAGACCCTTGAGAAAAATGCGTCGGTTGACTTCGGTGATCATGGCAGGGTGGTGGGGGAGTCGGGATGATTTTTCGAATACAGGTTACGATCGCGCCGGGAGCAAACAAATCACGCGATTCCGGCACGGGAAGGGATCTTACCCTTCCTCGGCCGGATCTTTCGATCGGGACGATGCGAATCTTTTCCTACCCTTTGTCCGGTTTCCGGGTGATCTTTCCTGCGGTGGACTCCCTCCGCGAACAGGTCCGGTTGCTCTCGATCTTTCACTACGTCCTTGGCGGCATCGGCTACGTCGTGTCATTGCTCCCGTGCATCCACCTCGCCATCGGGATCTTTTTCCTCGTCGCTCCGGAGGAGGCGTTTCAGGCACCGCCCCCCCGGTCCGCAGCGGAGGCGGGGGAATCGGAGCAAACCACCTCGGTGGCACCGGTGGCGCCCTTTCCCGCCAAGCTCTTCGGGCTGATTTTCACGTCCATCGCGGGCCTCGTCATCCTCGGCGGATTGGTTTTCTCGACCTGCCTCGTCCTTGCCGGAAGACATCTCGCTGCACTGCGCTCCCATACCTTCTGCCTCGTCATGGCGGGAATCGAATGCCTCTTCATGCCCTTCGGCACCGCCCTCGGAATTTTCACGATCCTGACCTTGGTCAAACCCGGGACACGCGAACTTTTCGGGGTTCCCGCCGCTGAAGCGCCTTCCTCGGCGGGTTGACTTCGGGTCGCGGGGTCCCGATACTGGCGCACTTGAACCGCGACGAACAGCTTTCCCGGCTCGCCGACGATTCCGAACCCTGGGATCTCCTCGTGATCGGGGGCGGGGCGACCGGACTCTCCATCGCCCTGGACTCGGCGACGCGGGGCTACCGCACCGCCCTGCTTGAGTAGGCGGATTTCGCCGAAGGCACCTCGTCGAAGAGCACCAAGCTGATCCACGGTGGCGTCCGCTATCTCCGCAACGGCGAGATCGGCCTCGTCCGCGAGTCCCTCCGCGAGCGGGGACGGCTCCTCCGCAACGCCGCGGGGATCGTCGAGCCGCTCGCCTTCGTCGTTCCGGCCTATCGAGGGTATGAACGTTTTTTCTACGGCACCGGACTCGCGATCTACGACCGCCTTGCCGGCGATCTCGGAATTGGACGCACCGGTCACCTCAACCGCCGGGCGGTTTTGTCGCGGGTTCCCAACCTCCGGACCCGCGGACTGCGCGGAGGGACGCTTTACTGGGACGCTCAATTCGACGACGCGGCGCTGGCCCTCGCGATGGCGCGCACTGCCGTGGCGCAAGGGGCCGTGGTTTTAAACCATGTCAGGGTGACGGGCCTCATCAAGGAGAATGGTCGTGTCCGCGGGGTGGAAGCGAGGGCGCGTCTACCCGGAAGGGAGCTCCGCGTGAAGGGGAAGGTCGTGGTGAACGCCACCGGCGTGTTCACGGACTAGGTCCGCCGGTTCGATGATCCGGGTGCGGAAGAGTCGGTGCGACCCAGCCAGGGCATTCACCTCTTCATCGACCAGCGGTTTCTCGGAGGCGGGACGGCGGTGATGATCCCGAAGACGGAAGACGGGCGTGTCCTTTTCCTGATCCCGTGGAAAAGCCGTCCTCTCGTCGGGACGACGGATACGGAGGGTGTCGAGGGCGCGCTGCATCCGCGCCCGCTCGCCGAGGAGATCGTTTACCTGATCCGCCATGTCGGCGGGTATCTTGAAGAGCGTCCGACCCATGGCGACATCCGCGCGATCTTCGCCGGATTGCATCCGCTCGCGAAACCGCCGCGGGTCAGGGCGGGGCGCAAATCGACCGCTGCCCTCTCGCGCGGCTACGTCCTGTATGCGAGCGATTCCGGGCTCGTGACGGTGACGGGCGGAAAATGGACGACCTGCCGGCAAATGGCGGAGGAGGCGGTGGATCGTGCCGCCGAGATGGGGGGACTGCCGAAACGGGGCCCGTTGACGGCGGAACTGGCGCTCTTGGTTCCCCGGGAAGATCGGGTGTCCGAGAAGCTGGATCCCGCGTTACCCTATCAGATGCACCAAATCGACCGCGCCGTGCGCGAGGAGATGGCGATGACGCTCGATGACGTGCTCGCTCGTCGCACCCGGTGTGCCTTTTTCGACGAGGAAGCGACCCGGCGTTGTGCGCCGAAAGTGGCGGCTCGGATGGCCGGGCTGCTCGGACGGGGGGAGGACCGGATCCGGAGTGAGTTGGAGCCTTTGCAACGCGGGACCTGAGAGGTTCAAAGGCTGCCAACGTCCCAGAGACCGTCGCTGGACGAGCCGGAGGGATCGTATCGGCCAACACCGTTTGAAAAGACCGGCGGCAGCTGCTGGACGTTGATCACGAGGGCTTCCCCATCCAGGCCGAGCTGCACCGGTATCGCGCCTGGTCGTCCGGGAAGGTAGGGGATGAGTTCGGCGGTCGTGAAGGTCGCAAAGCTCTTTGATGGCTGGTCGGCGAGGAAGCTCTTTTGGGCGAGGTAGACGGCGCGCAGTTTTTCGGCGGCGTCGCGCCCTTTGCGCCAATCCATGATGGAGCCCACCGAAAAGGTCACGATCGAGACGAGGGTGAGCATCAAGCCGATCACCAGGGTGACCTCGATCAGTGACAGCGCGCGGGTGCCCGGTTTTTTGGATCGGAGAGTGATTTTCACGGCAAGGGAGAAGGCAGGGGGCTGGAAAAGTCAGGGAATCGATGCGGTGGCGGAAGGTATTTTCGTCGGCGGTTCCTATTCGGCGGAAAGGTATTCCCACAATCTCACCGGGAGTCCGGAAAAAGCGATTGAAATTATGGCAATTATAAAAAGCAACCAAGCGACCTGCAAAGAGAAACTTTTTTCCGGGTTGTTGAAAAATTTTCCGAGAGTGCCGGGGCGTTCGGCGACTCGGGAGGTGTAGGTGATGTTGGCCACCTCGAGGAGCGCGGTGAGTTCACTCATTTGCCTGTCATTAGTGACGGTGAAACAATAACGGTAGCGGCCCGCGCCTTCGTCGACGGATTCCTCCAGAGTCACGCCGTCGGGGACGCGGTGGGGAAGGGTGTTACAGTATACCTTGCAGACGTAGACGAATGCCTTTCGGAGCCAGCGATCGATGGAGGTCTGTTGCATGGGGGGATGAAGGGACGTGAGAGAGGAGGGAGCGGTCACATTCCCTGACCGTTCATCATTTTCGGCCCCATCAGGAAGATGGGGAGGAAAGCACCGATGAAGACGCAGGTGATGAGCAAAGCGGCGGCCATGAGGACGAAGATGTTCACGATCTGGGCGAATTCGGCGACGATCTGGTCGACGTCTTCCTCATACATGTTCGTGAGCAGCTTGAGCTGTTGGCCCAGGGACGAGGAGCGCTCACCGATGGAGATGAGGTGGGCGATCTGGGGATCGCAGGAGGTGAACTTTCTGACGGCTTCGGAAAAGGGTAGGCCAGTCTCGAGGTAACGTTTTCCCGCGTTGATCAGCTCCGCGTACATCGGTGTGCCCTTGAGGGACTCCGCCGATATTTCGACCGCCTTGGACAGGTTGATTCCGTTCGAGTGGAGCATCTCCATGGTGCCGAGGAACAGGAGTTGGCGCATGCCCATGACGAGCTTCCGGAGGAGCCGCCATCGCGCCATGAGAAAGTAGACCACGGCGTTTCGGACATTCTCCACCATGAAGAAGGTCATGACCGAGCCGATGATCCCACCGACGACGAAGACCCAGATTTTCTTGGTGACGTGGCTCATCTTGAACAGGACCGCGGAGAGGGCATCGGGCTCTTGGCCGACGTCCTTGATGATCTTCTCGATCTCGGGAATGATGCGGAGTTGAGACCCGATGAAAAGAAGGATGAGGGCGAAGATGATGCAGGCGGGCATCATGGTGGCTTTGCGCATCTTCGACTTGAACTCGGCCTCCTTCTTCAGCCTCGCGGCAATCGATTCGAAGGCCTGATCGAGTTGGCCGGAGTCGGTGCCTGCGCGGATGAGGGAGATGAACTTGTCATCGAACTTACCGCATTTCGCGAAAGCAGCGTAGGTCGGCTGACCGGTTTCGATCTGGTCTCGCACGGTTTTCAGGGTGTTGCGGACGAACGGAGAGGGGTGGCCGTTGGAATAGTATTTGAGGGCGTCGGCGGTGTTGATGTTCGCGCGGAGCATCGAGGACATGCCTCGGCAGAGTTTGATTAGTTCCTTCTGGGGGAACTTGGAGCTACTCTTGGATTTCGAGAAGAGTCCCTTTTTCTGTCCGGGAAGGTGATGGCCGGAAAGCGACGCTTCCTTCTCCTTGATGCGCGCGGCGAGGGCTGCCTGTGCGGCGGACTGGGGGGCGGCTTCGGTCTCTTTCATGCAGGGAAGGGAAACGGGAATGGAATGAGGCGGGGAGCGTGACGGCGGAGAGCCGGGATCAGTCGGTGACGGACATGTCGATGGCCTTGCGGAGGGCATCGAGGTCGGTGCGGCCTTCGCGGACGAGTTTGAGGCCGCTCGTGCGCAGGGAAGGGAGGATACCCTGCTCGCGGACGGCGAGTTCGAGCTCGTAGGGGCTGAGTGTGCCCTTGGAGAGGGCATCGGACCATTCCGGGGTGATCGGAATAATCTCGAGAATGGCAGCGCGGCCGAGGTATCCGCGCCCAGAGCACTCGTTGCAGCCGTCGACGCTGCGGTGGAATACGGGCGTCTCGCGCCACTCTTCGCCGAGGCTGAATTTGCGGATCTCGCGCTCGGTCAGGCCCGACTTGCGCACCTTGCAGTAGGGGCAGAGCACCTTGATGAGACGCTGCGCGCACGCGGCCTTGAGGGTCTGGGCGATTTTCCAGCGTTCGATCCCGATCTGCTCGAACCGCTCGATGATCTGTGAGGCGCGCGGGGTGTGGATCGTGGTGAGGACCTTGTGGCCGGTGATGGCCGCCTCGATCGCGAGTTCGGCGGAGTCGTGGTCGCGCACCTCGCCCATGAGGATGATGTCCGGGTCGGACCGCATGAAGGAGGCGATCATGGCTTTGAACTCGGCCGGGCGGATGTCGCAGTGGATGACTCCCGGGATTTCATCCTCGACCGGGTTCTCGAGGGTGAGGATGTTGTCCTCGGGCCGGTTCAGCTCGCGGAGCATCGCGTTGAGGGTTGTGGATTTTCCGGACCCGGTCGGTCCTGACATGACGATAATCCCCGAAGGGATGGCCATGACGCGCTCGAGCTCGAACAGGGTCGCGGCGTCGAACGCGAGCGATCCGACCCCGAGTTTTGCCTCGAAGTGGCTCTTGTCGAGAATCCGCATCGTCACGTGGTATCCCCGGTAGGTGCGGTGCCGCTCGAAACGCATGTCGATGGAACGGCGGAGGTAGTTCACGGTGAAGCGGCCCGAGATGCCGGGACGTTTCGCGCGCTCCTCGGGAGCCAGTCCCATGAGGTTGAGGAGAAAGGCGTCGACGCGGTCCTTTAGTTTCCAGGGGATCTCGTATTTTTCCCCCATGTCCCCGTCGATCCGGTAGCTGTAGTGGACGCGGTCTTTTTCGCACTTCACGTGGATGTCGGAGGCGCGGTTCTTGATGCCGTCGGAGACCATCTTGGCGACAAGTTGGGCGAGCGGCTCATCGTGTTTCTCGGAAACGTTGAAATCGTTGATCTCATCGGAGCCCTCGTCGACCTCGATCGCATCGATCTCGGATTGCGAGGGGCCGGTGGTGCGCGAGATCATCTCGATCGCCTGGGTGATCTCGGCGGCGGGAGCGAGGATCCTGGTGACTTCGAGCTCGGGATACTGCTGGGCGAAACTGTCTTCGGCGGTGGGGTCCCAGGGGTTGGAGACAGCGATGTAGATCTGCTCGGCGTCCTTGTAGAGCGGCACGAACATGCCGCGGTTGAGCAGGTTCGGATCGTTCTGCTCGAGCAGGTTGCGATCCACGAAATCCTTGATCTTCAGAAAGAGCGGAAGTCCCGTGATGGACCCCACCGCCGCGAGGATTCGGATATTGGTGCAAGTGCGCGGAATATCCTCGCGCGAGCGTTCGGCAAGGGTCGGGTCGAAGGCGACCAACTGATCCAGCACCGCTTCGGTGATGGTCTCGTTGAGTTGAAATCCGATGTTGAGGTTCATGCTCAGAAGTGTCTGCCGAGCAGATATTTCCAGGCGGTCATGTCAGTGGTGGTGACGAAGAAGAACGGTTTCCGGCCGACTTCATGCTGGATCTCGTTGGCGATGAGGCGAGCCGCGGCGGTCGCGGTGAATGGGTTGATGCAGGTGACGGTGAAGAAATCCTTGTCGTTCACCTGGATGACGGGGGCTCCGAGGAGGCGGCTGATCTCGGAGATCGCCGGGAACGAGTTGTAAAATTCGATCGGGGTGTCGGTCTGGTGGGCGAAGGCCAGGTGCGTGATCTTCGTCTTCGAGTAGGCGATGAGGGACTTGGAGAGTCTCAGTATGGTGTCGCGGGCATCGAGCTCGGGGCGCTTCCAACCCTCGAAGTGGAGGAAGGAAAGTGCGTCAGTGAAGGGGCGGCCTTTTTCGACCGTGTTGAGGTATTTGAGATACTGCTGGGTGATGCGCCCGGTGTCCTCGAGGGTGAGTTTCCCAATCTTGTTGAGCGCCTGAAAGGTGTATTCACCGCACTGAGACATCTGGCGTCGCAGCTGGTCCGTTGTCGGGATGCGGCTCGGCTCGAGTCCCGGTTCCGGACCTGCGGCTGCCCCGGGGTGGTGGTGGGCGGCCTGGTTTGGAGTCGGGGAGGGGGCGGCGGTCTCGAGTTTCTGAGGAATAGTCGCGTGGCTCATGGTGCCTGAATCTTCTTGTGGCCGCCGAACATCTTGCCGAGGAATCCTCCCCCCTTCCGCCTTTCGCTGACGGGGCGCACGGTCACCTCGGGGCTCGCCCCATGGGCGAACTGCGGTTCGCTCTGGTAGTCCTTGCCGTGGACCGGGAGGGACTCGGGTCGGTTGTAGGGGTGAGTGGGATTGAGAAGATTGGCCGGCGCGTCCGGCTCATACTTTTTGAAGGTGTTGTTCAACGTGTTTCGCAGGTTGCTGCGGTGGTTGAAGCCGGGATTTTGAGGATCGGGATAGTCGTGACTCGAGGGGAGGACGTGGCTCTCGTGGATCTCGTGGCTGGTGATGTCGCTCTCGGCCGGAATCTCGGGGCGGTAAAGTTTCGGCGTGACGATGAAGACGAGGCTGGTGTGCTCTTTTTCACGGTCGGACGTCTTGAAGAGAAGCCCGACCGCCGGGAGGTCCCCCAGACCGGGGACCTTGTTGGACTTGTCGGAGGAAATCTCCTCGTAGAAACCGCCGATGAGGAGGGAGTGGCCGTTCGGAACGCGGGCCGTCGTGGTGACGGTCGATTCATTCACGCGGGGGTAGAGGTTGCCGGAAGGGCCCTCGATGTAGTCGACGACCTGGGCGGAACGCGGGCGCAGTGACATGCGAATGGTGTTGTCGGGGAGGATCGTCGGGGTAACCGCGACGGAGACACCGACTTCGCGCGTGTCGGTGGGATTGCCGGCAGGATCGGACTCGTCGATCTTGTAGCGAACTTCCTCGGTGATGTTCTGACCCGCGGTCGTCTGGCTGATCGTCGAGGTGATGATCGGGATCCGGTCAATGATCGAGATCAGGCCTTCTTCGTTGTCCTCTGCGATCAGCGTGGGGCTTGACTCCTGTTCCGCCAAGCCGCCCGCGTTGAGGGCTCTCAGCACCGCGCTGAGCTGCAGCGGATTGAGGACTAGGTTTGCCTCGCTTTGGGTCTTGTTGCGGTCCGACGTGTAGGAGTATTCGAGATTGTTCTTCACCACCTGGAGCGGTGAGCCGGTTCCGGAGGCGGTGAGCACTTGCGTCACCGTGTCCAGCTCGGGGAGGTTGAAAAGGGCGTTCAGGCTCGAGGCTCCGCTGAACTCCAAGCCGTCGCCGAGCACGGAGCTCCAGTCGACGCCGATGCGGTTGCGAGAACTGCTCGTGATCCGGAGGATGCGAGTCTCAATCGCGATTTGCTGCTTCGGCTGGTCGATTTGGTCGAGGAAGAGACCGAGAGCGTCAAGCTTCCGCGAGTTGTCCATGACGATGAGGGTGTTCGTCTTACTCTCGAATTCGATGATCCCTGAACCGGGGGTGAGGAACGGCTGGAGGATGAGCTTGATCTGTTCGATATCCTTGGGACGGAGGTATTTGAGCTGGTAACGGAAAGGCTCGGTCGGGAGCTGGGAAAGCTGGGCTGAATTGAGAGCGTAGACGGTGTTGCCTTTCTGATGGATGGTTATCCCATACATCAGGGCGAGCTCTTCCATCTGCGTGACCGGATCATCGTTCATGAGTTGGCCGGTCACGATGAAGTTTGGCGCGTCGATTTCCGTGTTGTGGAAGTATTGGAGGTTCGCCTGTTGGGCGAGGTGCTGGAAGACGTCGTTCAGCTTCGCGGACCTGAGCCAGAAACCATCGGGTGTTTCCTCGATGATGGAGGGTTGCGCCTCGCCTGACTCACTGGCATTGGAGCCGCCATCCACGGCCTCGGCCGCTTTCTGGGTGACGGCGGAAACGGCTTTCATGAAGTCGCCGGAGAGCCCTCCTTCGTCTGCCGTCTTTTCTGAATCGGTTTCCGTCGTGCCCGGGGCCTCGGGGAGACCCACCGCCGGGGCTTCTCCCGAAGCGGGCGATTCCAGAGGCTCGCCAACGCTTGCGATCCCGGGAACCGCTTCTCCCTCCCCGCTCTCCGAAGTGGGATCGGTCTCCTTGCCTGCAGGATCCGCTCCAGCGGTGGCGGCTCCCGCCTTCTCCGGCGGCTCGGCGGTTGGCACTGGGTAGGAGGAATCGATCAGGCGGGATGTATCCTCAAAGGCGATTTCCGGCAGGGCATCGAATTCCTCCGAGCGGGACCCGCCAGTCTGCAAGCTCAACACCGAGGCGAGCGATAGAATCCCGACTCCGATCAGGCTTGAGAGTTCTCCGGGTCTCATAGGAAGAATGGGAAGAATGGAAAGAATGTGGTAAAATGAATAGAAAATCGATACTTATTAGAAATGAAAAATAAGACTCTAGCAAGAATTAAATAAAAACTTTACAAAATTTTTTAGTTCACGATGAACAGATCGTTCATCGGTAGGATTCCCTCGCCGGGTGCCTGTTTCGTGCCTTTCACCATCGGCTCAAACTCAGGCGGGAGGACCCTGTAGGGGAGGGAGGTCACTTCGCTCGTCTCGGTGTCCTTGAAGAAGATCTCGCCTTCGCGAATTCCCTCGAAGCGAAGTCGGATGGTGAGATCCTGAAGTTTCATCCCGAACTGGTCCCCGAGGAGAAACGTTCTCGCGCCGATGACGATTTTTTCCTGTTGTGGGTAGATCCCGGTGATCGGCAGAGTCAGGAGAGCGTTCCGAAGCATCGAGTTGTTGACCACGGTGGCCTCTTTCTCTTCTTCGTATTGATCAGCAAGCACGGGAGCTTCCTTGGCATTGGCCGGATCCATGGAAAGCCCGAAAGGGTCGACAACGCGTTCGCTATCGAGGAGCTTGGCGAGAATCAAGTTCGAGCGCTGCAAAAAGTCGACTTTGCGGGAATCTTCCGCGGCTTTCGCGACGCCCACGCCTGGGGGTGGGGTTCCGGGTGCGTTGGTGGCTGCGGGGCCGGAGGGTGGAGCGGAGTCCGGGCTCGGAGGAGCCGAGGGCGGAGCCTGACTTGGAGTAAAGGCCAGACTGCCGGACCGAGGCGCCGCCGCGCCCGAGATCGTCGTGAACGAACTGCCCGCGCTTTTGGGGGCCGGGCTTTTGGGGGCCGGCGTGCTCCCGGGGGCTTCCACCTCCGGGAGGGTGGGGACTTCCGCCCCTTGGGTGTCCCTATTCGGTGCCGCCGCTGCCTCTGGTTTCGGAGGGAGCAGCCCCGGCTGGGCGGAAATCGTCACCGTGGAAAGAAAGGTGAGGATGAGGGCGATCGATTTCATTGCGGTGCGGTGGGCGCTTTCGGTTTCTCCCAGCAGAGGTAGACGACGCGGAACTGAAGGGTGCTTTTGACGCTGTCCGAGGTGGCGGGTCGGGGAGTCACGGAGATGCTTTCGAGGATGAGGTGAGGCATTTCGGTCTCCAACTCCGCGAGGAGGATTTGCATGGGCTTGTATCCTCCCTCGAAGCTGAGCTGCATTCGGGTGTGAGGATGTTTCGCCTTCGGTCCGATCGCACTGGCTCCGGTGGCTTGGCCCATTTCCGTTTGCCGCAGGACTTCCGGGTCGTATTTGGCGAGGATTCTGTCGAGATTCTCGGTGAGGTTCTCGACCACGTCCTTCTCGAGTTTCGAGGTCCAGTAGGCGGTCTTTTCGCGCCGGTTCTCCGTCGTGAGGAAGCCATCGAGTTCCTTCACCTGGGCTTCGGCGGTGCGGAGCCTCTCGAGGGTTTCCAGCTTGGTTTCAAAGCTGGTGCTCAGCTTCGAGTTGCCCACGAAGGTCGCCATCGAGACGGCGACGAGGAGAAAGGCGGGGGCGGCGATTCCGAAAATGAGAATGGCCTGACGATGAGGAGTCAGCTTCATGGATTGGCATCCTCCGAAATGTTGATGGCGAGCGCGTCCTGCGAGGTGAGGACCTGGCTGATGCTCAGCTCAAACGAGGTGCGGAAATGGCGGGCCACCTTGGCGGGAAACTCCCGGCTCGGTGGCATCGAACCCTGCTTCTGCTGGAGGGTGACTTCGAGCTCCCGGGTTTGTGAATTCACCGCGAGATAGGGGGCGTGGTTTTTTTCGGAAATGCCGTTCAGCAGATCGGCCACGCGGGTGCGGCTACCGAGGGTCGGGAGAGATTCCGCGACCTCCGGGTTCGCGTAGCCGGTGATATCCCAGATTCGCTTGAGACCAAGACTTTTCGACGCCTCAACCTCCTTTCCCTCCACCAGTTCGGTGCGGTAGTTGACGTCTCGAAGGATCACGCCTCCGTCAGCCGGGAAGATCTCGAGAAGGGTCTCTAGGGCGAGCCAGCCCTCCGATCGTTTTTCGAGAAGTTGATCCCAGTGCTGCCACTCGCGGCGCTCTTTCTTGAGCTTTGCCAATGCCTGTTCCATTTGCTGGGCATCGTCAGGTGAAAGGCTCCACGCTTCGGAACGCATCTTGGTGAAGAAGTCCATGCCGGTCCATCCGCAAAACGCGAGGATCGCGGCAAAGGCTATCTTTTGGGCGATGCCACTGAATTTCAGCAACTGGAGGTCGGCCCGCTGCGGCATCCGGGCGCTTTCCTCCAACGATGGCGCGTAAAAGTCCTGACGCGTCCAGCGGAGGCGCAGATCGCTCTGGAAAAGAGCCTCGTCGGGGCGCGGGGCGCCTTCGATGACGGAAACGGCGAACTCGAAACGGCTGCCTGGAATCTCCTCAGTGAGGGGGCAGTTGTGAAGGTCGAAGCAGTTGATCCGGGCGTTGGGAAACTGCTCGCGGTAAGATTCGAGGAGGCTCAAAAGCACTGCTTCGCTCAGACCCGTCACCGAGGCGTGGACGATGGTCGCATCCTTGACGTTGAGAAGTGCGGCCGTCTGGGTGAGCACCTCTTGCGTTTCGGCAGCGGTCAGGTGCGGGGTGCCGCGATGCATCAGCGGGCGCACCAACTGCAGGTCGCCACGGATCCCGATTGCAAAAAGGAGCGTCATGGGCTCGTATTGAATCAAAACCAGGGTCGAGCCCGCACCCGCCGATTGGATCTCGGGAAACACGTAGGCGAGCCCCGAGAGCGATTCGAGAAGGGCGGAGCGGGTGTTGACAACGACCGGAATGTTCCGCATTTCGCCGTAACGCCGGATTTCATCGGCGACGAGAGCCAGCCTGGACGAGACTTGAACGGCAACGGATCGTTTGGGACCGGTCTGGACGCCTGCGAGTGGGAGGATCCTCCACTTGCCGTCGCGATTGTCCACGGAATCGTCGCCCAGAGCGATGTCCGGCGCGGAGATAAGGAGCTCGTTGATGCTGTCGAAGTCGTCGTCGACGGCGAATTCCGGCGCGAGTTCGCGAATCCTGATGCCGTCGGCGAGGTGGATGATCACGCCGAGGGACTTTACCTTGGCGCCGAATTCCTTGGCGGCGAGAATCTTCCGGACGAGCTCGTGAATGGCATCGCGCGTGGCACTGCCAAGCCCGCGGGGGGAGCCGCCTTCGTCGGTCTCGACTGAGATCGTGGGGAGGTCCGGGCCGGTCCACCATTGTTTGAGCGTGCGACTGTAGATCGCGCTGACATTCGAGTGGCTGCCGACCCAGATGTGCCACTGCAGATTGAGCTCGTGAGCCGGCTTATACCAGTCAGGTTCCTTGGCGCGGCTCGTCGTCCGGAGGATCCGCTGCGCCTGGTTGTAGAGCTTTAGCGGCGAGGCGTTTGAGGGAAGAAGTTCCATGCGTCCGAACGGGGATCTGGTGAAGAAGGTGTGGAAGCGGATGAACGTCGTTTGCCGAGGGAAGAGCGGATTGGATTTGAGCCGGTCTTGCCTCGAAGAAAGGCGTGGAGGGTCGTCTCGGCGAGGGGGA
>JBILDO010000088.1:0-19368 GCA_044352585.1 Verrucomicrobiales bacterium
CTGCAAGTCCGTGGTCCGTGGTCCGTGGTCCGTGGTCCGTGGTCCGTGGTCCGTGGTCCGTGGTCCGTGGTCCGTGGTCCGTGGCAGGCGTAGAACCCTCAACATCCTTCATCGGCGAAGGTCGTCAAGGATTCCGCGTTTCCACGGGAACCATCCGAGCCCCTTGGACAAAGGACAAAGGACAAAGGACAAAGGACAAAGGACAAAGGACGCTCGGACAAAATCCCCACTTGCCCCTGCCGCCGGGAGCGCGAAATTCCCCGCCCTCGAATGTCGATCTGGAAAAAGATCCGCCATCGGCTCGAATGGCTCGGGCTCCAGTGGCTTTACTTCGCGATTCCGCTGCTGCCGCGGGGATTGGCCCATGCCCTCGGCAAGCTCCTCGGCACACTCGCCTTCCACCTCGATGCGCGGGGGCGGCGGACCGCGATCGAGAATCTCACCCTCGTCTTCGGAAGGGAAAAAAACGAGTCGGAGATCCGGTGTCTCGCCCGCGACTCCTATCGGTCCTTCGCCCAGACCGTGATCGACCAGTTCTGGGGGAGCCGGCTCAACGAGCGGAACTACACGCGTTATTGCGAGCTGTGGGCCGAGGACATGGACGCGATCGAGCGCGCGCGCGAAACCGGGGCGATCTGGGTGACCCCGCATTACAGCAACTTCGAGTGGATCGCGCTGATCATGGGCTTCCGCGGCTACAAGTTCACGATCGTGGCCCAGGATTTCCGCAACCCGAGCCTGACCGAAACCTACAAGAAGAACCGCGAGCGCTCCGGACACGAGGTCATCCCGCAGCGCGGGGCCATCATCCGGCTTCTCAAGAACCTGAAGAAGGGCGGTCACGCCGCTTTCCTCACGGATCTCACCATCAAACCCTCGAAGGCGGCCACCCTGATCGACTGCTTCGGGATCAAGACCAGTGTCACTGCGATCCACGCGGAGCTCATGAAACGCACCGGCCTGCCCGTCATTCCCGGGATCTGCATTCCGAAGCCGGACGGCACCTACCTCCTCAAGGGTTTCAAGCCGCTCGAGTTCGGACCGGATGACACCGAGCAGACCGTGGCCCAGGCCTGCTGGGATATCTTCGAGAAAACCATCCACGACCACCCCGCTCCCTGGTTGTGGATGTACAAACACTGGCGCTTCGCCCCGTCCGATGGCGGGAGCGGTTATCCCACCTATGCCTGGCGCACGGAGATCTTTGACGAGGCGCTGGCGCGGGTCGGGGGGAACGCACCGTCGGGCGAGGTCCGTGCGACGGGAACCGAATAGCCCGCGGACCACCGGATCCCCGTCATCGCAGCCATGGAATCCGGCGACCCCGCCCTGACGCTCGATACCCCGCTCGAGGCAACCGGATGGGTGCGGCCCGATCGCAAGCTCCGGGAGGGGATCGCGAAGCTCGGAATCGCCACCGTCGGGGATGCGATCCTGCATTTCCCGCGCCGCCACGAGGACCGCACCCGCTTTGACCGTTTTCCCGAAGGCGGCATGGAACAGTCCGTCTGCCTTCATGTCCGCGTCACCGACTGCCGCACCCTCTTCGGCCGTGGCAAGGGCCGCCGCTCCTTCGAGGCCGTCGTCGAACCGCCCGGCGGCGACCTCCTCGGCAACCGTCTCGTCCTGCGCTGGTTCAACCTGCCCTATCTTTCGAAGGTCCTCGCGGCCGGCCAGTGGCTCGTCATCTACGGGCAGCCAAAGGAGAACAAACGCCGCGTCGTCATCGATCATCCCGACTTCGAGATCGTGGATGACGAGGATGCCGGGGCCGCGCCCCACATGGGCCGGATCGTCCCGGTCTATCCGCTGACCGCCGGGGTCGGACAAAAGCCGCTGCGCGCCCTCATCCACCGGATCCTCGAATCCCTGCCCGACGAAGCGATCCCCGAATGGCTGCCACCCGCGGCGCGGGGTGGCCTGTCGCGCGCTGCGGCGATCCGGACGCTGCATTATCCGGAGACGATGGCCGATCTCGAGCCCGCGCGCCGGCGCCTCGCCCTCGAGGAGTTCACCGCCCTCCAGCTCGAACTCCTGCGGCGTCGTTCCGAACTCCGCGCCCGCGGCGGCACCGGGCACTGCGGTTCCGGGCGCCTTCTCGACCGCTTCCTCGCCGACCTGCCCTTTGCCCCCACCTCCGCACAGGCGCGCGCCATCGCCCAGGTGCGCGACGATCTCGCCTCACCGGCTCCGATGGTGCGGCTCCTCCAGGGTGATGTCGGCGCCGGCAAGACCCTCGTGGCCGCGGCCGCGGTGCTGCTCGCGGTGGAGTCGGGCTGCGATGCGGCCCTCATGGCACCCACCCATATCCTCGCAGAACAACATTTCGCCACCTTCCGCGACTGGTTCGCCCCCCTCGGGATCGGCGTGCGCCTCCTCACCGGAACGCGCGACGAAGCGAGCGAACTGCCCCTCTTCGCGAACGCGCGCCGCGACGGAGGTCCGGCCGGAACTCTCACCATCGGCACGCACGCCCTCTTCCACGGCCGCGCCGGGTTCGGGAACGGGCTCGGTCTCGTCGTGATCGACGAACAGCACAAGTTCGGCGTGGCCCAGCGCGAGGCCCTCATCGGCAAGGGCGAATCGGTCGACGTCCTCGTGATGACGGCCACGCCCATCCCGCGGACCCTCACCCTCGCCTGCTACGGCGACCTCGACGTCTCCATCCTCGACGAACTGCCGGCCGGACGCGGCAAGCTCATCACCGGGATCCGTCTCACCTCGCAGACCGAGGCCGCCGCCGGATTCGTGCGCGACCAGCTCGCGGGGGGAAGGCAGGCCTACATCGTCTACCCGCTCATCGACGAGTCGGAGAAACTCGCCGTCGGCGCGGCCACCGCGGCCTTTGCAGAATGGTCCGAACGCCTCGCCGGGAAACGTGTCGGCCTGATCCACGGGCGCATGACGGGCGAGGAAAAGGATCGGGTCATGTCCGCGTTCCGCCAGGGTTCGGTCGACGCGCTCGTGACGACGACGGTGATCGAAGTTGGCGTCGATGTGCCGAACGCGAGCACGATGCTCATCTACCACGCGGAGCGTTTCGGCCTCGCCCAGCTCCACCAGCTCCGCGGCCGGGTCGGGCGCGGCGGGCACAAGAGCTACTGCGTCCTCCTCGTCGATCCGGAACAGGCCGGGGCGCGCGAGCGGCTCCGCATCCTCGAGGAAACCCGCGACGGATTCCGCATCGCCGACGAGGATCTGCGCCTGCGCGGCCCCGGCGAGGTCCTCGGGACGATGCAGAGCGGTCTGCCCGACCTGCGTTTCGCCGACCTCCTCGGGGACACCCGGCTCGTTTCCGAGGCGCGTCGCATCGCGGAGGAGATGATCGCGGGACTCACTCCGGCATCCGCCAGTCCACCGGGATCTCGATGGATTGGTTGAAGCGGTTGCGGTACTTCACGAGGCCGTGTTTCGCCCCGTATTCGTGGACGAGCTTGGTGACCTTCACGTCGAAGCAGCAGTATTCCGCGATGGCCATGATCTTGCCTTCCTGCCACCACTTGATCGCATCGGTGCCGACGGCGGTCTTGCTCTCGCCGAGAGTCTCGCCGGCCACGGCATCGAGCTTGGGACGGTGCTGCAGGGTCTTCTCAAGATCGACCATGAGGTCGAGATTCCGCGTGCAGTCGCGCAGGTCGAGGACGGTGTAGCCCATCAGGACCTCGTAGTCGAAGGAGACGTGGTTGAACCCGACGACGAGATCGGCGTCGCGCAGTTCGTCGATGAGCGCCTGCACGTTCGACTCGTCGTAGATCATGTAGCGCCGGAGCGCCGTGCTGTAGGTCACGCCGACGGACATGCCCATGTCGGCCTTGCGGTCCCAGCCCCCCACGTCATTCGCGGAGCGCTGCGTCTCGAGGTCGAAGTAGACGAAGTTCTCGGCCATTCTCCCGGAGCCTCAGGCGTAGGGTTCGTAGAGATTCCAGGGCAGATCGGTGAAGACGGGATCGGCCTCGTCGATCTGGTCGAGGAGATCCCCCGCATCGACGCGGGCCGCGACGGTCCAGACGCGGTCGAAGCGTTCGAGATGCTCGCGGGTGCGGCGCCCGGCATAGTCGCGCGAGGCCTCGTTGCGCATGAGGAAGGCCCAGTCGCTCGATTGCGAGAGGAGCAGTTCCTTCGTCATGATCCGGATGGCGCTCTCGCGATGTTTCACCGCGGCCTCGGGCATGCCGGCGCGGTTTTCCTCGAAGAGGCGAACGAAGCGGGCGAGTTGCTCGGATCGCTTCTGGATTTCCTCATGGGTCCAGTTGTTCTCCTCGCTCGTCCAGGTTTCGAAGTAGCCGCCTTCACCCCACGAGGAGGAGACGGGGGCCGCCGGAGGGAGGGGCTGGTCCTTGTGCGCCGCGAGGTAGGTGACCGGCGTGGTGAAAGCGAAGTCGCCGCGCTGCGCGGTCTTGCGGAAGACGCGCTCGAGGAATTCGACGCCTTCATACCACCAGTGACCGAAGAGGTCGGCGTCGAAGGCGCAGACCACGACCGGATGGGCAAGACCGGAGGCCTCAAGAGCGGCCAACTGGGCCCCGCGGCTCGCCACGAAACGCACCGAATGCTCCTCGAGGGCGCGGGAGGCGAGGGCCGGATCGTAAACCTCGCTCTCGTCGCCGTTCCGCGCGAGACGGTAATACTTGATTCCCGTGAACTGGCGCTGGTCGCTTTCGCCGAGGTATTCGCGAAGGTACTCGATCGGGGCTTCGAGACCGATGTCACGGAAGAAATCGCGGTAACGTTCGTCGCCGGGAAAACCCTCGTCGGCGTTCCAGACCTCACTGCTGCTCGCCTGGTCGCGCCCGAAGACGTAGAGTCCCTCCGCGGTCACGCCGGGGATGAAGGGAAAGGCTTCGTTCGACTGGGGAGCGGTCGTGAGACCGTGCTCATCGACGAGGGTCCAGTCGATCCCCTCGCGCTTGAGGATGGCGCCGAGGGCGGGGGCGAAGGCGCATTCGGGCAGCCAGAAGCCGCGCGGCATGCGGCCGAAGCACTGCACATACTGCCGGATCCCGGCGCGGATCTGCGCCTGCACGGACTCAGGGACGCGCATCAGCAATGGGAGCAGTCCGTGGGTCGCCGCGCTCGCGGTGAACTCGAGATGGCCGCTGTCGCGGAGGTCGGCGTAGGCGCGGAGGATGTCGCATTCCCAGGTCTCGACAAAGAGGGTGCGGAGGCGGTGGAGGCGCTCTTCCTGGGCCGCGGCGAGGTCGCGCCGTCCGGTGATGTCACCACGCTCGACTTCGTCGCGGCAAAGCCGCAGGGTGCGATCGAGGTAGGCGAGGGTGCGGCGGCGCAGGACGCGGTCCCGCAACATCGCGAGGAGGGTCGGGGAAAGGTCGAGGGTCAGCCGGAAGGGAACGCCCTCCTCACGAAGACGGAACAGCATCTCGAGCATCGGGAGATGCGTCTCGACCACGGTGCTGTGCAACCAATCCTCCTCCAGGCAATGGGGCACCTCGACGTGCCTCACCCAGGGGATGTGGGCATGCAGGACAATGCAACAGTTCCGACTCATGAAAATTTAACCGACTGGAGGGTTAATAAGACGAAAAAGGCAAAAATGGCCAGCATTATCCTGACCACTCCCAGCGGGGCGTGTTCCACCCTCGTTTTGAGATGCTGGTCCCAGTAACAGAGCCCGGTCGTCGTCAGTCGAAAGAAACTGAAAATCATACCGATGAGAATGAACGGGAATTGATAGAATCCCACGCCCAGCACATAGACATAAAAGGCGCGGCCCAGCGAGGGCAGGAAGGCGATCCGGCCGCCCTCGGCCGGCCGCACCTTCAACCCGAAGAGGAGCTTTCCAGGGGTGGCTCCGAAGAGGTGGATGAGCACGGCCTCGAGGAGGTTCCAGCCGATCTGCGCGAAAAAGAGGGTGCGGGCGAAGACGACGATCCCGGGGCTTCCCATCTCCTCGAAGTAACGCGTGTAGAACTGCCCCAGGTTCTCTCCGGCCTGTGGCTGAGGGAAGGCAAAATCGGAAAACTGGAAGACGATCACGGAGACAAGTGTGAAATCGAACATCCTCGCCCAGAACCGGACGAAGGGCCGCGAGGGCTCCACCGCCGCGCGGGTCAGGACCTGGGCCGGAGCCGGTCCCACCTGCGGGAGAGGGGTGCCGGGGAGCGGCTCGGGAGGGAGGGGAAGGCGGGACGGAGAGGCGGGTGGAGCGGGCGGCGCGGATTGGGCGCCGGAGGAAGGCGTCTCGACCTGCTGGAGCACCGCCTCGAGCGCGGGAACGTCGCGGATCGGTTTCCATCCGTCGAGGCCGCGGTGCCAGGCCAGTGTGTCCGGGTTGGCGGCACCGCTCTCGAGGAGTTCGCCGACCTTGAAGATCGTGTAGGGGCCCGCCTTGGAGCCGCCGAGAGAGAGAAAGAAGTCCATCGGTTCGGAAAGGGTGGAGAAGCGCAACACCGGGCGGAGGCGTCCGGGAGCGGGATGAGGCTACTGGCTCCGCAGCGCCTTCGCGGGTTGGAGGAAGGCGGCGATCAGGGCAGGAATGAGAGCCGCGAGGGTGCAGCAGACGAAGGCGCTCGCGGTGATGATGCCGAGGTCGCGCGGGGTCTGTTCGGCGGGGAGCCCGCCATCGACCTTGTAGATTTCGGCCGAGAAGATATCGACATTGAAGACACGGCCGATCCACTGGGAGATGTCGTTGCGGAAATGGATCGTGACCTCGGCGAGGGCGAACCCGACGACCACGCCGATGAGACCCACGAGCATGCCCTGGAAGAGGAAGACCCAGGCGATCTGTCCTTCGACGGAACCAAGGGCCTTGAGCAGGCCGATCTCGGTCCGCTTCTGCACCGTGATCGTGATCATCGTGCTCATGATCCCGAAGCTGCCCACGATCATGATGATGAAGAGGATCAGGAACATCGCCTGCCTTTCCGCCGCGACCGCGTCGAAGACGAGCTTGTTCATCTGACCCCACGTGAGGACGCGGTAGTGCTCCGGCAACATCGCGTGCAGTTTCGCGAGGTAGTCGTTCGCCTTGAAGGCGTCGTCGGTGCGGACGGCGATGCCGTGGCATTCCTCGAGGTCGAAATTGTAGAGGACCTGGGCCGTCTCAAGGTGGACGAAGATGATGTTCGCGTCGAAGTCCCAGTGGCCCGAGTCGAAGATGCCCGTCACCGTGACCTCCTGGGGCGCCGTCATCTCGCGGATTTCGTCGATGCCTTGCTTGCGGTCGGCCTCGTTCGCCGCGCCCTCGACGCGATCGAGCGACTTCATCACCGCGTCGATATCGCGGGGCGAGTAGAGGAGGATCTTGTCGCCCACCTTGATGTTCTGGCCCTCGGCGATGCCGTCGCCGATGACCGCGGAGTAGTAGTCGTTCTCGCCGAAAAAGTCGCCGAGGGGCAGCGCTTTGGCCGGATTTTCAGGGTCGCGCGGGTCGGGCTGCTTCGCGATCTTGCTCCGCATCTGCTCGAGCTCCTTTCCCTGCGGCGGGAGGATCCCCCGGATGACGGGCGCGCTGCGGAGCCCGTTGAAATCCATCACGACCTGGCCCCGCACGTAGGGCGTCACCGAGACGACGCCCTCCATCGCCTTGATCTTCTCGTAGGGCTCGGGCCAGTTCTCCATGATCCCGCCCGAGTCGATGACGAGGTGCGGCTCGAATCCGAGAATGCTGTCCTTGATCCGCTCGCCGTATCCGGTGAAGACGGCGATGACCACGATCATGGCCCACACGCCGAGGGCCACCCCGAGGATGGAGATCACCGTGATGATCGAGACGAAGGTGCGCTTGGGCTTGAGGTAGCGGGCGGCGAGAAAGGGGCTGAAAAACATGACTCGGGGTTGACTCCGCCCTACGGTAGCCGCTAATCCTCATTGCGACAGTCGAATTCCCGCCCCTTCGCCCCATGACCGGAGTCCGCCCCGAAAAGTACAAAGCCTTCATTTTCCTCGGTGCCCCCGGTTGCGGCAAGGGCACCCAGGGCCAGATCCTCGGGGCGATCCCCCGTTTCTATCACTTCTCGATGGGCGACGCCTTCCGGGCGATGGACACCCGCACCCCGATCGGCCAGGAGTTCATCTCCTACTCGCGCAAGGGGGAACTGGTTCCCGACGAGCTCACGATCCGCTATTTCAAGGTCCAGATCGACGCCCGGGCCGACCTCCACATGTTCAAGCCGGACATCGACATCCTCATCCTCGACGGCATCCCCCGCAGCATCGAACAAGCGCGGATCCTCGAGGAGCACATCGAGGTGCTCCAGCTCTTCCACCTCTCCTGTCCGAATCGCGACGAACTCATCACTCGTATTCGCAAGCGCGCCATCAAGGAGGGCCGGCTCGACGACGCCAGCGACGAGGTCATCCAGCGCCGCATCCGCACCTACGAGGAGTCGACCCGGGAGCTCATCGACCACTACGCCGACCGCCGCGCCGCGATCAACGCGAACCAGGCGCCCGCGAAGGTCACCCACGACATCCTCAGCGTCATCGTCGCGAATCCCGACTGGCTCCACCACGCGGACGATTGAGGCAGGTCTTGATCCTGCGGGAGAAGGTGACGGGCCCGCTTCCGGACTCATCGCGAGCGGTTCGAAGCCGGAACTTCGGGTGCGGTCACGACCCGTTCTCTCCGGGTTCGTTTCAATTGGTTGCCTGCTTCGGTTTGATCACGATGGAGACGCGGGTGTCGTCCTTGAGGAACTCCTCCGCGAGGGCGTTGATCTCTTCGACGGTGATGTTTTTGTAGTCGTCCACGAAGGTCCGCGACCAGTCGAGGCGCTGGGGATACTCCTGCGAGGATTCGAGGACGCTGCCCATCCAGTAGCGGTTCGTCCGGCGCATCTCCTCGATCGAGACGACCTGGGGTTTTTTGGCGCGGTCGAGTTCGTCCGCGGTGATGCTGTCGCCCTTGGCGAGGTCGGAGGCGATCCTGGCGATGACGCCGTTGACCTTCGCGGCCTGGGCCGGGTCGACCGTGACCGAGGCGAAGAGGTATCCATAGCCCTTCCACGTGTCGCTCGGCAGGTTGTGGGCGAAAGGGCTGTAGGCGTCGCCGAGTTCCTCGCGGATCTTGATGCGGAGCCGGTCGTCGAGGATGGCCGAGAGCATGCCGAGGCGCCGCGTCTTCTCGATCTGGAAGATGTCGGTGGTGGGCCAGTGGACCACGGCCATGCCCTTGGGAATCTCGGACTCGAAGAGGAACTCCTTCTCGCCGCCGGCGGGAAACTTCACGACCCGCTCCTTTTCAAGGGGCGGTTTCGTCGCGTCGCGACCGGGGAGGTTTCCGAAGGTCCGCGCGAGGAGTTCGATCGTCTCCTCCTTGTCGAAGTCGCCGACCACGGTGATCTCGCAATAGCCCTTCGCGAGGTCGGGCATGATCCACTCGCGGGCCTGGGAGGTGGTGAACGCCTCGACCGCGCCGCGGGCGGGGAATCCGAAGCGCGCGTCGCCGCCGTGAAGGTAGGTCGCGACCTCGTCCTGGGCGAAACCGCCCGGCGTCCGCTCGAGCTGCTGGTAAACGTAGTCGAGCGCCCCCTTGAACTCGGTCACGGCCTCCTCCCGGAACCCGGGATTGGTGACGTAGGCGCGCATCAGGGTGAGCTGGTCGGCGAGGGCCTCGGGCGTGGTCTGGCCGGAAAGGGCGAAGGCATCGTCGTCGACGGTGAAGTTCACCTCGACCGGCTTGCCCGCGAAGAGAGCCTTCAGGTCGTCGTCGCTGTGGGCCTCGAGTCCGCCCTTGGAGAAAATGCTGCCGAGGAAGAATGACAAGCCCGGTGCCGGTTCGGTGATGAGACCGGATCCGATGCGGGCCTTCACGTAAACGGCGGCGTCCTCGAAATCGGTGACCTTGAGGTTCACCCGGACGTTGTTGCCGAAGCGGAGCTGGGTCACGCCGATGTCCTCGACTTCCTTCCGCTCGGCCACGGTGCCAGGCTCGGGAAGCTTCGCGTAGGCGAACTCGGCCACGGCCTTCTCCTCGGGCGCGGCCACGGCGACGGCCTCGCTCTCCTTGTAGGCCGACGCGATCGTGGCGAGGGGATTCTCGATCGTCGCGTTGCCGGAGACCATGACGAGGGTTTCGTTGGCCGAACCCCAGAGTTCGCGAAGGTGGTCGCGGCAGCCTTCCGCGGTGATCTTGTCGAGGGAGGCAATGACGCGGGGGAGGTCGTCGGCCGGGCTCGTGAAGATGCGGCGCGACCCGAGGCGTCCCGCAAGGTCGTCGGCGAGTTCGCGGGACTGGCGCGTCGCCATCTGTTTGGCGGCCTGTTCATACATGACGCGGATGTTGGCCTTGGCCTCGTCGAGTTCCGCCTTGGTGAAGCCGTGCTCGAGGGCGCGGCGGAGCTCCTGCTCGATGAGGGCGAGGGCGGGCTTCCATTTTTCGGGCTTGCAGTCCGCATCGATCGAGGTGTAAAGGGCGAAACCGAGCTCGAAGAAGTCTCCCGCGCTCATCCTCGCCGAGCTGATGGGGGCGTCGGGCTGCTTGGCGAGCCGCTCGAGGCGGCGGTCGATCATTCGGCTCGCGATCATGAGGTGCAGGTCGTAGAGGCGGCGCTCGATGTTGTCCGGCGGGTCGAGACGCGGCTTCAACGCCTCGATCGAAACAGAGGTCTCGCCGGCCTCCGCCTCGTGGTGGTAGTGGGAGGCGAAACCGCGCTTCGACATTTCCCCCATGGGCGGCATGGGGCGTTTCTCGCGGGCGGGGAGGTCGCCGAAGTATTTTTTCACGATCCCCTCGACCGCGGCCACCTCGACGTCGCCGACGACGATGACAGCCATGCGGTTTGGGGTATACCAGTTCTCGTAGAACTCGGCGAAGCGTTCGCGCGGCGCCCCCTTGATCACTTCCTCCGTCCCGATGGGCAGGCGCTTCGAGATGCGTTGTCCGGGGAAGGCGAAGGCGATCTGCTCGACGAAGGTGCGCCAATCGACCGAGTCGCGGGTGCGTTTCTCGCTGAGGATGATGCCGCGCTCGTCCTCGATCTCGTCCGGATCGAGGAGCATGCCGTCGGCGTAGTCTCGGAAGAGCTTCATGCCCTCGTCGATCATGGCGGCGTCGCTCTTGGGCAGCTCGAGTTTGTAAACGGTCTCGTTGAAGGAGGTGTGGGCGTTGGTGTGGTTCCCGAAGCCCATCCCGAGGCGCTGGAAGTATTCGACCATCTCGCCGGCGGGGAAATTCTTCGTCCCGTTGAAGGCCATGTGCTCGAGGAAGTGGGCGAGGCCCTGCTGGTCGTCGTTCTCCATGAGCGACCCGGCGTCGACGAAGAGGCGCATGCTGACGCGGTCCGGCGGTTCCGGATTCGGGAGGATCGCGTAGCGCAGACCGTTGTCGAGGAGTCCCCAGGTCACCGCCGGATCGACGGCGATGTCGCTGTTTTCGTGCGGCAACGGGATCGGGTCTGCGGCGCGCAGCAGGGAGGAACCGGCGAGCAATGCGGCGAGGAAGAAATAAGAACGCAGGGTCATGGGAAGGATGGGGGGAGTCGGAATCGAAGGCGAGCGGAACGATCCCTGATCCGGGAGGTTACGGCAAGCGCGGACTTGCGGAGCCGTCGCCCCGCGTCCGGTGCGGGGAACCGGGGTCACTCCCGCATGGCCGCCCGCCAGCGGGTGGGGGTCTGGCCGGCGAGGCGGCGGAACCAGCGGGAGAAGTAGTTCTGGTCGTCCATCCCCACGGCTTCGGCCACCGCGCCGATTTCCGCGTCGGAACCGCGGAGCAGGCGCGTGGCCTCGGCGAGGCGCAGTTCGTTGAGGAGTCCGCCCAGGGTGATCCCGCTTTCCGCGCGGAGGTTGCGGTTGAGGTGATCGAGGGAACGCCCGAGCGAGGCGGCGACGAGCCCCGGCGAAAGTCCGGAAAAGCCGTGCCGGGTCGCGACGGACTTCACCTGCGAGGTGACGGGACCTCCGCCGCGGGACGGCGTGCCCGAGACCGCTCCGGCGAGGCAGGCGAGTAGGGGAACGACAAGGGCCGCGGACTGGAGGGAAAAGGGATCGGGCCGCCGCCTTGCCTCATGGAGCCGCACGAGCTGGTGCTCGATCCGGGCAAGCTCACCCGGGAGCAGGGTCGCCGACTCCCGCCAGCCGGAGGACCCGGTCGTTTCAAAGTCGATCGCGAGGCAGATCGGCCGCACCGCCCGGGTCTTTTCAAAGCGGTGCGGCTGTCCCGGCGGGATCACAAGCACGGTCCCGCGGCCCACCGGCAGGGTCCGGCCGCCGAGGTGCTGTTGCCCCTCGCCGCGCAGGTAGAGCAGCATCTGGGAGAAGCGATGGACGTGCTCGCCTAGCCGCTCGACCCTCGGCATGTGCTGGTTCAGGGCGACCCGGCGGATCGTGAATCCGGGCCAGCGGATCCTGAGGTCCTCGAGGAGGATGGGTTGGAATTCCCGCGTTCTCACGAAATCGACATCGGTTTTGTGCTAATTAGGACGAAAAAATTCTCACCCGTTTCCGGCGGATTGGCTAACGTTTAATTCATGATCACCGATCCCGCCGATCTGAAACCCTCCACGTCCTGGGAGGAAACCATCTGGGCCCACACGCCGGAGGAAGCCCTCGTCGATCACACCTCCAAGGCCCGCCTCTGCGTCGCGACCCTGCTGCCGTTCCGCGACGGCAAGCCCGACTGGGAGGGCTTCGAGAACAGCATCCGCTGGATGAGCTCCTGCGCCGAGGCCGCCGGGATCGAGATTGCCTTCGTCCTCAATGCCGACACGGGCTACATCTTCAACCTTTCCCTCGAACTCTACGGCGAGGTCATCCGGCGTTTCCGCGCCGCTTTCCCCGACCCGACCATCATCTGCGGATCGACCGCGACGGGCGCCTCGGGCGATACGTTCAAGCCGGAGTGGTATCGTCCGCACTTCGAGATCGCGCAGAGTTTCGACAAGGTCGAGATCATGATCATGACCTCGAAGCTGCTTAACGAGCTCGGAACCGAAAAACGCCGCGATGCCTACTTCGAGATCGCCGAGATGCTCACCGTGCCCGGCATCGTCCACGCCCTCGAGCCCGCCTTCGTGCCCTGGGCGACTCCCTTCGGGCCCTGGCTGCTGCACGAGCTGGCGAATCACCCGAAGTTTGTCGGCGGGAAAATCTCGACGCTCGACGAGCCCCATTTCCTCTACTGGGCTTCGATGTGCCGGGATCTGAAGCTGGACTTCGCTCCCCACAGCGGCGACGACTTCGGGATCTCAGCGGCCATCCGGGTGGGGCTTCCCCTCCTCATCGGTGCCGGCGTCTCGGCTTGTCCGCTCATCTGCGAGGCGAAGCGGATGTGGCGGAGTGCGCCGTTCGACACGCGGGTCTACAAGCTCTTCGAAGCCTTCCAGTCGCTCGAGGACGCCGTCTTCCGACTCGACGCCGGCGGCAGCGCCGCCGCCTACAAGCACAGCACCGCGCACGTCCTGAAACTGCTCGGCCTGATCGACTCGAGCGAAATCCATCCCGATTGCCCCGATGTTCGCCCCGCCGACGAGGCCGACCGCATGCGCGAAGCCCTCGTCCGTCCCCTCCGCATCGCCGAACGCCTTGGCATCGCGAATTTCAAGCTGGCGTAGCACGGGCTTCCAGCCCGTGCATCGTGACGAGACTTCGAACACCACGAGAACCCCATTGCGAACGAACGCAATCCACCTGCCCCGCTCCTCAGTTCTTGAAATGACCGATGCATGGGCAGGATGCCCATGCCACACCCTTGGCCCATGACCCGTAACTCCCGCCTCTGCGTCCACACCATCACCACCAAGCCTTGGCCGATCGAGGTGGCGATGGACCGATACGCCGCCGCCGGCATCGGCGGCATCACGGTCTGGCGGCAGGCTCTCGAGGGACGGAACATCGCCCGCGTCGGTGATGATCTCCGCGCCCGGAATCTGGAGATCGTCTCGCTCTGCCGGGGCGGCTTTTTTCCTAACAAAACCGCGGAAGGCCGCGCCGAGGCGATCGAGGAAAACCGCCGTGCGATCCGCGAGGCGGCCGAGCTCGGCGCCCCGCTCGTCGTCCTCGTCTGCGGGGCCGTGCCCGGTCAGCCGCTCGCGGAATCGCGCCGGCAGATCGCCGACGGCATCGCCGCGGTCCTGCCCCTCGCCGAGGAACTCAATGTCCGCCTTGGGATCGAGCCGCTCCATCCGATGTATGCCGACGACCGCAGCGCGATCAACACGATGGCCTCGGCCAACGCCGTCTGCGATGAACTCGATCATCCCCTCGTCGGACTCGCCGTCGACGCCTACCACGTCTGGTGGGATCCCGACCTCGCCGCCCAGATCGCCCTGACCGGGGAGAAGAACCGCCTCTTCGCCTTCCACATCTGCGACTGGCTCACCCCGACGACCGATCTCCTCAACGACCGCGGCCTCATGGGCGAGGGCTGCATCGACCTCAAGGGCATGCGCGCCATGGTCGAGTCCGCCGGCTTCTCCGGCTACCACGAAGTCGAAATCTTCTCCAACCGCTGGTGGTCCGTCGACCAGGACGAGTTCCTCGCCCGTATCCAGCAGGCCTACACGGAACATCGTTGAACCCATTCACGGGGCACCAGCCCCGCAAACTCCCAACCTTTTACCTTTTACCTTCCCACCTTTTACCGGGCGCTCCGCGCCCGCCATCCTCATGAACATCGGCATCATCTTGAACGGCGTCACCGGACGCATGGGCACCAACCAGCACCTGGTCCGTTCCATCCTCGCGATCCGCGACCAGGGCGGCATCCGCATCGCGCCCGGACAAACCATCCAGGTCGACCCCATCCTCACCGGACGCAACGAACACAAGCTGCGCGAGCTTGCGACGAAATACGGCGTGGAGCGCTGGACCACCGATCTTGACGCGGCCCTCGCCGATCCCCACAACCGGGTCTTCTTCGACGCCAGCTCGACCCTGCACCGCGCCGGTTTCGTCGAGAAGGCGGTCAAGGCGGGTAAGGCGATCTACTGCGAGAAACCCACCGCCGTGGAGACGGCCGAGGCGGTGCGCCTCGCCAATCTCTGCCGCGAGGCCGGGGTGAAGAACGGTGTCGTCCAGGACAAGCTCTGGCTCACCGGAATCCGCAAGCTGAAGCTGCTCATCGACCAGGGATTCTTCGGCCGCATCCTCTCGGTGCGCGGCGAGTTCGGCTACTGGGTCTTCACCGGTCACGACGCCGACCAGCCGATCCAGCGCCCGAGCTGGAACTACCGCAAGGAAGACGGCGGAGGCATCATCATCGACATGCTCTGCCACTGGCGTTACCTCATCGACCACACCTTCGGTCCGATCAAGAGCGTCTCCTGCCTCGGCGCGGTCCACATCCCCGAGCGCATCGACGAGGCCGGCAAGGCCTACGAGTGCACCGCCGATGACAGTTGTTACGCGACCTTCGAGCTCGAGAACGGCGCCGTCTGCCAGTTCAACAGCTCGTGGGACGTCCGGGTGCGGCGCGACGACCTCTTCGTGATGAACGTCGACGGCACCCACGGCTCCGCCGTGGTCGGCCTGCGCAAGTGCTGGGTGCAATCCCTCGGCACGACACCGAAGCCGGTCTGGAACCCCGACATCCCGCAGCCGATCAATTTCTTCGAGGGCTGGCAGGAAGTGCCGGACGCGACCGTCTACGACAACGCCTTCAAGATCCAGTGGGAGCTCTTCCTCCGCCACGTCGCCCTCGACGAGCCGTTCCCCTATGATCTGATGGAGGGGGCCAAGGGTGTCCAGCTCGCCGAGGCCGGCCTGCAAAGCTGGGCCGAGCGCCGCTGGATCGACCTTGCGCCCCTCGGGTAAGCTTGGCCCAGGAGGGTCAGCTCGCGGATCTCAAAGGGTCTGGTGCGCGAGCACCTCGGAGCCGCGGCTCCGCGTCGCCCTCACAAATCCACCATCCTCCCGGTCCGGAAGGCCTCGTCGGCGGCGAGGACGATCCGGAGGCTGTTGACCGCGTCCTCCATGTGGTCGGAGAGATCGACGTCGTTGCGGATCGCGTTGAGGAAGACCTCCTGCTCGCGGTAACAAAGCCCGTCGTGGTCGGGTTCGTCGGCGCAGTCGAGGATCTCGTCGGGCTTCGCGAACTTGCCATCCGCGCCGAGTTCGGCGTGGTGCACCTTCAGCGCCGCGGCCTTCGAGTGCGAGTCGATGTTGTCGCTCGAGGTCTCTCCCTCCTTCACTCCCGAGATGCTGACGCAGCCCTTCGGTCCGACGACATCCTTCACGAAATACGCGACCTCGCTCATCATCGGGCCCCAGCCCGCCTCATACCAGCCGACCGAGCCGTCCTCGAAAGTGACCTGGAGCTGGCCGTAGTTGTACATCCCCGGCACGAGCTCCTCGGTGAGCCGGGCACCGATCGCGCTGACGCGAACCGGCCGCGAGCGCGTCATCTGGCACATCACGTCGACATAGTGAACGCCGCAGTCGACGATGGGCGACATCGAGTTCATGAGCATGCGGTGGGTGTGCCACATCTCGCCGGAGGACTGCTGGTTCAGGTTCATCCGCATCACGAGCGGCTTGCCGAGGGTCTGCGCCACCTCGATGAACCGGGCCCAGGTCGGGTGGACGCGGAGGATGTATCCGATCACGAGCTTGCGGTTCGCCGCCTTCGCCGCATCGACGATGGCCCGGGCCTCGGCGACGGTCTCGGCGATGGGCTTCTCGAGGAAAACGTGGCAGCCGGCCGCGAAGGCCTTCTTCGTGTAGTCGGCGTGCGTGTCCGGATAGGTGTTGATCGAGACCGCGTCGGGCTTCGTCGCGGCGAGAGCCTCCTCGTAGTTGGAATACTGCGGATACTCCGCGCCGAGGGAGTCGAGGAGGTCGCGGCGCGAGGCTTCGCCGCGCGAGACCACGCCGACGATCTCAAAACCGTCCATGGCATGGTAGGCCTTGGCGTGGGATTTGCCCATGTGGCCGCAGCCGACGACGAGGATTCTGACAGGGGAGGACATGTGGTGGGGTGGGGGATGGTTGAAGCGGAAGCAATCCGGACGAATCACCCGAGCATGATCCGCTCGGTGATTCGAATGATCAGGTCGGGGCCGAGCCCGGGGACGCGGTCGAGGTCGTCGAAGGTCTCGTAGGGGCGGCAATCGATCAGGGTCCGGGCCAGTTCCTCGTCGATGCCCGGTAGCGTCTGGAGTTCCTCGAGCGAGGCGTGGTTGAGATCGACGATCGGGCCCTCGGGTTCGCAGTTCTGGTATTCCGGCCAGGGATCGCGCTTCGGTTCCTCGACCGGCGCGGATTTTTCATCCTCCGGCTTCAGATCCTCGGGTTCGGCGTGGTCGCTCTCCATTCCGTGTGCATGCGGATCATGGGAGTGCGGATCGGCGTGATCATCGTGGTGATGCCCGTCATCGTGCCAGTAGTGGTCGTCGGCGTGCCAGCTCTCGTCGTGGTTCGCGTGGTCGCCCCCGTGGAAGCTGTCGCGGGCGACGTGCTCGTTTTCGTCCTGGTAAAGATGGGCGTGCTCCCGCTCATACTGCTCGATCTCGGCGCGGTGCATCTCGGCCTTCTCCTCCTCGCTCAGTTCCGAGGCGGGCTTCAGGTAGAGCTTCTCGAGCCGGCTCTTGCGCTCCTCCTCCTCGGCCCGCTCGCGCTTCACGCGGCTTCGCTCAAGGATCGAGGCGATGATGATGCAGATTTCATAGAGGAGGATGAGGGGCACGGCGAGGAGGCCCATGGTGAAGGCGTCCGGGCTTGGGGTGAGGACCGCCGCGACCACGATGATGATGACCCAGGCATAGGACCGCGTGCTGCGCATGACGCTGGCGGTGAGCAGGTCGAGTTTCACCAGGATCGTGACGACGATGGGCATCTGGAAGCTGATCCCGAAGACGAGGACGAGCTGAGAGATGAAGCTGATATACTTGCCGATCTGGTAGGAACTCTTCCCGCCCTTCGCCGTCACGAGCACGAGTTTGTCGCGTGGCTCGTCGTAGCGTAGCTGGAAGTTCGCGCCCTCCGCGGTGGCGAGGGTCTGGCGCAGGTAATCCCGGATCGCGGCGCGCATCTCCGGCGGAAGGGCCGGCTTGGCTTCCGCCCCGGGAGCCGGATCGGCCTTCGTCGCGTCGAGGGGCGGGATGTGCTGGCCGTCGACGCCGATCAGGGCGATGTCCGAGACCGGACGCGAGAGCGCCTCGTTTGCGGGATCGGTCGCGGAGAGGCGTTCGTTTTCGAACTGATAGAAATACTTGAGGGCGAGGGGTGTCGCCACGTAGAAGGCGAAAGCTGCGCCGATCAGGAAAAGGATGAAGCCGATCCCGACTCCGGGAATGATGGTCCGCTTCTCCGCCTGGCGCAGGCCGGGCATGAGGAACTGGAACAGGAAAAAGACGGTGAAGGGAAAGGTGAAGATGATCCCGCAGTAAAACGAGAGCTTGAACATCAGGAAGATCAACTCGGTCGGAGCGAGCGGAATCAGATCGAGCTTCTCGTAGAGGGTCACGCCGGGCGCGATCTCGGCGATGGGGGACTTCGCCGGGATCTGGACGAACTGGAAGATCTCCTTGTTGAAGATGAAGCTGATCGCCGTGGAAATGCCGAGCGTCAGGATGATCCTGAAGAGCGTGACGCGGAGGTCGTCGAGGTGGTCGAGAAAGGGTTTCTCGTGCGGATCGAAACCCTCGTCGGCTCCCGGACGGCGGGCCGCCTGCTCTCGCAGCTTGAAGAGCTTGGTGAAAACGGTCTGGAGCATGGATGGGATGGGAAGGTTCGGAGGGGCGCACTGTAGCGCCGATTTTGCAAACGGCAAAGGCCGCAAGCGAGGGCCGCTGATCGCGTCCCACGCGTTTTGTTACAAAAAAAAGTGACTTTTTGTGATGGGCCGCCCCTTGCAAGGATTTACCGCGGTGATAACAACAACGGGGTGGTTCCGGTGTGAACGCTGGACCGCGCCATGAAGGCAAGCTTGTTTGAGGAGGCAGATCATGATCGGCTACGACGCGGATAAACAGGGGGCGAACGACCGCCCCATTCATACCGAGAAAATCATCGCGGACCGGAAAATCTTCTTCTTGGATTTGAAGGAGAACGATCGCGGACAGTTCGTTAAAATCACCGAGGACGTCCGGGGCCGTCGCGACACCATCATGGTTCCGGTGGAATTCCTCGACGACTTCATCGGCGCGCTCGAGGACATCCGCGAGGTCGCCGAGGGGTGATCTCCTCTTTCTTTCAAGCGCATGCGAAGCATGACCGGATACGGCCGGGGGGTGGCCGTCGTGAACGGGTGGAAACTCGAGGTCGAGCTTTCCGGGGTGAACCGGAAGCAAGCCGATATCTCGGTGAACCTCCCCGCCGCCCTGCTCGAACTCGAGGGCGAAGCCCGGTCCCTCCTCGGCAAGTCCGTCTCGCGCGGGCGGGTTGCCGCGAAGGTCGGCCTCACCCACGCGGAAGGCGTCGACAACCGCCTCCTTTTCGACGAGGGTCTCGCGCGTCAGTATGTCGCCG
>JBILDO010000118.1:0-5884 GCA_044352585.1 Verrucomicrobiales bacterium
GGGTCTCGATCCGAAGGATTCAAGATACCGTCATCACCAGGTCGAGGCGATGTGGATGGCGCGGTGGATCGGAGAGGATCGCCCCGCCTTGACCGGCGATCTGCTTGTTTGCGAAGTGCCCGAGGCCCGGGGCGCGGCGGTGCGGCAATTGCGATATCTTGATCCTGACAAAGACATCATTCCGCTTCTCGCTCGCGCCGCGTCCGATCCCGACGCCCTCGTCCGGATGGAGGCGGTGATTGCGGCGAGTTACCTCGGGGGTGACGGGGCGCTGCAGGCAATCCTGCCGGCCTTCGACCAAGCCATGGGCGACCATCTCCGCTATGCGGCCCGTTGCGCCCTGAACTCCGAGGCCCTGCGACCCGCGGTCGAGGCGAACCGCGACCACCCCGCTCTGGCCGCCTTTCTCAAAAGCTGGGACAAGAAGAAGGACAAGCCCCTCATTTCGAAACTCAACGCGAAGGATGCCGCCTTTGACGCGCAGCCGGAACTGCTCACCGTCCGGATTGGCTGCCTGCCCGAACGCATGCTCTACGACACGACCTCCTTCACCGTCTCCCCGGGCCGGCCGGTGAAGCTGGTCCTTTCCAATCCCGACGTGACCCAGCACAACCTCGTCATCGGAAAGCCCGGTTCCCTGGAGGAACTCGGCATGGCGGGCAACGAGATGGCGAAGGATCCCGCGGGATTGTCGAAGGGGTTCATCCCTTCATCGGACAAGATCCTTTACCATACCAAGCTGCTCGACCACGGCACGAGTGAGACGCTTCGCTTCACCGCCCCGACCGAGCCCGGCGTGTATCCCTACCTGTGCACCTTTCCGGGGCACTGGATCCTCATGAAGGGGGAGATGACGGTGAAGTGAGCGGCAGGGGAGCGTTTTCGATCCCGGGGCGGGTTGGCGGGACTTGGCATGGCCCCTGCTCCGGGAGAGGAGCGCCAGCGATCCGCGGCGCCTCCGACCATGAAACGCATTGCCATTCTCACGGCCGGAGGGGACACGCCCGCCCTGAACGCCACCATCCACGGTGCCGTGACCCGGGCCAACCAGCTCGGCGTGGAGATGATCGGATTGATCAAGGGCTTCAACTGCCTCTTCAATCCGCGCGTTCCGCATGTCCACCTCAATCCCCTCTTCCAGGCGATTCCGGAGCTCGATCCGACGATCGGTGGCACGCTGATCGGCTCATCCCGGGATTTCGTCGACCCGAATGACACCGCGGGATTGCAGCTCATCACCGAGCGTCTCCATCGTCTGCGGGCCGATGGCCTCATCTGCGTCGGTGGTGACGGAACCCTGAACGGACTGCAGCCGATCGCGGAGTGCATCCCCGCGGTTCTCGCTCCGAAGACGATCGACAACGATCTCGGGCTCAATTATCCCAGCGAACCGGACGAGTGGACCCGGATCGACGACCCGTCGTCGCCCTCGGGCCACCGTCTCGGGCGGATGGCCTCGCGCAGCGGCTTCGACCTTGAGAATCTGGTCAACTACGTGACGCCCGGCTACGCCACCGCGGTCTTCGTCTCAGCGAGCGGGGTGGAACGGATCCGGACCACGGCGGAGAGCCACCGCCGCATCGCCATCATCGAGGTGATGGGGAGGCACTCGGGCTACCTCGCCCTCGGCTCCGCCTATGGTCGTCCCGACATCGTTCTCGTCCCCGAGTGCCCCCTCGACCTCGAGCAGCTCGTCGAACGGGTCAAGCAGATCTACGACCTCCAGAAGAACGTCGTCATTGTCTGTGGGGAAGGCATCGTCGATGCCTCCGGGCATGAGCTCGGGGCCGAGAAGTCGAGCACCGACCCGGCCGGAAACGTGACCCTCACGGGCGCGGCCGAGGCGCTCAGGGCCAAACTGATCGAGATGATCGGGGATCAATATTTCCGCAACTATCGGCGGGGCAGGTCGGCGAGGGAAGCCATCTTCACCCGGAAAGTCGGCCACACCCAGCGAGGCGGCCGTCCCCTCCTCTTCGACCGCTTCTACGCGGCCCAACTCGGGGCCCAGACCGTCGATTTGCTCACCCAGGGCCGCAACAACGCGCTGTCGATCCTGCAGCATGGCTCCGCGCGGGGGTTCCACGTCGAAGGCTATGACGCGAACCGGCTCCGGGACCGCTGGGGGCTGATCCATGCGCGCCAGATGCATCCGGACCTCTATGATCCGATTCTGATGAGGCCGTCGCGGACCGGCATCGAATATCTCACCCCGATTTTCAGCAACGCGATCGGCCAGGACGACACCGAACATCTCCGGCAGACGCTTTTTTCGCGGGGCAACCTCTCGCAGCCCTATCATTCGATCAACACCGACGTCAACAAGCGCATCCGTCTCCTCGATTGAGGGAATGGCGGAAACGTCAGCAAGGATCCGGCTTCGCCCGGCGGGAGGATCACTGCATCGATCCCTGGCTCGCGACCGCTCCGATGAAAAAGGGGACGAAAACCGCGCAGAGGACTCCAAGGATCAGGCCGAGAATCAGAAGGACCGTCCCGATGATACCGCAGATCTTTCCGGCCTTGGTTTGTTCCATTCCAAGGGGATCCATCAGGCCGGCGTCCATCTCCGCAATGTCCTTGTTGGCCATGACCCAGGCGATGGGACCGCAGACGGCGCAGACGACGAGGCTGAGGATTCCGAGGACGAGGATGGTGGAACCGCGGTGGGGATGCATGGTCCGGTTTTGCCGGGAATCGCGCGGGAGGTCAAGGGGAATTTGAGCCGCCGAAACGGCACCGTCGCCCCTCGGAACGCCGCCGCGATTTGATTTTCGCCGAAGGAACGTGGAAGAGAATCGGACCGTGGTTGCGGGGATGAGAGAGCGATGATCCCGTCACTTCCTCACCGCATAAAGCACATTGTCGGTGCGCAGGAACAACGTGCCGTTCGCGGGCACGATCGAGGCGCGGATGTTCACGCTCTGGGATTCGCCGAAGGTGGTGGCATTGAGCAACTCGCCGCCCTCGGGCCCGGCACTGAAGACGAAGACCTCGCCGAGGTGGCTGATGAGGTAGATCTTGCCATCGACTCCGGTGGGGGAGGCTTCGAGCTTGACCTTGGCATCGATCGCCTTGCTCCAGACGACCTTGCCCGAGACGGGATGGATGCAGGTGAGGAACTTGTTGCGGTCGTTGAGGATGTAGAAATAACCGTCGTAGAAGAGCGGCGTTGGCACGTCGGTGGTGGCCTCCTTGCCCTCGGTGACCCAGAGTTTCGCGGTGTCCGCGAGGGTTCCGTTGCCACCTGCGGCGATGGCGTAGACGGGTTCTCCCTTCGGCGCGGAGATGAGGAGGGTGCCCGCTCCGTAGACGGGGGAGGGGACGAGACGCCAGTGTCCGATTTTTTCGGGATTGTAGGTGCCCCATCGCCAGAGTTCCTTTCCGGTGGACGGGTCGTGGCCAGTGAGGCAATCGCCCCCGGCGATGACAAGCTCGGGGCGTCCCTCGTGGAGGATGGGGATGGGGGTGGAGAAGGCTTCCTTCGATTCCTGGACCGCCTCGTTGGGGCGGACGTGCCGCCACTTTGTTTCCCCGGTGGCCGGATCCATCGCGAGAAGGAAGGATTCGATCGGACCATCGGTGCGGCCGCGTCCATGCACCGGCACGTCGCGCTGGAGGACCTGGAGGTAGAGGAGGCCGTCGTAAAGGAGGGGTGAACTGGAGAAGGTCCACTGGAAGGCAAAGTCGCCGTAGTCCTTCTGGATGTTCCGGTGCCAGACCGGCTTGCCGTCGAAGTCGAAGGCGGCGAGGTCCCCGTTGCCCGTGAAGAACCAGACGGTCTTGCCGTCAGTGACGGCGGAGGCGCCGGCGAAGGTGCTGCGCTCGTCGATACGGACGCCTTTCCCGAGGGGCTTCGACCACACGATTTCCCCGGTCTTCGCGCTGATCCGGATTCCGACGATCGCGTCCTGCGACTCATCGGCCGAGGTCAGAAAGACGGCGTCGTCCCAGACCACGGGAGTCGAGGCCCCCTCGCCGGGAAGCTGGGTTTTCCAGGCGACTCCGTCGGTCTTCGAAAAGACGGCAGGCAATCCCTTTTCCTGCGAGGAACCGTTGTGGTAGGGGCCGCGCCAGTTCGGCCAATTGTCGGCACGGAGGGCGGAGGGGTTGCCGTAGGCGAGGGTGGCGGCGAGGACGATGAGGGCGAGGGGTGACTTCATGGACTGCGATGACTTGACGCGGAGTAAGGTTGGTGAGAGGAAAGGGTTCTGTCAAGGTGACGGGTCTGGCGCAGTGAGGGTGGATGAACCACCGCGACGATGCGACGGAAACCGCCCGGTTCCGCTTCCGCCCGATGAAACAGCTTCTGCTCATCCGTCATGCCAAGTCCGACTGGGACCATCCCGGGCTCTCCGACCACGACCGCCCCCTCAACGACCGAGGACGCCGCGATTGCCCCCGGATGGCGGAGGCCCTGAGGTCACGGGGAATCACGCCGGACCTCATCGTGACGAGCACGGCGGTCCGCGCCGCAACCACGGCCGAGGCCATCGCCGGAGGACTCGGGCTGGATACGGCGGCCATCGCGAGGCGGTCCGAGCTTTACCTCGCGCCGCCGCAGCTGATCCTGCGGGTCATTCAGGGGCTCGACGAGTCCGCGGAGACGGTGCTCATCTTCGGGCACAATCCGGGAATGCACGAGGCGGTCGGACGTCTCTGCGGGGAGGAAGCGGTGGGCGATTTTCCGACGCTTGCCGTCGCCCGGATCGAACTCGATGTCGACCACTGGGGCGCGGTGGAGTGGGGGGATGGCGTGCTGCTCGAGTGCATCGTTCCCCGCGGTCTCGAAGCGGAATAGGCGGGAGCCCCCGGCCGGGAGGCCCGTCCGGAGAAGTTGAATTCGGTTGGGAATCGGTTCGTCCGTGTTATCGTGTGCCCACACTTCCCGCCATGAACGACGCTCCTCCTCCGCTCTATTCCGCGCCCTCGCCCCAGCAGGGGGGCTATCAGACTGTGCCGCCCCCGCGCCGCTCCGGTTGCGGATGGGGTGCCGGGTGCGGGATCGGCTGTTTGCTCGCGGTCGTGGCCTGCGTCGTGATCGTGATCGTCGCGGTGGTCGGGATGATGAAGTGGGTCGAGTCGACGGTCAACACCTACACCGCCTCGGCCGCCGTTCCGGTGAAGGCACCGGTGGCGTCGCCGGCCCAGATCGACGCGGCGACGGAGAAATTCAATGCCTTCGCGGTGGGAATGAACGGGGGCGGTCAGCCGGTTCCATTGCGGTTGACGGGCGAGGAATTGAATCTCCTCCTCTGGAACCATCCCGCCTTTGAAGCAGCCGCGGGCAAGGCCAATGTCGCGATCGAGGGCGATCAGCTCCGCAGCCAGGTGAGCATCAGTTTCAACGATCTCAATCTGCCGGAGGGGATCGCCACCGACCTGCTCAAGGACAAATATTTCAACGGTGACGTCAGTCTCAAGCTCGGCATGGCCGCGGGACGTCCCTCGCTTTACCTCGAGAATCTCTCGGTGAACGGCACGGCCATTCCCGAAATGTTCATGAGCGAGATGCGGAATCAGAACCTCCTCGAAGAGGCGATGAAGAATCCCGATGCGGCCAAACTCTTCGAAGGCATCGAGGAGATCCGCATCGAGAACGGGGAACTCCTCATCGTGCCAAAGCCGGCCCCCTGAAACGGGCCGCGCGGAGGGCGGAAAATCACGATGCGTCCGAGGAGCTCACGATTTCCCAAGGAGCGGGGCCGCCCTCGGCCCCGTTCGGCGCGGGTATCGGCGCTCGCCGCGGCTTCGGCTGGTTTCCCGGCGGAGGCTCACAACTTCTCGTAAGTCCCCTGGTCCCGCTTTTCGAGGACGGTGAACCCGGCCTTTTTCGCATCACTCACCGAGAGCGGCTTGGTGATCTGCGGTGAGGTCACGCCCC